>NZ_JAATVW010000019.1 GCF_011947225.1 Planosporangium flavigriseum | reverse complement strand
CGGGGTCGTAGGCCTTGGCCGCGGTGGCCAGTGCCGCCATGCCGGCGGAGACGAGGTCTTCGCGGCTGACGTGAGCGGGCAGGCGGCCGAGCATCTCGCGCACGAGGTGGCCGACCAGCGGAAGATGGCTACGAACCAGATTCTCGACCGAGCTCGACGACTGAGTGGCGGTGTTGGCAGACACATTGACCTCTTCGTGGGCGCTGTCAGTTCCGTGGCGCCCCGCCACTTGGCGATCCGGCCGGGCGAAATAACGGTCGAATGCGTCGGGTGTATGAAGAGGTCACGAAGAGTTGCAATGCGGTTGCCGTGATAACCGCCACGAACGGTTGTTCTCAAGTGGAGAAGATGCCGTCTTGTGGCCGGAAGTCCTCAGGGCCGCCGTGAAGCTGCCGACGTATCCGGTACCTGGCGCGCGGGCAAGAGCGAGCCGACGAGAAGGGCGACGAGATGGGGCTGGCGGACCTGTCGAGCATCCTGTGGCGGGAGCGCGAGATGCTCGAACTACTTCTCTTCAAGCTTGAAGAGGAGCAGTTGGTGCTCGCTGCCGGTCGCACCCGTTGGCTTGCCCATGCGACCCGGGAGGTCGAGATGGTTCTCGACCAGATCAGGCAGACCGAAGTCCTGCGCGCTGCGGAGGTCGAGGCCGTCGCCGCCGAGTTGGGCCTGGGCTCCAACCCGAGCCTGTCCCAGTTGGCCGACGCTGTCGGCTCGCCCTGGTCGGACCTGCTCCGCGACCACCGCAAGACCTTCCTCGCGCTCACTGCTGAGATCAGCGCCCTGGCCGAGGCGAACCGAGACCTGCTCAGCACCGGTCAGCGCGCCGTACGTGAGGCGATGCTGGCGGTTACCGGCTCGTTCGAGACCTACAGCCGCCACGGCGAGACCGTCGCGGCCGCGCCCCGAGCCCGACTGATTGACGAGGCAATGTAATGAGTACCTTTTCCGGCCTGTCCGGCGCTCTCAGCGCGCTGTACTCCCAGCGGCGCGGTATGGACGTCACCGGGCAGAACATCGCGAACGCCAACACCGAGGGGTACTCGCGCCAGCGCGCCGAGATGCAGGCGATGGGCGGATCGCCCGTACCCGCCATGTACTCGGTCTCCGACGGCACCAGCGGGGGAGTCACCATCTCCGGCGTGCCGCGGATCCAGGACGCGTTCCTCGAGGCACGTGGCCGCGTCGAGCACGCGCAGAACACCTACCTGGCCGACCAGAACCGGGTTTTCACCAATGTGCAGCAGGCGTTCGGCGCGCTGAGCCAGGTCGGACTGCAGACGCAGTTGAACGAGCTCTGGGGATCCTGGCACGACCTCGCCAACCACCCCGGTGACGGGGCGGCTCGCAACCAGGTGATCGCTCGCTCGCAGACCGTCACGGACACCCTGCACGCCACCCACAACGCGCTCTCGTCGCTGTTCGAGACCACTCGGGAGCAGTTCACCGCATACGCCACGGACGTCAACAACACCGCGGCGCAGGCGGCGCAGCTGAACCAGGCCGTCATCCGGGGCACCCTGGCCGGTCTTCCGGTCAACGAGCTCGCCGACCAGCGCGACGCGTTGGTCATGCACCTGGCTGAACTCACCGGTGCAAGCGCCGTGCCCCGCGCCAACGGCTCCTTGGATGTGGTCCTGGGCGGCTCGAGCCTGGTCAGTGGGGATGTGGCCCGGCAGGTCGCGGTCTACGGGGCCGGGAGCCTCGACACCATGACCCCGTCCAGCACGGTCGGGCTCAAGTGGACTGACAACAACGCCCAGGTGATCGTGCCGAGCGGGCAGCTCGGGTCGTCGATGAAAGCCATGAACGACATCATCCCGCAGTACTCGCAGCAGCTCGACGACGTCGCGAAAACGCTCGCCAACGCCGTCAACGCCAAGCACGTGGCCGGCTACGACCTGAGCGGCAACACGGGAGCGTCGTTCTTCGGTACCCCCGGCGGGGTACCGGTCACAGCCGGAAACATCGCCGTGCTGGTCACCGACCCGGCCAAGGTCGCGGCGTCGGGGGTTTCGGCCACCGGTGGAAACCTCGACGGCAGCAACGCCGACGCGATCGCCGGTATCGGTGTCACGATCAACGGCCCGGACTGGAAGTACCGGGGGCTCGTCGCGAACCTCGGCGTTGACGCCCAGCGTGCGGAACGGCTGGCGAGCATGCAGGACATCCTCACCAAGGACGTGGACTCGTCACGCCAGGCGCAGTCGGGCGTCAACCTGGACGAGGAAATGACCAACCTGATCGCTTACCAGCGGGCCTACCAGGCCGCGTCGCGGGTCATCAGCACCATCGACTCCACTCTCGACACACTCATCAACCGGATCTGAGGTACAAACCATGGCCGGGTACCGCGTAACGGAACGCTCCATCGCCACCAACGTGCTCATGGGGTTGCAGGGCAACCTGAGCCGCCTGGGCAACATCCAGGAGCGGCTGTCCAGTGGCAAGCAGGTAGCGCAGCCGTCGGACTCGCCGACCGCCGCAGTCGCGATCATGCAGTACCGCGGCGAGCTGGCCACGGCTCAGCAGCACTCGCGCAACGCCGAGGACGCGCTGGGCTGGCTCGGCACGGTCGACACCGCGGTGAGCAGCATGATCAGCCAAGTCCAGCGGGTGCGCCAACTGGTGCTGACGGGCATGTCCAACGGCGTCGGCGGATCGGCGGACGCCCGCGCGGCGCTGGCCGCGGAGGTGGACCAGCTTCGCTCGTCCACGATGGGCATCGCCAACACCAAGTACCTCGACCGCCCCGTCTTCGGCGGCACCACCGCCGGCGCCCAGGCGCTCGACGCGACGAGCGGCAACTACGTGGGTGACACCGGCACGGTGATGCGCACGGTGGGCGACAACGTCAAGGTGACCGTGGCCGAGTCGGGGTCGACCTTCTTCGGTACGGGCGCCAATCAGCTCTTCACCGTGCTCGCGGACCTCTCCGCCAACCTCAATTCCAACCCCGCCGCTCTCAGCGGCGACCTCAACCGGCTCGATGCGGCGTTCAGGACGCTGCAGACGGCCCAGTCCACGGTCGGTGCCCGATACAACCAGGTGGAGCAGATGCAGCAGGCCGCCAACGACCGGGTCGACGCGTTGACGGCTCAGCTGTCCGACGTCGAGGACATCGACCTACCCAAGACCATCAGCGACATGTCGCTGCAGCAGGCCGCTTACCAGGCCGCCCTCGGGGCGGCCGCGAAGGTCGTGCAGCCGTCCCTCGTTGACTTCCTGCGCTAACGCGACCGGAGGAGATTGATGACCGCTCTAGTACTCGACGCCATCGCGCTAGTCGAGACCGCTGAACTGCCCGTGCTCGATTTCGTGGCGCCGATTCCCGGCTTCCCGGGGGAGCGTCGCTTCGTACTGGTCAGCATGGACGAGGCCGGACTGCTGTACTCGCTGAGGTCGGTGGACCGTCCGGAGCTGCGGTTCCTCGTGGCGCCGCCGGCCCCGTTCTTCCCGGACTACTCCGTCGACGTCGATGACGAGACGCTCGAGGAGCTCGACGCGGTGGACGCGGACGAGCTGCTCGTGCTCCTTATGATCAACGCGGGCGAGCGGCCCGGGGAGGCCAGCGCCAACCTCATGGCGCCGATCATCCTCGCGCGGCGCACCCGCCGAGCCGTCCAGTTGGTTCTGGGTCGTACGGGACTCCCTGTGCGTGCGCCCCTCTTTCTTGGATAAATCGGGTATCGTGCACTCACCGGGCTAACCGGTCATGTGAAGGAGGAGCGCGTGCTCGTTCTGACCCGTCGTCCCGGTGAAAGTGTCATGGTGGGCGACGACGTCGTCATCACCGTCCTCGACGTGCGGGGCGACGTTGTGCGGCTCGGCATCAAGGCGCCGCGCAGCGTCCAGGTGCACCGCGAAGAGGTGTACCTGGAGCTGCAGAAGGTGAACCAGGAGGCGGCGTCGCCCAGCGACGTCGCTGTCGAGGCGCTCAGTCGTTTGCTGCGCCCCGCCGAGGGGGAGAAGCCACAGGCTTCGGGTGACGATTCTTAGGGCCATCGGAGGGCCGGCCGTTGCCGGGCGCCGGGGCCAACCCGCTGACTGCGGTGGCCGTTGCGTCAGGCCGGCCGCCCGGCACACCCTCGATCGGGCCGCCCAGTTGGGCCGACATCCAGTCGAGCGCGGCGGGTGCGAGCGCGCGCCACGCGTAACCGGTGTGCCCGCCCTGGGGGACCAGCGCGGTCGTCAACCGAAGCGGTGACCGTGACGCGGCCATCATGTCCTGGATCTGGGCGACGCCCTTGGGGTCGTCCTGAGCGCTGGCGAGGTATAACGAGAGCGTCGGCGCCGGCAGGTTCTTGAGCCTCCAGAGGGGGCTGTTCTCATCCCGTACCCGGTTGTTGCCCCGGTACAGGTCGCCGGTGGTCCGGTCGGTGATGGCGGTGAAGTAGCCGGAGAAGCTGACCGCCGCCGCGTACCGGTCGGGGTGGCGCATGGCCAGGTTGACCGCGCAGAACCCGCCCGTCGAGAAGCCGAAGACACCCCAGCCGGCGCGGTCGGTGCGGGCCCGGAAGTGTGTGCCGATGTAGTCCTGGAGATCCAGGCTCAGGTACGTGTCGAACTGTGCGCCGCCGACCGCGTCCACGCACTCGCTGTCCCGGGTAGGGCTGGGGTGCTGGACCGGGAAGACCATGATGGTCTGCGGCATCCGGCCGGCGTTGATCTCCCGTTCGGCGACCTCCCGTGGATCCGCTACGTCAAACCACGTCTGTGGCGTGCCCGGGAAGCCTGCGAACGCCTCGATCACCGGCAGCCGCCCGGTCGAGGAGTCGTAGGAGGGCGGCAGGTAGACGTATGCCGGCAGCTGGATGCCACTGCGCTTGCCGTCGATCGTCACGGTCACCAGCCGGCCGGCCTTCGGGCCGGCGTCGGACGTCCGTGGCGCGGGCTCGGGCGGTGGCGCCGCCTGGTTGTCGCCCGTGAACTGTTCCCACGAGGTGTACATGTGCAGCTTGCGGTTGACCGCGACGCCGGCCACGGCGAACGCCGTCACCAGGCAGCAGACGAGCGCGAGCATCCGGGTCGGCCAGCGCCACCAGGCTCGTACCCGATTCCACGCCCAACCGGTGGCGACGGCCGTGGTCACGGCGAGAACCACCGTGAGGATCTGTGCTGACATGCTCGACGGGCTCACCGCGTACCTCCGCTGGCCGGCACGGCCGGGTCGACCAGCGGGCTGGCCAGTGGCGGCGGCGTCTGGTGCCCGAGCCAGCGCAGCGCGGCGGTGAGCCGTGCGGTGGGCTGGTGAACGACGTCGGAGTCGAGGCCGGCGGCGGCCGGTGTCGCCGCGACGAGGCGCAGGCTCAGACCGGGTGCCGCATGCCTGGCCCGGTCGACCAGGTGCGCGTCGGGCCCGTGCGTGCCGTCGTCGACCAGTGCGGCCGCTCGGTACCGGTCGCCGTTCTGTTGTAGCAGGTCGAGGGCTGACCGCTGGTCCGGCCCGACCCCGGCCACTGCCCAGCCGACGGGCTGGACCCGCAGGTCGCGGCCGAGCTGATCGGGCAGGGCCGTGGCGAGTACGGGCAGCGCGGCGGCTGGGTCGTCGAGCCGGACGAACACGACGACAGCGGGCCGGCCGGAGTGGGCGATCTGCAGGGCCTGCCGGTCGTCGTCCCAGCCGGCGGCCGCAGCTCGGGCGCGGCTGGGTGCGACCACCACGATGACCGGGAACCGGGCCACCCTGTCCTGGAAGTAGATGTCGGGTACGGCGACGACCGGTGGGGACGGCAGGCGCCAGGCGAGTGCCTCGGCCGGCTTCCACGCGAACGCCAGCCCGCTGCCGCGGCCGTGCTTCGCCTGGCCGTGCAGCCATTCCTCAAGGCCGGCGCTCGGCGCGGTGGTGGCCTTGTCGGCGGTCCGGGCGCCGTCGACGGTCCGGGCCCCGCCGAAGAGCACCGACCAGGAGGGGTAGATCTCGAGGGCCCGGTTGGCTCCGATCGCGGCGGTGGCGACGGCGACCGCCTCGGTGAGCAGGAGCGCGAGCGGGCGCAGCACGGTGCGGACCAGGACCACGCGCTGCGTGGCGCGAGCCGTCCACCGCCAGTACAGCCCGGTCGCGACCGCGAGCACGAGCGTCACCACGACGCCGGTGATCAGCAACGGCAGCCCGGTCAGCGACACGTGCGCTATCTCCTTCCGCCGCCGTCACCCGCGGGCACAGCGTACGGCGAATTCCTTGGAGATCATCGCCCCGGTGTGCGTCGATCGGATCGCTTCTATCAGCCGAACGGTCGCAGGTCGTGGCGGTGGCTCAGCGCTCGCGGATGTCCCGGAACGGGCGACCGTCGGGCGGTGCGTGCCAGTTGAGGGTCGTGCCGTCACAAGCGAGGACGTCGAGCGTGATGAGGCTGGCGCCGGGCAGCACGTTGAGGCAGAGCCCGACGGCGGGGGCCAGCCCGCTCGTGACGCCCTGGAAGGCGCCGTTGTCGTTGAGGAACCACTGCTGCGACGGGCTCGGCGGTGAGGTGCACGGCTGGAACGTGACGTTGCCGCCCTGCTGCCCGCTGGACGTCAGGCACATGCCGGGCGAGCCGTCCAGCCTGATGGTGAGGTCCTCGTTGTACTGGAACGTCTGCGCGGCGTTGCCCGCGGAGCAGGTCACGACCCGCAGGGCGTCGCCGGCTTTGGGTGGATTGGACGGGGCGGCTATGCACCGGGCGCTGTTGAGGACGTTGATGTCGATCAGTCCGCCGGAGGTGCTGTTCCGGTGGGGGGTCTCGAACATGTACGTGGCCTCCAGGGTCCGGGTGCGGCCCTGGTCGGTCCCCTGCGAGCGGACCAGCGCGTAGCCGACGGAGACGTTGTTGCTCTTGGTCTGGCACCAGTCGTTCTGCTGGATCCAGTTGTCGTCGTGTCGTCGCGGGTCGTCGGGAAGGTACTTCATCGTCACGGTGTAGGTGGCGCTGCTCCCGGTGCCCACGCTGCCCGAGATGGGGGAGCAGGGCAGCCCGTTCGACTTGGTGAAGACGACGAGGTTGATGCCGATGCCGAGCAGGCCGACGCCGATGAGGCTGCAACCGCCGACGGTGACGACGCCGAGGAGATTGATGACGGGCTTGCAGGCGGTGCGGTCGGGGACGTCGCGGATCTGCCCGAGCGCGGCCTGCAGGCCGGCGTGGGCGGCGTTGAGGGCGTTGACCCGCCGGGTGTCGAGCCGCGTGGCGCTGACCTGGCTGACCACCATCGGCAGCAGCAGAGCGGCCAGCGACGCCCCGACCAGCGTCAGCAGCAGGGCCATGGGGATCGAACCCGAGTCATCGCGCCGCCGGAGCCGGGCGAACAGCTTCATGTCACGGCCTCCCTTCACCGCATACGTCGTCATGCGGGGCGGTCACGGTGTTCACCGCGGTGAACGTGATGTCGGACCGCGTCTTTCCGGTGGTCTGCGATCCGGAGCCGGCCACGAGGCGTAGCCGCAGACGGTCGTACGGGGATCCGGAGATGGGGTCCAGCGCGAACGGCGGCTGGTTGGCGTCCGCGCTGATCCCCGACGCGATCGCACGCCACGCGGTGGCCTGGGCCAGCGATCCCTGCGGCCAGGTGCGTTGTTGGAGCTGTTGAGCCGACGTGTTCAGGCGCAGTTGGGTACAGACCCGGCCGCCCGGTTGCGTCGTCAGGTACTCGACGTAGTAGTCGGAACCACCCTGACTCGGCTTGCTGATGGCGGTCGCGTACCGGATGCCGTTGTCCAGGCGTAGGAAGACGGTGTTGAGCTGCGAGCTGGCCGCGGACAGCGACTCGGTGTGGTTCGCCGTGCGGTACATCTGCACGATTCCTACGGTGAAGATCGCCATGAAGAACGACATGATCGACATCGAGACGACGGTCTCGATCAGCGTGATACCGCTGTCGCCGGCACCACGAGCCTGGTGAACGCGCCGGCCGGTCACGGTGACTCCGGGTACAGCGGCTCGCCGGACGCGGTGCTGACCAGCGTCGCCGTGGTGTATGCGCAGGTACGGCCCTGGCAGTGGCTGTCACGCCAGGTCACGGCGATGATGACCCGGAAGAACTCCACGTCACTGGTCGAGCTGCCGCAGGTGCCGCTGTTGGCGGCCTGCCAGCACTTCACCAGGTACCAGTACCGGTTGTACGTGACGCCGTTGACCTGCGGGGTGTCCTGGAACTTCAGCGTGGGCTGCGCGCCGGCGGCGACGTAGTCCCATCGCCGCCACGGGCTGCGCAGGTCCAGGCCCGCGACCGGAGCACCGCACGCCTTGCCGGCACTGCACTCGTCGCGGCCGTTGGCGAGCTGGTCACCCTTGATCGCGCGTACCAGCTCACTGCCGTCGGCAGCGAGCTGGACCGCGACCTGCATGGCGCGCTGCTGGTTGGTGACCGTCATGGTCCGGACGAAGTACGTGGTCAGTGCCGCCATCACCACGGTGACCACCGCGATCGACACCACCACCTCGGCCAGCGTGAAGCCCCCGTCCCGAGCGGGGCGCGGGGCCAGCAGGGGGCGGGAGCGCGGCATCAGCTGCTCGCAGCGGACGAGGCCGGGGCCGCGGGGGAGGGCGTGGTGCCGGCCGGCGGGGCGACGAAGATCTGAAGGCTGAGCGTGAGGTCCACCGCGCCGGCGGACGACGTGGTGAGGCCCGTGTTCTCGATCAGGACGGCCCGGGGCTGACGCTCCTGGAACTGGGCCAGGAACCGGCCCACGTTGTCCACGGTCCCCGTCGCCGTGACCGAGACCGGCAGCGAGTACACCTTCGCGCCGCCCGCGGTGACCTGTGTGGCGGCACCGACAGTGAGCACCTTCACGGACACTCCTGTGCGGTCGCCGGCGCTCTGCACGTCACGCAGGAAGTCCGGCAGGTCGGACTCGGCGGGCAGCGCCTTGCGGTTGGCTTCCAGCTGGGCCCGGTACTGCGGCAGGTTGCCGTTCTGCTGTCGCAGTTCGCTCAGCCGCCGCTGGAGAACAATCGTGCGGGTCTGTGCGGTAGCGGTCTCGTTGCGCAGGCCGTCCGCCCGGTCGTACTGCGGGCGGATGAGAAAGAACCAGCTGACGGCGAGCAGGGCGACGGCGCCCAGTACTCCGCCGAGCACCCACAGCCGGTTGACAGATCGGGTACCCATCATCGCCCCTTCGACGCGGTGCCGGTGGTGTAGCGGCCACCGAGGGCGAGGCCCGTGATGTCCACGCGCAGCGTGAAGCTGGCCGCCTTGCCCTCTTCGCTCACCCGCTCCAGCATCGGATTGCCCAGACCCTGGACCTTCGCCAGGGCGTCGATGTACTCGGCCACCGTCTCCTTGCTGGGGGCCGTACCGTTGAGCGTCAGCGTGCCGACCACCTTCTGGCCGGACGTGTCCGGGAGCCGCGGTGTGCCGGCCTGCGGGGTGGCGGCCGTACCGGCCTTAGCCGGGGCGACTCCGCCCGTCACCCCGATGAGCTGCACCCCCTGCGGCGCCGCACCGCGTAGGGACGACAGCAGTTGCGCCCACCGGAGGTCGTTGGCGAGCAGCGCGGCCAGCCGGGCGTCGATCGCCCGAGACTCGTTCTGCGTGCGGATCAGTTCCGCGTAGGGCTTCTGCTGCTGGACCAGGCGTTCGACGTCGCTCTGGGCGTTGCCGAGGTCGCCGCGCGCCAGGGACGTCTGGTGGCTCGCCAGGCCGTACCAGCCACCGAGCAGGATCGCGACCGCCGCGACGGCGGACAGCACGATTCGCCGGGTCCGGCGGGCATGGCGGGACTCCATGATCTCGGGCGGCAGCAGGTTCGCCGAGATCGTGAGCATCCGGGCGGCTGGTTCGGTGGACGAGACCGGCTCGGGTGGCATCAGGGTCGTGGTCATCAGGCTGCTCCCAACGCGAGGCCGACCGAGACCGCGGTCGCTGGACGGGACGAATCGGGGGCCTCGGTCCTGGACCGCCGCCAGCCGCTCAGTCGGACGGTCGGATCCGCGATGACGGTCTCGACGCCCAGATGCGCGCCGAGCGCCTCGGCCAGGCCGGGCAGCAGGCAGCCGCCGCCGGACAGGGCGAGCCGGGCCACCTGGGCCTGCCGCCCGCCCGCGTTCAGGTAGGCGAACGAGTTGCGGATCTCGTCGAAGACCGGGCCGGCGGCCTCTCGGATCATGCCGGCGATCCTGGCGTCGGCATCGGCGCGCAGCCCCACCTGGCACTTGAGAGCCTCGGCTTCGGGCGCCGCCACACCGAGCCGACCGGCGAGCACATCGGTGACCTCCGCACCGCCGCGCGGGATGGTCCGGACGATCAACGGCTCGCCGTCGAGGTGCACCACCACGGTCGTCGTGTGCGCGCCGATGTCGACCAGCGCCTCGACCCGACCGTCGGTGCGCGACGCGGCCCGTAACAGCGCGAAGGACGGCAGGTCGACCCGGGTCACGTGCAGGCCGGCGCGCTCGGTCGCGCGCACCATGGTCAGTACGGCCTCTTTCGGGGCGGCGATCAGCAGCCCGCGTACGGTCTCGCCGCGGTTCGGCGCCTCCAGCGGATGGAAGTCCAGCAGCGAGCGCTCCACCGGCAGCGGCAGCGAGTCGCGGACCTGGAACGGCAGTGCTTTGCGCATCTCCCGCTCCGGAAGGTTCGCCAGCGTCGTCTCCCGTACGACGATCTGCGGGTTGGTCACGCCGAGGACGACCTTGCGGCTGCGGAATCTGCTGGCCGACCACAGTTGCTTCAGCGCGAGGGTGAGGGCCCGGTCGTCGCCGACCACTCCGCCCTTCACCGCGCCGGGCGGCAGTGCCGCCTGGCCGAAGTTCGTGACGACGGGGCCGTCCTTGCCGCGGGCAGCCTCCACCGCGCGGATGGACGTCGACCCGATGTCGAGTCCAATGTGGCTCACGGCGGCCATCAGATGCTCCTTGGGGGTGTTCAGGCCGGTCAGGCGGCGGGGACGAGCAGGGACGCGTACCAGGTGGTGAAGGGGCCCGCGGCGAACACGGCGAGCAGCGCGCCGGCGAGCATGGCCGGGCCGAACGGAATGGCCGTCCGGCGACCGGCCCGGCCGGTGAGGAGCAGCGCCGCGCCGACGAGCCCGCCGAGCAGGAACCCGGCTAAGGCGCCGACCAGTACCGAGCTCCACCCGAGCCAGCCGAGGTACAGGCCGAGCAGGCCGGCGAGTTTCACGTCGCCGAAGCCCATCCCGCCCGGGTACACGAACGCGATCGCGAAGTAGAGCGCCCACAGGGCGGCCATCGCGGCGAGTCCACGGACGGCGGCCGGCCAGTCCCGGTGCGCCGCGACCGCGGGGATCAGCAGCAGCGTGCCGACAAGATAGGAGGGCAGGACGATCGCGTCGGGTAGGCGTCGCACGTCGAGGTCGATCATCGCCAGCGCCACCGCGATCGCCGCCAGGTACAGGTACGCCGGCAGTTCCAGGGTGAGGCCGAACCGCGCGGTGATCGCGACGAACAGCGCCGCGGTGCCGGCCTCGACCAGCGGGTAGCGCGGGCTGATGCACTGCTGGCAGGCGGCGCAGTGGCCACGGAGCACCAGCCAGCCGACGAGCGGGACGTTGTGCCACGGCTTGATCGGTGCTTGGCAGTGCGCGCAGCGCGAGCCCGGTCGCAGCAGGGACTCGCCCCGGGGAAGGCGGTGGATGACCACGTTGAGGAACGAGCCCACGGCCAGGCCGAGCACGCCGGCGACCACGAGTACGGGTGTCGTCATCATTCCTCCTTCCGGATGCGTGGGTGGGTTACGGTGTGGCGGCGCGTCAGCTGACGCGCCGCCACACTCGCTTACTCAGTTACCGTTGGACACGCAGGCCTCGATCGAGGTCTGGGTGGACTTCTTGACCGATCCGCCCTGGGCGCTGTTGTAGACGTAGATCGTCTGGCCGTCCTGGTTCTGGCCGCAGACGATGTAGGTGCCACCGCTGCTGGCGAACTTGACGGTGTTGCCGGTGGACACGGTCGCCTTCTGGCCGTTGCCGAGGTCGACGACGCCGCCGTTGCTCGCCCCGTTCGCCGGGTACGAGTTGTTCTCGGTGTAGTACTGCTCGAGGGCCGAGATCGCGCCGCGCACGTCCGACTGCGCGGACTTGTTCGCCGCACCCTTGGTGTAGTTCAGGTACAGCGGGATCGCGATCGCGACCAGGACGCCGATGATCACGACGACGACGAGCAGTTCGATCAGGGTGAAGCCGCGGTCGCCGGTCGCGCGCTTCTCCCGCATCCGGCGGAGCGTTTCCTGCATGGTGAGCCTCCTACAGCTCGGAAGGGGGTAACGGGAGCCGGGCTGGCTGCCCGGGCGCGTGATTCGGCGAGGTGCCGGTCACGACGTTGATGAGGGGCCGACGGCGGGTGGTCCGTGGCTTCGACGGTGCGGTCACTGCGCCCCCTGGATGTTCTGGTAGATCGTGAACATCGGCAGGTACAGGCACAGCACCATCGACCCGACGATGGCGCCCATGACGATGACCATGATCGGCTCGATGGACGAGGTCAGGGCCTCGGCCGCGCTGTCGACCTCGCGGTCGTAGAAGTCGGCGATCTTGTCGAGCATCTGGCTGAGCTGGCCGCTCTCCTCGCCGACCTCGATCATCTGCGTGACCATCCGGGGGAACACCGTGTGGGTGCTCAACGGGGCCGACATCGGCTGGCCGTCGCGTACGGAGGTCTGTAGGTCCTTCATCGCCTCGGCGATGACGGCGTTGCCGGTCGTGGCGCCGACCACGTCGAGCGCCTGCAGCACCGGGACACCGGCGCCGAGCAGCGTGCCGAGGTTACGGGCGAACCGGCTGATCGCAATCTTGGTGAACAGCGAGCCGAAGACCGGTAGCCGCAGCTTGACCCGGTCGTACGCGAGTCGCAGCGCGGGTCGCCGGCGTAGTCCCTGGCGTAGCAGCACGGTGCCCGCCACGACGATCGCCAGCAGGAGGGGGCCGGACCAGACCAGGCTGTGGCTCGCGGTGACGAGGACCTGGGTCGGCAGGGGGAGATGCCCGCCGAGTTGCGTGAACATCCCCTCGAAGATCGGCACGATGAAGAGCAGAACGCCGGTGACCAGCAGCGCGGTGAACAGCAGGACGATCGCCGGGTAGGTCAGGGCGCTCTTGATCTTGCTGCGAAGGGCGGCGTCCTTCTCGAAGGTGACCGCGATCCGTTCGAGCGCGCTGTCGAGGAAACCGCCGGTCTCACCGGCCCGGATCATCGCCACCATCAGGGCGGGGAAGACCTTGTCGTGCCGGGACATCGCCGCCGACAGGGAGACGCCGCTCTCGATGTCGGCCCGGGTGTCGCCGATCGCCTGCTTCAGGGAGGCCTTCGTCGCCTGCTCCTCCAAGACGGCGAGTGAGCGCAACAGCGACATCCCGGACGCGTTCATCGTGGCGAACTGTCGGGCGAAGACCGCCAGGTCTCGCAGTGTCGTGCGGCCGCCCAGGCCCGGGATCGACAGCTCCTTGCGCAGCAGCGAGCCCGACTCGGTGACCGACACCGGAACCAGGCCCTGTTGGCGCAGAAGCTGTACGGCGGCCGCCTCGCCGGCGGCGTCGATCGTGCCCTTGCTGTGCCTTCCGTTGGTGTCGACGATCGTGTAGTCGAACGTTCTGGTCATCGGCACGGCGATCACATCCGCCTGGCAAGGCGCTTGAGATCCTCGGCCGAGTGGCAGAGTTCGAGCGCGTGTTCGAAGGTGATGATCCCGGCGCGGACCCGCTCGGCCAGGTGCTGGTCGAAGGAGAGCATGCCGTCGCTGCTGCCGGACTGCATGAACGACGGGATCTGGTGGTTCTTGCCCTCCCGGATCAGGTTCCGGATCGCCGGAGTGACGAACATGATCTCGGTGATGACGGCCCGGCCTGCGCCGTCGGCCCGCGGGCAGAGCGCCTGCGTCACCACGCCCTGCAGCGCAGTCGACAGTTGCGCGCGGATCTGCGGCTGCTGGTGCGGGGGGAAGATGTCGATGATCCGGTCGATCGTCTGCGCGGCGCTCTGGGTGTGCATCGTCGCGAGGACGAGGTGACCGGTCTCCGCCGCAGCCAGGGCGGTCGCGGTGGTCTCCAGGTCACGTAGTTCGCCGACGAGGATGACGTCCGGGTCCTGACGCAGCGCGTGCTTGAGCGCGCTCGAGAACGACGTGGTGTCCGCCCCGACTTCCCGCTGGTTGACGATGCAGCTCTTGTGCGGGTGCAGGAACTCGATGGGGTCCTCGATCGTGATGATGTGCCCCGAGCGCGTGCGGTTGGCCAGGTCGAGCAGGGACGCCAACGTGGTGGTCTTGCCCGAGCCGGTCGGCCCGGTCACCAGCACCAGCCCGCGCGGCAGGTGGGCGAACCTGGACACCGACTCCGGAACGCCGAGCTCGGCCAGTGGTTTGACCTCGTGCGGGATCGCGCGGAAGACCGCGCCGTACGAGCCTCGTTGCATGTACAGGTTGCCCCGGAACCGGGACACCCTTTCGATGCTGTAGGCCACGTCGAGTTCGTGGGTGCGCTCGAACTGGCGCCACTGCTCGTCGTCCGCGGCCGCCCGGACGAGCATCGCGCTCTCCAGCCGGGTGAGGCGGTCGTAGTCCGGCAGCGCGTACAGCCGGCCGTCGACCCGTACCGTCGGCGGAGCGCCCACGGTCAGATGCAGATCCGATCCGTGCACGTCGACCAGCGCCTTGAGCATGTCGTCAAGGGACGCGCGGGCGCGGGCGATGTCAGCCGGCTCGACCACGGGGTCGAGCGTCTGTGATGCCTGCACCGCTGCCTCCAGTGAATCTCCTGCTTCCCGGTACGGACCTTGCCTTTGTCGATATGTCGGCAGGGAACGGCAGCGGTTGAGGAAGGTGTGACGGGAAAATGCGTAGAATGCACGATCGTGGCGGGCGGACCGCCCGGTGGCCGCTCAGGTCACCTCAGGCAGCCACCGAGGCTGCTCAGGCCGCCACCCGGAGGACCTCCTGCAGCGACGTCTGGCCGTCGGCGGCCTTGGCCAATCCGTCCGTACGCAGGTCGTGCATGCCCTGCGAGGTGGCCACCCGTTGCAGGTCGTGAGCTGACGCGCGCTGGCTCGTCAGCTCTTCGAGCTCGTTGGTCATCGGCATGACCTCGTGCAGCGCGATCCGCCCCCGGTAGCCGGTGCCCGCGCAGGAGCGGCACCCTATGGGCTTCCAGAGCAGCTCCGGGGTGGGAAGGTGGTCGACGGGCCAGCGCGCGGCCGCGAGCTCGGCGGCGGTCGGGTAGTACTCCTGCTTGCACCAGTCGCACAGCCGCCTGGCCAGCCGCTGCGCCAGGACACAGTCGACGGACGAGCCGACGAGGAACGGCTCGATGCCCATCTCGATCAGACGGGTCACCGTGCTGGGCGCGTCGTTGGTGTGCAGCGTCGACAGGACCAGGTGGCCGGTGAGCGCCGCTTCGACGGCGAGTTGGGCGGTCACCCGGTCGCGGATCTCGCCGATCAGCACCACGTCCGGGTCGGACCGCAGGATCGCGGGCAACACGGCGGCGAAGGTGAGGCCGGCCTTGTGGTCGACCTGCATCTGGTTCACGCCGGGCAGCCGGTACTCGACCGGGTCCTCGACCGTGATGATGTTGATCGTCGGCTTGCTGATCTGCGCGAGGGTCGCGTACAGCGTCGTGGACTTGCCCGAGCCGGTCGGCCCGGTCACCAGCAGCATGCCGTGCGGCTTGCGGAACGCCGACGCGAAGCGCTCGTAGTTGGCGGCGGTGAACCCCAGCGCGTCGAGCGTGAGGTTGATGCCGCTGGTGTCCAGGACCCGCAGCACCACCTTCTCGCCCCACACGGTCGGCAGCGTCGCGGTGCGCAGGTCGACCGAGCGCTGGTTGACCTGCACCGTGATCCGGCCGTTCTGGGGCACCCGACGCTCGGTGATGTCGACGTTCGACATGATCTTCAGGCGCGAGATGAGCGCTGACTGCACGTGTCTGGGCACGGTGTCGATCTCGTGCAGCACGCCGTCGATGCGGTAGCGCACGCGCATGTCGGTCTCGGTCGGTTCCAGGTGCAGGTCTGACGCGCGGTTGACGATGGCCTGCTCGATCAGGGAGTTCACGTACTTCACGATCGGCGCGTCGTCGCCGGCGGTGGTCAGGTCGGGGGTGGCGGCGGCCTGCTCGGCGCGCAGCGCCTCCGCGACGTCGCCGAGGTTGTTCTCCTCCCGCCGCAGCCGTTCGATGATCTTTCGTAGCTCGGTCCGGGCGACGACGACGGGGCGTACGGTGAGTCCGGTCGCGGCGCGTACGTCGTCGAGAGCCACGACGTCGCCCGGGTCGGTGATCCCGACGGTGATCTCGTGCTCGTCGACGGACAGGCCCAGGACGCGGTGGCGCAGCACGAGCGAGAGCGGGATCTTCGCCATCGCGGCCGGGTCGATCTGGTACCCGACGAGGTCGACGAACTTGATCCCGTACGCGTCGGCGGACGCCTCGGTAAGTTGGTCCTCGGTGACGACGTGATCGTTGATGAGCACGGCGCGGATGGACCGTCCGGTGCGTTCCGCCTCTTCAGTCGCTCGGTTGAGCGCCTGCGGGTCCACGCCCAGACGCTCCAGCGCCTCAAGCAGTGGGCGGAATGTCTGGTACATGCCACGCTATCGGAAACGTGGCGAGCTACCTGAGTGGTTTCGTCGCCGGGGCTGGGAGCGTCGGCTTGCTGGGGGCGCCGGCTTGCTGGGGGCGCGGCGGCCGGGCCTCAGTGGGTTGCCGACCGCCGCACCCGTCCCTGACCGACCGGGCGGGCGCGGAGCCTTGTCGCTCGGTCGATAACGGTCAGCGTTACACGTATAACCGTCTTCCGCAAATATGCGAAATGCGATACGTATTGATGTACATGGGGCTATTGCTTACTGGCCGCGGTGGTAAGGCGACCGGCTTTACGCCGCGACGTCGGCGGTGGGCAGCAGGCCCTGGTTGACTGCCACCATCAGCGCCTGTGCCCGGTTGTTGACCCGCAGCTTGCTGTAGAGCCGAGAGACGTACGTCTTGACGGTCGCCTCGGAGACCTGCAGACGCGTGGCGATCGCGGGCAGGCTCGTACCGTCGCGCATGAGCAGGAGTACCTGCCGCTCGCGCGGGCTGAGCAGGCCGCCGTGCGAGCTCCGGCGGGTCAGCGCCGTCTGCAGTCCGGGCGCGGTGAACGAGTGGGGGGCCGTCGCGGCGTGGCGGACCGCGGCCAGCACGGTCGATACCGGCGCTGACTTCGTGACGAACGCGGAGAGGCCGGCGTCCAGCGCACGGTAGAGCAGCGCGTCGTCGTTGGACGCGGTGAGTAGCACGATGCCCAGGTCGGGGCGGGCAATCCGCAGCCTGCCAGCCGTGGAGATGCCGTCGCCGTCGGGCAGGGACAGTTCCAGGGTGACGACGGCCGGGTTGGTCTGCTCGACCACGCGCTCGGCCTCGGCAGCGCTCGCGGCCTCGCCGACAAGCACGATGTCCGGCGTCGCGGCCAGGACGCTCGCCAGGCCAAGGCGCAGCAGCACGTGTTCGTCGACGGCAACCAGCCGAATGTTCATGGGTCCTCCCGGGGCGGTGCTCTCCACGCCCGCGCACACCGGGCTAAGTCCAGATCGGCAGTTCTTAGCCATGCATCAATGGGTGTGACCTTTTGCTTTCTCTTTTGCACCCGGGCTGCACCGCGTGATCCATTCCGTCCCGTGCCACGTGAACCGGCCGGCGCAGCCGGACGCGGATACCGGCAGGGGCCTACGCCGGCGCGGTCTGGAAGCGGTTCGGGATAACCGAGCAGAGCCTGCGCCCGGCGCCGGGCTTCCCGGTAACTCGCCCCCGTACGTGGGGAGGGCGCCCCTGTCACGGCATAGACCGGACGAGGGGCGCCCTCCTCGAAAGCGCTAGCGGTTCGCCACCAGCACGCCCAGCGGGGCGTTCACCCGCTGCATGAACGCGATCGGGTCCACGGCGTTGGCGCGGGTGGCACCCCCGGGGCCGATGTGCACCTCGTAGTGCAGGTGCGGGCCGCTCGAGTTGCCGGACGTACCCACGTGCCCGATGACCTGACCCGAGGTGACCTGCTGGCCGACGGCGACCGGCGGGCGGCGGACCAGGTGGCAGTACCGGGTGATGACCTGGTTGGCGTGCTCGACCTCGACGTACCAGCCGCAGCCGCGCACGCTCGGGCCGCCGTCGACGTCGCAGCTCGGTCCGGAGGTGTTGCACTCGACGGTGATCACTACGCCGGCGCTGGCCGCGGCGATCGGGGTGTCGCGGGGCAGCATGATGTCCACCCCGTCGTGGGTGGGGTTGGTGACCGGCCGGAAGACCTGGAGGGGTGCGCCGGGCACCGGAATCACCCAGCCGGTGTTGACCCCGGGGTTGGTCTGCGGCGGCAACTGCGGGGTGGGGGTGCTGGGGCAGGCGCTGAGCGCGCCGCGGCGGATGTAGGCGTCCGAGACGTAGCGGCCGTCCGCGGTTTTGTCCCAGAGGTTCGTGGTGCGTACCCGGCCGCTGATGGTCTGGCCGGCGACCTGGCAGACGAGGGTGACCTGGTTGCCGGTACGCAGGGAGCCGACCACGGGCGCCGACGTGGTGGCGGCCGACCGGATGTTGAGCGGGGTGCTGCCGCTGTCGACCGTGCCCACGGTAGTGGTGGTCGGTGCGCTGACCGGGACCGTGGGCGGCGCGGCCGGGGGCGGAGTGGGGGCGCTCGGGCAGGCGCTGAGCGCGCCGCGGCGGATGTAGGCGTCCGAGACGTAGCGGCCGTCCGCGGTTTTGTCCCAGAGGTTCGTGGTGCGTACCCGGCCGCGGATGGTCTCGCCGGCGACCTGGCACACGAGGGTCACCCGGCCGCCGCTGCGCAGCAGGCCGACCACTGCCGTCGAGGTACTGGCGCCGGAGCGGACCTTCAGCGCGGTGTTCCCACTGTCGACCACCGCGCTGGCGTCCGCGGCGGCCGCCGGTGCGTTGCCGCAGAACAGGACCGCTGCCCCCGCCGACGCGGCGAGTGCCACAGTGGCCAGGCCCCGCCTGAGGGATCGAGCCATGATCTACCTCCCGTTTCGCAGCAGCAGCACGGCCCGATCGACCGCACGCCTTTCGAGGCTGTTGGGCGAGGGGAGCCGGCACGGTGCGGCGAGGATGCGGGGCGGTTGCGATGTAATCCGGTGTCGGGTGGGCTCGGGACGAGCCGGCCAAGACTCGGCCGGGGGACGCCTCAGCGTCAGCGCCGCAGGCTCAACGGCGGCTGGGTCGACGGCGGATGGGCAGGTCGATCGTTACCGTCGCACCGGCCTCGTCCACCGCGATCGACAGCTCACCCCCGTGCCGGGTGGCGATGCCCCGGGCGAGCATCACGGCCAGCGCGGCGGTGCGGCCATTGTGGACGGCGTCCGGGTGGGGAAGCCGGGTCGCCAGCAGCCGCTCCGCGCTGGCGCTGTCGGCCGCGGAAGTGCTGATCACGACCCGCCACCAGCCGTCGCTGGTCGCGGCGCGGACGACGACCTCGGCGCCGGGGGTGCTACCGACCACGAGTACGCCGACGGCCGTGTCGACGAGTTGGGACAACAGCGCCGCGTCACCGAGCAGCCCGGGGCCGTCACGGAGCTCGAGCCGCAGCGTGACGTGCTGGTCATCGGGGTGCACGAGCTTCGCCGCGGCGTCGCGAACGAGGGCCGGCACGTCGACCGGGGCGTCGTCGATGGGCAGTTCCCTCGACTCCAGCTTGGCCAGCAGGATCAGGTCGGCCACCAGGCTCGCCATCCGCTCCGCGTTGCGCCGGATGGCGACCGTCGCGGCTTTCCGGTCCTCGTTCAACAGGGCCGCGTCGTCCTCCATGAGCGCGGCGAACGTGGTGATCGATGCCAGCGGCGTGCGCAGTTCGTGTGAGACGACCCCGATGAACTCGGTCTTCAGTGCCGACAGTTCGGCCAGCATCCTGGCGCGCTCCTCCAGGCTGCGGCGGATCTCGGCCTGTGTGGTCACGTCCCGGAAGACCCACAGGAACCCGAGCGCCGAACCGTCCAGCATGATCGGGACGAAGTCGCGCTCCAGGACGCGCCCGTCGATCAGCGTGATCTCCTCGCCGCGCAGGGGTCGCCCGTGGCGGATCGCCTCCTCGGTACGCCGCTCCACGTCCTCGGCGTCGGCGTACAGCCGGGCGAGCGGTGAACCACCGGCGGCGCCGCGTAGCCGGTCCGGGGTGACGCCGAGGGAGAACATCTCGACGAACGCCGCGTTGGCGAGGACGACGCGGCGGTGCTCGTCCTGCAGCAGGACCCCGACGTTGAGTGACTCGATGAGCGTCATCAGCCGGGTGGTCTCGATCCGCGTCTGCCGTTCGGCCGCACGGGCGCGGGTGACGTCGGTGGCGTACAGCGCGGTCCCGTGTACGGCCGGGTACGCGAGCAGGTTACGGGCCAGGAAGGAGACGGCCCGCAGCGTGCCGTCGTCGGCCTTGAGCCGCAACTCGACCGGGTTCTCCAGGCCGACGGTCGCAGCCTGGCGCAGCGCCGCACGGGCCTTGTCCAGATCGGCCGGGTGGACGAGGTCGACGAGTTGGTCCTTCAAGCTGCGGTCGCCGTCGAGCGCCACGACACCCTCGGACGAGCGCCAGGTGGGCACTCCGTTCTCGTCCAGGACTGCGACCGCGATCGGGGACTGTTCGACGAGCGTGCGGTGGAAGTCGGCGTGCAGGCGCAGTTCGCCGGGCACGGAGTTGGGCTGGCGCAGCGGGTGGAAGCGCCCGGTGAAAGTCGGCCGCCCCGCGTGCTCGGTCCGGGTGACGAGGAGGTCGATCATGATCTCGCTGCCGTCCCGGCACAGGGCGGGTAGCTCGAACCAGGTGCCCAGCAGTGGCCCCGCACCGGTCTCCCGGTAGCGGCGCAGGCCGGCGTTGTGCGCCGCCCGCAGTCGCCGGGGGATGAGCACCTCGCTCACCGGCCGGCCCAGCGCCTCGTTCCGCGGGTACCCCAGGAGCGATTCGGCCGTCCCGTCGAACCCGATGACGACGCCGGAGTCGTCGATGACGACGTATGCGTCGGTGGTCGGCGTGGGTGCTCTGTCAGCGGCGGACCCGGGGTCCGCGTCCCCCGTCGGGAAGCCGTCGTTGCCCGACGCGCGCGCAACCAAGTCCAGCCTCCCCCGAAATTCTGACATCTCGTACTAATCTCAAACATAGCGTACAAGTGTTGACAATGCGTTGACAATACCGATACTCGGAGTAAGGTGCCGGCCCGTTTGCGTCTGCGACGGCCGGCAAACCGGTTAGGAGAACCGTGCGTGGCTATACGGGCGATCGCGTGGTAGGGGCGGAGCTCACCCCGCCCGCCGTGCGTGCCCTGGCTGCCCGGGCGGCGCGCGTGACCAGCCTGGGCGAGGTCCAGCAGTTGGTCAATGACGTGCGCGCGCTGCTGCCCGGAGTGCGCGACGCGGTCCTGGAAACCACCACCGGGGCGCACGCCGCCGGCATCCCGGTAGGGCCGGCGCGGTGGCGGCTCGCGCTGCGGATCTGCGCCGTCGACGAGTTCGCCTACCGGCAGGCGCTGCCCGCCGCCCAGGCGATTGCGGCGGCGGCCGAGCGCTGCCTGCGGCAGCCCTGTCCCGCGCTGCCCGCCGACCGGGCGATGCCGGCCGACCCGCTCGGGCGATCACTGCTCGCCGCCGACCGGGCCGTCGTGGTGCTGATCGACCCGCCGGCCGGCTGGGTCGCGCTGTCCGACGAGTTCGGCCGGGTGCTCGGGTACAACCGGCAGTCGCCGCCGCCCATCTCACCACTTGAGCTGGTGCACCCCGACGACCAGGCAGTCGCGGTCGCGTCGCTCCTCGACGCGTACGCCGGACGCCCGTTCGGCGGCCCCTTCGACCTGCGGCTGCGCACGGCTACCGGCCAGTGGCGCACGTTCGAGATGACCGTCCGTAGCCTCCTGGACGACCCGCAGGTCGGCGCCGTGGCATACCTCGGGGTCGACGTCACCGGCCAGCGCGCGACCGAGCGGGCACTGCGGGAGGAGCTGGCCCGGCTGCGGGCGGGCACGCCGGTTGCCGCGCCGACGGTTTCGCCCGGCGCAAGCGGAGCGCCGGAGGCTCCCTCCCACACCGGCGCAGCGCCCGGGTCGGCGTTCGTGCCGACCGTCGCACATGAACTGCGCGGGCCGCTGTCCGCGGTGGTCGCGTTCGCGCACCTGCTCGGCGACCCCGGTAGCGGCAACCTCACCGAGGAGCAGCGCACCTACCTCGACGTGATCGACCGCAACGCCAACCGCCTGCTGCGCCTCATCGAGGAGTTGCTGACGCTGTCCCGGCTACAGGCGGGCACCCTGCCGCTGAAGATGGCCGCGGTACGCGTACCCGCGCTGCTTGAAGCGGTGGTGGCCGAGCGCCGGCTCGCGGCGGGGGCCGCTGAGATCGCGCTCGTGCTCGACGCCGTCGACGGTCCCGAGCTGGTGTGTGACGAGACCCGGGTGCAGCAGGTGCTCGGCAATCTACTCGCCAACGCGCTCGCGTTCACCACGTCCGGCGGTCAGATCACCGTCGGCGCCCGTCCGGTCGCGGGCGGCTGGCGGCTGGTGGTGAGCGACACCGGCATCGGGATTCCCGCGGCGGAGCAGGCGCGCCTGTTCACCCCGTTCTTCCGCGCCTCGAACGTCGGGGCGGCGGCCTGGGCGGGCACGTCGGGAGCTGGACTTGGCCTGGTGATCAGCCAGGCCATCGTGGAACTACACGGCGGCGTCATCGACGTCGCCAGCACGGAAGGCGTCGGTACGACAGTGACAGTGTCGCTGCCGGCGCGTCCTCGTATGACAAACGGAGGTTGACGGTGAGCCGTCTTCTCGTGGTTGAGGACGACCCGGACATCGCACTGGCGCTGCGCCTGCTGCTGACCCGGGCCGGACACCAGGTGGCCCACGCCAAGGACGGGAGGGCCGGCCTGCGCGACGCGTACACCGAACGCCCGGAACTCGTCATTCTCGATATCGGGCTGCCCGGTATGGACGGTTGGCAGGTGCTGGAGCGACTGCGCGACGTCAGTGACGTGCCGGTGCTGCTCCTGACCGCGCACGGTCAGGAGTCGGACAAGGTGCGGGGACTGCGTGGCGGCGCCGACGACTACCTGACCAAGCCGTTCACCAACGCGGAGCTGGTCGCCCGGGTGGAGGCGCTGCTGCGGCGCGCCGCCGGCGCGGCGTCGTGGGCGGACGAGGTCTACGACGACGGGGTGCTGCGGATCGACCCGGCCGCGCGCCGGACCTATGTCGACGGTGAAGAGGTACGGCTGACGCCGACCGAGTTCCGCCTGCTCAACGTGCTTGTCCGGCACGTCGGGGCGGTCCTGTCGCCCAACCAGCTGCTGGCCCAGGCCTGGGACGACCCCACGGGTATCGGGCCGGAGCGGGTGAAGTTCGCGGTCCTGCGGCTGCGGCGCAAGCTCGGCTGGACCGACCCGGACGCGTCCCCGATCGAGTCGGTACGCGGCTTCGGGTACCGGTACCGCCGGCCCGCGATGGACCGCGCTGCCGAGTAGCGCAGCCTCAATCGGCTGATCTCCACCGCAACGGCATTACAACCGAGTAGTAACGGCCACGCCGTCTCCCCGGGAGCACCATGGGGAGACGGCGCGTGGTCCGGTGCTTTTTGGGTCTTCGCGTCCGCTTTGATCAGATACGCGCTCGCTGGCGCGGCCCACACGGCTCGCGTCGGCAACGACCCGAAGGCAGCGACATGCTCGACCTCACCGTGGACAGCCATGTACACACCGCGTTCGCCGCGGGGCGCGACAGTGTCAGCGTCCTCGTAGCTGCTGCCGAGCGGGTCGGTCTGACCGAGATGGTCTTCTGTGACGAGGCCGGGCCGGAGACCAGGTGGCTGCCGTCGTACCTGGCCTCGATCCAGCGTGCCCAGCAGCGCACGGACGTGGTGCTGCGCGCCGGCATCGAGGTCGAGGCAATCGGCTCTGACGGGTGGCTGGCCTTCCCGGATGACCTCGGCGGCCTCGAGGTCGTGTCGGTGGCCGTGGGCGCGCTGCCCATGCCGGCCGGGCTCGCCGGGCCGGAGGCCGTCCGCACCCTGGTCGAATCCGGCGCCCTCGCCCCCGCCGACGTGGTCGAGATGTTCGTAACCGTGACCGGTCGCGCGATCGAGCGCGTCAACCGGTATGCGCCGACGCGCCTGGCCCGTCCGCTCGCGTTCCTCCAGCGCGCCGGCTTCGCCGACTCCGACCTCGACGAGGCTGCGATCCGTGCCCTGGCCACGATGTGCCGCGCCACCAACACCCAGGTCGAGGTCAGTGAGCGGCACCGAGCGCCGTCGGCCCGGCTCGCCGCCTTGTTCGCCGCCGAAGGAGTACGCCTGACCGCCGCGAGTGACGCGCGCCAGGCGAGCGAGGTGGGCCAGTGGCGCTACGTTGCGCAGGTGAGCGGCGATCTGGCCCCGATCGGCAGCTGAATCCCTGGGCGACGTGACGAGCAAGCGCGACGTGAAGAACACGGGAAAGCTTGCGGAGAAGGGCAAGTAAGCCTCACAAAACGGTTCCGCCGGCCGATCCCGTTGATGTGACCAGCACGTCGCCTCGGCCTTTTCTCGCCGCCGCCCTTATCGTGCGCGACGAGGCGGAAAATCTGCCCGCCTGCTTCGCGTCCCTCAACGGCATCGTCGATGAGATTCACGTTCTCGATACCGGTTCGGTGGACGGCTCGGCGGAGCTCGCGGCCGATCTCGGCGCCACGGTCGAACGCTGGACGTGGACCGGTGACTTCGCCGCCGCCCGCAACGCCGCGCAGGCGGGGTGGACCGCTGAGTGGGTCCTCGCGATCGATGCGGACGAGCGGCTGGTCGTGGATCAGAACGCCTTGCGGGCGTTGCTGTCGCGCACCGACGCCGATGTGTTACAGGTGGAGATCGACAACGCGCATGACGAGGTCGCGTACACCCACCAGGCCAATCGGTTCTACCGGCCGGAGATCACGGTGTGGTCCGGACGGGTGCACGAGCAGCCGGTCGGCCGGGGGAGGCCGGCCACGGTGGTCAGCGCGCCACGTACGGTGGTCACGCTGAACCATCTGGGGTACTCCGACGCGACGGTCCGGGTGGCCAAGTCCATGCGCAACGCCGACATGGCGCAGGCGGCGCTCGACGTGCTCGCCGCGCAGGGGGAGGCCGCGGACCCTCGGGCGATCGCGCGAACTCTGCTCGACCTTGGCCGCAGCCTCGTCGGAGCGGGCCGGCACCAGGCCGCCGTCGACACCTTCGAGACGTTGCGGGGGCTGTTTCCCGCGACGCCGGAGTGGCTGGAGGCCACCGACTTCCTTGCGCGGACCGTGCTCGCCGCTGGCTTCGATGCGGCCTGCCTGATCCTCAGCGAGCAGTTGCGGGAGGCCGGTGCCCGGGCGTCGTACTGTGACTGGCTGGCCGCGCAGGCGCTGGCTCAGTTGGGCGAGGCCGACCGGGCATGGCGGCTGCTGGAGGGCGTGTCCGAGGTGATCGACACGGCTGGCCGGCGCTACGACCCGGCCGCCCTGCGCGAGCTGATGAAGCTCGTGGGGCAGTTGCGGGCGGCTCGGCCCGCGCTCCGCGGCTGAGGCAACCAGCGGCGGTCGACGCCGGTGGTCGCCCAGCGGTCACCGTCCAGTTGAGATCCGCAGCCGTGAGTCATTGAAGTGCTCAAAGACGTAACGCAAAAAGGAAGGGCCCCCGGTGGTCCGGGGGCCCTTCCTCATCGGGCGGTCAGTTGACCAGCACACGCTCCCGCGGCAGGCGTACCGTCACGGTGGTGCCCTCACCGGGCTCGGACTGCAGCTTCACCTCGCCGTCGTGGTTGGCGACGATGTTGCGCACGATCGTGAGGCCGAGCCCCGTACCCGGAATCGACGCCTCCACCGCGTTCGACGCCCGGAAGAACCGGGTGAACAGGTCACTCTGCTCGTCGCGGGGGATACCCATTCCGGTGTCGGAGACCGACAGCACCACGTCGTCGCCGTCCTCGCGGACAGACACCACGACCTCGCCGCCGGCCGGCATGAACTTCACGGCGTTGGACAGCAGGTTGGTCAGTACGCGCTCGATCTGGTGCGGGTCGATCTCCGCGACCAGCTCCTGTGCCGGGCAGTGCGCGTACACGGTGACGTTGGCCGGCGAGCCGACGGCCCGTACGGCCCGGCTGACCAGGTCCGTCACGTCGGTGTGCTCGCGTACCGTCTTGAACGTGCCGGTCTCGATCCGCGACAGCGTGAGTAGGTCCTCGATCATGCCGCGCAGCCGGTTGGTGTTCCGCTCGACGATCTCCAGCATTCGCCGCTGATCGTCGGTCAGCGGACCGGACGCCGTGTCGGCCAGCAGCTCCACGAAGCCGCTGATGCTGGTGAGCGGGGTGCGCAGCTCGTGCGAGACGGTCGACAGGAAGACGTCCTTCGAGCGGTCCAGGTCCCGCAGCTGGGCCTCCAAGCGCTGCTCGCGCTCGTACAGGTGGCTCTGCTGCACCCAGCGGGCCACGTCGCTGGCGACCTGCGCGGCGGCCTCGACCTCGGCAGGGAGCCACGGCTCGTCGTCCGCGCACCGCACCAGCGTGATCGCGCCGTCGGGATCGGATCCGGTGCCGAACGGTACGGTCAGCGCGCTCACCGCACCGGCAGCCAGCAGTTCGGCGCGCTCGCGGTCGGGTGCGCCGTTGGGTTCGGTACGCACGTCGCCGCTGCGCCACACGTCGCCGCGGGCGTGCCGGTCGGCGAGCCAGGCCACCGGCTGGGCGCTCAGCGGACGCGCCCCGATGTTCTGCTCCTTCGCGCTCCACCAGGCGGTGCGCTGGTCCTGGTGATCGGCCCCGGCGAGGCGGACCACGGCCAGGTCGGCGCGGAACGCCGGTCCGAGTACGCGCGCGGCCGCGTCGAGCGCCGCGTCCACCGACACGTTCTCGCGGATCCGCATACCGGCTTCGCGCATCCGGGTCTGTGCTCGTGCCTGCTCCCGAGCGTGCTCGCGAGCCTGGGCCCGGGCCTGCTTCTTCTCGTCCTTGAACATGCGCTTGATGCGACGGGCGGTCCGGACGGCGACGACGATCGCGACGAGGATACCCAGCCCGGACGTGGCGATCAGGGTGCCGGCCGCGAGAAGTTCGACGGTACGGGTTTGGTCCTGCAGCGTCTCGCCGCGGTGCGTCAGGGTGCGGTCCAGGTGGGCGTTGTTCGCCAGGAACTCGTCGAACACGGGCCCGCCCTGGTGGGCGAAGCACACGTCCTCGTCGCTGCCTGGCTGCACCTCGCGCTGCCGGCCCGCGATGTCGAACCAGGCGCTGGCCCGGTCGAGTTGCAGGTTCACCGCGGCCAGGTCCGCCGGTACGGTCGTCCGGCGCAGTTCCTTCGCGGCGAACTCGTACTCGCGCCGTGAGTCGCGGTACACGTCCTCGAAGTTCGGGTCGTTGTTGAGCAGATAGTTGCAGATGCCGCGCTGCGACTCCATGAGCACAAGGTGCACGCGGGAGTTCGCGAGGCGCTCGGGCAGCACCTGGCGGGTCAGGGCGTCGACCGACCGGTACTGCTGCCACGCCGCTACGGACGCGGCCGCGCCGGTGACCAGCAGGACCAGGATGACGACGGCGAAGGCGCGGTACAGGCGGCGCGCGACTGAGGTTGCTTTACTCATAACGTGTCGACGGCGCGCAGTTCGTAACCGGCCTGCTCAGGCTTGACGGCGACCGGATCGCGACTGTCTGGACCGCTGTCTGCGATCGAGATCGCTGTCATGTGCCCTCCCTGTCCGTGCCCACCATTGCGGCTTAGCTACAAGATAGTCCGGTTTTCCCCATATTTGTCGCACCCACGACGGCTCGCCGTATGCGAAGTCGGTGGTGTTGCGCGGAGGCTGTGGCTGGTGGCCGCAGGGGATAACGCCCCGGCCGGCTTAGGGATGCGGGGCGTTTGGTTGAAGAGCGCCGCCGGGCAGGGACTCGGGTTCACCTACCCGGCGACGCGGTCTAGGCGGCCCGAAGGATCGACTGCGATCCGGTCCGCAGGATCGACTGTGATCCGGTCCGAGGGCTCGACGCTGAGTTGGTCCGAATGCGCGCTGGGCTTCCCGTGCGGCGGGAGAGGCGACCGGTGATGTCGGTGACCGGGTCCGTGACCACCGAGGGTGCGACTAAGGCACCCGATCGCATCTGTGAGCGGCGCATGAAGCGGGTCCCCCTGAGGGCTGACGGACAGGGCTCTCGCCGGCCGGAAAACGCGTCCCGATCGGGTTGTCCTAACCCTGCGCCACGTCCGGTGCGGGGATGGTTTAGGTCGGTTGCAGATCGGTTGCCGGACACGTGGTTGGTAGGCGGCTGATTACGGGTAGTGATTGATGGTGAGTACGGCGACTACGCTATATATCGATTAGCGACAATGCCTGAAAGTCGGCAACCGGTCTGCCACCCAATGTCAACCGTTGAGAACTTCCGTTACAAATCAGACATCGTACCGTCGTATTCGTACCTAGCGAATGCCGGTCGCTTTCGCTGTCGCGATACGAGCGAGGAGTCATAGAGATGGCCCAGTCCCTGATGGTGTCCGCGGCGATGCACGTGATGGCCGGGCCGACCGAGCTGTGTGATCGCTGTGGCGCCTCCGCCAAGCTCGGCCTCGTTCTTCCCACCGGCGGCCAGCTCGCTTTCTGCGGCCACCACGCCAACAGCTACGCCGAAACAATTCTCGCGGCCGCCGAGAGTGTGTTTCTTGAGATGGGATTCGACTGGATCGGCGCTGCGGTCGAGCCGGTGTACGTCGGAACCCACCGCGCGGCTGCTTGATGGCGTAACTTCCGCGTTCAATGGGAACTATGAATAGGTGCGCTTTGTTGAACTCGCGGCAACCTCGGCAGCGGTAGCGGAAACGTCCGGCCGCCGGGCGAAGATCGAACTGCTCGCGGACGCGCTGCGCCGGCTCGCTGCCGGAGCCTCGGCCAGCGACCCGGAGGCCGAGGCCCGAATCGCGGCCGGCGCTGCCTATCTCGCCGGCGAGCTGCGCCAACGCCAGACCGGGGTCGGTGGGGCGAGCCTGCGGGAACTGCCGGCCCCCGCACCGGTCCCGACCCTCACCGTCGCTCGCGTGGATGCCGCGCTGCAGCGGCTGTCGGAGGTCGCGGGCCCGGTTCACAGGCCGAGCGGCGTCGCCTCGTCCATGCGCTGTTCGCCGCGGCCACCGCGGACGAGCAGCGGGTACTCGTTGGCCTGCTGACCGGCGAACTGCGCCAGGGAGCGCAGGCCGGGCTGCTTGCCCGCCCACACCGTCGTCCTCGACGGCGAGGCGATGGGGCTCGACGAAGCCGGCCGGCCGTGGGCGTTCCAGAAGACGTCGAGCCGGGCGGCGCGGAGACGG
This sequence comes from Planosporangium flavigriseum, assembly GCF_011947225.1. Classification (GTDB taxonomy): domain Bacteria; phylum Actinomycetota; class Actinomycetes; order Mycobacteriales; family Micromonosporaceae; genus Planosporangium; species Planosporangium flavigriseum. The sequence goes on along the minus strand of NZ_JAATVW010000019.1, from coordinate 70,989 downwards.
AGCTCATCAGAAGCGCAGCCTGCCGAGCTTCGGCCGTTCTTCTTCGACCTGCTGCACCTTGACGGCGCCGATCTGATCGATGCCCCCGCCCGCGAGCGGTGGGCAGCGCTCACCGCGGCGCTCCCGGCCGACCTGCTGGTGACCCGTACCGAGATCAGCGGCGTCGCCGCCGCGGAGCGGGCGTTCGCCGCCGCTGTCGATGCCGGTCAGGAAGGGCTCGTGATCAAGTCCCTCGACGCGCCGTACGACGTGGGCCGGAGAGGGGCCGCCTGGGTGAAGGTCAAGCCGCGGCACACCCTTGACCTGGTCGTCCTCGCCGCCGAGTGGGGTCACGGGCGGCGCCGGGGCTGGCTGTCCAATCTCCACCTGGGCGCCCGCGACCCGGAGACCGGCGAGTTCGTCATGCTCGGCAAGACCTTCAAGGGGCTCACCGACGAGATGCTGCGGTGGCAGACCGAGCGGCTGCGGGCGCTCGCCGTCGAACAAGACGACTGGGTCGTCGCGGTACGCCCGGAACTGGTGGTGGAGATCGCCTTCGACGGGGTGCAGACCTCACCGCGCTACCCGGGCGGGGTGGCGTTGCGGTTCGCCCGGGTGCTGCGCTACCGCGAGGACAAGACCGCCGCCGAGGCGGACACGATCAACGACGTCCGAGCGATCCACACCGGCCGCGTAGCGGGCGGCTAGGCGACCTCCCCGGCCGGCTCGCTCATACCGGGACTGCTTCGGTGCGGTCCCCGGTCGGGACACCGCGCGCTTCGCGGCGGGCCAGGTACCCGTACCCGACGATCGTCAGCGCCGCGAAGGCCCACCACTGCACCGCGTACCCGCCGCTCTGCCAGGCGTTCACATGGCCGGCCGGCACGGGCGTGAATCTGTTGTCCGCCGCCGGCGTCTGCTCGTCGAGCATCACGTACCCCCCGTAGACGGGGTACGGCAGGTTCAACGAGGCGGGGGAGATGCGGCGGACGGTGTGGTCCACCGGCCTGTCCGCGCCGCTCTCCGGCTTGCGCAGCGGGCCGATCACCGTGACCTCGCCGCTGGGGGCCGCCGGCACCACGGGCTTGATCAGCGCGCCGCCGGGCGGGGGTGCCAGCCACCCACGGTCGACCAGCACCGCCCCACCGTCGTTCAGCAGCAGGGGAGTGAGCACCTCGAACCCCACGGAGCCGTCGACCGTGCGGCCGCGGGCCAGGATCTCGTGGCTGGAGTCGTACCGTCCGGTCACCGTCACCCGCGTCCACTCGACGGCGGCCGACGGCGGGGGACCGACGTGCCCGCCGGTGCCGCCCAGCGCGGGCAGCACCCGCGTGATCGGCACCGCTGGCCCGCTGCCGCCCGCGTCGATGCGCGTATTGATCGCGGCCTTCTGCTGATAGCGGTGCAGTTGCCAGTTGCCGAGGCCGACCATCACCGCGGCGAGGAGCAGCGCCAGCGCGGCCAGTCCCAACCAGCGAGGGGTGGCGAGGAACCGATACACGCCACAACGCTACCGGCTGTTTCCAGCCTGCCGGCTGGCGCGGACCGGGTAGCGTCCGCAGGCGGCCGCCGCGATCGATGAATTGCGGCTCCGGAGCCGACCTTGCGCTAGCGGCTCTTGCTGGGGGTCGGCTTGGGCGAGGCTGAACGGCCCTGCCCGGGCTTCTTGCCACCCGGGCCGTACGCCGTCGTTGCGGCCGGCGCGGCGAAGTCCCGGGCCGGAGCGCCGGCGAGCGCGTCGCGCAGCGTCTCGGCCGCCGACCGGATCGGCTTGTTCAGGTTGGCCGTGCCGACGGGGTGCAGCGGGTTGTCCGGGTCGGCGATGAAGCTCGCCACCGACAGCGTGGGGGAGAACCCGACGAACCACGCCGCCTGGTTGTTGTCGGTGGTGCCCGTCTTGCCCGCGACCGGGCGCTTCACCGTCGGGTACACCGTCGGCGCGGTGGACCAGCCACCGCAGACGCCACTGGTCGCCGCCCCGTACCCGGTGACGCAGCGGGCGGCGTCGACCGCGGCCCGGGCCACCTCCGGGTTGAAGACCTGGCGGCAGCGGGGCGCGGCGACGTCGACCGGCTTCTCTCCCGACATCACGGGTGCGCCGTCCGGATCGGTGATGTTCAGTACCGGCAGCGGTTCGCAGTACGAGCCGTCGGCGGCGATCGTCGCGTACGCGTTGGCCATCTCCAGCGGCGTGGTGTCGGCCACGCCGAGCGTGAACGCGCCCCAGCCGGCGGCGTTGTCCGCCGACGCCTGGAGCTTGTCGGTCGCGGTACGCCAGCGAAGCCCCAGCCGCTCGGCCATGGCGACCGCCTTGTCGGCCCCGACCTGCTGCTCCAACTGGACGAAGTACGTGTTGACCGACTTGCCGAAGCCCGACCACATCGTCTGCTGCCCGGTCATCGCGGCGCTGGCGTTGGATGGGCACCAGCGGTTGCCGCACGAGGCCGGTTCGCCGGCGGCGGCGGGGTAGTTCGACCGGTACTTGCGCGGGGAGTTGATCGAGGTCGCGAGCGGCTTGCCCGCCTCCAGCGCGGCGAGCATGGTGAACAGCTTGAACGTGGACCCGGCCTGGAAGCCCGGCAGATCGCCGCCGCCCAGCAGCGGGTTGACGGTGTTGGGGTAGGTGCCGGTGGTGTTGGTGGGGCGGCCCTGCTGATCCACCTTCGGCCCGTTGTGGGACTGGTCGACCGCGTAGACGCGGTTGACGGCCATCGCCCGGACCCGGCCGGTGCCGGGCTCGATCGCCACGAGTCCGTGGGCGAAGGCGCTGTTGGTCGCTTCCTTGGCGGTCAGGTTCCGCTGAGCGCTGCCCTGCAGGTTGACGTCGAGGGACGTGACGATCCGGTAGCCACCCCGGCGCAGCCGGCTCAGCCGCTCCTGCGGGGTAGACCCGAACGCCGGCTGCTCCATCCACCACGACTTGACCAGGTCGCAGAAGAATCCCCAGCTGTTCTCCGCCGTGGATCCGCAGTCGCTGGGCGGCTCGGACAGGCGCAGCGCGATCGGCTGCCCCTTGGCCTGGTCGGCCACCGCCCGGGTGAGCTGGCCGGTGCTGGCCATCCGGTCGATGATGTAATCGCGCCGCGTGGTGGCCGCGCGCTGGTCGCCGGCCGGGTCGTACGCCGACGGCGCCTGGACCAGGCCGGCCAGCATGGCGGCCTCGGGCAGGGTGAGCTCCGCGGGGCGTTTGGAGAAGTACACTCCGGACGCGGCGGCGATCCCGTACGCCTGGTGGCCGAAGTACACGATGTTGAGGTAGCGCTCCAGGATCTCGGTTTTGCTCAGCCGCTGCTCGACGGCGACGGCCAACTGCATCTCGCGGAGCTTGCGGGCGGGGGTCTGCTCGGTGGCGGCCTGCAGTTCCTGCGGGGTGCGCGCCGCCTGCCGCAGCACATTGCGGACGTACTGCATGGTCAGGGTCGAGGCGCCCTGGGCGACCTGGCCCGACCGGCTGTTGGTGACGAAGGCGCGGGCGATGCCCTTGACGTCGACGCCGTGGTGGTCGTAGAAGCGGGAGTCCTCGGCCGCGACGATCGCCTGGGCGACGAACGGCGACACCTGGGCGAGCGGGGTGGGTGTGCGGTTCTCTTCGTAGAACTGGCTGATCAGCGTGGTGCCGTCGGCCGCGTACACCCGGCTGGTCTGTGCCGGCGGCACGTCGGGAAGGCTCTGCGCCTGGCTGTTGATCTGGTCGACGCTGGCCTTGACGCCGTATCCCACGACCGCAGCGAGGGGCAGGGCGAGGGCGGCCACCACGACGCCCATGATCAGGCCGGTGCGGACGAGAATAATCACTCGCCCGACCAATCGCCCGATATCCCTGCCGTCGCCCTTCACGCCCATAAGATAGATGAAATACGTAAATATCCTGGCGATTTGGCGCGCTCGCCCGGCCGCGTGTTCGCTCTCGCCCGATTCCGGGGAGCGCGCTCGCTCAATCCCTGGGCCCGCGCTCACCCGGTTTCGCCCCGGCGTCGCCGGCCAGGCAAGATGCTCACCATGCTCACGTCGCGTCCGCCCGTGCCCGCGTCCGCCGACGCGGACCTGCGTTTTCACGGCGACAGTGAGCTGGCCGCCGGGCTCGTCGACCTCGCGGTGAACGTACGGACCGACCCGATGCCGGACTGGCTGTCGCAGCCTCTCCGTGAAGCACTCACGGACCTCGCCCGGTACCCCGACCCCGGCCCGGCCCGCGCGGCCGTCGCCGCCCGGCACGGCCGCCCGCCCGCCGAGGTGCTGCTGACCGCCGGCGCCGCGCAGGCGTTCAGCCTGCTCGCCCACGCCCTCCGGCCGGCCCGCGCGGTGGTGGTGCACCCGCAGTTCACCGAGCCGGAGGCCGCGCTGCGGGCCGCCGGCCACCCCGTCGGCCGGGTGATCCTGCAGGCCCCGGACTTCACCCTCACCCCTGACCGCGTACCCGACGACGCCGACCTGGTCGTCCTCGGCAACCCGACCAACCCGACGTCCGTGCTCCACCCGGCTTCGGCGATCGCCGCGCTCGCCCGCCCCGGGCGGGTACTGGTCGTCGACGAGGCGTTCGCCGACACCGTGCCGGGAGAGCCGGAGTCGCTGTCGAGCCGGCGGGACCTGCCCGGCCTGGTCGTGATCCGCAGCTTCACCAAGACGTGGGGCCTCGCCGGCCTGCGCGTCGGCTACCTGCTGGCCGACGCCGCGTTGGTCGACCGGCTGGCCGCCGTCGCGCCGCTGTGGCCGGTGTCCACCCCCGCTCTCGCGGCCGCGCAGGCGTGCGCCTCCCCGGCCGCGGTCGCCGCCGAGCAGGCCATCGCGCGCCGGCTCGCCGACGACCGGGCCCACCTGGTGCGGCGCCTCGCCGCGCTCCCCGGCGTACGGGTCACCGGCGAGCCCACCAGTTCGTTCGTTCTCATCGAGGTGCCCGACGGCCTGGCCGTACGCGACCGGCTGCGCGAGCGCGGGTACGCGGTGCGCCGCGGCGACACCTTCCCCGGCCTGGGTCCGGACTGGCTGCGACTGGCCGTCCGCGACACCGCCACCACCGATGCCTTCGTCGCCGTCCTGGCCGGCGTGCTGTCTTGAGGAGGGAACCCGATTTGCTCGACCGCACGATCGCGGCGATCCAGCCGGCGGATTCGGCTGCTATGCGTGCCGCCCGTGAGCTGCACGCCCGCCTGACCAAACCGGCCGGCTCCCTCGGTGAGCTGGAGGAGCTGTCGATCCGGCTGGCCGGCCTTGCCGGGGCCTGCCCGCCGCCGCTGCCCACCCCGGGCGCCGTCGCCGTGTTCGCCGGCGACCACGGCGTGCACGCCCAGGGCGTCACCCCGTGGCCGCAGGAGGTCACCGCGCAGATGGTGGCGAACTTCCTGGCCGGCGGGGCGGTGGTCAACGCGTTCGCGCGCCAGGCCGGCGTGGGCGTCACCGTCGTGGATGTCGGGGTCGCGGTGGCGCTCGAGCCGGCCGACGGGCTGCTGATCCGCAAGGTCCGGGCCGGTACCCGGGATCTGGCCGTGGAGCCGGCGCTGACCCGCGAGGAGGCGGTCGCCGCGCTGACCGTCGGGATCGAGGTCGCCGGGAAGCTCGTCGACGACGGCGCGAAGATCCTGCTGACCGGGGACATGGGTATCGCCAACACCACGCCGGCCGCCGCGCTGATCGCTGTGTTCACCGGCGCCGACCCGGCGGAGGTGACCGGCCGGGGCACCGGCGTCGACGATCCCACCCATTCGCTCAAGGTCAGCGTGGTCCGTGCCGGGCTCGAGCGGCATACGCCGTCGCCTGACGACCCGATCGGGGCGCTCGCGGCCGTAGGCGGGCTGGAGCACGCCGCCATCGCCGGGTACCTGCTGGGCGCGGCGGCTCGTCGCGTACCCGTGGTGTTGGACGGGGTGATCGCCGCGTCGGCGGCGCTCGTGGCGGCGGCGCTCGCGCCCGACGCGGTCGCCGCCATGGTGGCCGGGCACCGGTCGGCGGAGCCGGGCGCTACGGTGGCCCTGGCCCACCTCGGCCTGAACCCGCTGGTCGACCTGGGGCTACGCCTGGGGGAGGGCACCGGTGCGCTGCTGGCGCTGCCGATCGTGACCAGCGCCGTCCGGGTGCTCCACGAGGTGGCGACGTTCGACTCGGCCGGGGTCTCGGAGAAATAGTTCCGCGATCTTGGACACCTGGACCGCCCACAGCCGGTCCAGGTGTCCAAGATCTACGTGAAAGAGGGGCAAGTGAGCGAGCTGTACCCGATCGGGCTGCGCCTGGAAGGGCTGCGCGTCCTCGTCGTGGGCGGCGGGGCCGTCGCTACCCGGCGGGTCCCGGCGCTGCTGGCAGCCGGTGCCGACGTGGTGCTCGTGGCACCGTCGCTCACCCCGGCCCTGCACGACCTCGCGGCCGCCGGCCGGGTGCGGTGGCTGGACCGCACGTTCGAGCCCGGCGATGTGGACGGCGCCTGGCTCGTACAGGTCGCCGTCGACGACCCGGTCGCCGCGGCGGCGGTCAGCGACGCGGCGCGGGAGCGGCGCGTGTTCTGCGTACGCGCCGACGACCGGCATGCCGCGACGGCGTGGACGCCCGCGGTCGCCCGGCACGGTCAGGTGACCGTGGCGGTACTCGGCGGCGGTGACCCCCGTCGCGCGATGGCGATCCGGGACGGGATCCGGGCCGGTCTGACAGACGGCACCCTGAACGCGCCGCCGGCGCCGAGCACCGGCGGCGCAGTCGCGCTGGTGGGCAGTGGCCCCGGCGACCCCGAGCTGATCACGGTCCGCGGCCGCCGGCTCCTCGCGGCAGCCGAGGTCGTGGTCGCCGACCGGCTCGTACCGGGCCTGCTCCTCGACGAGCTGCGCCCGGAGGTCGAACTCGTGGACGCGTCGAAGATCCCGTACGGGCCGTCGCGTACCCAGTCCGAGATCAACCGGATCCTGGTCGAGCGTGCCAAGGAGGGGAAGTTCGTCGTCCGGCTCAAGGGCGGCGACCCGTACCTGTTCGGCCGCGGCGGCGAGGAGCTGATCGCCTGCGTGGAGGCGGGTATCCCGGTGACCGTGGTGCCCGGCGTGACGAGCGCCCTGGCCGTACCGGCGGCGGCCGGCATCCCGGTGACGCACCGAGGCGTGGCCCACGAGCTGGTCGTCGTCTCCGGGCACGTGGCGCCGGATCACCCCCAGTCCCTGGTCGACTGGCCGGCGCTGGCCCGCCTGCGCGGCACCATGTGTGTCCTGATGGGCCTGAAGAACCTCCCGGCCATCACGGCGACCCTGCTGGCGCACGGAAAGCCCGCGTCGACCCCGGCGGCCGTGGTGCAGGAGGGTACGACCGGAGCCCAGCGGGTCGTCCGGGGTCGCCTGGACACGATCGCCGAGCAGGTCGCCGAGGCGCAGCTACGGCCACCGGCGATCGTGGTGCTCGGCGACGTCGTGGGTGTTCTGGGCGATCTTGGACACTTAGACCGCTTTTAGGCGGCCTAAGTGTCCAAGATCCGCGCTAGCGCGCGGCGTCCAGCAGCATGGCGCACCGGATCAGACCCAGGTGGCTGTACGCCTGGGGGTGGTTGCCCAGGCCCCGCTCGGCCTCCGGGTCGTACTGCTCGGGCAGCAGGCCGGTCGGCCCGGCGGTGTCGAGCATCTGGTCGAACAGCTCCTCGGCCTCGGTGCGGCGCCCGGTGCGCAGGTACGCCTCGATGAGCCACGCCGTGCAGATGTGGAAGCCGCCCTCGTGGCCCGGCAGGCCGTCGTCCCACAGGTAGCGGTAGACCGTCGCGCCGCTGCGCAGCTCGGCCTCGATCGCGAGGACGGTCGACAGGAACCGGGGGTCGTCGTCGGCGAGCAGCCCGGACAGGCCGATCCACAGCGAGGAGGCGTCGAGGTCGCGGTCGCCGTACGCCACGGTGTACGCGCCGGCCTTCTCGTGCCAGCCGTGGGCCAGCACGTTCTCGGCGATGGTGTCGCGTAGCTTGCGCCACTCCGGCTTGATCGGCATGCCGTGCTTGGAGCCCAGCTGGATCGCCCGGTCGACGGTCAGCCAGCACATGACCTTGGAGTACACGTGGTGGCGGGGTGGCAGCCGGGCCTCCCACAGGCCGTGGTCGGGTTCGTGCCAGCGCCGCTCGACGGCCTCCACCATCGCGCCCATGAGCGCCACGTCCTCGGGGTGCAACCCGCGGTGGTCGGCGACGGCCGCGATCAGGTCGGCCACCGGCCCGAACACGTCCAGCTGGACCTGGCGGTTGGCGGCGTTGCCGACGCGTACCGGTCGGGACCCGGCGTACCCGGGCAGCGTGTCGATGACCGCCTCGGCACCCAGTTCGTTGCCGTCCACCGCGTACAGCGGGTGCAGCCGCTCCGGGTGGCCGCCGGTCGACTCGACCACCCGCATGGTCCAGTTCAGCAGCCGGTCGGCCTCTTCGGTCGAGCCGAGGTCGACGAGCACCCGGGCGCTCATCGCCGCGTCGCGCAGCCAGCAGTACCGGTAGTCCCAGTTGCGGACGCCGCCGATCTCCTCCGGCAGCGACGCGGTCGCCGCGGCGAGGATCGCGCCGGTGGGCTCGTGGCACAGCCCGCGCAGCGTCAGGGCGCTGCGGAGGACCGCGTCGCGCGCCCGGACCGGTAACCGCAGCGACATCGCCCAGTCCCGCGACTGCTCTTCGGCGAGCGTTCGGCGCTTGTCGGCGTCGACCGGGTGCGCCTCCACGTCGGCGGTCCCGAGCCGGAGCTCCAGCACTGCCGAGCCGCCCATCGCGGAGAGGTCCACGAACGCCCGGCCGACCTCGTTGCCGCTGTCGGTGACGATGTCCCAGTCCACGCCCGGGGAGTACAGCGCGATCGGCTCGTTGGAGCCGAGGACGAGCAGGCCGTCGCCGAGCGGCTGCAGCCGGATCGGCAGCTGGCCGAACTCCGGCCGTGGCGCGAACACGATCTTCGCGCGGGCGGTGCCGGATAACACGCGGATGAGCGCGGTGCCCTGGTTGTCGGAGAGTGCGAGCCCCGCCCCGTTGGTCGGGTGGGTGTCGAGCCAGTCCGTGATCGTCAGTCCCGACCACCGGGTCTCGACGGTCATCGTGCCCGGCAGGTAACGCTGGCCCAGGGGCAGCCCGCCGCGTTCGGGTTTGACCGTGAAGTGCCCGGCCGACGGCCCGCCGAGCAGGTCGGCGAAGAGCGCCGACGAGTCCGGTCGCGGGTGGCACAGCCAACTGACCCGCGCGTCCGGGGTCACCAGCGCGACCGTGCGCCCGTTGGACAGCATCGAATGGCGCTCGATCGGCACCGCCCGCTCCCCGAACAGCCACTGCCGCCGGTAGTGCAGGAGCAGACCCAGCAGGCGTACCGCGTCGACCGGCCCGGAGACGCGGAAGTGCGCCCGGGTGTCGCCGGGGCCGATCTTGACGCCCAGGTCGGGGCCGTGCAGGTGGGCGAACGCGTTCTCGTCGGTGACGTCGTCGCCGAGGAACACCACCGCGCTGGCCGACAGTTGGGTGCGCAGCGCGTCGATGGCGAGACCCTTGTTGGTGGTGATCACCGACAGTTCGACGACCTGCTTGCCCTGCGTCACGGTCACGCCCGGCCAGGTCGCCGGGCCGGTCAGGATCGACTCCAGCACCAGGTGCGCGACCTCGGGCTCGGCCGCCCGGAAGTGCACCGCGACGCTGGCCGGTTTGAGCTCCAGCCGTACCCCTGGGCGGCGGCGTACCAGGCCGGACAGCGTCTCGACCAGCTCGCCCCGTAACTGCTGGAGATCAGGGGCCAGCGCGTCGACGAAGCCGACGTCGAACTCGGAGCCGTGGCTGCCGACGAGGTGAACCTCGCTGGGTAGGCGGGAGAGCGCTGCCAGGTCGCGCAGGGCCCGTCCGGAGATCACCGCCACGGTGGTCTGGGGCAGGCTGGCGAGCGCGCGCAGCGCCGCCACGGCCTCCGGCAGCGGAGCGGCGCGGGTCGGATCTTCCACGATCGGTGCCAGGGTGCCGTCGTAGTCACAGGCAACGAGGAGGCTGGGCACCCGGGCGATCCGCGCGCTTGCGGCGCGTAGCCCGGCCTCCAGGGCCTCGGCGGGGCCAGCGAGGTCCGCCGGTGCGGTTGATAGGTGACCGGCGGGCGCGGTTCCGTCGCCGTCGGATTGAACGTTCATGTCACCGTGTCCAGTACGCCGAGAGATGTCAGGAACGATCGGGCCCACGCTCGTACATCGTGGGTCCTCAGGTGGCGCCGCATCGCCCGCATCCGCCTGTTGGCGTCAATTGGATCGACGTTGATGGCGCGTACGAGCGCATCCTTGAGCCCGTCGAGGTCGTGTGGGTTGACCAGGAACGCCTGACGCAGCTCGGCGGACGCGCCGGCGAACTCGGACAGTACCAACGCACCGCCGAGATCCGCTCTTGCAGCTACGTACTCCTTCGCTACCAGGTTCATCCCGTCGCGAAGCGGCGTCACCATCATGACATCGGCGGCGCAGTAGAGCGCGGCCAACTCCCGGCGACTGTACGACTGGTGCAGGTAATGGACCGCCGGCACGCCGACCCTGCCGTAGTCGCCGTTGATCCGGCCCACCTCGCGCTCGACCTTGACCCGCAGGGCCTGGTAATGCTCGACGCGCTCCCGGCTCGGGGTGGCCACCTGGACCATCACCGCGTCCGGGACGCTGAGCTGGCCCTCGGCCAGCAGCTCCTGGAAGGCGGTGAGGCGCTGCTCGATGCCCTTCGTGTAGTCGAGGCGGTCCACGCCCAGCAGGATCGTCTTCGGGTCGCCCAGTTCGTGGCGAATCTCGGCCGCGCGCTGTCGGATTTCCGGCCGGGCGACCAGATCCTCCATCTCGGCGACGTCGATCGAGATCGGGAACGCGGCGGCGGTCACCGTGCGCCCGTCCACCTCGACGGTCTCGCCCCGGGGACGCAGGCCGAGCAGGTGGCGGGTCAGCCGGAGGAAGTTCTGGGCGGCGAGGGGCTGCTGGAAGCCGACCAGGTCGGCGCCGAGCAGCCCGCGCAGCACCTCGGTGCGGCGGGGCAGCTGGGCGAACAGCTCGATCGGCGGGAACGGGATGTGCAGGAAGAAGCCGATGCGCAGGTCCGGACGGCGGGCGCGCAGCATCGCGGGTACGAGCTGCAGCTGGTAGTCCTGTACCCACACCACGCCGCCCTCGGCGGCCTCCTCGGCGGCGGCGTCGGCGAAGCGCTCGTTCACCCGCCGGTACGCGTCCCACCAGCGCCGCCGGTACATCGGCGTCTCCACCGCGTCGTGGTAGAGCGGCCAGAGGCTGGAGTTGCTAAAGCCCTCGTAGTAGCGTTCGATCTCCTCGGCCGAAAGCGACACCGACCGCAGGCGCATGTTGTCGATCTCGAACGGCTCCATCGGTGGTTCGCCCGGGGCGGAGGCCGCGCCGGTCCAGCCGATCCAGGTGCCGCGCCGGGAGGCGAGCACCGGCTGCAGCGCCGTGACCAGGCCGCCGGGGCTTCGCCGCCACTGGCGCCCCTCCGGAGTGTTGACCTGGTCGACCGGTAGCCGGTTGGCCACCACCACAAACGAGCTTCGGCCCACGGCCGATCCCCCTCCCCACGGACGAGCCCACCTCGTCCAAACAGCCTACTGAAGGGGAGATCGTCGACGGGGGCAGGTGCATACCGGCGGGACTATTAGCACGAAATATGGCGGGTGCCAAGAGGGTTGTGTAATACGTGAGCCCGGTGAGTCCCCCGCTCCGTGCCCTTGATCCAGGGTGATGTGGGCGGCGCGCGACCCGCCTGGAAAGATTGGGCGCGACGGCGGCCGGGCCAAGAAGCGATCATTGCGCGGTACGTCCGCGTTAAACCCACGATCTTTCGGAGGTAGGGCGCACCGTGGCCCAGTTCATCTACGTGCTTGAGAAGGCGCGCAAGGCGCACGGCGACAAGGTCGTGCTCGACAATGTGACGCTCAACTTCCTGCCCGGCGCGAAGATCGGCGTGGTCGGCCCGAACGGCGCCGGTAAGTCCAGCCTGCTGCGGATCATGGCCGGCGAGGACACGCTGAGCAACGGCGAGGCGCGGCTCATGCCCGGCTTCACCGTGGGCATGCTGGCGCAGGAACCCAAGCTGGACGAATCGAAGACCGTGCTCGAGAACATCGAGATGGCGGTCGCCGAGACCAAGGCCAAGCTCAACCGTTTCAACCAGATCGCCGAGCAGATGGCGACCGACTACTCCGACGAGCTGATGGACGAGATGGGTCGGCTGCAGGAGGAGCTCGACCACGCCGACGCGTGGGACATCGACTCCAAGCTCGCGCTGGCGATGGACGCGCTGCGCTGCCCGCCGGCGGACGAGCGCGTCAACGTGCTCTCCGGTGGTGAGCGCCGCCGCGTGGCGCTCTGCAAGCTGCTGCTCGAGCAGCCCGACCTGCTCCTGCTCGACGAGCCCACCAACCACCTGGACGCCGAGAGCGTGCTGTGGCTGGAGCAGCACCTGTCCAAGTACCCGGGTGCGGTGCTGGCGGTCACGCACGACCGGTACTTCCTCGACCACGTCGCGGACTGGATCGCCGAGGTCGACCGGGGCCGTGTGCACGGCTACGAGGGCAACTACTCCACGTACCTGGAGAAGAAGGCCGCCCGACTGGCCGTCGAGGGGCGCAAGGACGCCAAGATGAAGAAGCGCCTCGAGGACGAGCTCCAGTGGGTGCGTTCCAACGCCAAGGCCCGCCAGACCAAGTCCCGGGCCCGGCTCGACCGGTACGAGGAGATGGCCGCCGAGGCCGAGAAGACCCGCAAGCTGGACTTCGAGGAGATCCAGATCCCGCCGGGCCCGCGCCTGGGCAACCTGGTGGTCGAGTCCGACAAGCTCAAGAAGGGCTTTGGCGACCGGCTGCTCATCGACGGACTGTCGTTCTCGCTGCCGCGTAACGGCATCGTCGGCATCATCGGCCCGAACGGTGTCGGAAAGACGACGCTGTTCAAGACGCTGGTCGGGCTGGAGCAGCCGACAGACGGCGAGGTGCGCGTCGGTGACACGGTGAACATCTCGTACGTCGACCAGAACCGCTCCGGCCTGGACCCCAAGAAGACGGTCTGGGAGGTCGTCTCCGACGGCCTGGACCACCTGATGGTGGGCAAGGTCGAGATGCCCTCGCGCGCCTACGTCGCGGCGTTCGGCTTCAAGGGGCCGGACCAGCAGAAGCCGACCGGCGTGCTGTCCGGCGGTGAGCGCAACCGGCTCAACCTGGCGCTGACCCTGAAGATGGGCGGCAACCTGCTGCTGCTCGACGAGCCCACCAACGACCTCGACGTCGAGACGCTGTCGTCGCTGGAGAACGCGCTGCTGGACTTCCCCGGCTGCGCCGTGGTCATCTCCCACGACCGGATGTTCCTCGACCGGGTCGCCACCCACATCCTCGCGTGGGAGGGCGACGACGAGAACCCGGCCAAGTGGTTCTGGTTCGAGGGCAACTTCGAGGCGTACGAGAAGAACAAGATCGACCGGCTCGGGGCCGAGGCTGCTCGCCCCCACTCGGTCACCCACCGCAAGCTCACCCGTGACTGAGCAGGTGGAGCAGTCGGAGTCGACCAGCGCACCGGCGGTGTACCTCGCGCAGGTGCGCTGGTCGGACCCCGACCAGTTGGGGCACGTCAACCACGCCCGCTACCTGTCGTACTTCGAGGACGCGCGGATGGAGTTGCTGGCCGGGGCGCCCACGGGCGTCCCCGGCTCGCCCGCTGACCGGGGATGCATCGCCGCCCGGGTCGCCGTCGACTACGCGGCCCCGGTCGAGTTCCGGCCGGGGCTCGTGCTCCGGGTGGAGACCGAGGTCGCGGCGATCGGCACGTCGTCGTGGACCCTCGCGCAGCGCATGTGCGACGGGGAGAGGCCGGTCGCGCGCTGCGAGTGCGTGCTCGTGGCGTACTCGTACGCCGAGAGCAAGCCACGCCCGCTCGACGACGACGAGCGGGCGTACTGGCAGCGCTTCGCCGTCGCCGGCTGACCTGCCGCCAGGTGATCAACTTCGCGCCCGCTACGGACCGCTCACACGGCCGTGGCGGGCGCGCGACACTAGGTCGTCGGCGCGAGGGAGGAGTCCAAGGCAGATGTCGCGCTTCACCTACCAGTGCGCTCTTCGCTGGTCTGATATGGACGCGTACGGCCACGTCAACAACGCCCGCTTCCTCACCCTGTACGAGGAGGCGCGGGTGGCGATGATGTTCGACGGCGCCCGCGACGCGGGGATTACCTCGCTGGAGGAGGGCGTCGTCATCGCCCGCCACGAGATCGACTATCTACGCCCGGTCGACTATGGGCATCCGGTGCGGATCGACATGTGGCTCGAGGAGATCAGGCCCAGCCGCTTCGTGGTCGGCTACGAACTGTTCGACGACGGCGTCGTGGCGAGCCGGGCGCGGTCGGTGTGCGTACCGTTCGATCTCGCAGCGGGTCGCCCGCGGCGACTCACGGACGCCGAGCGCGAGTTTCTCACCCCGTGGCTGGAGTCCACCTCATGAGCTGGCTGGATCCGGCGAGCGTCGCGGATGCCGGCGCCTTCCTCGCGCGGCTGGTGCGGCTGGACCCGACGGCTCTGGTCCGGATGCGCCCGGCCGGTGGCCGCACGCTGGAGTTGTGGGCCCGCCTGCCGTTCGAGGTGCTGGTGACCCGCCGGGTGTGCGCCGATCTTGCGGAAGACGCGACGGTACGCGCGGCTGATCTACTCGACGCGCTCGACGCCGGCGCCGACCGCCTGCCGCCCCGCCGTGACGCGGAGTGGCGGTGGCCGCTGCCGCCGGAGGCAGGGCTCGTGGTCGAGCGGTTGCCGGTCGCCGAGCTGCACCGGGTGGGTGCGGCGGCCGAGGCCACGCTGCGGGCGGCCGTCACCGGCGGCGTACGGGGCAGGGCGGTCGGGGAGCGGGTGCTCCGCGACGCACTGCTCGATCACGTACCGGTGGTGGTGATCACCGACGACGGTACGCGGGTGGACGTGCCGCAGCGGCTCGTACAGGGCGTGGTGCGGATGGGGTTCCTCGGCGCGGCGCCGGCCCCCGGAGAGCCGGCCGGGGGAGCGGTCGAGGTGCGGCTGGCCCGTGGCTGGGTGGGTCTGGCGGGCGCTTTTGGCACGGGTTGGCATCGATCTTCGCGAGGGCTCGCGGTACGCCCCACGGGCTGAATTCGCCGCGCCGGCGTGACGATGGATTTCAATAAGCGCTGGGTACCCAAACGGCGGAAGAGTGTCTTGTAGCCCGTTGAACAAATTGGTAAATCCAAAGGGATGATGGTCTGTCTGTCCGATCATCGGCGCGGGCGCAGTTCGGGGCTGCCGAAACTCGTCCGAACGGGTAACTTGTTGGCTCGGGTCCACCACTGTTGAGGGTGTTGACAAAAGCCGTGGTGGGTTCGCAGGGGAGCGGAGCGAGGCGCACGGGGAGCAGGGAGCACGGATCTATGCCGTGGTGGCAGAAGCGTGCTGGGCAGACCGACACGCGGACAGAAGATTCGGCTGACGCCGGAACCGCTGGCAACACGGCCACGGCCGACCGGGCCGCGACCGTGGCGACGGTGACGTTGGCGCGCGTCGCTGCAGCACTTGACAAGCTGGATATTCGTTACCTCACCGACGGTGGCGGAACGCTCATCGCCCTCTGGGAGCGGCACGCGGTGCTGTTTGCCCTCGAAGGGCCGGACGACGAGATCCTGGTCATCCGGGCGCGGCCGCACATGACCGTCCCGCCGGACTGGGCCGACCGGTCCTACCGAGTGGTCAACGAGTGGAATCACACCCGCCGGTTCTGCAAGGCCTACGTCGGGGACCCGACCGACCGGGGGCAGCTGCCGATCTACGCCGAGATGCAGGTGCCGCTCGGCTCCGGGGCGCACGACACTCTCCTTGTCGAGCTGGTGGACTGCGCCGCGGCGGTGGCGCTCGGCTTCGTTGACTGGTTGCACGACGAAGGTGCCCTGTTGTAGGAGCCGGTGATGCCGGCCGGTGCCGGTGGCGTGGGACGATGGAGTACGGCCGACGCCTTTCGCGCTTGAGGAGTCGGTCGACGATGTAAGCGCCCGACTACCCACGAACGGACGACAGTGCCACCGACCGGTGCCAACCTGCCCGGGGCGACCCCCCCAGACAGCATTCGCAACTTCTGCATCATCGCCCACATCGACCACGGCAAGTCGACGCTCGCCGACCGGATGCTGCAGCTCACCGAGGTGGTCGACGCCCGCCAGATGCGCGCCCAGTACCTGGACCGCATGGACATCGAGCGGGAGCGCGGCATCACGATCAAGAGCCAGGCCGTGCGGATGCCCTGGACGGTGCGTGCGGGCGAGCGGGCCGGCGAGACCGTCGTGCTGAACATGATCGACACTCCGGGCCACGTCGACTTCACGTACGAGGTGTCCCGGTCCCTCGCGGCCTGTGAAGGGGCGGTGCTGCTCGTCGACGCGGCGCAGGGGATCGAGGCGCAGACCCTGGCGAACCTGTACCTCGCGCTTGAGAACGACCTACAGGTCATTCCGGTGCTCAACAAGATCGACTTGCCGGCCGCGCAGCCCGAGAAGTACGCCGAGGAGCTTGCGCACCTGATCGGCTGCGAGCCGAGCGACGTGCTGCGGGTCTCCGGCAAGACCGGCGAGGGTGTCGCGCAT
Source organism: Planosporangium flavigriseum (assembly GCF_011947225.1). Classification (GTDB taxonomy): domain Bacteria; phylum Actinomycetota; class Actinomycetes; order Mycobacteriales; family Micromonosporaceae; genus Planosporangium; species Planosporangium flavigriseum. The sequence goes on along the minus strand of NZ_JAATVW010000019.1, from coordinate 54,464 downwards.
CTGCTCGACGAGATCGTCCGGCAACTGCCGGCGCCGAAGGGCGACGCGGACGCTCCGGCCCGGGCGATGATCTTCGACTCGGTCTACGACGTGTACCGGGGCGTCATCACCTACATCAGGGTGATCGACGGCCGGATCGAGGCGCGCGACCGGATCCGGATGATGTCCACCGGCGCCGTCCACGAGCTGCTCGAACTCGGCGTCATCTCGCCGGAGCCGATCAAATCCGCCGGGCTCGGGGTCGGCGAGGTGGGCTACCTGATCACCGGAGTGAAGGACGTCCGGCAATCCCGGGTCGGTGACACCGTCACCATCAACGCCCGGCCGGCCGACGAGGCGTTGGGCGGATACTCCGACCCCAAGCCGATGGTGTACTCCGGCCTCTACCCGATCGACGGTTCGGACTACCCGCTCCTGCGCGACGCGCTCGACAAGCTGAAGCTCAACGACGCCGCGCTGGTCTACGAGCCGGAGACCTCGGCCGCGCTGGGCTTCGGCTTCCGCTGCGGCTTCCTCGGTCTGCTGCACCTGGAGATCATCGGGGAGCGGCTGGAGCGCGAGTTCGGCCTGGACCTCATCTCCACGGCGCCCAACGTGATCTACCGAGTGATCATGGAGGACGGCGCCGAGCATGTCGTGACCAACCCGAGCGAGTACCCCGCCGGCAAGATCGGCCAGGTGTTCGAGCCGGTGGTGCGCGCCACCGTGCTCACCCCCAACGACTACGTCGGCGCCGTGATGGAGCTGTGCCAGGGCCGACGGGGGCAGTTGCAGGGGATGGACTACCTGTCGGCCGACCGCGTCGAACTGCGCTACACGCTGCCCCTGGCCGAGATCATCTACGACTTCTTCGACCAGCTCAAGAGCCGGACGAAGGGGTACGCGAGCCTCGACTACGAGCCCAGCGGCGAGCAGCAGTCCGACTTGGTGAAGGTGGACATCCTGCTGCACGGCGAGCCGGTCGACGCGTTCAGCGCCATCGTGCACAAGGACAAGGCGTACAACTACGGCGTCACCATCGCGTCGAAGCTGCAGAAGCTGATCCCCCGGCAGCAGTTCGAGGTGCCGATCCAGGCCGCGATCGGCAGCCGGGTCATCGCCCGCGAGACGATCCGCGCGATCCGCAAGGACGTGCTCGCCAAGTGCTACGGCGGTGACATCACCCGTAAGCGCAAGCTGCTGGAGAAGCAGAAGGAAGGCAAGCGGCGCATGAAGATGGTCGGTCGGGTCGAGGTGCCGCAGGAGGCCTTCATCGCGGCGCTGTCGACCTCGGACGCCCCGGCGGACAAGGGAGCCAAGAAATAGCCACCCGCTTCTGCCCGCGCTGCGCCGGCCCGCTGCCCGCCGCGCCACCGACCAGGTGCGGCGGGTGCGGCTATGAGCTGTATGTCAACCCCAAGCCGAGTGGCGGGGTGCTCGTGGTCTCCGGCGACCTGTTCCTCGCGCTACGCCGGGCGTCCGAGCCGAAGGCCGGGGAGTGGGAGCTGCCCGGTGGCTTCTGCGACGGCTGGGAGCACCCGGCCGACACGGCGGTGCGGGAGGCGAGGGAGGAGCTGGGCGTCGACGTCGAGCTCGGAGCCTTCCTCGGCATGTACCTGACTCGATACGAGTACCAAAACGAGATCTTGCCGGTACTCGACTGTTTCTGGCTCGCGCGGCTACGTGACGAAAAGATCCGCCTCAACCCGCTTGAGTCGTCCGAGTACACATGGTTGCCATTGTGCGACCCGCCGAGGTTGGCATTCGAGTCAATGGACCAAGCGGTGCGAGCGGCGTCGATTTCTCTTTCTCCGGGAGTTTGATCCTCCTGACGCCGGGGCATTACATGCGCAACAGGGAGCCGGGGCTTTCCAAGTGCCTCAGCGAAACGAGACCCCCCGGTCAAGGAGGGAAACCGTGACTATCACCGGCATCATCACCGCCATTATCGTCGGCCTGATCATCGGTGCACTCGGTCGGCTCGTCGTACCCGGTCGTCAGAACATTCCGGTCTGGCTGACCATGGTCATCGGCGTGGTTGCCGCACTCATCGGTACCGCGATCGCTCGGGCGCTCGGCGTCGCCACCACCAGGGGCGTCGACTGGATCGAGCTACTCATCCAGGTGGCCCTCGCCGCTGCCGGCGTGGCCCTGGTCGTGGGTATCGGTGGCCGTCGCCGCACCACCGTCTAACGCTTCACCCCGTACAGCCACGACGAAGCCCCCGGTCGCCGACCGGGGGCTTCGTCGTGACCGCGGACCCTAGGCCGCTCCGTACACCTCGGCGAGCACCTGGCCGCTGTCGACGGGGTTCACGGTGACCTTCGACCAGGCGCCGTCCTTCGCCGTCCACTCCCGGTCGGTGAAGCGCACCCGCTTGATCCCGCGATCCTTGGCGTACGCGACGAGCCAGTGCGCGTACTGCCAACCGGCGCGCACGTCCTTGACCGGCAGCGCCAGGCTCGGCGGGTCGCTCGGGGTGACCGCCGCGGTGATCCGGTCGCCCCAGTCCAGCCGCACCTCGGCGGCGAGTTCGTCGGCTGCCGCCGGTCCGCGGGTGGCGGGCTCGGCGGACAACCGGCAGGACACCGCGCCGACCGCCTCCCCGGTGAACGCCTTGGCGAGCGACTCGGCCTTGGCGGCCCACTGCTCGTACAACTCCGGGTGGGCGCTGCGCTGGACGGTCTGGGCCGCGTCCGTCACGCGCATGTTCTCCCAGCCCTTGACCTTGACCAGTGCCTTGTAGAACGTGCGGGTGGCGTACCGGGGGTCGCTGATCTGCGCCGGGGTGCCCCAGCCCTGGCTCGGCCGTTGCTGGAACAGGCCGATGGAGTCGCGGTCGCCGCCGCTGAGATTGCGCAGCTTCGACTCCTGCCACGCGGTGGCGAGGGCGACGGTGATCCCGCGCTGCGGCAGGCGCATGCTCAGGCCGATCGCCGAGATGGTCGCGGCGTTCGCCATCTGATCGGCGTCGAGCAGGATCTCGCCGCCACTGCCTCCGTCGACGACGCACGCCCGGGCGCTGGGTAGCCGGAGCCTCAGTTGCTTACCGACCCGGTCGACGACCAGCACAGCACCTACCGTGACGGCAATCACGAGCACCATCACGGTGGCCAGAGCGGTCCGAATACGCACGGTTACCCCCACCGAATTGACGACACCAGGGTACGACGCGCCGCAAACTGCCCATGAACGGTTTGGCGCTCAGAAGCTACTGTCAGCCCTGAGGTACCCAATTCGCATCGCGCTTCTCACGGAATGCGCGTACCCCCTCCAGCCCTTCGGGTGACCCGAAGTAGCGGATCGACAACGCGGTGAGGGCCTCGATCTCGGCGCCGATGTCGCAGCCTCGGCGCAGGAGTTGCTTCGCGCCGGCGAGGGCCCCCGGCGCGCCGCGTACCAGTGCGTCGGTGTACCGCGTCACGGCGGCGTCCAGGTCGTCGGCCGGCACTGCGGCGGTGACCAGGCCGATCTCGGCGGCCCGCGGGCCGTCGAACGTCTCCCCGGTCAGGTACAGCTCGGCGGCCGCCCGCGGGGCCAGGCGGGGGAGCACGGTCGCCGAGATCACGGCCGGGATCACGCCGATGCGAACCTCGGAGAACGCGAAGGTGGCGTCGGCGGCGCAGAGCGCGATGTCGGCGGCCGCGATCAGTCCCAGGCCCCCCGCCCGCGCCGGCCCGGCCACCCGGGCCACCACCGGCTTGCCGCTGTTCCAGATCGCGGCGAGCGCCTCGCCCAGCCGTCCGGCCGGCGGAGTAGTGGCGCCATTGGCGAGCGCCGCGGCGGTCTCCTTCAGGTCGGCGCCGGAACAGAAGACCCGGCCGGTGTGGCTGAGCACGATGGCGCGGACCTCGGCGTCGTCCTCGGCGGCTCCCAGGGCCGCCAGTAACTGCTCGATCAGGGCGGAGGAGAGAGCATTGCGATTGTCAGGGCTGTCGAGGGTGATCGTGGCGATCCCGTGGGCCTTCTGCGATCGGACTAGCTCAGGCATGCGGGCACACTAGACGGCATGCCCGGTGTACTTCCAGAAGGCGAGCCGGTGCCGGTTGATGGTTCGTTGCCGGCCTCCGCACTCGCCGCCCGCAGCAGCGTCGGCTTCGGCGTGTACCTGCACGTACCGTTCTGCGCCAGCCGCTGCGGCTACTGCGACTTCAACACGTACGCCCCGGGTGAGGGCGTGGTCCGCGACGGATACGTCGACGCGGTCCTCGCCGAGTTGGCGCTCGCCGAACGCGTTCTGGGCGAGCCACGGACCGTCGACACCGTGTTCGTCGGCGGCGGTACCCCCACCCTGCTGGACCCGGGTGACCTCGGCCGCATCCTCGAGGCGATCGACAAGACGTGGGGGCTGGCCAGCGACGCGGAGGTCACGACCGAGGCCAACCCGGAGTCGGTCGACCCGGTGTCCCTGCGGGCCCTTCGCGCGGCCGGCTACAACCGGATCTCGCTGGGGATGCAGTCGGCGGCGGAGAACGTTCTGCGCGTACTCGACCGCAGGCACACGCCCGGCCTCGCGGTGGCCGCGGCGGCGGAGGCCCGCGCCGCCGGCTTCGACCACGTCAACCTGGACCTGATCTACGGCACGCCGGGCGAGTCGGCCGACGACTTCGACGCGTCGCTGGCCGCGGTCGTGGACGCCGGGGTCGACCATGTCAGCGCGTACGCCCTGATCGTGGAGGACGGTACCCGGATGGCCGCCCGGATGCGCCGCGGCGAACTGCCGTACCCGGACGACGACGTCGCCGCTGACCGGTACCTGGCCGCCGAGGCGAGGCTGACTGCGGCTGGTTTTGGCTGGTACGAGGTGTCGAACTGGGCCCGGGACGAGGCCGCGCGGTGCCGGCACAACCTGCTGTACTGGACCGGCGGCGACTGGTGGGGGCTCGGCCCCGGCGCGCACAGCCACGTCGGTGGGGTGCGCTGGTGGAACGTGAAGCACCCGGCGGCGTACGCGGGGCGCCTCGGCAAGGGCGAGTCCCCGGCTCTGGCGCGGGAACTGCTGACGCCGGATGAGCGCCACACCGAGGACGTCATGCTGCGCCTGCGGCTGTCGTCGGGGCTACCGCTGTCGACGCTGCACGACGCGGGCCGGTCGGCGGCGCGGCGGGCGGTCGACGAGGGCCTGCTGGACGCGGGGTCGTACGCGGAGGGCCGAGCGGTGCTCACCCTGCGGGGCCGGCTGCTCGCCGACGCCGTGGTCCGTGATTTGTTGACATAGTTGGATCTGGGGGGTTTGACACCGGATCCGGTGTCAAACCCCCCAAGATTTGCTACTTGATCATGTTGATCGACATCGGGTACCGGTACGGCTGGCCGTCGTTTGCCTTGACGCCGGCAATGATCCCGAAGACGACGCCGAGGACCGTTGCGGCGAGCGGCACGAGGAAGAACACCGCGCCGACGATGACGAGTGATCCGCAGGCTCCGAGGACGTAGCCGACGACGCTGATGATCGACCAGGTGAGCTGGAAGTTGAGTGCGGCCACCGGGTGCGACCGGGCGGTCGGCGACTGCTGTCCCTTCACCAGGTACGCGATCAGCGGAGCGACAAAGCCCAGCACTCCGCCGCTGATGAACATGCCGAGTGCGCCGCCGAAGTGTGCGATCAGTGCCCAGGTCTTGTCGTCGCTGCTGGCGTAACCCGGTGGGGCGAATCCCGGACCGGGCGGGTAGGCCCCGGACGGTGGCGGTGGCGCGTAGCCGCCCGGCGGCGGCGGGGGCGGTGGCGCGTAGCCGCCCGACGGTGGTGGTTGCGGGGTGGTGGGGTCCGGCGGCGGAGCGCCGCCGGTACTGTCCCCGGGAGGGCGAGGCGGTTCTGTCATGCCCGTCACGGTAGGGCCATCGGCCAACCCGCGGTATCGACGCGCCACGAACTCATCGGGAAAAGCGGGCCGGGCCGGACGCTGGTCAGCTATTGGCGGCAGGCTATTTCCGATCAAACGGAGATAGCCGCCTCCTACCTTAGGATCTCGGGCGCGGCCGGATACCGATAGAGCTCGCCCTCGGCGGCCTTGATGCCCGCAATGATCCCGCAGATGAAGCCGATGAGGGTCGCGGCGAGGGGCAGTAGGAAGAAAATCAAGCCGACGATGAAAAACGATCCGCAGATTCCGAGCACGTAGCCGGCGATGCTGATGGTCGACCAGAACAACTGAAAGTTCAGCGCGTTGACGGAGTGCGCGCGGACGGTCGGCGACTGGTGGCCCTTGACCAGGTACGCGATCAGTGGCGGAACCCAGCCGAGAGTGCCGCCGGTGACGAGCATGGCGATCGCGCCGCCGAAGTGGGCGATCATCGCCCAGGTACGGTCGTCGTCGCTGACGGTTGGCGGCGTTGCCGCCCCGGGTGGGTAGCCGCCGGCGGTACCGTCCCCGGGTGGGCGGGGTGGTTCCGTCATCTTCACCACGCTAGGACCGCTGAAGATGCCTTGCCAACGGTTTCGGGGGGTTCGGGTGGACGTCCGGGTCCCCGCCGTCGGCCGGTCGGTCGACGATGAAGCGCGCTATATGTGGCGTAATAGGACAAAAGAAGCATCGCATCCGCGTCATTCGCGGCGCTAGACTGGCACTCACTCATGCGGAGTGCCAGCCGGCCCGTCGGGGACGGCCACGAGCCCGACGGGAGGTGCAGCCATGGCTCTCGACGATCGTAAGTTGGATGTCCTGCGCGCCATCGTCGAGGACTACGTCGCGACGCAGGAGCCGGTGGGTAGCAAGGCTCTCGTGGAACGGCACCACCTGCGGGTGTCTCCGGCCACGGTCCGCAACGACATGGCCGTCCTCGAGGAGGAGGGCTACATCCGGCAACCGCACACCAGTGCCGGCCGGGTCCCCACCGACCGGGGATACCGCCTGTTCGTCGACCGGCTCAGCCGGGTCAAACCGATGTCGCAGGCCGAGCGCCGCGCCATTGAGCGCTTCATGCTCGGCGCGGTCGACCTCGACGACGTGGTGCATCGCACTGTTCGGCTGCTGGCCCAGCTCACCCGCCAGGTCGCGGTCGTTCAGTACCCGAGCCTGTCGCGCTCGCGGGTGCGCCACCTCGAACTGGTGCCGCTGTCGACCACCCGACTCATGCTGGTGATGATTGCCGACACCGGGCGGGTCGACCAGCGCCTCGTCGAGTTGCCCGATACGCTTCCCGCCGACGACGTCGCAGACCTGCGTCGTCAGATCAACGAGAAGCTCGCCGGGTGCCGGCTCACCGACACCCCGCCGCTGGTTGAGGCGTTGCTGGACGAGGTGACGCCGACGCTGCGGCCAGCGATGACGGCCCTGTCCACCGTGCTGCTGGAGACGCTCGTGGAGCGCAAGGAGGAGCGCATCGCGCTCGCCGGCACCGCTAATCTGGCGCGCGGGCCGATGGACTTCCAGGGCACGCTGCGGCCCATCCTCGAGGCGCTCGAGGAGGAGGTCGTGCTACTCAAGCTGTTCGGTGAGGTCGAGCCGAGCAGTATGCGGGTGCTCATCGGGGATGAGAACGAGATTGAAGACCTCCGGGCCACCTCCGTGGTGAGTACCGGATACGGGCCGGGCACCATTGTGGTTGGCGGCATGGGAGTGCTCGGGCCGACGCGCATGGACTACCCCGGCACGATCGCAGCCGTACGTGCGGTGGCACGCTACGTAGGCGATCTGCTTGCGCAGGGCTGATTAGCTAGCTGTTTCACAGGGTGCATAGAGCGAGGGCAAAAGGACGCACGTGGCCAACAAGGACTACTACGGGATCCTGGGTGTACGTCGGGACGCCTCCGCCGACGAGATAAAGCGCGCCTACCGGAAGCTGGCGCGCGAGTACCACCCTGACGTCAACCCTGACCCGGCGGCGCAGGAGAAGTTCAAGGACATCAACGCCGCGTACGAGGTGCTGTCCGACCCGGCCAAGCGGGAGATGGTGGACCTGGGTGGGGATCCCCTGGCTCCAGGTGGTGGCGCTTCGGGACCCGGTGCGGGCTCCCCGTTCGTCGGGTTCCAGGACATCATGGACGCGTTCTTCGGCAACGCGACCGCTCGTGGCCCGCGGCCACGGGTGCGGCCAGGCGCCGACGCGATCCTGCGGCTGGAGCTTGACCTACAGGAGACCGCGTTCGGCGTGGAGACGCCGATCACGGTAGACACCGCCGTGCTGTGCACGACCTGCTCGGGCGCTGGGACGGCTGCCGGCACCCACCCCACCACCTGCGACGTCTGCGGTGGTCGCGGCGAGGTGCAGTCGGTGCAGCGCACCTTCCTCGGCCAGGTCGTGTCGGCCCGCCCGTGCGCGGCCTGCCAGGGCTACGGCACGACGATCCCGCACCCGTGCCAGACCTGTGGCGGCGACGGTCGGGTCCGCACCCGCCGCACGCTGACCGTCAAGATCCCGGCCGGCGTCGAGGACGGCATGCGCATCCGGCTGGCCCAGCAGGGCGAGGTCGGCCCGGGGGGCGGCCCACCCGGTGACCTGTACGTCGAGATCCACGAGCGCCCGCACGACGTGTACTCGCGCAAGGGCGACGACCTGCACTGCCGGGTAACCGTGCCGATGACCGCCGCGGCGCTCGGCACCCGGCTGACCATCAAGACGCTGGACGGCGAGGAGCCTGTCGACGTCAAGGCCGGCACCCAGCCCGGTGCCACGCTGCGGATCCGGGGCAAGGGTGTGCCGCACCTGCGCGGCGCCGGCCGGGGCGACCTGTTCGTGCACCTCGACGTGCGGACGCCGACCAAGCTCGACCCGGAGCAGGAGAAGATCCTGCGCGACTTCGCCCGCAGCCGGGGCGAGGAGGTCGCCGAACTGTCCAAGCAGGGCGGCTTCTTCTCCCGGATGCGGGACGCGTTCAACGGGCATGCATGAGCCTTCCGCTCTTCCTCGTCGACGCGCTGCCGGAGGGTGACGAGTTCCGGCTGGATGGGCCGGAGGGCCACCACGCCGCGACCGTCCAACGGCTACGCGTCGGGGAGGGGCTGCTGCTCGGCGACGGCCGGGGCGGCACGGCCACCGCGGTGGTCACGGCCGTCGGCCGCGGCACGCTCGACGTGACGATCACTGACCGCGGGTACGTGCCACCGCCGGCGCCCCGGCTCGTCGTGGTGCAGGGCATCGCAAAGGGCGACCGGGGCGAACTGGCCGTGCAGGCGATGACCGAGGTCGGCGTGGACGAGATCATCCCGTGGGTGGCCGCCCGGTCGGTCGCGAAGTGGAAGGACGACCGGCCACTGAATCGCTGGCGGTCCACCGTCCGGGAGGCGGCTAAGCAGGCCCGCCGGCCGCGGATGCCGGAGGTGACAGAGCCGGTGACGACCTCGGTGCTGGCCCGGCGGCCCGGTCCGCTGCTGGTGCTGCACGAGGAGGCGTCGGTGCCGCTGTCGCGGGTCGACCTGCCCGACGCCGGTGAGATCACGTTGGTCGTGGGGCCGGAGGGCGGCATCGCCCCCGACGAGCTGACCACGCTTTCGGCGGCGGGGGCCCAGTCGGTGCGGCTAGGCCCCGAGGTGCTGCGTACGTCGACGGCCGGGGTGGCCGCGCTCGCCGCGCTGTCGGTGCGCCTCGGTCGCTGGTAACAGCGAAGGCGCGGACGACTGCCCGGCCGATGCCGCGTGAGCCGCCGGTGACCAGTACGGATCTCATTGCCGGCAGGGCACCGGACGGAATAGTGCCGGCCCTGATCCGCGTTAGTACTGTGCAGGTGTGACGGACTGCCTGTTCTGCCGGATCGTCGCCGGGGAGATCCCGGCTGACGTCGTGTACGAGACCGACGCGACCCTCGCGTTCCGCGACATCGCGCCGAAGGCTCCCGTGCACGTCCTGGTCATCCCGAAGACGCACTTTCCGGACGTGGCGGCCCTCAGCGCGGCCGACCCGGCGCTCGCCGGCGAGGTACTCGTCTCGGCTGCCCAGGTGGCCAAGGCCGCGGGGCTGATGAGCAACGGTTACCGAACGATCTTCAACACCGGCCGGTACGGGGGCCAGGAGGTCTTCCACGTACACGCCCATGTGGTCGGCGGTGGGCCGCTCGGCCCGATGGTGTGTAGGTGAGCAGGAATCGGGCAGGATCTTTCACGTGTGGCTGTTCCTCAGGCGTGCACAATCGCCTCGCGGCGAAATCGCGTGAACCCTGATGCGGATGGCCCGATACCATGGAGTACCCAGATAGCCAACGAGCGCAGGCGCCGTATGGACGCCGCACAGAACGCGAGAGCAGGTGTCGTAAGGCCCGCGGGCCGACCCATGACGCAGATTCCACCCTCCGCCGTGAGCGGCGCGCACGCCGAGCCCCTCCGGGCGCAGACGAAGATCACGGTCGAGGATCCGCACACGATGGTCCGGCTACTCGGCGCCGGTGACGAACTGCTCCGCCTGGTTGAGCGCTCCGTAGCAAGCGACGTTCACGTACGGGGAAACGAGATCACCATCACGGGTGCCCCTGCTGACAACGCGCTGGCCGAGCGAATCTTCGCGGAGCTGCTCGAACTGATCGAGAAAGGCGAGACACTGACCGCTGACGCCGTTCGGCGGACCGTCGGCATGCTCGAAGAGGGCACCACCGAGCGGCCCGCCGAGGTCCTCACCCTCAACATCCTGTCCCGGCGTGGTCGCACGATCCGTCCCAAGACCTTGGGGCAGAAGCGCTACGTCGACGCGATCGACCAGCACACGATCATCTTCGGTATCGGCCCGGCCGGCACCGGCAAGACCTACCTGGCGATGGCCAAGGCTGTGCAGGCGCTACAGTCCAAGCAGGTTAACCGGATCATCCTGACCCGGCCCGCCGTCGAGGCGGGCGAGCGGCTGGGCTTCCTTCCGGGAACCCTGAACGAGAAGATCGACCCGTACCTGCGACCCCTCTACGACGCCCTGCATGACATGATCGACCCCGAGTCGATCCCGCGACTGATGCAGGCCGGCACGATCGAGGTGGCGCCCTTGGCGTACATGCGGGGCCGCACCCTCAATGACGCCTTCATCATCCTGGACGAGGCGCAGAACACCACGCCCGAGCAGATGAAGATGTTCCTGACGCGGCTCGGCTTCGGCTCCAAGATTGTGGTCACGGGTGACGTCACCCAGGTCGACCTGCCCGGCGGCACCACGAGTGGCCTGCGGGTGGTCCGCGACATCCTCGAGGGCCTCGAAGACGTCCACTTCGCCCAGCTGGGCAGCGCCGACGTGGTGCGGCACCGGCTGGTGAGCGACATCGTCGACGCCTATGCGCGGTTCGACGCCGCCCAGCAATCCGACGGCAACGTCCACGCCGTGCCCAACCGCGCCGCCCAGGGCCGTTCCGGCCGCCGGCGCTGAAACCTCTGAGGTCGCATGTCCATCGAGATCGCCAATGAGTCCGGGGTCGACGTCGACTCCGACGCCATCCTCGCCGTGGCTCGCCACGCCCTCGACGAGATGGGTGTCAACCCGCTCGCCGAGCTGTCCATCCTGCTCGTCGACGTGGAGTACATGACTGAGCTCAATCACCGGTGGATGGACGGCGAAGGGCCGACCGACGTGCTCGCCTTCCCGATGGACGAGGGAAGCATCGACCACGGGCCGGGCGAGTCCGGCAACGAGCCGGCGCTGCTCGGCGACATCGTGCTCGCTCCGGAGGTGGCGGCCCGGCAGGCTTCGGAGGCCGGTCACGGCACCGGCGACGAACTCGCGCTGCTCACCGTCCACGGCGTGCTCCACCTGCTCGGGTACGACCACGCCGAGCCCGACGAGGAGCGCGAGATGTTCGGACTGCAGGGGCGCCTGCTCGAAAGCTGGCGCGACGCCGGGAAGCAGTGATGCATCCGGTCAGTCTGATCATCACCGCCGTGGTGCTGGTGGTGCTGGCGGGGGTCTTCGCGATGACCGACGCCGCGCTCGGGGCGGTGTCCCCGGCGCGGGCCGGCGAGATGGCCCGGGAGCGGGTCCGGGGCGCGCGCACGCTGCAACTGGTCGCCTCCGACGCGCCGCGCTACATCAACCTGCTGCTCCTGCTGCGGCTGGCCTGCGAGCTGGTCGCCACGACGACCGTCGCGCTGGTGGCCGCACAGCAGCTCGGGGTGAACTGGCGGGCGGCCCTGATCACCGCCGGCTCCATGACGATCGTCAGCTACGTGGTGGTCGGCGTCGGGCCGCGGACGATCGGCCGGCAGCACGCGTACACGGTGGGGCGGATCATGGCACCGCTGGTGCGCTGGCTGGGCCGGGCGCTCGGCCCGCTCGCCTCGCTGCTGATCATGATCGGCAACGCCGTCACGCCCGGTCGCGGGTACCGTCAAGGGCCCTTCGCGACCACGGTGGAGCTGCGCGAACTGGTCGACCTCGCCGAGGAGCGCGGCGTGGTCGAGCACGGCGAACGCGAGATGATCCACTCGGTGTTCGCGCTGGGCCACACGATCGTGCGTGAGGTCATGGTCCCGCGTACCGAGATGGTGTGGATCGAATCGCACAAGACCCTGCGCCAGGCCCTGGCGCTCGCAATGCGCAGCGGCTTCTCGCGCATGCCGGTGATAGGGGAGAACGTCGACGACGTCCTGGGCATCGTCTACCTCAAGGACCTGGTCCGGCGCACCTCCAGCGGGGATCCGGGCGCGGCCGAGCTGCCGGTGGCGCGGATCATGCGCGAGGCGGCGTACGTGCCGGAGTCCAAGCCGGTCGACGACCTGCTGCGGGAGATGCAGGCCGCGCGCAACCACATCGCCGTCGTCGTCGACGAGTACGGCGGCACCGCCGGCCTCGTGACGATCGAGGACATCCTCGAGGAGATCGTCGGGGAGATCACCGACGAGTACGACGTGGCTGAGCGCCCGCCGGTGGAGCGGCTGCCCGACGGAGCCGTCCGGGTCACCGCCCGGCTGCCGATCGAGGACCTGGGCGAGCTGTTCGAGACCGAACTGCCGGCCGAAGAGGTGGAGACCGTGGCCGGCCTGCTGGCGCAGGCGCTGGGTCGCGTGCCGATCCCGGGCGCCGCCGTCGACGTGGCGGGGCTGCGGCTCATCGCCGAGGGCACGACCGGCCGCCGGAACCGGATCGATACGGTACTGGTGCGCCGGACCGAGGACGAAGAGCAGCCGGAAGCGCCGGACCGACACGAGGAGAGGCAACCAGCCGATGCCTGATGAGCTCACCCCTGAGGACGCCAAACTGGTCACGCTCGCCCGCTCGGCGCGGGCGCGTACGGGCGCCGTCGAAGGCGCCGCGGTGCGGGACGGGGACGGGCGCACGTACGCGGCCGCCAGTGTCGTCCTGCCGTCGCTCACGCTGACGGCGCTGCAGCTCGCGGTGGCGAGCGCGGTGTCGGCCGGCGCGGTCAAGCTGGAGGCGGCGGCTGTGGTCACCGAGGCGTCCACGCTGGATGGCGCGGGCCTCGCCACCGTACGCGACCTGTCGGCGGACGCACCGGTCTACCTCGCCGGCCCGGACGGGACCGTCCTGGGCGTGGTCACGGACTGACAGTGCTGCCCGCCCGCAACGCCGTCTCGCGTGGACCGTAGCCTCGTATACGCGAGATTTACGCCAGCGGGGAGGAACGAGTGAGCGAGTACCGGGCGGGCTTCGCCTGTTTTGTCGGGCGGCCGAACGCCGGTAAGTCGACGCTGACCAACGCGCTGGTGGGCCAGAAGATCGCGATCACGTCGAACAAGCCGCAGACGACCCGGCACATCGTGCGCGGCGTCGTGCACCGCCCCGACTCCCAGCTCGTCCTGGTGGACACGCCCGGCCTGCACCGGCCGCGCACGCTGCTCGGCGAGCGCCTCAACGACCTCGTACGCGAGACGTGGAGCGAGGTCGACGTGATCGGCCTGTGCCTGCCGGCCAACGAGCCGGTCGGACGGGGCGACCGGTTCATCACCGGGGAGCTCGCTTCGCTGAAGGCGACCGTGATCGCCGTGGTCACCAAGAGCGACCTGGTCGACAAGGCCACCCTGGCCAAGCGCCTCGTCGAGGTCAGCGAGCTGGGCGACTTCGCCGAGATTGTGCCGGTCAGCGCGGTCGCGGGTGACCAGATCGACACGCTCACCGAGGTGATGACGCGCTACCTGCCGCCCTCGCCGCAGCTCTACCCCGATCACATGATCACCGACGAGCCCGAGCACGTGCTCATGGCCGAGATGATCCGGGAGGCGGCCCTCGAGGGCGTACGTGAGGAGTTGCCGCACTCCATCGCGGTGCTCGTCGAGGAGGTGCTTCCGGAGGACCGGGTCACCAAGGTGTACGCCGACATCTACGTGGAGCGCCCGAGTCAGAAGGGCATCGTGATCGGGCAGGGTGGTAGCCGGCTCAAGGAGGTCGGCCGGCGGGCCAGGCAGGATATCGAGGAGCTGCTGGGCACGAAGGTCTACCTGGATCTGCACGTACGGGTGGCCAAGGACTGGCAGCGCGACCCGAAACAGCTGCGCAAGCTGGGCTTCTGAGGATTACTAATACGATGAGCCGGTGACCGGTTTCCGAGGAAAACTCACCCGCGACGACGCGGTGGTGCTACGCGTGCAGAAGCTGGGGGAGTCGGACCGGATCGTCACCCTGCTGACGCGCCGCCACGGCCGGATCCGGGCGGTCGGCAAGGGGGTACGGCGTACGTCCTCCCGGTTCGGGGCCCGCCTCGAGCCGTTCGGCCACATCGACGTGCAGTGGATCGAGGGCCGAAACCTGCACGTGATCGGCCAGGTCGAGGGCGTCGACCTGTACGGCAAGCGGTTGGTCGACGACTACTCCCGCTACACGGCGGCCAGCGCGATCGCGGAGGCCGCGGAGCGGCTCACCCCGGTCGAGCACGAGCCGTCGCTGCGGATGTTTCTCCTCACCATCGGCGCCCTGCGGACGCTGGCGAACCGGGAGCACACGGTGTCGCTGGTGCTCGACGCGTACCTGCTGCGGGCAGTCGCGATCGCCGGCTGGGCCCCGGCGCTGCGGGAGTGTGCCGTCTGCGGCACTGCGGGCGTCCACCGGGCGTTCTCCGTACCCGCAGGGGGTTGTGTCTGTTCCGACTGCCGCCCGCCCGGCGCCTCCCGTCCCGCGCCGGCCACGCTTGAGCTGATGACCGCGCTCGGCGAGGGCGACTGGGCCGTCGCGGACGCCAGCGAACCTGGCCCGCGGAAGGAGGCCAGCGGCCTGATCGCGGCGCATCTGCAGTGGCATTTGGAGCGCGGGCTACGCTCGCTGCCGTTGGTTGATCGCTGAAAGGACCCCCGTTGAACCGCCGCACCAGCTACCGGCCCCCGTCGCCGCATCCCTCGGGAGCGCGCCCACCGGCGCTGCCGGCCGAGGTCGTTCCGCAGCATGTGGCGATCATCATGGACGGCAACGGCCGGTGGGCCAAGGAGCGGGGCCTGCCCCGCACCGCCGGCCACACGGCCGGTGAGGCGGCGCTGTTCGATGTCATCGAGGGCGCGCTGGAGCTGGGGATCAAGTACGTCAGCGCGTACGCGTTCTCGACGGAGAACTGGAAGCGTTCCCCGGACGAGGTGCGCTTCCTGATGAACTTCAACCGGGACG
This sequence comes from Planosporangium flavigriseum, assembly GCF_011947225.1. Lineage (GTDB taxonomy): Bacteria > Actinomycetota > Actinomycetes > Mycobacteriales > Micromonosporaceae > Planosporangium > Planosporangium flavigriseum. Next base: position 39,032 of record NZ_JAATVW010000019.1, on the reverse strand, counting down.
TCATCCACCGCCGGCGCGACGAGTTCCACGAGATGGGCATCCGCGTGCGCTGGGCCGGGCGGCGGCCGAAGCTGTGGCGCAGCGTCATCAACGAGCTGGAGTACGCCGAGCAGCTGACCCGGCACAACACCGAGCTGACGTTCACGATGTGCGTCAACTACGGCGGTCGGGCCGAGATCGCCGATGCGGCGGCGAAGCTGGCCGCGGACGTGGCGGCCGGGCGCATCAAGCCCGACAAGATCAATGAGAAGGTCTTCGCGCGCTACCTCGACGAGCCAGACCTGCCCGACGTCGATCTCGTGCTGCGATCCTCGGGCGAGCAGCGGCTGTCGAACTTCATGATCTGGCAGGCGGCGTACGCGGAGTTCATCTCGCTCGACACGCTGTGGCCGGACTTCGACCGCCGCCACCTGTGGTACGCCTGCGAGCTGTATGCCAAGCGCGACCGGCGGTACGGCGGGGCCATTCCCAACCCGGTGTCGCCCGAGCTGTAGCTTTTTGGATCTTGGAAATTCTGACACCGGATCCGGTGTCAGAATCCCCAAGATCCAGGGCGCGCTGGACGGCTAATGGTCAGCGCAGCACGGGGTGGGGTTCTGTAGCTCGAACGGCACCAGCGAGCCCTCCGGCCCCGGCCGGGTCACCAGCGCGAGCTTCCCATCCTTCCACATCGGACGGACGTAGTCGAGCGTGTGCAGAACGGTGTCGAGTGGCGCGTCGGCGCCGCCGATCATCACGATCCGCTCGATGGCGCTGCGCTCGATCGCCTCGGCGACGGTAAGGCTGCCGGTGAGCAGGTCGATGCCGGGGTAGTGGACGGCCCGGCCGGCGCCGCGGGCCCCGTGCTCCGCAGCCGCGGTGCGGGCGCCCTCGGTGTGCTGCTGAGCCTCAGGCGGCAGGGCCACTCCATCGGGAAGCGAAGAGAGCGACACCGCCACATGTGGGTGCGGCTCGTACACCAGGTGCGTACACGCGATCAGGTCGGCGGGGTGGCCGAGCCGGTGCACGAGCTCGTGCAGCCAGTGCTCGGCCGCCGGGATGCTGTCGTGGTCGGAGTCGAGGCCGATGACGCGGCCCGCACCGGGGTTACCGGTGCGGGCCACGCCAGCGGTGTTGGTGCTGGTCATCAGTGAGCGAGGACCCACATCGGGTTGGTGTAGAACCACAGGTCCTGCCACGGGTCGGCGTCACCGAAGACGTCCGCGGCTGGGCCGTTCGGGTCGACCGACGCGCCCATCAGGCCGGGCGCGCTGCGGTTGCCGTCGGTACCACGGATGCGGAAGTACTTCGGCCCGTCGATCTTCGGCAGGCGGAACACGAACTCGCGCCCGTTGTCCTTCGCGGTCACCTCGAACGACTGCACGACGCGAGTGTTCGGCGTGGTGAACGTGTCCCGGTTGCCGACCGGGCCGGTCACGTCACCGACGATGACGTCGATGCGCTTGAGCTGCGGGACGAAGGTGCCCCAGTTCGCCTCCTGCGGCAGCCCGATCCGGATCCGCACCTCCACGTCGGAGCCGCGCTTGGCCTGCAGCATGCTGCCCAGCGTGCCGCGGGACCCGCCGGCGCGCACCGACACGTCCAGGCTGTCCAGCAGGCGGCCGTGGTCGACCCAGATCCTGCCGGCGCGGATGCCGTCCATCACGGCGGCGTACGAGCGGCTCGACGCGCCGACGTGGGTACGGCTGTACCAGCCGGGCCAGAAGTCGCCGTTGCCCAGGTTGACGCCGCCCGAGTACACCGGGTCGTTGTAGAACCCGTTGTTGGTGAAGTCGCTGCCCGGGCCGCGGGTGGCCGTGTCGCCGTACACCGAGTGCGAGTCGGAGTTGGCCGTGATCCACCAGGCCTTGCCCTCGGCGAGCAGGCTGTCCCAGAGGCCTCCGACGGTGGCGGTCATCCAGTCGAAGCCGCCGTAGGTGATGTAGCTCTCCAGCGGGTACCCGGGGAACGAATCCTTGCCGGGGGTGCTGTCGTAGTAGCCGCGGCCCGAGCCCGGGCCGTTCGGCTTCTTGATGCCGGCGGCCTGGTGACCGGGCGCGCCCTCCATGCCGACGGCGATGCGCGGCTGGGCGTCGCGCCAGCCCCGGATCTCGTGCGGCGAGTCGATGCCCTTGCGCGCCGGGTGGTTGGCCAGGAACAGCGCGTCCCGCACCTTCTTGCGGTTGACCGCGTCGGCGAGGAAGTTGATGCCGGCGATCGCGAGCGCCTCGTTGGCCGGGCTGGAGCCGGACGCCTTCTTGACGGAGCCGTCGAAGGAGTTCTCGAACTCCTTCAGGACCGCGACCTCGTCCTTGCCCGGGTGCACGAAGACCGTGCCGTGCTCGGCGGACGGGATGTTCCACTCCAGGCCCTGGAAGACGAGCATGTCCTTGTGCAGCTCGCGGGCGCGCTGGATGTCCGGGTTCACCTTCTCGACGCCGATCTTGGCGTGCTGGTCGGTGCCGTGGTCGGTGATGACCATCCAGTCCAGGCCATTGGCGCTGGCGTGGTGCACGTGGTCGGAGACCCGGTACATGCCGTCCGGGCTGTACTGGGTGTGGATGTGATGGTCGCCGGCCAGCCAGACCAGCTCCCCGTTCCCGCCCCTGTCGGCGTGTGCCGCCTGCGGGCGACCGAGCGCCTGCGCCACGCCGCCGCCCAACGCTCCGGCGGCCGCCGCGCCCGCGCCGAGGATGCCGGCTCGGCGCAGGAAGCCGCGCCGCGACACCTCTGCCGGCGACAGCTCACTGTCGGGAATGGATGCGTCGAGTACGGGCGGAAGCGACTCCGGTACATCGTGGTCGTGGGGGTGCGGGTGGCTGTGTCCCATCACTGCTCCGTTTCGGCTGGTAGCGCGGTGATCACGCGCAACTCACGGCCGAAATCTCGCGGAGGCGGGCGAACGGAAGGTGGCGTCGCCACGGGATCAACGTGAACACCCGTGGACGTATGCGCACCTGTGCATCACACAAAGGACCGGAACGTTCCGGCCACGACGCTGGCACCGATCGCGATGGCGGCGACCCCGACTGCGCCCGCGATGAGAGCCGCATCGGCCACCCCGAATTTCTGCGGGCGGGCCACCGACCGGGGCAGGTGCGAGTCGAACCCGCGGGCGTCCATTGCGGTCGCGAGCCGGGTACCGCGCCGGATCGCCCCGACGAGCAGGGCGAACGTGGTGGACGCGAACAGCCGTAGCCGGGTGATCGGGTTGCGCCCGGCGTCCACTCCCCGCGCGCGGCGGGCCAGCGTCAGTAGCTCCCACTCGTCGGCGAGCAGTGGTACCAGGCGGAACGCGGCGAGGGCGCCGATCGCGAAGCGCGGCGGCACGCGTACGTGCTGGACGAGCGAGTCGGCCAGGTCGGTCGGGTCGGTGGTGGCGAAGACCACGACGCCCGGCAGCGCCACGGCCAGGATGCGCAGCGACAGTCCGAGGGCCGCTTCCAGGCTGCCGGTGGTGACCGCGAACGACCCGAGGTGCGCCAGTGAGGTGCCGCTGCGCTGCGTGGTGAAGACGAGCGTGAAGGCGAAGAGGATCGCCGCGCTGACGAGAATCGGCCAGGATCGGCGGGCCAGCGCCCGGTACCGGATGCCGAACAGCGGCACCAGCGCGAGTTCGAGCGCGATCGCGATCGTCGGGGTGACCGGGTCGATCGACACCAGCAGTAGGAACGTCAGCAGCGCGCTCGCGGCGAGCTTGGCCGTCGCGTTGCGCCGGGCCAGCGGAGCACTGGCGTCGGCGAGCGGTTCGAGGAGTCTCACCGCACCCCCCGAGAGAGTACGACCTGGCGGTCGCCCAGCGCCTCGACCAGGTCGGCGTCGTGGGTGACGGTCACGACGCCACAACCGGAATCGCGCAGATCCGCCAGCAGGTCGACCAGTTCCCGCCACGTACGCAGGTCCTGTCCGAACGTCGGCTCGTCGAGGATCAGTAGGTCGGGCGCGCAGGCGAGGGCCGTCGCGACGCTCAGCCGCCGCTGCTCGCCGCCGGAGAGCGTGTACGGGTTCGCGGCCGCCAACCGGTCCAGGCGCAGCCGGGAGAGTAGTTCGTCCACGACCGGAGCGGGATCCCGACCGACGCGCCGCGGCCCGAGGGCCAGCTCATCGCGTACCCGGTTCGTGACGAACTGGTGCTCCGGGTTCTGGAACACCGAGCCGATCCGCTTTGCGAGAGTCGCGGCGCGCCAGCGGTGCGGCGGCACGGCCGGGTCGGCGTGCACGGTCACCCGTCCGGCGCTCGGCCGCAACAGCCCGCCGAGCAGCAGGGCGAGGGTCGACTTGCCCGCGCCGTTCGCGCCGAGCACGGTCAGCGTCTCGCCTTCGCGTACCTCCATATCCACTCCGGACAGGGCGGGGCGTGCGGCGCCGGGGTGGCGCAGGGTCAGTCCGGCGGCGGTGAGCAGCGCCTTCCCGGGGGCGCGGCCGGCGCGGCGCTGCGGCAGCGCGACGCCGGGGACCCACACCCCCTGTGCGGCGAGCGCGGCGCCGTGCTCGGCGAAGACCTTCTCCGGTACGCCGTCAGCAGCCACTCCGCCGCCCGGTGACAGTACGACGACCCGGTCCACGAGCGGTACGACCTCGGCGACGCGGTGTTCGACGAGGACCACGGTCATGTCGACGGCGCCGAGCGCGTCCCGGATCTGGGCCGCGCCGGCCGGGTCGAGGTTCGCGGTCGGCTCGTCGAGCAGGAGTAGCCAGGGCCTGAGCGCGAGCACGCCGGCCAAGGCCAGCCGCTGCTGTTCGCCGCCGGACAGCGCGTCGGTGCGGCGGTCCCTCGGGTACGGGAAACCGACGCGCCCCAGGGCGGCGTCGACCCGCGGCCAGATCTCGGTCGTCGGCACGCCGCGGTTCTCGAGGCCGAACGCGACGTCGTCGCCGGCGCGCGCCATGACGAGCTGGGTCTGCGGGTCCTGGAATAGGATGCCGACCCGGTCGCGCGCCTGCCTCGGCTCGTGACCGTCGATCGTGACGTGGCCCTCCTGCTCGCCGGAGTCGTCCGGCAGCAGACCGGCGAGTGCGGCGAGCAGGGTGCTCTTCCCCGCCCCCGAGGGGCCGAGGAGGAGCACCCGCTCGCCGTGCTCGATGCGCAGATCGACGCCGCGTACCGCCCAGGCTTTACGGCCCGCGTGGCGCCAGCCGAAGCCGCGCAGTTCTACCGTGCTCAGATCAGCGTCCGTTCCCGTCCGGAGGGGAAGCGGTCGAGCGCGCCGGTCTGCGCGAGCGCGCGGGTGAGTGCCCAGCCACCGATGCCGGCCACGATGGCCGAGCCGAGCGCCGCGAGCGCGATGTACGGGATCCGGAAGCTCGCCCAGGAGTAGCCCGGGTACCAGACGATCGCGTCGAAGATGGTGGCCGCAGCGCCGGCCGCAGCGCCCGCCAGAGCCGCGGTGACCAGGTTGAACGAGCGGTACATCAATGCCAGGAAAACGAGTTCGGCGCCGAGGCCTTCCAACAGTCCCTGCGGGATCACCGTCCAGCCCCACGAGTTGCCCAATAGCGCCGAGACGATCGCGGCGATCAGTTCGGTGTAGACGGCCGCACCCGGCTTGCGGATGATGAGCGCGCCGAGCACGGCGGGCACCAGCCAGACGCCGTACAGGATCGCCTTGCCGGGTAGCGGGAACGCGTCGGCGGGTCCGGAGTAGAACAGGTACCAGGCCCAGAAGACGACGCCGAACGCGACGCCGAGGACCGATGCGACGACGATGTCGACGGTGCGCCATCGGTAGTTCATGTGATGCCTCCCAGTTCTCAGTGGAGCGAACCAGGAGAAGACGCACGCCATGCCTCGCCACTGTCGCGGCGGGACATGGCGCTACGCGGAGTCTGACCGAACTTCCTGCGCTGGCATTACCCAGATCAGGTTCGAGGGTCTGCGGCGTGCCGCACTCTCAGCGCTGTGCGCTCCCCTGTCGGATGTGAAGTTGTCGAATCGACGGTAACAGTAGGCCTGACCTGGGATGTATCAGGCTCGCCCACTCCAGTGCGGATGAAGGGTACGCTGTCGGCGTCCGCCCGGCTTCGAGGTTTAAGGATCGAACGCGTGGCAGCTCCCGATCGCATCGAACAGCGAGAGTTGCCCGTCGCCGATCCACCGTCGCCTGCGGTCGACGCGCCGTCCCGCCCGTCCCCGCGCGGGCTGCGCGGCCGGGTCGGCTCGGTCGAGATCCTCGCCGCCGTCCTCGTGCTCGTCGTGGTGTTCCGGGCCCCGCTCAGCCGGGCGCTGTCCGCGCCCGGGCTGCAGACCTGGACCACCGTCTTCGTGTCGGTGATGACGCAGGCGGTGCCGTTCCTCGTGTTCGGGGTGGTGCTGTCGGCGGTCATCGCGGTGTTCGTGCCGGCGTCGTTCTTCGCGCGGGCGCTGCCGAGGCATCCGGCCCTCGCCGTGCCGGTGGCCAGCGCGGCCGGCGTGGTGCTGCCGGGCTGTGAATGTGGATCGGTGCCGATCGCCGGCGCGCTGGTACGGCGTGGCGTGACGCCGGCGGCGGCGCTGGCGTTCCTGTTGGCCTCGCCGGCGATCAATCCGATCGTGTTGGCGTCGACGGCGGTGGCGTTTCCCGGGCAGCCGAAGATGGTGGTGGCCCGTGCGCTGGCCAGCATGTTGACCGCGTGCGCGATGGGCTGGCTGTGGCTGAAGCTGGGTAAGACCGAGTGGATCAAGCTGCCGCACCGGCCGGAGCTGGCCGGGATGAGCAAGCCGGCGGCGTTCTGGGCGGCCGCCCGGCACGACGTGATGCACGCCGGTGGCTATCTCGTCCTCGGCGCCATGGCAGCGGCGACGATCAATGTACTGGTACCGCAGCAGTGGATGCGCTCGCTCGGTGAGAACCCGGTGCTCGGGGTGCTCACCCTTGCCGTACTCGCCGTGGTCCTGTCGATCTGTTCGGAGGCGGACGCCTTCGTCGCCGCGTCGCTACGGGAGTTCTCGATGACGGCGAAGCTGGCGTTCCTGGTGGTCGGTCCGATGATCGACCTCAAGCTGTTCGCGATGCAGTCGGGCATCTTCGGCCGCCGGTTCGCCACCAGGTTCGCCCCGGCCACGTTCGTCATGGCCATCGTCGTGTCGGTCCTCGTGGGGGTGGTGCTGCTGTGAACCGCCAGGCCCAGGCTGTCGTGCTGCTGCTCGTTGGTGGCGCGGTGCTGCGCAGCAGTCTCACCGACATGTACCTGCGCTACGTCAAGCAGGGGCTGCGCCCGTTCCTGATCGCGGCCGGCGCGCTGCTGGTCATCGCCGCCCTCATGACGCTGTGGTACGAGTTCCGCGGCAGTAAAACCGACGACGACCACGGTCACGGGCACTCGCACGAGCCCCGGGTCGCCTGGCTGCTGATCCTGCCGGTGTTCGCGCTGTTGCTGGTCTCGCCGCCGGCGCTCGGCTCGTACGCGGCCAGCCGTGCCGGCACCGCCCTGCAGCAGGTTTCGGACTTCCCGCCGCTGCCCCAGGGCGACCCGGTGCAAATCAGCGTGCTCGACTACGCCAGCCGGGCGGTGTTCGACGAGGGGCGGTCGCTCGGCGACCGGAAGGTGCAGCTGCGGGGCTTCGTGGTGAAGGGCGCGGACGGCGCGCCGTACCTCGCTCGCATGATCCTGACCTGCTGCGCCGCCGACGCCCGGCCGATCAAGGTCGGGCTCGCCGGCCAGGTCCCGGCCGACCTCAAGCCCGACACCTGGCTGGAGGTGACCGGCCGGTACACCGAGAAGAAGGTCAAGGACGAGATCAACGGCGAGACGATCCCGTACCTCGAGGTCGTCGATCTCCAGCGGGTTGCGGCACCCAACGAGCAGTACGAATCCTGATGGGCGCGATCGACGCGCGCGGGCTGCGCTTCGACGTGACCCTGGGCGGCGCAGAAGACGGCGCGCCGGTCCTGCTGCTGCATGGGTTCCCGCAGAACTCAGGGATGTGGGACGCCGTGTCGCCGGCGCTGCACGCCGTGGGCCTCCGCACGATCGCGCCTGACCAGCGCGGCTACTCACCCGGTGCCCGGCCGCCGGAGGTATCCGGGTACGCCCAGTCCGAGTGCGTCGCCGACGCGGTGGCGATCCTCGACGCCCTCGACGTCGACCGCGCTCACGTCGTCGGCCACGACTGGGGCGCCGTCGTCGGCTGGGGGCTGGCCGCGCGGTTTCCGGAGCGGGTACGCACGCTGACCGCACTGTCGGTGCCGCACCCGCGCGCGTACACCCGCGCCCTGCTCACCAGTTTCGATCAACTGCGCCGCTCGCGGTACATCCTGCTGTTCCGCAGCGCCGGCAGGGCAGAGGACCTGCTGCTCGCCGACGACGCGCGGCGGTTGCGGGAGGTGTTCGCCGGCTCGGGGCTCGACGCGGCCGGCGTCGACCGGTACGTCGCGCCGCTGCGGGCGCCGGGGGCGCTGACCGCCGCGCTCAACTGGTACCGGGCGATGCGGTTTCTGGGGCGCGGTGGGACCGGCAAGGTCGGGGTGCCCACGACGTACGTCTGGAGCTCCGGCGACGTCGCGGTCGGCCGCGTGGCCGCGCGCAACTGTGCCCGCGAGGTCACGGGGGAGTACCGCTTCGTGGAGCTGCCCGGGGTCAGTCACTGGATGGCCGACCAGGTCCCGGGCGCCGTCGCCGAGGCAGTGATCGACCGAGCGGTTACGAGATCATGAATAGCGCGTCTACCGGTGGGTAACACCGCCGGGTAGCCTGAGACCCAGACGCGCAAGGCTCCCGTACTCACAAAGGGGTGGCCATGACGACGACCCGCAGCCGGTCAGCGGCGAATGCGCCCGACGGCGGCCCGACCCAGGTTTCCGAGCGGCAGGCCAGGCAGGTCGCCGAGGCCGCCCGCGAGAAGGAGTGGCGCCGGCCGAGCTTCGGCAAGGAACTGTTCCTCGGCCGGTTCATGCTCGATCTGATCAATCCACCATCACAGCCCGACGCCGAGCGGTCCGCGGCGGCGGACGAGTATCTCGAACGGCTCGGCGAGTTCCTGACGGGAAAGGTCGACGGCGCGCAGATCGAGCGCGACGCCCTCATCCCCGACGACGTGCTGGCCGGCCTGGCCGACCTCGGCGCGTTCGGCATGAAGATCGACAAGAAGTACGGCGGGCTCGGCCTGTCCCACTGGGACTACTGCCGCGCGCTGATGCTGGTCGGCTCGGTCAGCCCGGCGATCGGGGCGCTACTGTCGGCCCACCAGTCGATCGGCGTGCCGCAGCCGCTGAAGCTGTTCGGCACCGACGAGCAGAAGCAGAAGTTCCTGCCGCGCCTGGCGGCCGGTGAGGTGTCGGCGTTCCTGCTCACCGAGCCCGACGTCGGCTCCGACCCGGCGCGGCTGTCCACCACCGCCACCCTCACGCCGGAGGGCGACTACCTGATCAGCGGCGTGAAGCTGTGGGCCACCAACGGCACCCTCGCGACGCTGCTCGTCGTGATGGCGCAGGTGTTGCCGTCCGAGGGGCACCGGGGCGGGATCACCGCATTCGTGGTCGAGGGCGACTCGCCCGGCATCACCGTCGAGCGCCGCAACTCCTTCATGGGCCTGCGCGGCCTGGAGAACAGCGTCACCCGGTTCCACGATGTGCGGGTGCCGAAAGAGAACGTCATCGGTCGCGAAGGCCAGGGCCTCAAGATCGCACTGACCACGCTGAACACCGGGCGGCTGTCGCTGCCTGCCATGTGCGTCGGTTCGGCCAAGTGGTGCCTTGGCGTGGCCCGCGAGTGGGCCGCCGAACGGGTGCAGTGGGGCCTGCCGGTCGCCAAGCACGAGGCGGTGGCGAAGAAGATCGCTTTCATCGCCGCTTCCGCGTACGGCATGGAGGCGATGCTGGAGTTGTCGTGCCGGCTGGCCGACGACGACCGCAACGACATCCGCATCGAGGCCGCGCTGGCCAAGCTGTACGCCAGCGAGCTGGCCTGGCAGGTCGCCGACGAGCTGATCCAGATCCGGGGCGGCCGCGGATACGAGACGGCGGACTCCCTCGCCGCTCGTGGCGAGCGGGGCATCCCGGCCGAGCAACTCCTCCGGGACCTGCGGATCAACCGGATCTTCGAGGGCTCAACCGAGATCATGCACCTGTTCATCGCCCGCGAAGCGGTGGACGCCCACCTGTCGGTCGCGGGCGACATCATCGACCCGGAGGCGAAGCTCGGCCGCAAGGCTCGCGCGGCGGCCCGAGCCGGTGGCTTCTACGCCCGTTGGCTGCCCACCCTCGTCGTCGGCAAGGGCCAGGCGCCCTCGGCGTTCGCGGAGTTCGGGCACCTCGCCCGGCACCTCCGAGCGGTGGAACGGGCATCGCGCAAGCTGGCGCGCGAGACGTTCTACGGCATGGCGCGCTGGCAGGGCAAGATGGAGCGCAAGCAGGCCTTCCTCGGGCGCGTCGTCGATATCGGCGCCGAGCTGTACGCGATGTCGGCCGCCTGCGTGAAGGCCCACAGCGAAGCGGCCGAGCGGCCGGAGGGGCTGGAGTTGGCCGACCTGTTCTGCCAGCAGGCCCACGGCCGGGTCGAGCGGCTGTTCGCCGAGCTCTGGGACAACACCGACGACGTGGACGTGGTGGCCGCCCAGCGGGTCGTCGCCGGCCGGTACGCGGGACTCGAGGCGGGCATCGTGGCGGCCCCGGACAGCGGTCCCTGGGTGTCGCGCTGGCAAGCCGGACCGTCCGAGGTATCCGACGTGCGCCGCCGGTTTTCTCAGTCATGAATCTTGGGGAGTTTGACCTCGCCGGCGACGTCAAACTCCCCAAGATCTCAGGACTTACAGGCCGGGCACGTACCGAAGATCTCCAGGGTGTGGCTCACGTCGGCGTACCCGTGCTGCGCGGCGACCTTCTCCGCCCAGCTCTCCACCGCCGGGCCGAGGACCTCGACGGTCCGCCCGCAGGAGCGGCAGACCAGGTGGTGATGGTGCCCGTCGCTGCAGCGCCGGTACAGGCTCTCGCCGCTCGGGGTCTGCATCACGTCGATCTCGCCGGCGTCCGCGAGGGCCACCAGCGTCCGGTACACGGTCGTCAGGCCGACCGTGTCGCCCCGGGAACGCAGCATGGCGTGCAGTTCCTGGGCGCTGTGGAACCCCTCGACCTCGGCGAGCAGCGCGCTCACCGCGCCCCGCTGCCGGGTGTTACGCGCTCCTGGAGTCATAGCGCCTCCCGTTGGGCCTCATACGCCTCCCGGTCGGCCTCGTCGCGGGTCTCCCGGCTGTGGCTGATGGCGTCGGCGACGATGTGTGCCACGTGCTCGTCGGTCAACGAGTAGGTGATCTCGCGGCCCCGGCGCAGGCCCCGCACGATCCCGGCGCCGCGCAGCACGCGCAGGTGCTGGGAGACCAGGGGCTGCGCCGCTCCGAGGGTGTCGACCAGTTCATGGACGCAGCGAGGGCCCGCGGCCAACTCGGTCACGATCCCGATGCGTAGCGGCGCGGCGAGGGCGCGGAGCAGTTCGCCCGCGGCCTCGTACCCGTCCGTTGTCACGTGCGCCACGGTATCAGCGGCCCAGTACAACCTCGTGCGGTTCGGCGGCCGCGTCGTCGGGCGTGGCGCCATCCTGCGGCCGGCGCGCCGAGGACGGTCTGCCCGCGCGGACCCGGCGGGCCGCGCCGGCCCCGACGGTCACCACGACGAAGGCCACGATGGACAGGAGCACGATCGTCGCCCCGGTGGCGCTGTCGGCCTGCCAGGACACCCCGATGCCGGCCACCGAGGCGCTGACGCCGAGAGCCATCGCGAGGTACATGGTCGCCCGGAAACCGCGGGTGATCTGCTGCGCGGTCGCCACCGGTACGACCATCAGGGCGCTCACCAGCAGCAGCCCGACCGTACGCATCGCGGCCGTCACGGTCACCGCCGTGGTGACCGCGAGCGTGAGGTTGAGCAGCCGGATGGGCAGTCCGGTCACCCGCGCGAACTCCTCGTCGTGGGAGACGGCGAACAGCCAGGGGCGAAGCAGCAGCGCGACCGTGAGGGCGACCGCACCGAGGATGCCGACCACGACCAGGTCCTGGGCCGAGGTGGTCAGGGGCGTGCCGAACAGGTACGACACGAGGCTGCGGCTGCTCTTGGACGCTGACAGGTTGGTGAGCACCACACCGCCGGAGATGCCGCCGTAGAACAGGATCGCGAGGGCGACGTCGCCGGAGGCCTTGCCGCGCTCGCGTACCAGTTCGACGGCGACCGCGCCGAGAACGGCGACGACAACGGCGGTCCAAACGGGGGAATGCTGGGTGAGCAGGCCCAGGCCGACGCCGGTGAGCGCCACGTGGCCGAGGCCGTCGCCGATCAGCGACAGCCGGCGCTGCACGAGGTAGATGCCGATGGCCGGCGCGGCCAGGCCGATGATCGTCGCCCCGATGAGGGCGCGGACCATGTAGTCGTAGGCGAAGAGGTTCACGGGGTGCCCCACAGTCCCGGCAGGTCGTACGGCGCGTGTGGATGGACGTGCTCGTGGTCGGGGTCGGCGTGGTGGCCGGCCGGTTCGGGCACGGCGCCGTCGTGGACGATCTCGCCGTGGTGTACGACCACGGCGCGACCGATGAGGGGCGCGAGCGGACCGAGTTCGTGCGCGACCAGCAGCACCGTGCCGCCGCGGCCCACGAACCGCCGGAGCGTCACCGCGAACGACTCCTGGCTGGCGGCGTCGACACCGGCGGTCGGCTCGTCGAGGATGAGCAGGTCCGGCGCGCCGGCCAGGGCCCGCGCGATCAGTACCCGCTGCTGCTGCCCACCCGACAGGGTGCCCACCGCATCGCCTGCCCGGTCGGTGAGGCCCACGTCGGCCAGCGCGGCGGCGACCGCGTCGCGGTCGGCCTGCCGGTTCGGGCGCAGGAAGCCGCGCCGGGCCAGCCGGCCCGACGCGACGACCTCGTGGACGGTCGCGGGCACGCCGCCGCTCGCGTCGAGGCGCTGCGGGACGTATCCGACGCGGCGCCAGTCCCGGAACCGGCGCAGCGGCGTGCCGAACAGCCGCACCTCACCCTGCCGCGGGGGGAGCAGGCCCAGGACGGCTCTGATCAGGGTGGACTTGCCGGAGCCGTTGGCGCCGAGGATCGCGACGACGTCGCCGGCCGCCACGTGGAGCGTGACGCTACGCAGTACCGGGCGGCCGCCGTAGACGACCACGAGGTCGTCGACGGCGACGACGGGATGGGGCAGGGTCACGAGCAGCCTAGGGCTGGACGCAGTTTGGTCAGGTTGGAACGCATTACTGAAACATAGTCCTCCGAGGAACCCTCCTCGATGCCCTCTATCGGGTCGAGCACCTCCGTCTTCGCGCCTACCTCTTTGGCGACGGTCTCGGCGACCTTGGGGCTGACCAGCGTCTCGAAGAAGATCGTGGTGGCCTTGTAATGCCGCGCCTGGTTGGCCACCGCCGTCAGGTGCTGCGGCTTCGGCTCCTCCTCCGGGTTGAGTCCGGTGATCGGGATCTGGGTGAGCTTGTAGCGCGACGCGAGGTAACCGAACGCGGCGTGGCTCGTCACGATCTCGCGTCGCTGGCACTGAGCGAGGCCCGTTGTGTACTCCTTGTCGAGCGCTTCCAGCTTCGTGCGCAGGGTGGAGGCGCGGGAGCGGTAGTCGGCGGCGTGCGCCGAGTCGATCATCGCCAGCCGGTCGGCGACCTTGTCCGCGACGGCGGCGAGACGGGTCGGGTCCAGCCAGATGTGCGCGTCCTTGCCGTGATCCTCGCCACCCGCAGGCGCGTCCTGCAGGGACTGCACGGCGGCCGCGTCGAACGAGTTCTGCTTGGCCCGCTGATCCACGGCGTCGTCGACCGCGGGCTGGAAGCCACGCAGGTAGACCACGAGATCGGCCTTGCCGAGGTCGGCCACCTGCTTGGGCTGAAGCTCCAGGTCGTGCGGCTCTGCGCCCGGCTTAACCAGGTTTGTTACCTGGACCCGGTCGCCACCGACCTGTTCCGTGACGAACTGCAGCGGGTAGAAGGCGACGGTCACCTGCTTCTTGCCGTCGGATCCGCTGCCGCTGGCACCCGCTGAGGATCCGGTGCCGCAGGCAGTGAGGAGGCAGGTCAGGGTGGCCATCGCGGCCGTTGCGGCGAGAGAGGCCGGGCGAGAGCGAATCATGACACCACTGTGACGGCTAACGACAATCATTGTCAAAAACGCATCTGTCCAGCTCGGTGCTTCATGCTCGTGCCCTCAGATCAGGCGGGAGACCCCGAGGATCACCAGCAGAGCGAGGATCGCCACGCGGCTCGCGCGGATGTGCGGCGGGCGCAGGCTCCAGGTGACCGACAGGACGGCGGCCAGTGTCGCGGCGAGCGCCAGCAGCAGGATCCCGCCGAACGGGCGGGGCGCCAGCAGGCCGGCGAGGACCAGCGCCGCAGTGGCGAGGAACACCGTCGTTGGATTCAGCTGGCTGAGGCGCGCCAGTAACACCTGTGTGCCACGCGATGCCACGATCGCACCTCCGTATCCTCGATGTCGTACCTTACTTTCCCGCATGGAGGCGGCAGTGCTGGTGGTGACCAGGTTCGTAGTGACCGACCCCGATTCGTTCCGGGAACGCGCCCATACTGCGCTCGCCGCTCTCGCGGCCCGCCCGGGGTATGTGAGCGGTCAACTCGGCCGGGCCATCGACGAGCCTGAGACATGGTCCATGGTCACCGGGTGGGAATCCGTCGGGGCGTACCGGCGGGCGCTGTCGTCGTACGAGGTGAAACTGCACGCCACGCCACTGCTCGCCGAGGCGCTCGACGAGCCGTCGGCGTACGAGGTGCTCGCCGCGGCCGAGCCCGGTGGCCAGGTGGTGGTCGGCGGTAGCGACCGCGCCGACGGCCCCGCACTACGATCATGACCATGAACACACCCGGCGAGTCCGGCACCCCGTCCCCGGTTGACGCGGGGTCGCCCGGCGTGCCGGCGCCGCCGCCGGGGCCCGGTGTCACGCCGCCCTTCACGGCACCGCCCACCGACCGGAACCGGCGCGGGCTGTGGATCGGTCTCGGCGTCGGCGCGCTCGCCCTCGTCCTCTGCTGTATCGGTGGACTCGCCGGCTTCGGGATTCTCGTGGTCGGCGCCAACAAGCAGGTCGAGACGCAGGCCACCCAGGTCGTACACGACTACCTCGACGCGGTGGAGACCGGCGACTACGAGACCGCCTACGGGTACGTGTGCTCCAGCCTGAAGCGGAAGATCACCTCGACCGAGTTCGCGGCGCAGCAGGAGGCGCGACCCGGGATCACGAGTTACGTGGTCGATCAGCCGCAGATCGGCAACGCGATCGTCGTACCGGCGGACATCACGTACTCCAACGGCGCGACGATACGGCGCTCCTTCGAACTGAGCCAGGAGTCCGGGGACCAGGAGCTACGTATCTGCAAGGGCATCTGATCCGCCGGGGGCAGCGAGAGCCGATCATTGCGCGCGCGTTAATCTTTGTGCTGGCCGGCGGTGGTAGCCGTACGCTTGACCGGTCTCCTGGTCTGCTCAGCAGCAGACCGTGACTGACTGGCTGGGTTCAGGGTGTCACTTTTGCTCTGTCGCTCAGTCTGGTCTTCGGTCATTCCGGTCCGCGGGGCTTCGCCTGGTGGCCCGGAACAACCGCCGACAGCCAGCCGGCGAGCCTCGGGTCGACCGGCACAAGCCGCACGTCGCACCCGACGTTCGTAGGAGGAATTCTTTCCATGGCCGCCGATCGCATCGAATCCGTTGTCAGCCTCGCCAAGCGCCGCGGTTTCGTCTACCCGTCCAGCGAGATCTACGGCGGCACCCGCTCTGCCTGGGACTACGGACCGCTCGGCGTCGAGCTCAAGGACAACGTCCGCCGCCAGTGGTGGAAGACCATGGTCCAGCAGCGCGACGACATCGTCGGCCTCGACTCGGCCGTCATCCTGTCCCGCCAGGTCTGGGTCGCGTCCGGCCACGTCGACGAGTTCGTCGACCCGCTGACCGAGTGCCAGTCCTGCCACAAGCGCTTCCGGGCCGACCACCTGGAGGAGGCGTTCGCCTCCAAGCATGGCCGGCCGCCGGCGGACCTCAGTGAGATCAACTGCCCCAACTGCGGCAACAAGGGCACCTTCACCCCGCCGCGGATGTTCAACGGCTTGATGAAGACCTTCCTCGGCCCGGTGGAGAGCGAGGAGGGCCTGCACTACCTGCGGCCCGAGACCGCTCAGGGCATCTTCGTCAACTACAAGAACGTCGAGACCTCGGCGCGCAAGAAGCCGCCGTTCGGCATCGCCCAGGTGGGCAAGAGCTTCCGTAACGAGATCACCCCGGGCAACTTCATCTTCCGTACGCGTGAGTTCGAGCAGATGGAGATGGAGTTCTTCGTCGAGCCCGGCACTGACGAGAAGTGGCACGAGTACTGGCTGACCGAGCGCTGGAACTGGTACCGCGACCTCGGCCTGTCCGAGGAGAACATGCGCCTCTTCGAGCACCCCAAGGAGAAGCTCTCGCACTACTCGAAGCGCACGGTCGACATCGAGTACCGGTTCCGCTTCGGTGGCAGCGAGTATTCCGAGTTGGAGGGTGTGGCCAACCGCACCGACTTCGACCTGCGGACGCACTCCAAGAACTCCGGGGTCGACCTGTCCTACTTCGACCAGGAGAAGGGCGAGCGCTGGTTCCCGTACGTGATCGAGCCGGCCGCCGGTCTGACCCGGGCGGTGCTCGCGTTCTTGCTCGAGGCGTACGACGAGGACACCGCGCCCAACACCAAGGGCGGCATCGACAAGCGCACGGTGATGCGCTTCGACCCGCGGCTCGCGCCGATCAAGGTGGCCGTGCTGCCGCTGTCGCGCAACCCCGACCTCTCGCCGAAGGCGCGCGGGCTCGCCGCTGACCTGCGCAAGCGCTGGGTCGTGGAGTTCGACGACTCGCAGGCGATCGGCCGCCGCTACCGGCGCCAGGACGAGATCGGCACCCCGTTCTGTGTGACCGTCGACTTCGAGACGCTCGAGGACAACGCCGTCACGGTGCGCGACCGGGACACGATGACGCAGGAGCGGGTCTCCCTGGACAACGTCGAGCGTTACCTGCTGGAGCGCCTGCCCGGCTGCTGAGCTTGTTGGTGGAGGGCGCCCTATTCGCGCTATTCGCCAGGAGGGTGCCCCGGCTGCGCCTTTCGCCAAAAGGGTGCCCCTGCTGCGCGCCTTTCGCCAAAAGGGTGCCCCTACTGCGCGCCTTTCGCCAAAAGGGTGCCCCTGTAGCCGCCTATGCGGGAACAGGGGCACCCTCTTGACCAAGAGGGGAGGCGAGCCGTGCGCTGCCTCTCGCTCCTTGCGCGATGCGCTCGCGATACGCCTGCTCGACCACCTGTCGGACATGGGTAGGGCGGCTACGAATCTCTGAGGGCGTGAAGTGTAGGACGAGGACACCGTGCGACGTGAGTATGTTGTGCCGGCGCATCGTTTTCTGCCACTGCTCAGGGCTGAGGTGGTACTCGCGGGAATCCACCTCCAACGCAATGCCCGCCTCGTCGATCCAGCCGTCGGGTGTGGGTAGGGGTGTTCCGGCGTCCGTAACGATCCGTGCGTTCCACAAGATGCTCTTTAGTAGCGGGCTCCGGCCGAGGACGTTCTTGAACTCAATTTCGGGTACCGACCGGACCCCAACGGAAATGTCGCTCAGCGCCTGGCGTAATAGTCGGGTGCGACTTTTTCCAGCTAGCTCCAGTTCGCGGCGCAGCGCTTCTGTCGTTACGAGCCGCCGCTGAACTGCCTCGGCCACGATCGCTTGCACACTACGGAGTTCATCCAGGTACCGGCATGCGTCGGCGACCGACCGGGCGACTGAACAGACGCTGTACCCATTACTTTCCCGTGCGTACGGGTCGAGTCGGTGCGTGCGGTGAACTCGAACGAAGCCGCGGGACATGCGTCGGGTGGAGTGCGGAACGAGCAGATGCAGGCACTTATCGTCGGGCAGATGTCGAAAACCGTGCCACACGAGAGCTGCCAATCCGGTGATTTGGGCGTTCGGTCCCGCGTACAAGGTGGCGGCCAAGCGCCTCTGTTCAAGAGTTACCGCTCCGCTGAATGTCGCATAAATGCCGGGAAGCAGGCGCTGCCAATGGCCGTTTCGTAGCTCCCGCCGGATCACCCCGTCGTCAAGCCCCGCCGCGAGCGCTTGCGGTCGGCTTACTATCCCGCGCTGTCTTGTCACCAGTTGGTCGAGATCCACTTTCGGGGCGGCCGCTCCCGGCACAGCAATCGTCATGGCCGACAGAATTCCGGCAGTCGCCCGTTCGTCGCCATCCCTATCCCGCGAGCTGTGGGTAGCAAGGGTGGATGTGGAAAAGCGCTCCTGCATGCGGTTGATCTGGTATGGCACCCCGTTGGTCGGGAGGGGAACCCTCTTAGCGGCCAGGCGCTAAGAGGGGCACCTTTCTGGCGCGGGGGCGGCAAGAAGGTGCCCCTTTTGGCAGCGGGGTGTGGAGTGGGCGGAGCGGGGTGTGGAGTGGGCGGAGTGGGTGGAGTGGGCGGGCTCCGGCTACCAGGTGAACCCGCCGGGGCGGGCGTTTCGGTCGGCGATCAGGCCGGCGAGGGTCGCCACGGCGATCTCGGGCGGGGTGCGTGAGCCGATGTTGAGCCCGATCGGCCGGTGGATCCGGGCGATGTCGGTGTCGGCGACGCCGAGGTCACGCAGCGCCGCGACGTGGGGAGCGGGGTGCCGGGGGCTGCCCATCACGCCGATCCAGCGCGCCGGCAGGCGGAGCGCCAAATGCAGCACCGAACCCAGTTCGGGACGGTCGTGGTCGGTGACGACGATGTCGGTCGTCGGGTCGACGAACGACGGGTCGAGGGCGGGAACAGCCTGAGCGTCGGCCGGGTCGACCAGTACCGTCGCGTACCCGAGGTCGCGGGCGAAGTGCAGCAGGTAGGACGCGACCGGTGAGGCGAAGACCGCCACCAGGGTGCGTGTCTCCGCGAAAGGAGGCGGGGCGCCATGGGCCATCTCGCATGCGGGGTCGGGCAGCGCGGTCGACATACGGCTAGCGTAAGGGCATGTCCAAGGAGATCAATCTCGCTGCGAAGCTCGCCCTGATCGGCGAGCACTGGTCGCCGCGCACGGTCGCCACGGTCAACGACTACGACGTGCGTCTGGTCAAGGTGCTCGGCGAGTTCGTCCGCCACCAGCACGCCGACACCGATGAGTTCTTTCTCGTACTGGACGGAGAGCTCACGATCCGGATGGACGCCGGCGACGTGGTGCTCAGGAAAGGGGAGGTCTACGTCGTCCCCGCCGGGGTCGAGCACCAGCCGTACGCCGCGGTGGAGACGGAGATCCTGCTCTTCGAGCCCCGCGAGGTGATCAACACGGGCGATGCCGGTGGGGAGCTCACCGCGCCGCGCCGGGAACTGTGATGATCATGGCAAGCTTGACGACGTGAAATCCCTGCGCCTGGGCCCCTATGAGGTGGAGCCGCCCGTCGTGTTGGCCCCGATGGCCGGCATTACCAACATCGCCTTCCGCAAGCTGTGCCGCGAGCACGGGGCCGGCCTGTACGTCTGCGAGATGGTGACCACCCGGGCGCTGGTCGAGCGCAACCCCAAGACGATGCGGATGCTCGCGTTCTCCGAGGATGAGCGTCCTCGCAGCTTACAGCTGTACGGCATCGACCCGGAGATCGTCGGCCAGGCGGTGCGGATGGTCGTCGAAGAGGACTTAGCCGACCATATCGACCTCAACTTCGGGTGTCCCGTGCCTAAGGTGACCCGCAAGGGCGGCGGCTCGGCGCTGCCGTGGCGGCACCGCCTGTTCGAGCGGATCGTGAGACGCGCGGTCGAGGCGGCAGAGCACGTGCCGGTGACGGTCAAGATGCGCAAGGGCATCGACGACGACCATCTGACGTACCGGCGCGCGGGCGAGATCGCGCAGGACGCCGGGGTGGCCTGGGTGGCCCTGCACGGGCGGACGGCGGCGCAGCGGTACTCCGGACAGGCCGACTGGGAGGCGATCGCCGATCTCAAGGCCCACCTGGACATCCCGGTGCTCGGCAACGGCGACATCTGGGAGGCCGACGACGCGCTGCGGATGGTCGAGCAGACCGGCGCGGACGGCGTGGTGGTCGGGCGTGGGTGTCTGGGCCGGCCGTGGCTGTTCGCCGACCTCGCCGCCGCGTTCGCCGGGCGGACCGAACGGGTGCTGCCCAACCTCGGCGAAGTCGCCGCGACCATGCGCCGCCACGCCGAACTGCTCGTGGAGTGGTTAGGGGACGAGCCGCACGGCTGCGCCGACTTCCGCAAGCACGTCGCGTGGTACCTGAAGGGCTTCCCGGTCGGCAGCGAACTGCGCCGGCGGTTAGCGATGATCAGCAGCCTCGTCGAGCTGGACGACCTGCTGGGCAAGCTCGACCCGGCGACGCCGTACCCGGTCGAGACGCTGGGGCAGCCGCGCGGGCGTACCAACTCGCCGGGCAAGGTTGCGCTGCCGGACGGGTGGCTGGCCGACCCGGACGCCGACGGCGTCCCCGACGGCGCCGAGCTGGCCGACTCAGGCGGCTGACGTCAGTGGATCCGCAGCCGGAGCCGGGGCTGCGGTCGGGGTGTCGGGGCGGGTGACGGCGGCCGGCAGCGTGAAGAAGAAGCGACTGCCGCCGCCCGCGTTGGCGGTCACGCCGATCTGCCCACCGTGCCGGTCCACGATTCGCCGGCAGATCGCCAGGCCCAGGCCGGTTCCGCGGTAGCGGTGCTCGGGGTGTGCCCGGTGGAACGGGGCGAAGATCGTGTCCCGCTCTGCGGCCGGGATGCCGATACCCCGGTCGGCGAGCTCCACCCGTACCCATCCGTCGTCTTCGCTGGCGGTGATGTCCACGCGGGCGGCCTGGCCGGGGCGGACGTACTTCAACGCGTTCCCCACCAGGTTGTCGACGAGCTGGCGCACCATCGCCGCGTCCGCGTGGACCGCCGGCAGCGGCCCGACGTAGACGTCCGGGAGCTGATCGCCGGCGGTCAGCTTCAGGTGCTCGGTCCGGGCGGTGACGACGTCGGACACCATCTCGCAGAGGTCCACGTTGACCGAGTCGACGGTGGCGTTGCGGGCGCTCGCGTAGGCGAGCAGGTCGTTGATGAGGGCGCGCATCCGCTCGACGCCGGCCGTGATGCGGCTGAGCACTTCGGCGGCTTCGCCGGTGCTGTCGGCGGCCAGCAACTCGGCGTAGGAGGCGATGACGGCGAGCGGCGCCCTGAGGTCGTGCGCGGCGACGGCGGCGAAGCCGGCGAGTTCCCGCTCGTGGTCGCGCAGTTCGGTGATGTCGTACCCGGTGATGACGGCGCCGATGCGGCTGCCGTCAGGGGCGTGCAGCGTATGGCCGTGGGTGAGCATGATCGGCGGCCGGCGTCCGGAGCCGTGCCAGCGCAGTTCCAGCTCGTCGATCGAGCCCTCCCGCAGGGTGCGGTCCAACGGCATTTCGTCCTCGGCCAGTGGGCTGCCGTCCAGCTTCGTGAGTGACACGGAGGGGCCGTGGCGGCGCGCGTACGCGTTTCGCAACGTCACCCGGCCGGAGTTGTCGCAGGCGATCACGGCGACGTCGATCGAGTCCAGCAGCCCGGTCAGGTACGACTGCGATGCTTCGAGAGCGTCGCGGGCGTGCCGTAGCTGCGCCTCCATGATCTTCCGGCTGGCGAGGTCGGATTCGAGGCGCCGGGTCGCGCGGATCACCTGGAGGCGCGCCCGGTCCCGGGCGGTCATCAGGACCAGGATGAGTACGGCCAGGGCCAGGGTGACCAGGCTGCCGCCGGCGGCGACCCACAGCGGGAGGTGGCTGCTGCCGCGGGAGGGGGCGGTGGCGTGCAGGGTCCAGGTCTGCTGCGCGACCGGGATGACGACCTCTTCGTGGAGGTCGGAACTGGAGACCGAGCCGCGGCGAAGCCCGGCGACGCGGAGCTTGCTGCCGTCGGTGGTGGGGGCGTAGAGCGTCGCCTCGCGCAGTCCGTCGGTGTAGTCGCGCAGGATGGCGGCGGTGAAGTTCTGACCGCGCAGGCCGGTGACGATCCAGCCGATGAACGGCCGGTTGCCGGTGGCGTCGGGCGGGCCGAGCACCGGAGCGGCCAGGACGAACGACCACTGCCGCTTTTCCGCGGGTAGGTTGCGGTCGCGCAGCAGCAGGTACGGCCGGGACAGGGTGGTGACCCCGCTGCGCCGCGCCTCGGCCAGGGCTGCGGCGGGCTCGGCCGCCTGCGACATGTCGACCCCGGCCGGCGGTGGAAGGGTGCCGTCGAGCGACCGGTTGAAGATGGTGAAGAAGTGCTCCCGGCCGCTGCCCTCCGGGCGCAACTCCAGGGCGGGCGCGCCTCGGCCGCGCCACCGTTCCTGCACGGCGGGGACCTGGTCGTCGGTTGCCGCGACCGCGAACGCGACTCCGGTCGAGCCGACGAGCTTGGCGTTTATCAGTGGCTGGGTCAGCGTCTGGTAGTCGTCCCGGGTGAGGTGGGGCTGGGTACCGACCGCTGCGGCGACGAGGCCGATCGTGTCCATGTAGCGCTGCATCTCGTCGGTGAACGCGCGCTGGGCGAGCGCGACGCGGCGCTGCGCCGCCTGGCGGTTGGCGTCCCGGTCGGCCTCGGCGAGGGCGGCGGCACCGATCAGGGAGGCGGACACGCCGAGGACGGTGATGAGACCGGCGCACCAGACGCCCGAGCGCCACCGCCGCCGCAGCCGTACGGTCTGCCTATTGCCCACGTATGCCGGAATCGGCACGGTGGCGGCGATCCTGAAGTTCCTCGCTGATTTCGTGCGTATTCGTGCGTGTGGGAGCGCTTCCGAGAGCGTGTTCGCACGCTTGGAAAACAACGGATATGTGAAGGGTCACTTGGCCTAACCAAGATCGTCACAGCCGATTTAGCCTGACGCCCTACTGGGTAGTACGCAGCTTGCGCATTGCCCTGACGTCGGTGGGTCCTTGGAGGTAGTCGTGGCACAGCAGCAGACGGCGAAGTACGTGTACGACTTCGAAGAAGGCAACAAGGACCTCAAGGATCTGCTCGGCGGCAAGGGTGCGAACCTCGCCGAGATGACCAACCTCGGGCTGCCGGTGCCCCCGGGCTTCACCATCACCACCGAGGCGTGCCGCGCCTACCTGGCCGATGGCACCGAGCCGGACGGCCTGGCCGACGAGGTCGGCGAGCACCTGCGGGCACTCGAGGCCAAGATGGGCAAGCGCCTGGGCGACAGCGAGGACCCCCTGCTGGTCTCGGTCCGCTCGGGCGCCAAGTTCTCGATGCCCGGCATGATGGAGACCGTCCTGAACGTCGGGCTCACCGACGCCAGCGTGCACGGCCTCGCCAACCAGGCCGGAGGCAATGAGCGCTTCGCCTGGGACTCCTACCGCCGCCTGATCCAGATGTTCGGCAAGACCGTGTGCGAGGTGCCGGGCGAGGCGTTCGAAAGCGCCCTGGAGGCGGCCAAGCGCGCCAAGAACACCCACAACGACCTCGACCTGGACGGCAACGACCTGCGGGCGCTGGTCGACGAGTACAAGAAGATCTTCTCTCAGCACACCGGGCGCGACTTCCCGCAGGACCCGCGCGAGCAGCTCGACCTGGCCGTCCATGCGGTCTTCGACTCGTGGAACGCCGACCGGGCCGTGCTCTACCGCCGCCAGGAGCGCATCCCCGCCGACCTCGGCACCGCGGTCAACGTGGTCGCGATGGTCTTCGGCAACCTCGGCGCCGACTCCGGCACCGGCGTCGCCTTCACCCGCGACCCCGCAACGGGCGAGCAGGGCGTGTACGGCGACTACCTGGCCAACGCGCAGGGCGAGGACGTCGTCGCCGGCATCCGCAACACGGTCCCGCTGCAGGAGCTCGAACGGATCGACAAGGCCAGCTTCGAGCAGCTCATACAGATCATGGCCACGCTCGAAGGTCATTACCAGGACCTGTGCGACATCGAGTTCACCATCGAGCGCGGCAAGCTGTGGATGCTGCAGACCCGGGTCGGCAAGCGGACGGCGGCCGCCGCGTTTGTCATCGCCACCCAGCTGGTCGACGAGGGTGTCATCGACCTCGACGAGGCCCTCAACCGGGTCAACGGCGCCCAGCTCGCTCAGTTGATGTTCCCGACGTTCGCCACGGACGGCGACCACAAGCCGGTCGCCAGGGGCGTCGCCGCCTCGCCGGGCGCCGCGGTCGGCAAGGCCGTCTTCGACTCGCACTACGCCGCTGAGCTCGGGGAGCAGGGCGAGAAGGTCATCCTGGTACGCCGGGAGACCAACCCGGACGACCTGCCCGGCATGATCGCCGCGCAGGGTGTCCTGACCAGCCGGGGTGGCAAGACCTCGCACGCCGCCGTGGTGGCCCGCGGCATGGGCAAGACCTGCGTGTGCGGGGCTGAGGCGCTGGAGGTGGACCTCGAGGGCCGGAAGTTCACGGTGAATGGCCAGACGATCTCCGAAGGGGACGTCATCTCGATCGACGGCACGAGCGGCAAGATCTACCTCGGTGAGGTACCGGTGCAGGACTCGCCGGTCGTGAGGTACTTCGAAGGCGAGACCGGGCCGGAGTCCGACCCTCTCGTATCGGCCGTGCACCGGATCATCACCCACGCCGACTCGGTGCGCCGCCTCGGTGTCTGGACCAACGCCGACACCGGCGAGGACGCCGCGCGGGCTCGCCGCTTCGGCGCCCAGGGCATCGGCCTGTGTCGCACCGAGCACATGTTCCTGGGGGACCGGCGGGAACTGGTCGAGCGGCTGATCCTCGCCGAGACCGAGGCCGACCGGCAGGCGGCGCTGGACGCGCTGCTGCCGCTGCAGCGCGCCGACTTCCTGGAGATCTTCCGGGCGATGAAGGGGCAGCCCGTGGTCGTGCGCCTGATCGACCCGCCGCTGCACGAGTTCCTGCCCGGCCTGGAGGACCTGGCCGCCAAGGTTGCGGTGGCCGAGGCGCTCCACAAGGACCCGGGCAAGGACGGGGTGATGCTGGTCGCCGTCCGCCGGATGCACGAGCAGAACCCGATGCTGGGCCTGCGCGGCGTACGGCTCGGTCTGGTCATCCCCGGCCTGTTCGCGATGCAGATTCGCGCGATCGCGGAAGCCGCCGCGCAGTGCCGCCAGGAGGGCTGCGACCCGCGCCCCGAGATCATGGTGCCGCTGGTCGGGGCCGTGCAGGAGTTGGAGACCGTACGCGCGGAGGCCGAGAAGGTCCTGCGCGACGTCTTCGACAAGGCCGGGGTCGAGGTGCCCGTGATGATCGGCACCATGATCGAGTTGCCGCGCGCAGCCCTGAATGCCGGCCAGATCGCCCAGGCAGCCGAGTTCTTCTCGTTCGGCACCAACGACCTGACCCAGATGACGTGGGGCTTCTCCCGCGACGACGTCGAGGCCGCATTCTTCTCCCGGTACCTGGAGTTGGGCATCTTTGGGGTCTCGCCGTTCGAGTCGATCGACCGCGACGGGGTTGGGCGGCTTGTGCAGATCGCGGTCAAGGAGGGCCGGGCCGCCCGTCCCGACCTTCAGTTGGGCGTCTGTGGCGAGCACGGTGGCGACCCCGACTCGGTGCACTTCTTCCACGAGGCCGGCCTCGACTACGTCTCCTGCTCGCCGTTCCGGGTCCCCGTGGCCCGGCTCGAGGCGGGCCGGGCCGCGGTGGCGTCGGGCGGCTCCGACAGCCGGTGACCGCAGCCGGTGACCCCGGTCGATTCCACGGCGTAGGGTGATGACCGGGCCTGCGTCATCGCAGCCTGGCCGCCCGCTTGATGGCGTCGGCGAGGTACGGGCCGAGGGTCTGGCTGAACGTCCCGGTGATGTGGCCGACGGTGTCCTGGTACGCGATGACGTTCCCGATGACCATGGGGCAACTGGAGGCGTCGCAGTAGAACGACCGAAGGTCGACCAGCGACGCACCTTTGACCAGGGTGGATGCCTTGAGCAGGGGATCCACCACGGCGAATGCCTCCCGCACCGGGGTTGCGCAGTTGTCCTTCTTCACGGAGAACCCGAGGCGGGTGACGCACTGGAGGGCGGACCCGGAGACGCCGGGGTTGTCGGCGACCACGATGATCTTGGTGCCTCGGGCGGCCGCCGGCTGCCACGCGGCGGCGAAGTCCCTGGCCACCGCCTCCTTGTCGGCGCCGGTCTTGTGCCGTGCCGCGGAGGTGATGATGATGTCGTACCCCACGGTGCGACCATGGCCTGGACCGCCTGGCGTGGTGGCGGGGGGAGGCACCGAAGACGATAGCTGTGATGCCGGGTGGGCATCGAGCAAGTGCGGTGTCCGGCGTGGCGCAGGCTCTCGGCGCGGTGGGGCTACAACGCGTTGGCGGTTTCGTTGTCCTTGAAGTGCGAAAGCGCCTCACCGATTAGGACATTTTGCTATTTTCACCCACGTGAACTGGGGTGATGTGCCCTCATGGGCTTTGGTAGTGGTGTCGCTAGGCGCGCTCGCGCTCGCGGCGCTCGCGGCGCGGTGGTCGTACAGCGCGTTCGCAGTTTCGTTCACCGCCGCGGAGCGGGCCGACGCGGCTCGCGCGGAGGCCCGTGAACGCCAGCAGGCCACGTACGTCGCGGCCTGGCCGATCAGCGAGCGTGAGACCTTCCAGAAGGCGATCGAGCGCGGCGTCGTCGGTGCGGCCGTCCGCAACTCGTCGCCGATGCCGATCTACAACGTGGAAATCATCTTCCGGGACGAGGGCGCGGCGTGGGGCGCCGTCCGGCGGCTGCACATCGTGCCGCCCTCCGACGAGCCGCAGATCATTGCCGGCTTCGACGAGGAGTTCAGCACCGGCACGCCCCTTCCCGAGCGCATCAACAAGGACGGCTCGGTCAAGCTCGTACCCTCGGCGGAGATGCGGGTGGAGATCCGCTTCGCGGACATTCTCGGTCGCCGGTGGCGGCGCGACGACAACGGAGTGCTCGACGTCGCTCCGTGACGCTTGGACTTCGGTGTTTCCGGCTGGCATCGTGTGGTTATGACGGCCGTGGAGGAGAAACCGCAGGGTGGGCGGGGCGAGCCAGTCGGCTCCGCCGGGATCGACGAGACCGCCGAATCCCGCTCGATCGCCGATCGGGTACCGCCGGGCCTGGTGCTCCGGTGGGCGGCCGCGGCCACGCTCGGCGTACTCCTGGTTCTCCTCAGCGGGTACGCGCTCTACACCGTGCGCGGCATTCTCGTCCTCGTGCTGATCGCGCTGTTCGTCGCGGTCAGCCTCGACCCGGCGGTGCGGTGGCTGGTCCGCAAGGGTCTGGCCCGGCCGGCCGCGGTCACCCTGGTCATCCTGTTGATGCTCGGCTTATTCGGAGTCTTCATCTGGTCGATCGTGCCGCCGCTGATCGAGCAGGGCGGCAAGCTGGTCGGAAACCTGCCCGGCTACCTGCGCAAGCTGCCGGAGCAGTCGAGGACGTTCCAGGAGCTGAGCGACCGGTACAACCTGACCAACCGGCTCAGCGCGCTCGCCGCTGACCTGCCTACGCGGGTCGCGAGCAGCGCCGTCGGCTTCGTGCAGCAGTTCTTCGGCGCGGTGCTGTCGACGGTCACCGTGCTGGTGCTGACGATCTACTTCATGGCGGACATGCCGCGGATGCGGCGCGGGCTGGTGCGCCTGTTCCCGCACCGGCGGCGCCCTCAGGTCGCCGAGATCGTGAACGTGGTCGTCGACAAGGTCGGCGCGTACATGATCGGAAACCTGATCATCTCGCTGTTCGCCGGCGTCTCGTCGTTCCTGTGTCTCGCGCTGCTGAAGGTGCCGTTCGCGCTGCCGCTCGCGATCGCCGTGGCGATCGCCGACCTGATCCCGCTCGTCGGGGCGACGCTGGGCGCGGCGCTGTGTGTCCTGGTCACGTTCTTCACCGTCGACCTCTGGCCGGCGGGCGTGGTCGTGCTGGTGTTCTTCATCGTGTACCAGCAGGTGGAGAACTACCTGATCGCGCCGCGCGTCCTGCGCAACAGTGTCGACCTGTCATCGGTGGCGGTGCTGCTGGTCGCGCTGATCGGTGGCAGCGTCCTCGGGGTCGTCGGCGCGCTGATGTCGATCCCGATCGCGGCGGCCGTGAAGGTCGTCATCACGCCCACGATCGCCAGCATGCACGAGCCGCCCCCGCCGGCCGAGGCCCGGTCCAGGGCCCCGGCGGCGAGTTGATCAAACCCGGCGTCATACGCCGCGGTTAGTCTCAGCGGGTGAATGACCACGACGCCGAGCGGTACGTGCGGGAGACGGCCAAGGATCCGCTACGCCCGGTCGACGCCGGTTGGCGCAGCCCGTTCCAGCGCGACCGGGCGCGGGTGCTGCACTCGGCGGCCTTCCGGCGGTTGGCGACCAAGACCCAGGTGCACACGGCCGGCGGCGACGAGTTTCTCCGCACCCGGCTAACCCACTCGCTGGAGGTCGCCCAGATCGCCCGGGAAATGGGCGAGCGGCTCGGCTGCGATCCCGACATCGTCGACACCGCCGGCCTCGCCCACGATCTCGGGCACCCGCCGTTCGGCCACACCGGCGAGGAGGTGCTCGACGCGGTCGCCCAGGCGTGTGGCGGGTTCGAGGGCAACGCGCAGACGCTGCGGGTCCTCACCAGCCTGGAAGCGAAGATCGTCGACGACCGGGGCGAGTCCGCCGGCCTCAACCTCACCCGGGCGAGCCTGGACGCCGTTGCCAAGTACCCCTGGTTCCGCGAGCCCGGCAAGCGCAAGTTCGGCGCCTACGCCGAGGACGCGGCGGTGTTCGACTGGCTGCGAGACGGCACGCCGGACCATCGCCGCTGCCTGGAGGCGCAGGTCATGGACTGGGCCGACGACGTGGCCTACTCCGTGCACGACGTCGAGGACGGCGTCTACGGCGGGTACGTTCCGTTCGCGCGGCTGCGCAAGGATCCGGACGAGCGGGCGGCTCTCTGCGCCGACGTCGCGGCGACCTACTCCACGGAGTCGACGGCAGACCTCGCCGCCGTCCTCGAGGAGCTTATCGCCGATCCGCTGTTCGACCCCTTGAGTCACTACGACGGCAGCCACACCGCCCAGGTCGGGCTCAAGCGGGTCACCAGCGTGCTCACCGGGCGGTTCATCGCCGGAGCCGTGTCAGCCACCCGGGAGCGGTACGGTGGCGGCCCGCTGGGCCGCTATGCCGGCGACCTCGTGGTGCCCCGGCGGATCCGCGCCCAGTGCGCGCTGCTCAAAGGCCTTGCGTTCCGGTACGTGATGCGTCGCGGTCCGGTCGCGGCCTGGCGGGATCGCCAGCAGGAGATCCTGCGGGAACTGGTGGCCGCGCTGACCGTACGCGCGCCCGACGCGCTCGACCCGGTCTTCGCTCCGCGGTGGCGGGCAGCGGCCGATGACGCCGCGCGGCTGCGGGTCGTCATCGATCAGGTGGCCAGCCTGACCGATCCGGCCGCCGTCGACTGGCACCGCCGGTTCGTGGGCTGACCGCTGGGAATTCGTGGGCTGACCGCGGGAAGAGGTGCGGGCTACCCGGCGGCGAAGCGCATCAAACGCCACAAATGCAAAATTGCCCGAAAAGATGACAAAAATATGCCAATGTCCACGGCGCTGAAAACCTAGTATCCCCGCCATGACTAATCCCATGTCCGGGGAATACACCCCCGCGAACGGCATATCCGACAAGTCGAAGATCGTCGCTGGCATCCTGCAGATCGTGCTGGGTGGGTTCGGCGCCGGGCGGTTCTACACCGGCCACACCGGTTTGGCGATCGGGCAGATCGCAGCGACCTGGCTGACCTGCGGTATCGGTGCGATCTGGCCGCTGGTCGACGGGATCATGATCCTCGTCAAGGGCGGCACCGACGCCCAGGGACGCCCGCTGCGCGAAAACTGACGTTGGCGAGCGGGGCGCCGGATGTGGCGCCCCGCTCCTGGAGCGGTCCTAGTCGCGAAGAGCGGCGGCGACCTCAAGGTTTGCGGGCGACGAAACAGCCGGCGGCCGGTCGCTGGCCCGGTCGTACACGGCCTTCCACCCCGCCGGGACTTCGCGGGCCGTGTTGAAGCCCAGCGTCCACGACTGGCAGCCGTCGCATCGCGCCGCCACCCCGTCGGCGTCGATGCCCAGCCCACGGCAGAGCGCAACCGCGCGCGGCAGGTGGAAGCCCTGACTGACCAGCAGCGCCCGGCGGACGCCGTACACGTCATGGGCCCGCCGGCAGGTGTCGAAGCTGTCCCGCCCGTACCCGTCGGCCACGATCCGCCGCGAGGGCACCCCGTGCGCGGCCAGGTACCGGCTCATCACGCTCACCTCGTTGCCGGAGCTGCCGTGGGCGTCGCCGGAGACCAGAACCGCTTTGGCTCGCCCGGCTCGGACGAGCTCCGCCGCGGTGTCGAGCCGGCCGCGCAGGAACGGCTTCGGCTCGGTGCCGCCGGGCGCCAGTTGGGCGCCGAACACGATGACCACGGGAGCCCGCGGGGACCCGTCCGGGTCGTAGACGTGACCGGCGGCCGTGACGCCCAGCCATGCGGTCGGCGCGAGCAGCGCGAGCGCGATAATCAGTCCGGTTACTGCCAGCCACCTGACCAGCCGCCCCGTCGGCCTCCACCGTCTCATCAGCGCTGACTCTAATTGCCCCGCGCGCCCCGCGGGCGGCGACAATTGCGCGGCGCATCCGGTGGGCGTCGACGGTCACCGCCCGGGCGTCAGGCAGGATGTATCCGGACGAGGGAGTGACGCGCACGGTGGCAGGGCGAATTCGGGACGAGGACATCGCGCTGGTGCGCGAGCGCACCTCGATCGTTGATGTGATCTCCGAGCAGGTGACGCTCAAGCCCGCTGGAGGTGGCAATCTCAAGGGTCTGTGCCCGTTCCACGACGAGAAGTCCCCGTCGTTCAACGTCACCCCGACCCGGGGCTTTTACCACTGCTTCGGCTGCGGCGCCGGCGGCGACGCGATCAACTTCGTCATGGAGATCGACCACCTGACGTTCGCCGAGGCGATCGAGCGGCTTGCCGGCCGGGCCGGCGTGCAGTTGCGGTACGAGGAGGCGGGCCCGGCGCCGACCCGCCAGACCGGCCAGCGGCAGCGGTTGGTCGCCGCCCACGCCGAGGCGGCCCGCTTCTACGCCGAACAGTTGGGCACCCGCGGCGCCCGGCCGGCCCGCGAGTTTCTGGCCCAGCGCGGGTTCGACCGCGCCGCGGCGGAGCGCTACGGCTGCGGGTTCGCGCCGGACGCCTGGGACCTGTTGACCAAGCACCTGCGGCAGAAAGGCTTCACCAGCGAGGAGCTGGTGACGGCCGGGCTCGCCCGGGAAGCCCGTTCGGGCAGCCTGATCGACCGGTTCCGCCGCCGCCTGTTGTGGCCGATCAAGGAACTGTCCGGCGACGTCATCGGGTTCGGTGCGCGCAAGCTGTTCGACGACGATGACGGCCCGAAGTACCTCAACACCCCCGAGACTCCGATCTACAAGAAGTCCCACGTGCTGTACGGCGTCGACATGGCCAAGCGGGAGATCGCCAAGCAGGGCCGCGCGGTGATCGTCGAGGGGTACACCGACGTGATGGCGTGCCACCTCGCGGGTGTGCCCACCGCCGTCGCCACCTGCGGCACCGCCTTCGGCGGTGACCACATCGGCGTACTTCGCCGCCTGCTGATGGATACCGACGCGTACCGCGGGGAGATCATCTTCACCTTCGACGGCGACGCGGCCGGTCAGAAGGCGGCGCTCCGGGCGTTCGAGGACGAGCAGCGCTTCGTGGCGCAGACGTTCATCGCGGTCAGCCCGGACAACATGGACCCGTGCGAGCTGCGCCTGGCAAAGGGCGACGTCGCGGTACGCGATCTGGTGGCGCGCCGGCAGCCGCTGCTCGCGTTCGCGCTGCGGTCGGTGATGTCGCGCTATGACCTGGATACCGCGGAGGGTCGCGTCGCGGCGCTGCGTGCGACCGCGCCCCTGGTCGCGAAGATCAAGGACAGGGCGCTGCAGCCCGAGTACACCCGCAAGCTCGCCGGTGACCTCGGTATGGAGATCGACACCGTACAGCGGTTCGTCGCCCAGGCCGCGCGCGGTGCGGGGGCGACCCCCCTCGCGGCGTCGAGGCGGGTCGCGGCCGATCCGGACATCGACAGCCCGCAACGGACCGTCGAGCGGGAGGGGCTGAAGTTGGCGCTGCAGCACCCGGTGCTGGCCGGGCCGATGTTCGACTCGGTCGACAGCGGCGCGTACCTCCATCCGGTGCACGCGGCGCTACGCGCGGCGATCGCGGAGGCCGGTGGCGCGGCTGCCGCGACCGACGGCGTGAGCTGGGTCGACCGGGTTCGGGACTGCTGCGACGACCTTGCCGCCAAGGCCCTCGTCGCCGAGCTCGCCGTCGAGCCGCTGCATCTGGGCGGGGAGCCGGACCCGGGGTACGTGACGGTGACGCTCGCCCGGCTGCAGCTGCCCTCGGTGAACCGCCGGATCGCCGACCTCAAGTCAAAGCTGCAGCGGCTCAATCCGGTGACCAATGTGGACGAACATCTGCGGTTGTTCGGCGAACTGGTTTCGCTGGAGCAGCACGCGCGCGCACTGCGTAACCAGGCGGCGGGAGGTCTGTAGGTGGCGCTGTTCCGACGCCGCAAGTTGCCGGCTGGCCGGCGCCCCACGCTCGAAGCCGACGAGCGGATCGTCGCGTGGGCGGGCGTTGGTGACGACGAGTACGTCGTGCTGACCAACCGCGGGATCTGGCTGCCCGGCGCCGATGCGCGGCTGGGCTGGCATGAGATCCACAAGGCCACCTGGTCGGGGCGTCAACTTGCGCTCATCGCCTCGCAGGAGGTGGACGCGCGGGACGGATACGTCGTCGTCGCCGACCGGCCGGCGGTGGTGTACACGCTGCTCGACCCGGAGAACGTTCCGGTGCAGGTGCGCACCCGGGTGACGAAGTCGATCGCGTACACCAGCCATCACGCCCTCGCGGGCGGCGGGGGAGCGCGGGTGGTGGCCCGGCGGGTGCCGGGAGTGAACGGGCTGCGCTGGACCGTCCGGTACGACGAGGGCGTCGACGCGAGTTCGGCCGAGGTCGCGGCGGCAACCGCCGAACTGGTCGAGCACGGCAGGTCCGGCATCGAGGGCATCGTTCCTTAACCGGCTTGCGTAAATCGGTGGCGGACGTGTCGTACGCGCGGGTTAGGGTCCGAAGGTGTCTGCCGCTGAGCCACTCATCACCGCACGCGACCTGGTGAAGCGCTTCGGCGACTTCACCGCTGTCGCGGGAATCGATGTCGACGTCCACGCCGGCGAGGCGTTCGGGTTCCTCGGCCCCAACGGCGCCGGCAAGTCCTCGACCATGCGCATGATTGGATGCGTGTCCGCGCCCAGTGGGGGCACGCTGCGGATCCTCGGGATGGATCCGGTGCGCGACGGGTCGGCCATCCGCGCCCGGCTGGGCGTCTGTCCGCAGCAGGACTCGCTCGACCCCGAGCTGACGGTCCGGGAAAACCTGACCGTGTACGCCCGGTACTTCGGCATCTCGCGGAAGGTGGCCCGGCAGCGCGCCGACGAGTTGATCGAGTTCGTCCAGCTCACCGAGCGGGCGGGCGACACGGTGGAGCCGCTGTCGGGCGGCATGAAGCGGCGCCTGACGATCGCCCGGGCGCTGGTCAACGACCCGGCCATCGTCCTGCTCGACGAGCCCACGACCGGCCTCGACCCGCAGGCCCGGCACCTGGTGTGGGAGCGGCTGTTCCAGCTCAAGCAGCGCGGCGTGACGCTCGTGCTCACCACCCACTACATGGACGAGGCGGAGCAGTTGTGCGATCGGCTCGTCGTGATGGACGGCGGCAAGATCGTGGCTGAGGGCTCGCCGCGCCAGCTGATCGACCGTTACTCCACCCGAGAGGTCGTCGAGCTGCGCTTCTCCGAGGCCACGCTCGACTCGTACGTCGGCAAGCTGGAGAGCATCGGCGAGCGGCTCGAACTGCTGCCCGACCGGATCCTGCTCTACGCCGACGACGGTGACGCCGCGGTCGCCGCCGTCGGCAACCGCGACCTCCGGCCGTCCAGCGTCCTCGTGCGGCGCAGCACCCTTGAAGACGTGTTCCTGCACCTGACCGGCCGGACGCTGGTGGACTGACGATGGCCCATCCGGCGTACGCGGTCTTCGAACATCAGCTCGTCAGTTACCGGCGGGTCTGGCGCGGCAGCGTGCTCAGCTCGTTCCTGTTGCCGGTGCTGTTCCTGCTCGCGATGGGCCTCAGTGTCGGTGGATACGTCGACCGTACGGGCGGGCTCGGCGTGCGGTACCTGGACTTCATCGCGCCCGGGCTGCTGGCCTCGACCGCCCTGCAGGTCGCGGCCAGTGAGTCGACCTGGCCGGTGTACTCCGGCTTCCACTGGCACCGGATGTACCACTCGATGCGGGCGACCCCGGTCCGCGTCGCCGACATGGTGCGCGGGCACATCGCGTACGTGCTGCTGCGCGTCGCGCTGTCGGCCCTGGGCTTCCTGATCGTCATGGCGCTCTTCGGCACGCTGCACTCCTGGTGGGCGCCCCTCGCGCTGCCGGTGTCGCTCCTGGTCGGCCTCGCCACCGCCGCGCCGATCTTCGCCTTCAGCGCGTTGGTCAAGACGGAGGGCATGTTCGCGGTGCTGTTCCGGTTCGCCGTCGTCCCGATGACCCTCTTCGCCGGCGTGTTTTTTCCGGTCGACTCGCTGCCGCTGGCGGCTCGCGCGCTCGCCTACGTGTCGCCGCTGTGGCACGGCGTCGAGTTGACCCGGGCGGCGACGCTCGGGACCGCGAGCGCGTGGGGAGCGTGGGCGCACGTCGGTTACCTGGTGGCCTGGTGCGTGGCCGGCTACCTGCTCGCGACCTACCGCTTCGGCCGCCGGCTGGCGGAGTGACGCCAGGAAGGATCATCGATGGTCACTCTCGTGCTACCGCGCCTGGCCGCCCGTGCCGAGCGGCGGTTCCAACGCGCCGCCGCCGTCGCCGGGCGCAACGTCGCGGCTGCCCGTCACGTCGGGTACTGGTGGGTCCTGGTCTCCGGCTTCTTCGAGCCGGTGCTCTACCTGCTGTCCATCGGCCTCGGCGTCGGCGCGCTGATCAAGGGCTTCACGCTGCCGGACGGGCGCACCGTCTCCTATGCGGCGTTCGTGGCGCCCGCGATGCTCGCCGCCTCAGCCATGAACGGCGCGCTGGCAGAGACCACGATGAACATGTTCGGGAAGATGAAGTACATGCGGCTGTACGACGGGGTGCTGGCCACTCCCGTCCAGCCGTTCGAGGTGGCGCTCGGTGAGCTGATGTGGGCCCTCGTGCGCGGCTCGATCTACTCGGTCGCCTTCCTCGGGATCATGGTCGGCATGGGCCTGACGTCGACCGGGTGGGCCATCGCGGCGTTCCCGGCGACGGTGATCGTCGGCTTCGCCTTCGGCGGCATGGGAATGGCCATCGCCACGTACGTCCGGAGCTGGCAGGACTTCGACTACATCATGGTGGTGCAGTTCGCGATGTTCCTGTTCTCCGGCACCTTCGCGCCGGTTGACTCGTACGCGTGGTTCATGCGGATCGTGGTGGAGGTGACGCCGCTCTATCACGGGGTGCAGTTGCTGCGCGGCCTCGCGACCGGCGCCCTGGGCTGGGGGCTGCTCGGTCATGTCGCGTACCTGATCGCGCTGGCGTCGGTCGGTCTGGTGATCGCCGGCCGCCGGATGGGTGTCCTGCTCTACAAGTGAGCTGATCGCAGCAAGGGGGCAGCGATGTGCTGCCCCCTTAGGTTCGGCCGCGAGGCGCTCATGCTCACGGGCGGCCTTCCGCGGGTGCGGCGGCCGCCCGTTGCACGTCGGCGAGCGTCAGCGGCTGGTTGAGGTGCTGGTGGCGCCACCGGTTGTCGTGGTGCCAGTGGTGGTGCCCGTCGTGCCGAGGCCACCACCCGTCGTGCCCCTGGTGTCGATCAGACCCGTCGTCCGATCCGTTGACCCGGCCCTGCCGCCGGTCGGGGCGAGCGGCTGCGTGCGCTCCGCCGAGCCGGTGTCAGGCTCGGTGTCCATCGCGTTGATCAACCGCTCGCCGACCTTGGTGTCGGCCAGCTTGCTGTTGCTCAGCTTCTCCTTGCCGCCCGAAACGATCTTGTTTGCCTGCTCCTGGACGACCCCGGCGGCCTCCTGGACCGTGGGGTTCTCCCGAACCTTGCGGGCGGTCTGGACCAGCTCTTCGTACTTCTCCCGCCCTGCCCGGCTACCGAGCACGAACCCGGCCCCGAGACCAGCGAGAAACATCAGCTTGCCGCGCATCAGCGACCTCCTTCTTCTACGCGAAGCACATGTCGGGGTCCGCGGCTGGGACCGCTCGCGCCTGCCTGCGTGTGTCCTCCCGTACCCGTCTCGTCGTCTGTCTACACGTGAGGCGCGCTCGTGGGGCAATTGGAAGTTTTGTCAGTTCTTGGGGTCGCCTGGCATCCTGTCGGCGTGTTTCGCTAACCCAGTGGCGCACGGCGCCGAATTGTTGTGTACTCTTGTCGCGTCGCACCGACA
The DNA here is from genome assembly GCF_011947225.1 of Planosporangium flavigriseum. GTDB lineage: Bacteria > Actinomycetota > Actinomycetes > Mycobacteriales > Micromonosporaceae > Planosporangium > Planosporangium flavigriseum. The sequence continues at coordinate 2,753 of NZ_JAATVW010000019.1, read as the reverse complement.
AGGTCGACTGCGATCCCCCGTAGCTCAATTGGCAGAGCAGCCGGCTGTTAACCGGCAGGTTTTTGGTTCGAGTCCAAACGGGGGAGCCATCAGATCGACGCCCGCCGGACAGGCGGGCGTTTGTCGTTGCTGGGGGCGTTGCCGCGTGGCGAACGCAGAGGGTACGCGAACTGGTGCCAGGGCTGGGTAAGCTGAGCGCGCCGGGGCGGTAGCTCAGCCGGTTAGAGCAGAGGACTCATAATCCTCCGGTCGTGGGTTCGAGTCCCACCCGCCCCACATTCTGCCGCCATGTGAACCGTCTTTGGCTGGCAAGGTAGCGTTCAAATGTCTGTGCATGCATAATGCATGCATGGTGGCTATCCAGATCCGTGATGTGCCAGAGGACGTTCGTGACGCGCTGGTGATCCAGGCGAAGGCGCGGGGCCAGTCGCTGCAGGCGTATCTATTGGAGTTGGTCGAGACGCAGGCTCGTCGACTGCGCAACACCGCTGTGCTCGATCGGTTTGCCGGTCGCTCCGATGGAAGCCAGTCTCTGCCGGGTGAGACGGCGGCAGATCTGGCCGAGCAGCGTGCCCAGCGTGGGCTGGGGAACGTCGCGTGATCGTTGTGGACGCCTCCGCGCTCGCGGATGCACTCCTCGACGACGGGCCGATGGGCGCAGCGGCACGTGCCGCTCTCGCAGTTGATCCTCACTGGGCGGCGCCGGCCCATTTGCTCGTCGAGGTCGTTTCGGTGATCCGGGGCAAGGTCCTCGGCGGCAAGCTTGGACTTGACCGCGCAAATGAGGCGGTCGCCGCGCTTGCGGAACTTGTGATCGATCAGGTGGACATCTTTCAACTGGTTGATCGGATCTGGCAGCTACGCGGCAACCTCACCGCATATGACGTCGGCTATGTAGCCGCGGCGGAAGCCCTCGAATGTCCGCTGGTTACCGGCGACGGCAGGCTCGCTAAGGCCGGCGGTCTGCGCTGCGAGATCAGGGTGATATCCGCGCATTGATGGTGCCGACGGGTGCTCCTCGGCTCCAGCTACATGGGACGTACCGGTCGTGGGTTCGAGTCCCACCCGCCCCACCAAGTGACAACTGCCCAACGTGAGGCATTCCCTGCTGTCGACGCCGCGCTGCTCACTACGGCGGTCTGGCCAATTGCAGCAAGTGCCCCTGCGCTCGGTCTCCGCCGTATTGAGTGCGCCGAGGCCCTGGTGCAAGGTATCAAAAGCGGTATCATCGCCCCATGGCGATGACACTCAGGCTTGACGACGAGCAGACCGAGGCGCTGCGCCAGCGGGCCGAGTTCGAGGGCACCTCGATGCAGGATGTGGCTCTGCGTGCCGTCACCGAGTACATCGAGCGGCACTCGCGCGCCGACGCCATTGCGCACTACACACAGAAGATCAAAACCGACTACGCCGAGGTGCTGCGGCGGCTCGGCGAATGATCTTCCTGACCCTCGAAGAGCTCACTGAGCTCGCCCACGCCGTGGTCGACGGGGAAGTCAAGATCCGCGATCCCGGTCTGCTGGGTGCGGCTGTGGCCCGTCCGCAGACCACCGTCTTCGGCGAGGACGCCTACCCGACTCTGGCGGACAAGGCTGCGGCGTTGCTGCACTCCATTGTGCGAAACCACGCCCTTATCGATGGCAACAAGCGGCTCGCCTTCGCCGCTGCCATCCTGTTCTGTGCCCTCAACGGCCACTACCCGCGATTCGGTGACGACGAGGCCTACGACATGGTGATCAGGGCAGCCACTGGCGAGTTCGACGTGGCTGACGTTGCCGCGAGCTTCCGTAAGGTCGGCGTGCCGTAGTTCAACGGTGATTTCACGGTCGTCGCGTACCTCTGGTGTTCTGCGAGAGCAGAGGATTCGGCGCACAGCGCTGCTGGTTGGTGAGCGCTCAGGCTGGCGTCGCGCAGCGTTCAGAGTCGGGGGACTCATAATCCTCCGGTCGTGGGTTCGAGTCCACCCGCCCCACTTTGATCTTCCAGGCGAACCGGTGCTTGCCGTATGTCGGCGACATGATCGCGACGCCGTCTGTTGCGTTTTTGGCGTTTGCAACGCATGCTTGAGATGTGACAGTACGTACTGGTGAGCTCCTGACGACCGGCGAGGCAGCGGTGCTGCTCGGGTCGTCACGCCAGCATGTGGTGGATCTGTGCAAGCGTGGATTGTTGCCGTATGTGAAGGCGGGAACCCATCGGCGGCTGCGACGCGCGGATGTCGAGGCGGTGCTGCGTCCCGAACTGACCCGTGACCAGCTCAAGGCGTTGTGGCTACATCGTGCGGTGGCGGGCCGGCTGGTGACCGATCCCGACGGCGTGCTGTCGAAGGTCCGGGCCAACCTCGACCGGCTGCGCCAAGTCCACCGCGACGGGATGGCTGCGATGTGGCTGGACCGATGGCAGGCCACGCTCGATGACGGGGTGGAGGCGGTCCTTGACGCGCTGACCTCGCGAGTACCCCATGCAGTGGAGCTGCGGCAGAACTCGCCATTCGCCGGCGTACTACCTGAAACGGAACGCCGCGCCGTGCTCGCTGCTTTCGTCGCCCGCTGGCGGGAAGAGCACGCTGCGTGAGGCGCGAACAGTTGGAGCACGTGCTGCGGGCGGCGTCTCAGATCGCCGACGACCCCGACGTGCTTGTCATCGGATCCCTTCCGTGGATACCCCGGCCTTCAGGCAGGGGAGGAAACGGAACGCCTGCGGAGCAGGGCAGGGAAAAACCGATCCGCCGCCAAGGCGGATAGGCGGCCACC
>NZ_JAATVW010000018.1 GCF_011947225.1 Planosporangium flavigriseum | reverse complement strand
GCGCCGGCCGCCTCCGGAAGTGATGCTGTTGCTCACGATGCTCCTGTCTACGTTGCTAGCCAGCTGGCCGTTGCCGGGCACGCGTGAGCCGCTTCAGAACCTGGCGGATCGCGGAGGCTGCTTGTTGCGCAGCGGCGCGGACGTCGGGTCCTTCAGGCGTAAAGACGGCTGATACGACTCGACAGCGGGACGGGCCGTACCACGTCAGACACACGTCGTGACCTGTACCACTTCTTTATCGGCAGGTCTTATATCCGATATAGAGGTTTTGTATAGAACTTGCTGCCGGGGAGCCGCTTGCTGCTGGTCGAAGGTAAACGTGCGGCGGGTGACCGGAACTGGTTCCGGTCACCCGCCGCACCGCTCGATCGAGGGCTTTATGCCCCGGCGATTCCGGCCGCTACGCCACGTCCGGTGTGGAGCGCGTCGAGCAGCATGGGCAGTGAGCGGTGCAGCTCGCGCAGCCAGTACGGCCAGCTGTGCGTGCCCGCGCCGTAGAAGTCGGTTGTCGCGTTGATGCCGAGTTCGGCGAGGCGGTCGGCGAAGGTGACGTTCTCCCGGTAGATCAGCGCCTCGAGAGAGTCTGTACGACCGGGCTTGTCGAACGGGCCGGCGGTGCCGTCACCACAGGCGATGAACAGTGCGGTGTGGCGCAACCGCTTCGCGAGGTAGTACGGATCGTGGTCGGCCCAGATGTCCTGCTCCCCGACCGGGTCGCCCCAGAGCGCGTACGGGTCGAGCCCGCTGAACCCGAAGAAGGGGAGCCAGTACGAGGCGTCGGCCAGCGGGTGCACGACGCCGCTGTACGACGCGGCGGCGCGGAACATGCCGGGGTTGCGGGCCGCGTACGACATCGCGCCGAAGCCGCCCATCGACAGGCCCGCGATGGCTCGTTTCGGGCCGGCGCCGTAGCCGCGTTCGAGGATCTGGCGTAGCTCCGTGAGATGGAACTTCTCCCACTGTGGAGCGCCGCCGGCACCGTGATTCCACCAGTCGCTGTACCAGCCGGCCGCCCCGGCCTCGGGCATGACGACGAGGACGTCACGCAGCTCGGGGATGCTGGCGACGTCGGTGGACCGGGTCCAGCTCACGTACGAGTCGCAGCAGCCGTGGAGCAGGTAGAGCACCGGCCAGTGGCGGCCGAGCCGGCGGTGAGACCACCCGTCGGGCGTTAGCAGACGCACCTTCGCGGTGGTGCCGAGCGCGGGCGACTGGATCGTCAGGTCGACCTGGCGCGCTCCGACCACCTGCTCGGCGACGACACGAGCGCCGTCGGACGCCTGGTTCGGTGGATCCGCGGCGACCGCTGCGCTCGACGGCCCTGCGACCACGGCAGCGGTTGCCACGGCCGCCAGCGTGCGACGTACATGAATGTTCGCGGTAAGCCATCTGTACAACTTGGCTCCTCTCGATCCCCAGCGATGGAGATGTGCCGGAACGAATCCCAGGTACCGAGGGACGATTGCAGCGAACACCAACGCAGGCAAGAGAATCGATGGGTCCTGGCCGAACCTGGCCAGTGAGCGGGCATTGCCGTGCGCTGAGCGGTAGATCAAGCACGATCGGGCCCGCGTACCGGTTGTGGTCGACACGCCGAGCAGTTGCGAGAGCACTGCGAGCTCGGCGTCGAGTGAGTGGCCGGCGCCGTTAGTGCCGGCCCCGCTGCGGGTACGCCCGGCACATGCCCACCAAAACCGAGGTCGAGCGCAAGTACGAGGTACCCGTCGACTTTGCCGTGCCCGATCTGACCGGGCTGCGTGGCGTAACCGTGGTCGACGAGCCGGTCGAGCACCGGTTGGACGCCATCTACTACGACACTCCGGGGCTCCGGCTTGCTGCCCACGGGGTCACGCTGCGCCGGCGTAGCGGCGGACATGACGCGGGCTGGCACCTCAAACGGCCCGTTCGCAATGGCGACCGAACCGAGACCCAGGTGCCCCTCGACGGTCATGCCGGCGAGATACCACCCGCCGTCCTGGACGAGGTGCGGGCGCTCAGCCGCGGTGAACCGCTGGCACCCGTGGCCCGCGTCCGTACCCGCCGCCTCGAGCGTCCGCTGCGTGCCGCCGACGGCACCGTGTTCGCGCTCCTCGCGGACGATGTCGTGTCCAGCGAGACCATGGGCGAGCAGGCACTGGTGCAGCAGTGGCGGGAACTGGAGGTCGAACTGGTTGACGGCCCGCGACGGGTACTCGACGCTGTTGACGAGGTCCTGCGGGCCGCTGGTGCCCGCCCCGCCCGGGTGGCGTCCAAGTTGGCCCGCGCGCTGGCCGACCGCTACCCGGATGGACGGCGCAGGTCAGGAAACGACCAGGTGCTGAACGCGTACCTGGGCAAGCAGCGCGACGCCATCGTGAGCAACGACCCGGGCGTACGCCGCGGTGACCCGGACGCCGTACACGCCATGCGGGTCGCCACCCGGCGGCTGCGCGGCACCCTGCGTACCTTCCGTCCGCTGCTCGACGCCGACCGTGCCGAGCCGCTGCGGGAGGAGCTGAAGTGGCTGGGCCAGGTGCTCGGCGAGGTCCGGGATGGCGACGTGATGGCCGTACGGCTGGACCGGGCGGTCAGGGCCGAGCCGGTCGAACTGGTGGTCGGCCCGGTCGTCGCGCACATCCACGGGCGGCTGGCGTCCCGTACCGCCGAGGCGCGGGTACGCCTGATCGAGGCGCTCGACAGCCCCCGGTACGCCGCGCTCCTGAACGCACTTGACGACGTCGTCGCCGCCGAACCGCGGGTCCCGGCGACCGGGAAACGGTTGCGGCGGTTTGCGCGCAAGGCCCTCCGCCGCGCCGACGAGCGACTCGACCGGGCTGTCGGCGGCGGTCGCAACGACGCCGCCGGCGACGGTCGCAACGACGCACACCTGCACGACGCGCGGAAGGCGTACAAGCGGGCCCGGTACGCGGCTGAGGCGATCGCTCCGCTCGCCGGGAAGCCGGCCCGCCGCTTGACCAAGCGGCTCACCGCGCTGCAGGACGTGCTCGGCGCGCACCAGGACACCATCACGACCGGCGAGCTGTTGCGCGAGTACGGCATGCGGGCCCACCTGGACGGTGCGAACGCCTTCACGTACGGGCTGTTGCACGCGCGCCAGCACGACGCGGACCTGCGCCGGCTGGAGCGGCTGTGTGAGGTCCGGCGCAGGGCCGGCGAGCCGAAGGTGCGCCGCTGGCTGAAGGCCTGACGGTGGCCGAAGCCTTGCCGGCTTACCGGCCCTGGCGGCCCCGGCGCGCCCGGATGTAGTCGCTCACGACGTACCTGCCGAGGTCCTCGACGTCCGGGGTGAACACGCGGCCGCCGCAGCGCTTGGCCACAGCGTCGACGAACCGGCGCAGCCCGGGGTCCTCCCCCAGCATGAACAGGTTGAGCGTCGTGCCGTAACGAGTCAGGTTGTCTACTTCGGACACGGTGGCGTACACGGTCTCGTGCATCGGCGGCCAGGAGAACACCGCCTCGCCGTCGTCGAGGAGGTGGGCGGTCGGCTCCCCGTCGGTGACGACGAGGACGACCGGCTCCGACTCCGGGTGGCGGCGCAGGTGCCGGCCGGCGAGCCGCAGCGCGTGCTGCAGGTTGGTGCCCTGCACCATGTCCGGCTCGATGGCGGCGAGCTCGGCCTGGGACAACTGCATGGCGTACCGGCCGAAACCGATGATCTGCAGCGCGTCCTGTGGGTACCGGGTCGCGATGAGGTGGGACAGCGCCAGCGCCGTCTGTTTCATCGGCCCCCAGCGCCCCTCCGAGATCATCGAGAACGACAGGTCGACGCAGAGCGCGACCGCCGCCGACGCCCGCCGCTCGGTCTCGACGACCTCGAAGTCCTCCACCGCGAGGGCCACCGGGGTCGCGGGGCCGCTGCGCCGGACCGCGTTGGCGACCGTACGGATCACGTCGAGGGGCTGCTCGTCGCCGTACTCCCAGCGCCGGGACGCACCGGTGAGCTCACCGGCGGCGCCGGCGGACCGCAGGTCGTGCTGGCCGCGTCGACCACCATCGAGCTGGGAGAAGACCGTGCGGAGCGCGGTGCCGCCGAGCCGGCGCAGCGCCTTCGGGCTGAGCGTGAGCCCGTCCGCGCCCCGGGTGACCCAACCCTGGCGGCGCAGTTCACGCTCAAGCTCCTGCAGCCGCCGTACGTCGTCGGCGGCACCGCGACCGAGGTTGCGCTCGACTGCCTCGACGTCCACGTCGTCGAGCGTCGCGCCCGGATGTTCCTGGCCCAACTGGTCGAGCAGGTCGTCGAGGTCGGCGATCTCCTCCAGAGCCCCGGCGGCCTCGCCGTACCCGAGACCCTGCTCGCCGCGTACCTGTTCGCGGCGCCCCCACGCCAGGTCGGGGCGCAGCGCGCGCAGGTTTCCGGTCAGCGCCGCCATCTCACTGGCCAGCTCGGCGTCGCCGAGCGCCTGGGCCATGAGCTGCCCGAGCTCCGCGCGCTGCTGCTCCGACAGCGACCGCATCAGCCGCTCACCGGCTGCCGCCCGTCGCGCGAGCGTGTCGACCAGTTCGTCGACCGACTGCGGGTTCTCCGGGAAGAACTCGCCGTGCTCGGCCATGAACTCGCGGAACGCGTCGTCCGTGTCCTCACCTCGGGCGTGCCGGGCCAGCAGGTCGTTGAGGTCGCTCATCATCTGCTTGAGCTGCTGGTTGGCCTGCGGGTCGGACATCCCCTGCAGCGCCTCGCGCATGCCGGCGAACCGCTGTTCGAGCACGTCCCGGCGCAGCCCGTCCAGGATCTGCTGGTACGAGCGACGCGCTTCGTCGCTGGCCCAGTCGTACCCGGACAGCTCCTCGACGGCTCGTGCGGTCGAGCGGGGCAGGTTGTCGAGGGTCGCCTCGGCGAATCGGGCCTCTTCATCGTCGCGGCGACCAAGCTCGTCCCGCTCGGCGGCGAGCGCCTGGTCGAGCAGGGCCCGCGCCCGGGTCACCGCGCCGTCGAGGTTGCCGCGCCGCATCGCCTCGCGGCGCAGCCGGCGGGCCCGCGCGGCCAGGTCGTCCAGGCCACGGCCGCCCTGCGGACCCCGGCGCAGCAGGTTACGCAGCGCCTCCCGCAGGCTGCCGCCGGCCAGCATCTCGTTACCGACCGCGTCGACGGCGGCGCGTACGTCGTAGGGCGGCGCGAGCGGATCGGGCCCGCCGCGCCACGCCCCGTACCGGTACCGGTTGGATGCCATCGTCAGACCCCGTACACCGTCCGGCCGTCGTCGGTGAGATCCTTCGACAGCCGGCGGGTCAGGTGCAGCCCCTCCAGCACGAACTCGACGCCGGCCGCCGCTTCGCCGCGGCTGGGCGCGTCGCCGAGGCCGAGCCGGTCGAGCACCTTGGCCAGGCCGGGTACGGTCCCGACCTGACGCAGCAGTTCGCCCGCGCTGACCAGTTCGCCCGTCTCGATGACCTCGCCCTCGGCGACCAGGTTGGTGAAGCCGGACAGGTCCAGCCCGGCCAGGCGGGCGTGGAACGTCTCGGCCGTTGCCGTACGCAGCAGGTGGGCGAGGACCTCGATCTCGCGACCCTCCTCACCGCTTTCGAACTCGACCTTGCCACGCAGGGTGCTGGTCACCGAGATCGTGTCGCAGACCCTGGCGACCGGCTGGTCTTCGCCCAGCAGGCCGCCGCGGCGAAGGGCCGAGGCGGAGACGGTCTCGGCCGCGGCGATCGCGAACCGGGCCGAGACGCCGGACCGGGCGTCGACCGACGGGGACTCGCGTACCGCCCGGGTGAACCGGGCGACGACCTCGAGGACGTGCTCGGGCACCTCCGCGACGAGCTGGGACTCCTGCCGGATCAGGTCGAGTTCGAGTTCGAGTTCGAGCGGGTAGTGGGTGCGGATCTCGGCGCCGAACCGGTCCTTGAGCGGCGTGATGATGCGGCCGCGGTTGGTGTAGTCCTCCGGGTTGGCGCTGGCAACCAGGAGGAGATCCAGCGGCAGGCGCAGCTGGTACCCCCGGATCTGGATGTCGCGCTCCTCCAGCACGTTGAGCAGCGACACCTGGATGCGCTCGGCCAGGTCGGGCAGTTCGTTGACGGCGAAGATGCCCCGGTTGGTACGCGGCACCAGGCCGAAGTGGATCGTCTCGGGGTCGCCGAGGGTGCGGCCCTGGGCCACCCGGATGGGGTCGACGTCGCCGATGAGGTCGCCGACGCTGGTGTCGGGCGTGGCGAGCTTCTCGCCGTACCTCATCGACCGGTGCAGCCACCTGATCGGCAGGTCGTCGCCGGCCTCGGCGGCCAGCCGGATGGACGCCGGGCTTACGGGCGAGAACGGGTGCTCGTTGAGCTCCGAGTCGGCGATCACCGGCGTCCACTCGTCCAGCAGCGCGATCAGCGAGCGCATCACCCGGGTCTTTCCCTGGCCGCGTTCGCCGAGCAGCACCACGTCATGCCCGGCGAGCAGCGCGCGCTCAAGCTCGGGCAGAACGGTGTCGGAGTAGCCGACGACGCCGGGGAATCTCGGGACGCCGTCGCGCAGCCGCGTGAGCAGGTTCTCCCGCAGTTCTTGCTTGACAGTGCGGTAGCGGTGGTCGGTGGCACGCAGCTCGCCGAGCGTGCGCGGCAGATCGGACGGTGGGGTGGGCACAACCGTTTCTGTCACGCATCGACGCTACCCCTTTTCCATGATCACCGAGACCTTGCGGTGTCCTAGCGCCCCGAACTCTCGGCGATTATGGAAATTTCGCGGTGCCGGGCGCCGGTGTCCTTGTAGCCTCCTCGCCCAAACGCTCGTGGCAGCTCCGCGGTCACCCCTTCCGTATCACGATTTGGGCGAACCTCCCGCTGGGGTGCCGAGCAACTAGTAGCGTCCTCGTTCGCCGTAATCAATTCCCCGGATGCGAGTGAAGATGTCGATCAACTCAGAACCGCCCGAACCCACCGCCCCTCACGCCGGTCACCCCGGCGCTCCGGGTGGGGGCTACCCCGGCGCTCCGGGTGCGGGCTACCCCGGCGCTCCGGGTGCGGGCTACCCCGGCGCTCCGGGTGGGGGCTACCCCGGCGCTCCGGGTGCGGGCTACCCTGCTGCCCCCGTGGCGCCAGCGCCCGAGCAGGGTATCAGCGGTCTCGCCATCGCCGGCCTGATTCTTGCCTTCCTGATGGCGCCGGTCGGACTCGTCCTCAGCGTCATCGCGCTGTTCCAGACCGGTAAGGGCCGCAAGGGGGGCCGTGGCCTGGCGGTCGCCGGCGTCATTGTCTCGGTACTCGCGATGGCTATTTCGGCCGCCGCTGTCGTGTTCGCCCTCGCGACTGTCGGTAAGAACGTCGCGACCGTGGCCGACCCGGGCTGCACGGCCGGTAAGGACGTGATCATAAACTCGGCGAGTATGGCGTCGGACCCGGCGTCCGTGAAGACGGAGCTGAAGAAGGCCGTCGACGGCCTCACCGCCGCCTCCGCCAAGGCCAGGCACGATGATGTCCGCGACGCGATGATGGCGCTGGCGAACGACTACAACGAGCTCCTGCAGGCCATCAACACGGGCAACCCGCCCCCCGCCGGCCTGGAGCAGAAGCTCCAGAGTGACGCCAACAGGATCGACGAGCTGTGCACGTTGGGCGGCGCCACCAAGTAGGTCCGTCGCAGCGAAGGGGCACCGTGCGGCACGAACCAGTGCTGCACGGTGCCCCTTCGTTTGAGGGCGTTAAGGTACGCCGCATGCCTCGACGCGCTCCCCGACATGATCACGACGCTGGTGGCGACGCGGATCTTCTCGCGGCCAAGGCGGCGCTGCGCGAAGAGGTCTGGTCCACGTTGACCGCCGCGCGGGCGGCCCGGTTCCCCGGCGCTGCCGGGCGCATCTCGAACTTCGTCGGCGCCGAGGCGGCGGCCGAGCGGCTACGGGGCCTGCCGGAGTGGCGCGCCGCCGAGACGGTCAAGGCCAATCCGGACTCGGCGCAGCTACCGGTACGCCAACGGGCGCTCGAAGACGGCAAGACCGTCTACATGGCCGTGCCGCGCCTGGCCGAGTTTGACCCGTTCTTCCTGCTCGACCCCGATCACCTCGCCGACTCCCCGCGCAAGGCGGCGTCCATCAGCGGCGCGAGCCGGTCGGCGCGGCGGGTGGCGGTGGCCGACCTGTCGCCGGTGGACCTGGTCGTCACCGGTTGTGTGGCCGTTGGGGAGGACGGAGCGCGGCTGGGCAAGGGCGGTGGCTTCGCCGACCTGGAGTATGCCCTCGCGGCCGCCGCTGGACTGATCGGTCCCCGGACGCTGGTCGTCACCACAGTCCATGAGTTGCAGGTACGCCCGGCCGGTGCGATCCCGACGACGGCTCACGACGTACCCGTCGATCTCGTTGTTACGCCGGAGCGCGTGATCGACTGCCGCGCGGCGCGGGGTCCTCGGCCCGAGGGTGGCATCCGGTGGTCGGAGCTCACCGAGGAGAAGATCGCGGCGATCCCGCTGCTGGTCGCCCTCCGATCCTGATCGTCAGGCCGGCCCGTCCATCGCCGGTTCGCGCTCCGCCGCCGCCCCGAGAACTCCCGGCTGCTGCTCGCTGCCGGTCTCGGCCTCCACCACGTCACCGACGATGACGGTGACGTTGTCCGTCGCGCCCGCGTGGAGCGCCATGGCGACAAGCTGGTCCGCGCAGGCCTGCGGATCCGGGAGCCCCTTCAGCGCGGCGGCGATCGCGTCGGCGGAGACGGCCTCCGAGAGCCCGTCGCTGCACAGCAGGTACCGGTCGCCGATCACCGCGGGACGGACCGAGTACCGGGCTTCGACCTGGCGGCCCTGCAGCGCCCGGGTCACGACGGAGCGGTGTGGGTGCGCGGCCGCCTCGTCGGGTCCGATGGCCCCCTCGTCGAGGAGCATCTGCACGTACGTGTCGTCCTTGGTCACCTGCTGCAGTTCGCCGTCGCGCAGCCGGTACGCCCGGGAGTCCCCTACGTGCACCATGCTGATTTTTCCGCCGGCCAGCAGGACGGCCGTCAGCGTCGTGCCCATCCCGTCCAGCGCCGGGTTGGCCGCGACCTCGTCGCGGATCCGCCGGTTGGCGTCCTCGGCCACCGCCTGCAGGCTGTCGACGAGGGTGTCGTTGGGGTCCTCGAGGGCCCGCGTCGCCGCGAGGCGGTCCAGCGGCGCGAGGGCGACGATGGTGAGGCGGCTGGCGAGGTCCCCGGCCGCCATCCCGCCCATGCCGTCGGCGATGACCAACAGGCGCGGACCCACGTACGCCGAGTCCTGGTTGGCCGGGCGTACAGCGCCCCGGTCGCTGCGGGCGCCGAAGCGCAGGACGATGCTCACCATGTCACCTCGGCTCGCGCTGCGGGGCTCGCAAGGGACGGCTCTGGGTCGCGGCGCGGCGTCAGCGACGGCTCTGGGTCGCGGCGTGTCGTCAGACACGCCGAGCCAGAGCGGTCGAGCGCCGAGCCGGAGTTGTCATAGCTCCTCGCGCTCACGGCGTCCCTCCCGGTCGGTGTACTCCGCTAACTATGGTCACCAGCTTGCCCCTAACGGACGGGTCTGTACGCACTATTGCGTATGGTGCCGCGCTTGGACGCACGGCACGACGTCACCCTCGTGTTGGTCTTGGTGAAAGCACACGGCTCACATCAGATGCACTGCTCCAAGATCGGTGAAAGGGCCGGCTCGCGCAAGGGGAGTATGCCCTCAGCCGAGCCCGCTCTCCGGCGCGTCCTCGGGTACACACAGGCACAGCGCCCCGGGCCGGACCGTCACCGTGAGTGACCGGCCGGGCTCGATCACGTCGCCGTCGAGCTCACGGGCCTGCTCGCGGTCGCTGGTGATCTCGACCCGCCGCGCGCGGAACGTCTCCATCCGCGCGACGTCGCGCCGGCGGCGCAGCACCCCCCATGCGAGCGACAGCCAATGGCGCAGCGTACGCGGCGTCAGGACGGCCACGTCCAGGCAGCCGTCGTCGGGCTCGGCAGCCGGCAGGAGCGGTACGCCGCCCTGTAATCGGCCGACGTTGCCGACCAGGACGGTACGGGCGCGCCGGCGGATCGGGCGACGGTCGTCGAGCCGGATCTGTACCCGCATCGGCCGGTCGCGTAACCGCCCCAGCGCGGAGATCACGTACGCCGGCCAGCCGACCCGTTTCTTCAGCGTCTCCGGGGTGGCGGCGAGCATCTCGGCGTCGAAACCCATCCCGGCCATCACGGTGAAGCAGCGGTCTCCGACCACGCCCACGTCGATCCGGCGACGCCGCCCACCGGTGGCGACCGCGACGCCCGCCTGCACGTCCGAGGAGAGCCCGAGGTTCGTGGCGAGCAGGTTGCCCGTACCGGAGGGCAGGACGGCCAGGGCCACGTCGGTGCCGGCGAGCTCGCTCGCGCAGGCCATCACCGTGCCGTCACCACCACACGCGAAGACCACGGAGACGCCGTCGGAGATCGCCTGGCGGGTCTGCCCGCAGCCCGGATCCTCGGGTGTGGTGGGCAGCCACAGCGGTTCGGGCCAGCCGGCCGCCGCGAGGGCTGCGCAGATGTCGCGGCGCCGGCCGTCGAGGTCGGTGACCTTAGCCGGATTGATCACCACCGCCGACCGGGTGGCGGTGCGAACCTGCTCGGCGGTAGCCGTCACGGGCAGACCTTCCGGTACCGGGCCTGGAAGAAGCAGTACGCCCCGAACGCGGCCAGGCCGAGGGCGATCAGGATGAGCAGGACCGGCCCGTACGGCTGGCTCACCAGTAGCCGCAGCGCGGCGTCGAGCCCCCGTGACTTGGCCGGGTTGTGGCTCGTTACCGCCTGGAAGAGCAGGACGCCGACGATCCCGAAGGCGACGCCCTTGGCGACGTAGCCGAGCTGACCCAGCCGGACCGCGGTAAGCCTGGTCGAGTTGCCCATCTGTGCAATGAGCAGGCGCTTTTCGAACTTGCGGCGGGCCCCGTACACGACCAGGCCGAGCCCGGTGGCGACCACGGCGACGCCGGCGAGCGCGACCAGCCAGAGCCCGGCCGGCCGGCTCATCAACCCGGCCGTGGCCTTCTCCGTCTGCTCGGCGTTCGAGGTCGGCGTGCCCACCACGACCTGGTAGGCCGTCCACGCCAGCGCCGCGTAGACGAGGGTCCGGAACGCCGAAGCCACGCGCTCCGCCGTACGGGAGAAGCCGTGCTCCTCGCGGTGCCCGACGAACACCAGGAGCAGCTGCCAGACGGCCATCGCGGCGAGGCCGATGACGGTGACCATCAGCAGGAACCGGCCGAACGGCTGGTCGGCGAGGTACCGGAAGGCTCCGGCCTGGTCGCTTTCACCCGAGGGGTGGCCGAGGGCGAGCTGTACGGCGATCCAGGCGACCGCGAGGTGCAGCAGTCCGTACCCGACGAACCCGATCCGGGTGAGCGTCTCCAGGGTGCCGCTCCGCGCGGCCTGGCGGGCGGTGCGTCTGGCACTCTGCGCGACAGTCATGGACCGGGTATCCCCACGACGGCGGTCGATTCAAACTTCACCTGGTCGGGTATCAGCGCGTCGACCCGTACCCGGCTTGCGGAGGACCTCAGTGACCACAGCCGTTCCGCAGTGGAGGTCGCGGCTCGAAGGCCGCATCCTGTCGCGCGTCGCCGCCGCGGGCTTCGCGGCGCTGTTCTTCGCCGTGCTCGTACTGCTCGTACGGGCCAGGTGGCTGCCGCTCGAGTCCGTCGACCGCGGCCTCGCCGACGGGCTCAACGAGGCGGTCGCCGGGCACCGTGGCGCGGTCCGGGCGATGGAGTACCTCACCCGGCTCGGCAGCCACGCCTTCCTCGGGTGGCTGGTCGCCATCGCAGGCGTGCTGCTGGTGGTACGCCGCCGGTTCCGGCTCGCCGGGTACCTCGTCATCACCGGTGCGGGTGCGCTGATCCTCGACCCGACGCTCAAACAGGCCATCGGGCGGCTGCGCCCGGTGGTGGAGCACCCGGTGGCCGTCGGAGGGGGCAACAGCTTCCCCAGCGGGCATTCTCTGGCGTCGATCGTGGTGTACGGGGCCCTGCTGCTGGTCTTCGCGCCGGCGTTCTCTCCGCGCGCCCGGCGTGTGGCGACAGCCGCCGTCGCGACGCTGGTGGCCGTGGTCGGCTTCACCCGGCTGGCGCTGGGGGTGCACTTCCTGTCCGACGTGATCGGCGCGTGGTGCCTGGGCGTGGTCTGGCTCGGCGTCACCACGTACGCGTTCGAACTCCACCGCCGCCGGACCGGCCGGCCGGTGACCCGACCGCTCGCCGAAGGGCTGGAGCCCGAGGCGGCCGACGACCTGAAGCCGGCAGGGCCGGCCATCGAAGCCGAGGTCGTACGCACCCGGCTCGCGATCGCCGGCGGCGCGGTGGCGTGGGTACTGGTCTTCGGCCTGCTCTGCGCGATCGGGAAACCGCTCGCCCACTACCGCTCCGGCAACGGCAACATCCTCGGCGACCACACGATCCCGCACTGGCTGGCCGCCCACCGCACGCCCACCCTCAACGTCGTCAGCTACCTCGGCAGCCAGGCCGGCAACACGCACATGATCCTCGCCGTCGGCCTCGTCGCCGGCGCCGTCGCGCTGGCCGCGATCCGGCAGTGGCGGCCGGTGATCTTCCTACTGGTGACGATGTTCGGCGAGCTCAGCCTGTTTCTGGCGACCGCAGGGTTCGTCGACCGGGCGCGGCCGGACGTGCCCCACCTGGACGGGCCGCTGCCCACGTCGAGCTTCCCGTCGGGCCACGTCGCGGCGACCGTCCTGCTGTACGCCGCCATCGCCGTGCTCGCCGTGCCCCGCGTCCGGGCCTGGTGGCGGTGGCTGTTCGTGACGGCCGCGGTGCTGATGCCGCTGTGGGTGGCCGTATCGCGGATGTACCGGGGCATGCACCACCCGACCGACGTGCTCGGCAGCCTGATCCTCGCCGCTGGCTGGCTGGCCGCGATGATCTACTTCGTCCGGCCCAACTGCGACATCGAGGGGGACGGGAGCTGCCCGCCGGCCGACGTGCCCGCGAAGGTCGCCGCCCGCACCACCTAGTCAGTCCCCGATCTCCTGCGGCGGGCGGGCCTCCCGCAGCGTGCGGTCGCGCCCGTAGTCGGAGACCAGTTGGCCGTACTTCACGTCGAACGCGGGCCGCTCGGAGCGGATGCGCGGGATGTACTCGAAGTTGTGCCGTGGCGGCGGGCAACTCGTCGCCCACTCCAGCGAGTTCCCGAAGCCCCACGGGTCGTTCACGGTCACCTGCGGCCCGTACTTGAACGACTTCCACACGTTCCACAGGAACGGCAGCACGGATGCGCCGAGCACGAACGACCCGATCGTCGAGATGGTGTTCAAGGTGGTGAACCCGTCGGTGGGCAGGTAGTTGGCGTACCGACGGGGCATGCCCCGGGCGCCCAGCCAGTGCTGCACCAGGAACGTCGTGTGGAAGCCGACG
Organism: Planosporangium flavigriseum; assembly: GCF_011947225.1. Classification (GTDB taxonomy): domain Bacteria; phylum Actinomycetota; class Actinomycetes; order Mycobacteriales; family Micromonosporaceae; genus Planosporangium; species Planosporangium flavigriseum. The sequence goes on along the minus strand of NZ_JAATVW010000018.1, from coordinate 93,569 downwards.
AACGTCAGCCAGAAGTGCACCCGGCCCAGCCGCTCGTCGAGCATCCGGCCGGTCATCTTCGGGAACCAGAAGTAGAACCCGGCGTAGACGGCGAAGACGATCGTGCCGAACAGCACGTAATGCAGGTGCGCCACCACGAAGTAGGTGTCGGTGACGTGCCAGTCGAGCGGCGGCGATCCGAGCAGCACCCCGCTCAGGCCGCCGAGCAGGAACGTCACCAGGAAGCCGATCGCGAACAGCATCGGCGTCTCGAAGGTGAGCTGCCCCTTCCACATGGTGCCGATCCAGTTGAAGAACTTGACCCCGGTCGGCACCGCGATCAGGAAGGTCATGAAGGAGAAGAACGGCAGGAGTACCTGGCCGGTGGCGAACATGTGGTGTGCCCACACTGTCATCGAGTAGGCCGCGATGGCGATCGTGGCGGCGACCATCCCCTTGTACCCGAAGAGGGGTTTGCGGCTGAAGACCGGGATGACCTCGGTGATGATGCCGAAGAACGGCAGCGCCACGATGTACACCTCTGGGTGGCCGAAGAACCAGAACAGGTGCTGCCAGATCAGCGGGCCGGCGTGGTCGGGGTCGTAGACGTGCGAGCCGAGTATCCGGTCCGACAGCAGTACCAGCAGCGCCGCGGCGAGCACCGGGAACGCGAACAGCACCATGATCGCGGTGATCAGGATGTTCCACGTGAAGATCGGCATCCGGAACATCGTCATGCCGGGGGCCCGGAGGGTGACGATCGTGGTGACCATGTTGACCGCGGCGAGGATTGTGCCGATGCCGGAGAGCACCAGCCCGATGATCCACATGTTCGCGCCCACGCCTGGGGTGTTGTTGGCGTGGTTGAGGTTGGCGTAGGCGGTCCACCCGAAGTCCGGCGGCCCGTTGGGGACGAGGAAGCCGGCCATCAGGATGGTGCCGCCGAACACGAACAGCCAGAGCGAGAGGTTGTTGAGCCGGGGGAACGCCACGTCGGGCGCGCCGATCTGCAGCGGCATGATGTAGTTGGCGAACCCGAACACGATCGGGGTCGCGAACAGCAGCAGCATGACCGTGCCGTGCATCGTGAACAGCTGGTTGTACTGCTCGGTCGACAGGAACTGCATGCCCGGCCGGGCCAGCTCAGCCCGCATGATCAGCGCCATCAGGCCCCCGGCCAGGAAGAACGCGTACGAGGCGACCAGGTACATGATCCCGATCTTTTTGGCGTCGGTCGTCCGGAGCCAGTCGAGGATCACCGAACCCGGGCGCGCGCGGTGAATCGGGCCCGGATACGGCCGGATCCGCTCCGGCTCCGACGGTCTGGTCGGCGCCAGCGTCGCCGCGCCGCCCTCGCGGATACGCGGCTCGATGTCCGGCGGCTGCCGCACCGCCTCACGTGCCAGCTCCCACTCGTCGTCGCCCTCGGCTGAATGCCGGTCCCGGTACTCCGGCCGGAGCGCCTCGTGCGGTTCCGGAATCTTGATCGGGCGGGCGCCCTGCCGACGCGGATCGAGCGGGCCAATCGGGGGATCGGCGCTCTCGGCGCGTCTGGGCTCACCTCGACGCTTGCCGAACATAGGGCTCGACTTACCCGGTCGATAGTGGTCAAACCAGCTACAGAGGCTGAGTGACGACGCTGTCCGGAGCGAGCCGGCACGCCACGCGTACCGAGTCCGGGGCGTACTCCTCGTACGGGCCGTTCAGGTAGCGCTGGGCCAGCTGGTTGATCAGCTCCTGGCCGCCCTCCTGGGTCAGCCTGACCAGCCCTCGGGCGGCGAAGTAGCGGTACGGGTCGGCCGGGTCGTACGCGCAGACCGAGATCCTGGGGTCGCGCTGCATGTTCTTCGTCTTGCGCCGTCCCAGGATCGTGGAGAACACGATCTCGTCGCCGTCGCGCATGGCCCAGATGACGCTCGACTGCGGGCTGCCGTCCGGGTTGAGCGTGCTCAGCACCACGAACGTGTTGCGGTCTAGCAGCTCCTTCGCCAACGCGGGCAGCGCCACAGGCATGGCGGGCACCTACCCGGCAGCCTGGCCGCTAACCGCGCCCCCAAGATCCGCGCAACGCGGCCCGCCCCCAAGATCCGCGCAATGTTTGACACATTGCCCGGATCCTGGGGTCGGCGGGAGCGTTATCGACGCGTGGTATCACCCTCGCCCGTGTGGTCCTTGGCGAACTGCACGGCCTTGCCGAGAGGCTCGCTGTACTGGTTCTTCGCACTCTCGTCGATCTTCTCGCGGACCTTGTCCAGCGCTTGATCGACCTTTTCGTCATGCTCGTCCAACAGTTTCTTGGCTCTGTCCAGGAAGCCGTTCATGACCTGACTCCTTCCCCGCAGCGGAAGTCCACAAACGACTAAAGCTCGTCCATCGCCCGATAGATGCGCTTGTCGGACACCGGATGCGGAGTGCCGAGCGCCTGCGCGAACAGGCTGACCCGCAGCTCTTCGACCATCCAGCGGATCCGGCGCAGCCCCGGGGAGTCCGGCACCTCGGTCCGTAGCTGCTCGTACTCCTGCCACACCTGGTCGACGGTGACCATGTGCTGCCGGTCGCGCTGCAGGTTGCCACCGACCCGGTCGAGCCGGTACTCGATGGCTTTCAGGTAGCGCGGCAGCTCACCGAGGTAGTCCCAGCCGGTGTCGGTGACGAACCCGCGGTAGATCAGCCGGGACAGCTGGGCCCGCATGTCCGTCAGGGCCGGTACGAGCGCCAGGTTGGCGGTGCCGCTCAACCGCTTCTCGACGGCGTACGCGCCTCCGAGGATCGGCTGCACCTCGGTCACGATCGCGAACACGGTGTCGGCGAGGCCCGCGCGCACGAAGTCGCGCAGGCGCTCGAAGCCGGCCGAGTCCCAGGCCGGTCCGCCGGCGTCGGCCATCAGCTTGTCCAGCGCGGCGGTGACGCAGTCGTCGATCAGGTCCGCCGCGCTGCGGTGCGGGTTGCGGCTCAAGCCCAGCTTGGCGTGGTTGGTCAGGCGGGCGTTGACCACCTTGACCGGCGACGGCACGGTCAACTGCAGCAGCCGTCGGGTACCCAGCCACATCGCGGCCTGCTGCTCGGCCTCGGAGTCGAACACCCGGATGTCCACACTCTCGCCTGCGTCGACGAGCGCCGGGTAGGCGGTCACCTCGTAGCCGGCCCGGACCTGGCGGACCGTGCGCGGCACGTCTTCAAAGGAGCGCAGACCGCGCTTCTCGACGGCCACGGCCGCGGCGGAGATGGTCTCCTGTACCTGCGGCTTGAGCTGCTGCCGCAGCGCGGCGACGTCCTTGCCCTCGGCCAGTTTCTTGCCGTGTTCGTCCTCCACGCGGAAGGTCATGCGCAGATGCTCGGGCACCTTCGACAGGTCCCAGGCGCTGTGCGGAACGGCCACTCCGCCGAGGTAGTGCAGTTCGCGCTCGAGCGCCGCCAGCAGCGGACCGTTCCCAGGAGTGAGGCGGGTCAGCGCGTCGGCGGCGAAGTCGGGTACCGGGACGAAGTTACGCCGTACCGGCTTGGGTAGCGACCGGATCAACGCGGTGACCAGGTCCTTGCGCAGGCCGGGGACCTGCCACTCGAACGGCTCCGCCGGTACCCGCGCGAGCACCGGCAACGGGACGTGCACGGTGACGCCGTCGGCCTCGGTACCCGGCTCGAACTGGTAGGTCAGCCGTAGCCGGAGATCGCCGACGACCCACACGTCCGGGTAGTCGCCCTCGCTGATCCCGCCGGCACCGTCGTTGATGAGCATCGACTTCTCGAAGTTGAGAAGGTCGGCGTCCGTGCGGCGGGCCTTCTTCCACCAGGCGTCGAAGTGCCGGCCGGACACCACGTCGGCCGGTAGGCGCTTGTCGTAGAACTCGAACAGCGTCTCGTCGTCGACGAGGATGTCGCGGCGGCGGGCCCGGTTCTCCAGATCCTCCACCTCGGCCAACAGTGACCGGTTCTCGTGGAAGAACTCGTGGTGGGTCTGCCAGTCGCCCTCGACGAGGGCGTGCCGGATGAACAGTTCCCGGGCCAGCGGCGGGTCGACTCGGCCGAAGTTCACCTTGCGCTGCGCGACGAGCGGGAGGCCGTACAGCGTCACCTTCTCGTACGCCATGACGGCGCCCTGCTTCTTCTCCCAGTGCGGCTCGCTGTAGCTGCGCTTGACCAGGTGACCAGCCAGCTTTTCGGCCCACTCCGGCTCGATCTTCGCGTTCACCCGCGCCCACAGCCGGGACGTCTCCACCAATTCGGCCGACATCACCCAGCGGGGCTGCTTCTTGAACAGCGCCGAGCCGGGGAAGATCGCGAACTTGGCGCCGCGGGCGCCCAGGTAGTCCTGCTGCTTCTGGACGTCCTTGATGCCGAGGTGGCCGAGCAGGCCGGCGAGCAGCGACTGGTGGACCGCGGTGCCCTCGGCGGGCGTGTCCGTGTGCACCGTGACGCCGAGGTTCTTCATCACCTGCCGCACCTGGAGGTAGATGTCCTGCCACTCGCGTACCCGCAGGAAGTTGAGGAACTCCTTCTTGCACATCCGGCGGAACTGGTTGCTGGACAGCTCCTTCTGCTGTTCCCGCAGGTAGTTCCACAGGTTCAGGTACGTCAGGAAGTCCGACTCGGAGTCCACGAAGCGGGCGTGCGCCTGCGTGGCGGCCTCCTGCCGGTCGGCCGGGCGCTCGCGCGGGTCCTGGATGGACAGGGCGGCGGCGATGACCATGACCTCGTGTACGCAGCCGTTGCGCTCGGCTTCGAGGACCATCCGGCCCAGCCGCGGGTCGACCGGTAGCTGGGCGAGCTTGCGGCCGGTCGCCGTCAGCTTGTCGCCGTCGAGCGCGCCCAGTTCGTGCAGCAGGTCCACGCCGTCGCGGATGTTGCGCCGGTCGGGGCCGTCGATGAACGGGAACGCGGCCACGTCGCCCAGCCCCAGCGAGGTCATCTGGAGGATGACCGACGCGAGGTTGGTGCGCAGGATCTCCGGGTCGGTGAACTCCGGCCGGCCGAGGAAGTCCTCCTCGGAGTACAGCCGGATGCAGATGCCGTCGCTGGTCCGGCCGCAGCGGCCCTTGCGCTGGTTGGCCGAGGCCTGGCTGATCGGTTCGATCGGCAGGCGCTGCACCTTGGTGCGGTGGCTGTACCGGGAGATGCGCGCGGTACCCGGGTCGATGACGTACTTGATCCCCGGTACGGTCAGCGACGTCTCGGCGACGTTGGTCGCGAGCACGACGCGGCGGCCGGTGTGCGGTTGGAAGACCCGATGCTGCTCGGCGCTTGACAGTCGCGCGTAGAGCGGAACGATCTCGGTGTTGCGGAGATCCATCTTGGTCAGTGCGTCGGCGGTGTCGCGGATCTCCCGTTCGCCGCTGAGGAAGACGAGGATGTCGCCGGGGCCCTCGGCCGCCAGCTCTCCGACCGCGTCGCCGATCGCCTGGATCTGGTCGCGGACCTCGTCGGTCTCCTCCGGGTCCGCCGCCTCCTCGATCAGCGGGCGATAGCGGACCTCGACCGGGTAGGTCCGGCCGGAGACCTCGATGATCGGCGCCTCATTGAAGTGGTTGGAGAACCGCTCCGGGTCGATCGTCGCCGAAGTGATGATCACCTTGAGGTCCGGGCGCTTCGGGAGGAGCTGCTTGAGGTACCCGAGGATGAAGTCGATGTTGAGGCTGCGCTCGTGCGCCTCGTCGATGATCAGCGTGTCGTACTGCCAGAGCATCCGGTCGTGCGACAGCTCCGCCAGCAGGATGCCGTCGGTCATCAGCTTGACCAGCGTGTCGTCGCGCGTCTGGTCGGTGAAGCGCATCTTGAAGCCGACGGTGGACTCGGTGCCGAGTTCGTCGGCGATGCGGTCGGCGACGGTACGCGCGGCGAGCCGGCGCGGCTGGGTGTGGCCGATCAGCCCCGTGATGCCCCGCCCGAGCTCCAGACAGATCTTGGGCAGCTGGGTGGTCTTGCCGGAGCCGGTCTCGCCGGCGACGATCACGACCTGGTGGTCGCGGATCGCGGCGAGGATATCGTCCTTCTTCTGGCTGACCGGCAGCGCCTCGGGGTAGCGGATCGCCGGTACGCTCTCGCGGCGCAGCGCGACGCGCTGTTCGGCGGTCTCGATCTCGGCCGCGATCTGCGCGGCCACCGCCTCCCGGTCGTCGGACTTGCGGATCTTGCGCACCCCGTCGATCCGCCGCCGCAGCCGGCGCTGGTCACGCAGCATCAGATCTGGCAGGCGGGCCTGCAGATCTGCTAGCGGGGACGGCGCGGCGTTTTCGGGCATACGGCGCTCAAGGATAGGCAGTGCTCAGCTCTTTCGGCTCGTGGTTTCGACCACTGGGGCGCGCGCTTTCTAGGAGGGCGCCCCTCTTGGGGGGTTAATCGGGAGGAGGGCGCCCCTCTCACGGCCTATGGGCGTACCGGGGGCCCTTGTTGTTCAACAGGGGAAACCCGCAGCTATTCCGACACCGGAGATCGGCGGCCGTCAGCCAGCGGCCCGCGGGTTTCCAGCCGGAGAGGTGCTCGGCCGGCCGGTGGGGGCGGTGAGCTGGCCGCCGACGCCGTTCGCAGGGACGGGCAGGCCGAAGACGTCGCTGAGGCCGGTGATGTGCAACTGCCGGAGGACGAAGGGGCTGGGGTTGCGAACGACGAACTCGGCGCCGATGTCGCGGGCGGTGTTGTACCCGACGACCAGGGCGCCGATGCCCGTGGAGTCCATGAAGGTCACCCGCCCCATATCGACCACCACCCGCGCCGGCTGCTGCCGGGTGATGGTGTCGATCAGCAGGGCGCGGAACCCGTTGACGGTCGTCACGTCGAGTTCGCCGCGCACATCGATGATCGCTGTGCCGTCGTCGAGGCGCTGTGAGGTCACCAACGCGTCTCCCATGGTCACCTCCTACCGTTGCGACCGCTCAACTGCGCACTGTACCCATGGACGGATGCCGTCAACCGTAAGCCCGCACCTCGGCGGATCGGTGGAGCCGTACCCTAGCCGAACGGCCTATGGTGCGTGGTTTGTAGGGTCTCCGCACGTGTCTGCCGTTTTTGAGAATCTCCGTCCGGATGCCGGGTTATGGGGCGCGGAGTTCGCGCTGGCCCAGTTGCGCGGGCAGGTCGGTGCCAGCGGCCTGAGCGCCATGCGGGCCGATCCAGCGCTGCTCGCGCAGGTGGATCAGCATGTGGCGGCGGTACGTGACGCGTTGATCGAAGCCGGCGGCCGGGTGAGTGCGGTCGGCCTCGCGGCGTACGCCGACGGGGTGCTGGACACCGCGGCGAGCCACGGGTGGCAGATGCCTAGCGACCTTGACGGACTGGAGTGGTCCGCCGCCTGCTGGGTGCTGGTACGGCTGCTCGCCGTCTGTGTGGTCGCCGAAACGCATTAAGTCATCCTGGAAGGTCTGACATCGCCTTCGATGCCAGGCCTTCCAAGATTCAATTTGTACGGCCGCAGCTCACGTACGGTCGTCGCCTCTCCGGGGCTCCTTTCCCAGGCCGGCGGGGCCGGGCGGCGGGCCGGGAGCGTCCGGGACACCCGGGCGCCCACCACCGAACTGCGCCCCGGTACGCGCGGACTCTGCCGGACGCGGCTCCCCGGCCGCCGGCGCGCCGGCCCGCTCGGCCGCGAGCCGGTCGGCGGCTTCCCGCCGGCCCGCCGCGTACGCCCGCGCGTGCTCGGTGGCGGTCGCCGACTCGGCGGCGATCCGGTCCAGCCAGCGTTCCAGGCGGTTCTGCATCGGCCGGACCAGGCCCCCGCCGACGCCGACGATCAGGATGCCGGCGATCGTGGCGAGCACCGCGACGAGGATCGGGGTGGTCACCGTGGTGGCGACGCCGATCTGGTTGAGCGCGGCGATGACGCCGATCGCGATGATGAACCAGGACGCGACATTCGCCAGCACCCGGCCGTACGAGAGACCGCCGAGCGCCCCGGAGATGAGGTCACGAACGGCGTTGGCGATCGCGGCGGCCACCACCACGATGACGACCGCGACGATCGCTCGGGGGATCCATCTGACGACCCCGGCGATCAGGGCGGACACCGGGTTGGGGCCGAATACTCCGAACGCGAGTTGCAGGGTGAACAGCAGCACCGCGTAGTAGACCAGCCTGGCGACGATGTCAGAGGCGTCGTACCGGGAGCGGGCCAGCGCGGCCTTGACGCCACCGCGCTCGACCCACCGGTCGAACCCGACCCGCTCCAGAACCTGGTTCACGACCCGCTGGAGCAGGCTGGCGACCAGCCAGCCGATGACGAGGATGGCGAGAAACGCGATGAATCTCGGTACGAACGCCACAACGGTTTGTATCGCGTGGGTGATGGCGCCGGGCGGAGCGGCAAGATAGGTGGTCATACCGCCGTCCCTCCTGTGTGTGCGGTTGATCAACCCGGAGTCCCGGGTCACTCGCTCCGCAGAGGGCTACCCACCTGATCTGGTAACACTCACCCGGACGCCGGGTACGCCCGGGTCTCGGCCGCCTTTACCGCCGCCCACAGTTGTCGGCCGAGGGCGAGGTCGAGGTCGGCCGCGGCGGCCGGGGTGATGTCGGCGGCCGTCTCCACCGGCCCGGTGAGGTGGACCCGGATGTGGTCGCCGTGCCGCTCGACCCCGTCGACCGTCGCCGGCCAGGTGTTGCGTGGGCTGCCGGTCGGGGCGTGCGGGTGCAGCGCGACGGCGGACGGCGGGAACGCCACGAACGCCTGCCCGTCGACGACGTCCGCCGTGGTCAGGGTCAGGCCTCCGGTCAGGGCCACGGCGTGCCCGGCCCCGTGGCCCCGGTACAGGTTCAGGCCTACCAGTCGGGCCACGTAGTCGGTACGCGGCTGGCGCGTGACCGTAGCCGCGTCACCGGTCTGCACCACCCGGCCCTGCTCGACGATCACGATGCGGTCGGCCAGGATCATCGCGTCGACCGGGTCGTGGGTGACCAGGATGGTGACGCCGGGGTGGCCGGCGAGGTGGCGGCGCAGGTGGGCGCGGGTGTCCAGGCGGGTACGCGCGTCGAGCGCGGCGAGCGGCTCGTCGAGCAGGAGCAGGGTCGGCTGAGGCGCGAGCGCGCGGGCCAGGGCGACCCGTTGGGCCTGCCCGCCGGACAGCTGCCGGGGCTTTGCGCGGGCGGAGTCAGCCAGGCCCATCCGGGCGAGCCAATCGCCGGCGCGGCGGCGCGCCTCGGCCCGCCGGATCCCCTGACAGCGCGGCCCGAAGGCGACGTTGTCCAGCGCGGTGAGATGCGGGAAGAGCAGGTAGTCCTGGAAGACCACGCCGATGCGGCGGGCGTGCGGCGGCGCCCCCTCGATCGGCGTACCCCCGAGCCGGATGTGACCTCCCGCGATTGGGTGCAGCCCGGCGAGCACTCGCAGCGCCGTCGTCTTGCCCGCGCCGTTCGGGCCGAGCAGTGCGACCACCTCGCCCGCGTCGGCGGTGAGCGCGACGTCGAGCCGGAAGGCGCCCAGCGACGCGACGAGGTGGGCGTCGAGCAGCGTCATGGCACACTCATCCAACGCTCGCGCAAGCCCGCCAGGATCGCGACGGACACGACGAGCAGAAGCAGGCTCAGTACGATCGCCGCGGCCGGGTCGGACTCCAGCGCGAGGTAGACGGCCAGGGGCATCGTCTGGGTACGCCCGGGGAAGTTGCCGGCGAACGTGATGGTTGCCCCGAACTCGCCGAGCGCACGGGCCCAGCACAGCACCGTGCCGGCCGCCAGACCGGGCAGGACCAGCGGCAGGGTGATCCGGCGGAACGCCGTCCAGGGGGTGGCTCCCAGGGTCGCCGCCGCCTCCTCGTAACGGGCGTCCGCCGCGCGCAGCGCGCCCTCCACGCTGATCACCAGGAACGGCATCGCCACGAACGCCTCGGCGAGCACGACTGCGGTCGTGCTGAACGGCACCGTCACCCCGAACGCGTTCTCCAGCCACCCGCCGAGTAACCCCCGGCGGCCGAAGACGAGCAGCAGCGCCACCCCGCCGACCACCGGCGGTAACACCAGGGGCAGCGTGACGAGAGCCCGTACGACGCGGCGGCCGGGAAAGCTGCTGCGGGCGAGCAGCCACGCGAGGGGCACGCCGAGGATGACGGAGACCACTGTCGCGGCGGTGGCGGTGCCCAGCGACAGCCGCAGCGCGTCGAGGACGCCGGGCGCGGCCAACCGGGCCGGCAGGTCCGACCAGGGCGTCCGGGTAAGCAGTCCGACCAGCGGTAACACCAGGAACGTCAGGCCGGCCGCTGCCGGGAGGGCCAGCGCCACCGGGATCCGGCCGGTCGGGGCCGACGAAGCCCCCCTCATGGCCGCTGGAACCCGTCGTGGGTCAGCACCGCCGCCGCGGCCTCTGATTTCGCGTACGCCACGAAGAGCTTCGCGCCGGCGGGGTTGGGCCCCGTGCGCAACGCGACGATCGGGTAGTCGTTGACCGCTTTCGTCGACTCCGGAAACTCCACCCCGTCCACCTGTGCCGCGGCCGCCCGCGCGTCGGTCCGGTAGACCAGGGCGGCGTCGACTTCGCCGAGCCGCACCTTGGCCAGCGCTGCGCGGACGTCCCGCTCCAGGGTGACCGGGGTGACCGTGACACCGGCGGCGCCGAGCGCGGTGGCGGCGGTCGCGCCGCACGGCACCGTCGCGGCGCAGAGCGCCACCTTCGTGCCCGGTCGCGTGAGGTCGGCGAGGCCGACGATCCGCTTCGGGTTGCCCTTCGGCACGGCGATGACGAGCTGGTTGCGGGCGAAGGTGTCGGCCGGTCCGGCGGCCAGGCCGGCCTCGGTGACCTGCTTCATCGTGGCCGGGCTGGCGGCGGCGAACACGTCGGCGGGCGCCCCGGAGGTGATCTGCTGGGCGAGCGTGGAGCTGCCGCCGAAGGAAAACCTCACCCGTACGCCCGGGTTGGCTTTTTCGAAGTCCTTGCCGATCTGTGTGAACGATTCGGTGAGCGAGGCGGCGGCCAGCACGGTGACCGTTCCGGTGGGCGTATCAGAGGCGCGGCCACCGCAGCCTGCCACGGTCAGGATGGCCAGAGCGACGAGCGCCGTCAGTCGTCTCATGGCAGCTCCACGACGACGGTGGTGGACTTGACGACCGCGACCGCGACGGAGCCGACTTCGAGGCCGAGCTGGTCGGCGGCCTCCCGGCTCATCAAGGACACCACCCGGAACGGCCCGGCCTGGAGCTCCACCTGCGCCATCACGGTGTCGCGGGTGACCGCGGTGACGATCCCGCGCAGCCGGTTGCGCGCCGAGGACCGCCCGGCGGCGCCGTCGGCGTCCGAACGCACGTACGCGGCCAGGTCGGCCCCGTCGATCACGCGGTGGCCGTGCTCGTCGCGGGTGGCGGTCAACCGCCCGCCGTCGATCAGGCGGCGCACGGTATCGGCGCTGACGCCGAGCAGGTCGGCCGCCTCGCCGATCCGGAACACTGTCACGGCGATCACTGTACTCACGCAATTGCCAATGCGAAATACCCTCACTGCTCGCAGGTGCGAGCACAATAGGGGGCTGCACCTGCGCCGACGGGTGGACAGTTCGTGATTCACATAGTGCTGCTGCTGATCTCCGCCGTGGCGATCTACCTCGCCTGCGAGTGGTTCGTCAACGCCGTCGAGTGGCTGGGCCTGCGCCTCAAGGTGGGCCCGCTCGCGGTCGGCACCGTGCTCGCGGCTCTGGGCACCGCCCTGCCGGAGAGCGTCGTCACGCTCGTCGCGGCGCTGGGGCGCAGCGCGCAACAGGACGCGCTCGCGGTCGGTGCGGCGATGGGCGGGCCGTTGGCGCTGGCCACCATCTCGTACGCCGTCGTCGGCCTGACCCTGCTCGCCCATCGCCGCCGCCCGCGGCCGGAGGAGTACGGCGACCGGCACAAGCTACGTCGCGACCAGTTCTGGTTCCTCGCGATCTTCGTCTTCAAGGTGGCCCTCGGCCTCGTCGCCTTCGCGATCAAGCCCTGGCTCGGGGTGCTCTTCTTCGTCGCGTACGCGGTGTACTTCTGGCGGGAGATCCGGGCCCCCGACGAGCCCGGTGTCCTCGGCGAGGCCCTCGAACGGCTACGGGCCCAGCCCCGTCGTGAGCACCCGGCCACCTGGGCCATCGTCACGCAGACCCTCATCACCCTGGTGATCGTCTTCATCGCCTCGCAGATCTTCGTCCACCAGTTGGAAGCCGTCGGGCCGATGCTCGGACTCCCGCCGACGGTGACCGCGCTGCTGCTGTCGCCGGTCGCGACCGAACTGCCGGAGACGCTCAACGCGTTCATCTGGACGCGCATGGGCAAGACGAAGCTCGCCCTGGCCAACATCAGCGGGGCGATGATGATTCAGGCGACCGTACCCAGCGGGATCGGTTTGCTGCTCACCCCGTGGCGGTTCGACCGGCCGCTGCTGCTGTCGGGCATCGCGACGATGGTGGCCATCGGCTACCTGCTGTGGGCGATGCGGGCCCGGATCACCCGGGCCCGGCTCGCCGCCGTCGGCCTGTTCTACCTGGCGTTCGCGGCGGTCCTCGTACTGATGTTGACGCGGCGGTAGCGTTGCCCCATGGACAAGCAAGGGCGCCGCGAGCGCGGCCGCAAGCGGGTCCGCGCCTACCTCGCCGGTGAACTCGTCGCCGACACGACCCGGCCGATGCTGGTGTGGGAGAACCCCTACTACCCGCAGTACTACATCCCGTCGGCCGATGTGCGCGCCTCACTCATGGGTGACGGCAAGGTCCTCGACGTCGTGGTCGAGCGTGCGAAGGCCCCCGGTGCTGCCCGTCGCTTCCCGGACGCCGCCGACCCGGACCTGCGGGACACCGTACGGCTCGACTTCGCCGCGATGGACGAATGGCTGGAGGAGGACGAGCCGATCTACGTCCACCCGCGGGACCCGTACTCCCGGATCGACATCCTGGCGAGCAGCCGGCACGTCCGGGTCGAGATCGACGGCGTCACGGTGGCGGAGTCCCGCTCGCCCCGGATCCTCTTCGAGACCGGCCTGCCGCCGCGGTACTACCTGCCCCTGTCGGATCTGCGGCTCGACCTGTTGCGCCCGTCGGATACGCAGACGCACTGCCCGTACAAGGGGACCGCGGCGTACTGGTCGGTCGAGGTCAACGGCCGGGTCCACGAGGACCTGGTGTGGATCTACCGCACGCCGCTGCCGGAGAGCCAGAAGATCGCCGGCCTGGCCTGCTTCTACAACGAGAAGGTCGACCTGTTCGTCGACGGCGTGCCCGAGCCGTCATGAACGAAGCGTGGACACCGACGCCGGTGTCCACGCTTCGTCAGGTCAGGACGTAGCCGTCGGAGGTATGTGCCAGCCGGCACCCCAGCGCCGCCAGCTTGCGGTCCAGCGACGCCAGGTACGGGTCCAGGATCGCCGACCTGCCGCCGAAGTCGTACCCCCACACCTGGTGGAGGAGGCCCGTACGACCGAGCGGCTGGCCAGGATTCGCGAGCAGCGCCGCCGCGATCCTGCACTCCGTCGGGGTGAGGGCCACCTCCCGCCCCGCGCGGCGTAGCAGCCGGCCGGCCGGGTGCAGCGTCAGGCCATCGGCCGGTGGCGGGCGCTGCACCAGCGCCTGTAGCCGTGCCAGCAGCTCCGTCAACGCGAACGGCTTCACCAGGTAGTCGTCGACCCCGGCGATGAGCCCGGCCGAACGGTCCGGTGTGCGGTCGCGGGCCGCCAGCATCAGTACCAGCAGCTGATGGCCTTCCGCGCGCAGGCGCCGGCAGATCTCCAGCCCGTCCATGTTCGGCAGCACGAAGTCCAGCACGACCGCGTCCGGGTGTTCGGCGCGTACGAGATTCAGGGCCGCGGCCCCGTCGCTGGCGACGGAGACCTCGTACCCGGCGAAGCGCAGCGCCCCCGACACCGACTCCCGTACCCCGGGCTCATCGTTGACCACCAGAACGCGCATCGCTACTTGCCCTTGGTGACCTTGGTGGCGTTGACAACACCGTCACCGGCCTTGGTGCCTTCGACGCTCACCTGCGCACCAGGGGTCAGATCAGCGAGGGCGCCGTTCGCTGTTACGTGCACGGCGGTGGAGCCGCTGGTGCGGACGGCCACGATCTTCCCGTCGGAGGTCTGCACGTACACCGTGGTGCCGTCGACGAACTTGACCGTGCCGGCGGTGATGTTGGCCGCCGCCGCCGCGATGCCCGGGTTCTGGCCGCCACCGGTCACGACCGTGCTCTGGCCGTTGTCAGAGCTCGACGCGCCGAAATTCTTCTGTACGAGGGCGCCGCCGAGGAAACCGATGACGATGAGGGCCGACGCGGCAAGCGCCAGGGTTGCCCGCGTCACGGAGAGCTGCTGCGGCCGTTGCGCCGGCAGTTCTTCGCGCAGCGGGTCGGCGAACGGGTCGCTGACGCGATCCGCGCCACCGGTGAAGATGCCCAACGACGGCTTGGCCACCTCCGTCATCTCGTCTCGGCGCTGCACCTCGTCTCGGCGCTGCACCTCGTCGTGGCGCTGCACCTCGTCTCGGCGCTGCACCTCGTCTCGGCGCTGTACCTCGTCACCCTGCGGCTCCTCGTCCTCCCGCTGCGCTGCTTCCGCCGTGGGAAGCGGATTGATGCGGTGGGGCTCGGGCCTGGGTACCGGGTTGATGCGATGGGGATCGATCGGCCTGGACAGCGGGTTGATGCGGTGGGGCTCCGCGGCCCTGGGCGCCGGACTCGTGGGTCTGGGTGCAGGGCTGGTAGGGCGCGGCTGTTGGGCCTCGTCGGCATAGTCGCGGTAACTCTCCCGGGCCTCGTAGGCCTCCTCGGCGCTGTCCTCCGCTGGGTACTTCTCTTCCTCCTCCCGGTCCTCCTCGTCTTCCTCGTCCTCCGCGCTGTCGTAGATCTCCTCGTCGTCCGCCTCGTCGTCCTCCTCGTCGTCCTCCTCGTCGTCGTAGGACTCGTAGGTCTCGTAGACCTCCTCGGCCCTGTCCGCCTCCTCGTCTTCGTCTTCCGCGAGGTCGTCTTCGTCGCTGTCGTCTTCCTCGTCTTCCTCGGCGTAGATCGTGTCCACGTCTTCGGCGTCGTCGACCTCGTCAAATTCGTCGAACTCGTTCGGGTAGACCTCGTCCAGCTCCTCCGGGTCGTCGACGTCCTCGACGTCCTCGACGTCCTCGACGTCGACCCGGGTGACCTTCTGGACCCGTTCGAGGGCCTCGACTCTGCCCAGACTGTGCGCCTTGCCGTTCTCTTCGGGCTTGGCGGTCACTTCGACGCTGTTGAACGTGTCGATGATGGCGGACGTGACCGCCTCGCTGGTCCGCTCGCCGCGACCGATGCGTTCATCGCTGTCGTACCGCTCGGACTGTTCGGACTGGTCGGCTCGGTCGGCTCGGTCGCGAGGCTGTTCGACCCGGTCGCAAGGCTGGGCCGCCTCGACCTTGCCGCGCGTCTCGGGCTGCTCACTCCTGCCGCGTCGTTCGGGCTGTTCGGCCCGTCCGCGCCCGCTGGGCTGCTCCGCCCTGCCGCGCCGTTCCGGATGTTCGTTCCCATCGGCCTGGTCATCCCGGACGGATCGTTGGATCCGTTGGATTCGCTGGATCCGTTGGACCCGCTGCAGTCGGTCGGCAGGGGCGCTGCGGTCGCCGTCGTCGCCGCGCTCGGTCCGTTCCGGCTGCTCGAATCGGTCCTGCGGGTCGGGTTGTTCGATCCTGCGGCGAGGCTGGGTCGGTTCGACCTTGCCGCGCGTCTCGGGCTGTTCACCCCTGCCCCGTCGTTCGGGCTGTTCGTTCCGATCGCGAGCATCGGGCTGCTGCTCGATGCTCCCGGGACGTTCGCTGTGGTCCGCTCGGACGCGCCGCTCGGCTCTGCCCTTGCGCTCGGCAGACGCGGCTCTGCTGCTCCGCTCGTCAGACGCGGCTCTGCTGCTCCGCTCGGCTTCGTCGCTCCGGCCGTGGCGGTCGGCTCTCTCGGCCCGGTCCGGCTTGCCCGCCCGTTCGACGTTGGCGGTTCTGTCGATTCTGCTGATCTTCCCGGTCTTGTCGACCTTGTTCACGCTCCTGATGGCCCGAGCGGGACGGTCGTCGGTCGGCTGAAGTTTGGCGGTGTTGGGATCGGCGTGTCGCCGGCGTACGTCCATTGTGTCCTCACTCGTAGCGAAGTGCGTCGATTGGTCGCAGCCCCGCCGCGCGGCTGGCGGGGTAGCTGCCGAAGAAGAGGCCGATCGCGACGGACACGCCGAGCGCGAGCGCGATCGAGCTGGGCATGACTTCCGGGTGGACCCCGAGAATCGTGAACTGGCTGCCCATGAGGGCCGCAATCACCCCGAGTAGGCCACCGATGAGGCTGAGGACGGCCGCCTCCGTCAGAAACTGGGTGAGGAGCGTGCGTTTCGGCGCGCCGAGTGCTTTGCGGATACCGATCTCCCGGGTCCGCTCAGCGACCGTCACCATCATGATGTTGGTGATGCCGATACCCCCGACCAGCAGGCTGAGCGCCGCCACCGTGCCTAGAAGGACGGTGAAGGTCCTCGACGTGTCATTGCGAGCCGCCAGCAGTTGGGACTGGCTCAGGATCCGAAACGGCTGGCTCGCGGTGTTGGTGATGTGCAGCTTTTCGCTGAGGATGGCCTGGGCCTGGGACTGGGCCGCACTGACGCGATCGGCGGTGACCGCCTGTACCAGTAGCTGGTTGAGCGGGCCGTAGCCGGTCACGGTTTCCTGTACGGCCGTGATCGGGGCGATCGCCATGTCGTTCGGGTCGGAGAAGCTGGTCCCGCCCTTCTCCGCGAGGATCCCGACGACCGCGAACGTCGCGCCGCCGACGCCGACCTGCTTGCCGAGTGGGTCAGTGCTGCCGAACAGCTTGCTCGCTGCGGTTGCGCCCAGCAGGACCACCCGGCGCCGCTCCTTGACGTCATCATCGGTGAAGGACGAGCCGCGGGCGACCGCATCGTTGACGGCCGGCAGGTAGCTCGGGGTGGTACCGATGAACTGGCCGATGGTGTGCTCGACGCCTTCGAACCTGGCCACCTGGCTGCTGGTCACGACCGGCGAGACGTTCTTGATGTCCGGGGCGGCGTCCCGGTTGCTCAACGCATCGATGAGGCCCATCGTCAGTGAGGTGTTCTGGATCCGCGCGCCACCGGGGCGCGGGGCGCCGCTGGTGATGGTCACCGTGTCGCTGCCCAGCTGAGCGATGCTCTGCTGGACCGCCTTGGACGAGCCGTTTCCGACCGCGACCAACAAGATCACCGCAGCGACGCCGATCATGATGCCGAGGACGGTCAATCCGGAGCGCAGCTTGTTGGCCGCGACCGCGCGGATGGCTAGCCTGATCGCCTCGATGGTGGTCACGCCGACACCGCCTCCGTGTCCGAGTTGGTACGAGGCCGGTGCCGGCCGCCGTACCCCCCGGTTGGAAGGGGACGGATCGGTTCGTCGGCGATCACCTTGCCGTCGGCCAGTTCGATCAGCCGTTGGGCGTGCTGTGCGACGCGCTCGTCGTGGGTGATCAGCACGATCGTGCGACCGAGTTCGTTGAGCTCGTCGATCACCTCCAGTACCTCGTCGCTCGATGCCGTGTCGAGATTGCCGGTCGGCTCGTCGGCGAGCACCAGCGTCGGCGCGGTGACCAGTGCCCGGGCGACAGCCACCCGCTGCTGCTGCCCGCCGGACAGCTCGTTGGGCTCGCAGTCCACGCGGTCGGCGAGGCCCACCGTGGCGAGCGCGGCGCGGGCGCGGCGGCGGCGCTCCGCCGCCTTCATCCCCGCGTACGCGAGCGGAAGCTCCACATTGGCCAGAACCGTTGTCCGTGGTATGAGGCTGAACGTCTGGAACACGAACCCGATGTGCCGGTTGCGAACCCGGGCGAGTTGACGGTCGTCGAGGGTGGTGACGTCGACCCCATCGAGGATGTAGCGGCCGGAGGTCTGGGAATCGAGGCAGCCCAGGATGTTCATGAGGGTGGTCTTGCCGGATCCGGACACCCCCATGATCGCTACGTACTCGCCGCGCCGCACGATCAGGTCCACCCCGCACAGCGCCTTCACCTGGGTCGCGCCTTCGCCGTACGTCTTGACGAGGTCGTGGACCTGGATCACCGGGGGTTCAGGTGTGCTCATCGGCTGCCCCGGCTCTCGTCCCGGTGGAGAGTCACCCGTTCGCCCGGGGTGAGGCCCGACCTGATCTCGACGAACTGGTCGCCCTTCAACCCGATGTCGAGCGCCCGCGTCTCGCGCGTGCCGTCGGGCCGGACGACCTCGGTCGTGTGCCGCTCTCCCTGGCTGCGCACCGCGGCGACCGGTACCCGTACCGCGTCGTTGACCTCTGCCGTGGTGACCGTGACGTTGACCGTTTGACCGATTCGTACACCGTCGGGCAGCGCCCCGAGACTGATGGTCGCCGGATACGAGTTCACGCTGTTCTGGCTCGACGCCGCCGGCGCGATCGCGGTGACCCGGCCTGCGGCCTGGGCCCCGGCCATCGCCGGCCAAGTGACCATCGCCGGCCGGTCAGCTTTGATCTTCATGGCGTCGACCTCTGCGAAGGACGTCGAAACCTGCAGTTGCGAGAGGTCGGCGATCTGGATGAAGGGGGTGCTGATCGAGGAGGCGGACGCCGTCTGGCCGTCGGCGGTCGCTCCACTCCACCAGGTGCCGACCGTGCCGTTGACCGCGATGACGGTGCCGTCGATCGGCGCGGTCAGGGTCGTGCCGCTGACGGCGCGCTGGGCGGCGTTGAGGCTGTTCTGCGCGCTCGTCACCTGCGACTGGGCAAGGGCGACGGTGTTGGCGTCAGTCGTCGAGCGCACCCGGTTCAGGCTCTGCTGAGCGGAGCTGAGGCTTGCCTGTGCGTCGCTGAGCTGCTCCTGAGCCTTGGCCGAGTTGATCTTCGCAAGGACCTGGTCCTTCTTGACCGCGTCACCGGTCTTCACGTTGATCTCGGTCACCGTGCCGGGAGCGCCGAAGCTGAGGTTTGCCATTGCGGCGCTCTGAACCGTGCCGATCGTCGATACGGTGGTGATGACCTGGCCGCTGGTGACCAGGCCGATTCCAGCCGTCCCGGAGTTGGCCGCCGCGCTGTACCCGGCGGAGACGGCGCGGTAGGACAGCATGACCCCAACAAGCAGCAGCGCGACCAGAACCGCATTGACGACGAGGGTCGGGCGGCGCAACCGTCGCAGGTCCGGCACTCGCGACGACAGCCGTCGTAAGGGGATTGAGTGGCGGTGAAGTAGCGGCGGGATGCGTCGCAAGATGAGCGGTAAGCGTCGCAGGAAGGACATGCCCGGACTGCTGCCCGAAGCCGCCTGGATTGAGACCCGCGTTGCCTCAAAAATCCCTGGGAATCGCGCGATGCCTGGCGCCAGGCTTTTTTTGCTTTGTCCATGTATGTGGGATTACTGGGGCCAGTGTGGACATGCTCGCTGAGTGGGCGTCAGCCGGCCGCGCCGGCAGCAGTACCCGGAACCGGGCTCCGACGCCGGCCGCGGTGTACAGCTCGACTCGGCCGCCGTGGGCCTGCGCGATCGTCGCGACGATGGCCAGCCCGAGCCCCGTGCCGCCCGCACGGCGGGAGCGGTTGGAGTCGGCGCGGTAGAGCCGCTCGAACGCATGCCGCGCCTCCGCGGCGCTCATACCCGGACCCGAGTCGGCGACCTCGATGATCGCTACCGACTGTCCGGTCGGCAGCGCCGCGCCGACCACAGCCGCCGGCAGCGGCTCCGTGTCACCCTCCGGGTCCGGAGCGGAGGCAACGGACCCGCCGATCCGCACCATGACCGCGCACTCCTCCGGGGTGTGCTGGAGCGCGTTGACGACCAGGTTGTTCACGATCTGCCGGATGCGCGGCTCGTCGCCGAACACCGTGACCGCCTCGAACGTCTCGCTGTCGTCGTCCAGGGCGGCGAGCTGAACGAAGCGCGACGGCACCCGTACGTGTGCGTCCCGGACGGCGTCGGCGGCGACGGCGAGCAGGTCGACCGGGTGCCGCTCCAGCGGCCGCTCCTCGTCCAGCCGGGCCAGCAACAGCAGGTCGTTGACGAGCAGTCGCATGCGGCCCACCTCCGCCTCGATCCGGCCCATCGCCTCGTCGAGGGCCGGTCCCGGTGGCGCTCCGCCCCGGCGGTACAGCTCGGCGAAGCCCTGGATCGAAGTGAGCGGAGTACGTAGTTCGTGTGATGCGTCGGCGAGGAACCGCTGTAGTCGCCGCTCCGACGCGCCGCGGTCGGCGAGAGCGACCTGGAAGGGGCGCAGTCCGACGCGTACGACCGACGCCGCAGCGAACGCGATCAGTACCAGGACCAGCACGGCTACCGCGGCGCTGGCGAAGACGAACGTCCGCTGGGCCGCCGCTACCTCGCGGATCGACAGGGCGTGCACCACGTACTGACGGCCGTCGGAGACCGAGGTGACCAGTACTCGCCAGTCTCCTCCCGGGCCGGCGAGGGTGAATGGCGGCGCGTCCGCCCGGGCCTCCAGGGTCGCGGCGGGATTCAGATCCGGCCCGCCGTCTCCGGTGGCCGCTGACGGGTACAGCCGGGTTCCGTCGGCCGTGTACACGTAGACCTTGCAGGTCGGATTGGCCGCCGGCGTTGATCCGCCGAGCAGCAGATGCGCCAGCTGATTGGGTGACTGCGCCGCCGCTCCGGATGACCGGTCGGCGTGTGCCAGGTCGCGGGCGTCGTCTTCCAGCTGGGAGTCGACCCGTCCGACCAGAAAGGACCGCAGCAGGGTCACGCCCGCGAGGTCGGTCACGATCAGGCCGGTCGCCGCGAGCGTCACGACCGTCAGCACCATGCGGTGCCGCAGGGGTCGCCCCCGGTGCTTAGGCGCCATCGTCGGGAGCCAGTCGCAGCGTGTACCCCACTCCGCGTACGGTGTGCAGCAGCGGCGGGCCGTACTTGTCGATCTTGCGGCGGAGATAGTAGACGTACGACTCGACGATCCGGCCGTCCCCGCCGAAGTCGTAGTTCCACACCCGCTCCAGGATCTGCGCCTTGCTGACCACCCGGCCGGCGTTGTTCAACAGGTACCGCAGCAGATTGAACTCGGTCGGGGACAGGTCGACCAACCTGCCGGCGCGGCGCACCTCGTGCGCCTCCTCATCGAGTTGAAGGTCGGCGTAGCGCAGCACCCGGCCGCGAAGGTGCGCGTCCGGTCGCACGCTGCGCCGCAGGATCGCCCGGATGCGGAGCACGACCTCCTCCAGACTGAACGGCTTGGTGACGTAGTCGTCGCCACCCACCGCGAGCCCGGAGATCCGGTCCTCGACCGCGTCCCGCGCGGTCAGGAACAGTACGGGCACCGGTGGATCGGCCGCGCGCAGCCGCTGGGCCACGGCGAACCCATCGAGGTCGGGCAGCATCACGTCGAGTACGACGAGGTCCGGTGCGAAATCGGCCGCTGCGGCCAGAGCTTCCCGCCCGCCGCTCGCCACCCGTACCTCAAAGCCGGTCAACCGCAGAGCCGCCGACAGCAGCGCGCGGATGTTCGCCTCATCGTCCACAATGAGCAGCCGGCCGGCCGAGGCCGGGGGCTGGACTCCGGAAGGCATGGTTACAGTCGCATGCGTCGCGCCTGACACATGGACCTTCTACCGGAATAAACTCCGGGCTAACTGGCAGTTGGCTGGGAATCTCACGCTCTACTCCACGTGCACGCGCTCCCGGTTCATTCCGGGCTCGCCGACCCAGACCGTCTTGATGTTGCAGAACTCCCGGATTCCGATCTCGGCCAGCTCGCGGCCGTACCCGGAGTGTTTCACCCCGCCGAACGGCAACTCCGGGTACGAGGTGGTCATGCCGTTGACGAAGACCATCCCGGCGTCCAGGTCGCCCGCGAAGCGCTCCTGCTCATCCGGGTCGTTGGTCCAGGCGTTGGAGCCCAACCCGTACGGGCTGTCGTTGGCGATCTCGATGGCCTCGGAGTACGACGATGCCCGGTAGAGACCGGCGACGGGGGCGAAGACCTCCTCGTGCCACATCCGCATCTCCGGCGTGATCCCGGCGACCACGGTCGGCGGGTACCACCAGCCCGGGCGATCCAGCGGCTTGCCGCCCAGCAGTACCTTGGCGCCGTTGGCGACGGCATCCCGTACCTGCTCGTCGGCGTCGTGCAGGCCCTGTTTCGTGGCGAGCGGGCCGACATCGGTCCGCTCGTCCATCGGGTCGCCCACCTTCAGCGCCGACATCTTCCTGATAAACAGGTCGGTGAACGCGTCGTACACGTCGGTGTGCACGATGAACCGCTTCGCGGCGATGCAGGACTGGCCGTTGTTCTGGCACCGCGCGATCACCGCCACGTCGGCGGCCTTGTCCAGCTCCGCCGAGGGCATCACGATGAACGGGTCGTTGCCGCCCAGCTCCAGTACCGTCTTCTTGAGGTTGCGGCCGGCGACCTGCGCGACCGACCGGCCGGCGGGTTCGCTCCCGGTCAGGGTGGCGGCGCGGACCCGGTGGTCGGTGAGGACCGCCTCGACCTGGCCGGAGGCGATCAGCAGCGGCTGGAACGCGCCCTCTCCGAAGCCTGCGCGCCGGAACAGTTCACCCAGGAACAGGGCGGTCTGCGGCACATTCGACGCGTGCTTGAGCAGGCCGACGTTGCCGGCCATCAGCGCCGGGGCGGCGAAGCGGATCGCCTGCCACAGCGGGAAATTCCACGGCATGATCGCGAGTACGGGTCCGAGCGGCTGGTACCGCGTGTACGCCCGGATCGCTTTGACGGCCTTCGCGTCCCTGGGTTCGTCGGCGAGGAACGCTTCCGCGTGCTCGGCGTAGTACCGGCAGCCGGTAGCGCACTTGGTCACCTCGCCCTTGGCGGACGCGAGCGTCTTGCCCATCTCGGTGGTCATCAGGGCCGCGATCTGGTCCCGCTCGGCCTCCAGAATGTCGGCGGCACGGCGCATCCAGGTGGCACGCTGCTCGAACGACGTGCGTTTCAACGCCGCGAAGCCGTCCACCGCGGCCCGCAGGCGCAGCTCGATCTGGTCCGCCGACAGGGGCTCGAAGGTCTTCAACACCTCGCCGGTGGCCGGGTTGGTCGTCGCGATCGGCACGATGATCCCCCACTCGTCAGTGGTCCTTACGGCCGCTTACCCATGATCTCGGCGTCCAACCGGCGCGTTAGAAAAAGGTGTGCACGAGATCGGTGACCCTGGATTCCTCGTCGACGACCGGCAAGGCCCGCCAGCGCTCGAACATGGTGCAGGGATGGGAGATGCCGCACGCGATCCAGTCGCCGACCTCGACCTCACCGGCGGGGTCGGACAGGTACGCGTGCTGGTCGTTGAGCGCCGTCACCGTGACCCGCTCCAGCGGCCGGTGCTCGCCGTGGCGCAGGACAGTGAGCGGCACGGGCAGGTCTAGGTCGTACGAGACGTCCCGCTTGCCCAGGTTGAGGAACGCCCGCCCCGGCTCGGGCGTGGAGACCACGGTCGCCCATGCCCGCAGCGCGGGGCGCAGTGGGAACGGCGACAGGCCGGCGTAGTGCGCGTCGTCGTGTGCCACGTACGCGCCGGACCGGAGCACGGCTCGGCGAGCGCCGCCGAGGCCGGCGAATGCCTCGGCCACCAGATCCGGGTACGCGCTGCCGCCGGCCGTCACGGTCTCGGCGTCCACGGCCTCGGCCAGGCGCATCAGCTCTTCCAGGTGCCGCCGTACGGCCGCGACGCCGCCGGCCGACCGGCCGTGACCGTACGTGCCCTCGTACCCGGCGACCCCGGCCAGTCGCAGGCCCGGTGCCTTCTCCACCGCGCGGGCGACCTCAGCCGCCGCCGATACACCCCGGGCCCCGGTGCGCCCGCCGGGCAGCCCCAGTTCGACGAAGACGGGGATGGATCGGCCCGCTGCGGCGGCCGCGGCATCCAAGGCGGCCACCGCGGCGGCGGAGTCCACCCAGCAGGAGATCTCGGCGTGCTCCTGCTCGGCGGCGAGCCAGCCAGCCGAGTTGGCGTCGACGACGTGGTGAGCGAGCAGGATTCGCCGGGCGCCGAAAGCCCGCAGCACCCGCGCCTGCGCGACGTTGGCCACCGTGAACGCCCACGCGCCGCGACGGGCCTGCTCCGCCGCGAGCGCGGGGGCCATGGTCGTCTTGACGTGTGGGGCGAACGCGAGACCCCGCTCGGCGCAGAAAGCCGCGTACCGGTCGAGGTTGTGGGTCAGCGCGGGCCCGTCGAGCACGGCGACCGGCGACGTGAACCCGTCTACCGGAACCCGCCGGCCGATCAGCTCGTCGACGGTGGTCACGTGCGGCGGCAGGCCCTTGTACCGCCAGTCGAGGGGCTGTCCGCGCAGCCGGTCGACCGCGTCGAAGTCGAGCAGCGGCTCTTCCACACCCGTGATCCTGCCAGAGGCCGGGCGGTAGGGATCCTCCCTTGTTCGTGCGGAGTGTTCGCGCGGAGGAGAGGATCTCGTTAGCCCAACCGGCGCAGCAAGTCCGTGCGGATCGCCGGTCGGGAGCCGAAAACCAGCAGAAACGTCGCCTCGCGGACGAGTCGCTGGCCGTGCGCGCCGGCGAGCACCGCGCGGCTGCCGGTCGTGACGGTGACGGCCGCCGCCGCGCGCAGGGCCAGCTCGGATGCTGCCGCGCGGGCCGCCGGCAGGGTCTCCGGGGTGCCGGCATTCAGCGCCGCCCGAGCCGCGGCCAGTTCGGCGCGCAGCGGGCCCGGCCCCAGCAGACGGCTGCAGCGAGCCGCCACGCCGAGCGCGAGCGCGCCGTTGAGCCCCAGATTGGCGGCGTCCCACGCGCCCCAGTCGGCGGCGGCAAGGGTGCCGGTGATCCGTTCATCGGGTACGAAATGGCCGTCGAAGCGGACGTGGACGGTGCCGCTGGCCTGCACCGCAACCAGTTCGAGCGGCGTGACGCCCAACGTGGGTCCGTCTGCCGCGTCCAGCAGGGCCCACACGATCGTGTCCCCGTCGCGGGCCGCAACCCGGAGCGTGTCGATCATTCCCCAGCCGGTCACCCAGGGCGCCTCGCCGTCGAGCACGTAACCGCCGGCGACCCGGCGCGCGGTCAGCGGGTTGGGACCGGGTCGTACGCCGGCCTGGCTGACACCGGCGCGCCGCGCGCCGCTGGCCAGTGGTTCGAGCCACTCCTGGCGGATGCTGTCGGTCTTCGCGGCGGCCGACACGGCGCCGTGGTGCTGCAGCCAGACGAAGGTCGTCGCGAGGCACCCGCTGGCCAGTACCTCGACGATCCGGGCGAAGGTGCTCCGGTCGATGTCGTCGCGCGCGGCCAGGCCGTAGAACCCCTCCTGCGCGAGCAGGTCCAGGTGCGGGTGCGGGATACGGCCGGTCGCGTCGACGTGGGCGGCCGCCGGGAAGAGCACCTCATCAGCGATCCGCTGCGCCTTGTCGAGCATGCGACCGACCTTAGCCGAGGCGTCGAGGTTTAAGACTGTCTATGATGTCTTGCCCGACCTCGACGACTTCCGGAGTAGTCACGAGTCGTGTCGTGGCTGCCGGTCGGGACCGCCGTCGCAAGGCGCTACACCCTGATGGGCGCGATCGGTCACGGCGGCGCTGGCGCTGTGGGCGGTCTTCGATGAAGAGATGATCACGAGGACATTCGCCCCCTGAACAACACCAACGAACTCCGGTACGTTGTGGTAACGGACTTTCGGCGGGCCTACTCGGCCATGTACAGAAATGACCTTTCGGATGCCGGAGATAGCGGGCGATACGTACCTCCAGTCCCGGGTGCTCGAAGACCTCAGTGATGCCGTCAACTACCAGCGATGGCTGGCTGACCTGGCCCGTCCGTACCTCGGCAACGACCCGATCGAGTTGGGCAGCGGGATCGGAGACTACGCGGCGGCCTGGCTGAAGACGGTCCCGCGGATCACGGTCACGGAGGCCGATGACGGCCGGCTGAAGGCGCTGACGCGGCGCTTCATCGATGATCCCCGCGTCGACGTGCGACCGCTGTTCCTGCCGACCGAGGAGCGCGCCGGGCACACCGCGGCAGTAGCCCTCAACGTGCTCGAACACGTCGAGGACGATGTGGCCGGGCTCCGGTCGATCGGCGGGCTGCTCCGCCCCGGCGGGGCGGTCGTGCTGATCGTGCCGGCCTTTCCGTCGGCGATGAGCCGGTTCGATCGCACCATCGGGCACTTCCGTCGGTACACGCTCGCAACGCTTGGCGCCGCGCTGACCGCGGCCGGCCTGCGGACCGAGCAGCTTTGCTACATCAATCCGGTCGGCCTGCTCGGCTGGTACGTCGCCTGCCGCGCCCTGCGGCTCGCCCCGCACAACGGTCCGCTGGTGCGCACCTACGACCGGATGGTGGTGCCGATGGCCCGGCGGCTTGAGCGGCGCTGGCAGGCGCCGTTCGGTCAGTCGGTCTTCGCGGTCGCCCGCACGCCTGAGCGGTAGCGGTTCCGGCGGCTACGGCGTCTGTGAGACCAGGACCGTGACGCCGACCAGGCTGCCGGCCTCGTCGCGCAGTGGGATCGCCGAGGTCCACAGCCTCATCCGCCCGCCCTGGGGAGTGAGGATCACGATCTCGCGGTCGATCGGCTCCACCCAGTCCGACACCGCCGCGAACCCCGGCTCGTAGCGGTACGCGCCGCCGTGCACGTCGGCGGGGGTCAGCACGTCGAACAGCTCCACCAGCGGGGTGCCCGGCGCGATCGGCAAACCCATGATCTCCACCGCGCGCGGGGAGACCCGGCGTACTTTCAGATCCGGGCCGAGCAGGACCAGGCCGACCGGCATCCGGTCGAACGTGGCATCCAGGATCTGGTTGGCCTCGACCAGTTGGGCGTGGCCGGACGCGTTCTCCAGCGCGACCGCGGCCTGGGTGCACAGGATCTCGAGCATCTCCAGGTAGAACGTGGAGAACGCCGTGGCGAGCCGTCGGTGTTCGAGATAGAGCACGGCGAGCAGGTTTTCGCGGCGCACGATGGGCGCGCACAGCACGGAGCGGGGGCGGTGAGCCGCCAGGTACGGGTCAGCGACGCGCACGGCCAACTCGTCCGCCCCGCCCACCAGCACCTCGCGGTTGCGCCCGGCGTACTCGATGAGGTTCATCGGCAACCGGGAGCAGCTCGCGCCATCGACATGTGTGGTGACCTGGATGACGTCCCGCTCCACCTCGGCCTCTGCGGTGGGCCGCAGGTGGTGACCGTTGGCGAGCAGCAGGTGGCCGCGTTCGGCCTGGGAGTGCCGTACGAGCAACTCCAACAGGACGCCGACGAGCCGGTCGAGCCGTAACTCGCCGGCGACGGCCTGGAAGCCCCGGACGAGGGTCAGCAGGTCGAGCTGGTCGAGGGCGCGGGTCGGGCCGGCCGGCCGGCTGGCGGTGGCGAGCAGTTCGTCGAGCTGGTCGAGCTTCGCCACCGCGCCCCACTGCTGATAACAGGCGCGGGCCCGGCGAAGGTAGGCGACCGCATCACCGACCTGGCCGTGGGCGAGGGCGTGCCGGCCCCCGCGTTCGGCTGCGAACGCCTCGGTACGGATGAAGTCGGCCTCGCGGGCGGCGGCGATCGCACGGTCGTACCGGGTACGGGCCTGGTCGGCCGCGCCGGCCAGCCGCGCCCGCTCGGCGGACAGCAGCAACGCGCGCGCCCGCAGCAGGCCCGGCCCGTGCGCAGCAAGGTCGTCAAGCTTGTCCTGGAGCGTCTCCAGTTGGGCGAGCAGCGACTCCCGCTGCTCGGGCTCGGCGGTTTCGTACCGCTTCACCAACGAGAACGCGTGCCAGTACGCCGTTTCGGCGGTGAGGAAGGTGCCGGGCGCGTACGTCACGATTTGCCCGACCACCTCGCCCAGCTCCGCCATGTCGCTGCCGTCGAGTACGTGTGCCGGGGCGAGCAGCGGCGAGAGCCCGACGATCGAGTAGTAGCGGTACTCGCCCCGCAGGATCCGCCGCCCCGTCGCGTCCTCTTCCGCGGTCGGTGCGGGCGAGTCGCAGGGCACCCGGCGAAGCCGGCTCACCGCGGCGTCCAGCAGTCGGACCACGGCCCCGGCCTGCTCGTCGCCGCCGTGGCGTTGGGCGAACCGCCACCGCGCCTCGACGTCGGCGGCCACCCGGTCCAGCGGCGTACCGACCGCGAACAGGTGTACCGAGTACACCGCCCCGATGCGCTGCGCCAGCCGGACCTCACCCTCCTCGACCGCGGTCCGGTACGCCGTGTACAGCTCACGGATCATCGGGCCCGGTCCATCCAGCCAGGAAGGGCCCAGGACGGCCGCGGCCGCGCGGGTCACCGCCGGGAACCGGGTGCCGGGCCGCTCCAGCAGGCGAAGCCCGGCACCTGCGAACCGGGAGGCCTCCCGATCGTGGCGGTTCCGGGAGAAGACCACGGCCAGCCGGCCGAGGATGTACGCGGTCGCGGCGGTGGGGCCGTGTTCGAGCGCAAGTTCGACCCCGGCTGCGGCGAGCAGGTCGCCGCCTGACCAGTCTGGCCAGATGGGCTGGGCCAGGTCCGCGATCAGGTTGGCCGCGATGACCACTCGGGGCGCTACGCAGTCGGGCGCGTTGATGAGCTCTTCGAGCGCATCGTCGTCGACCCGCTCGCGCAGCCGTTCCACGGACGCCGTTCCGGCCTCCCGCCATTCGGCCGGGTTGGCGGGCAGTGGCAGCCCGAGCAGCCGGAGGGCCTCGATCCCCGTGCGCAGCGCCAGGATGCTGTCTCCGGCGTCGTGGAGCAGCATGGCGTGCATGCCGAGCAGGCGGGCCCGCTCGGTGTCGTCGTCGATGTACTGCTTGGCGGCCGTCAGCAGCCGTTCGGCGTTCTCAAGGTTGCCGGCGGCCCGCTCCGCCTCTGTCGCGGCGAGGTGCAGTCGCAGCGCCAGATCCGGCCACCGTTGCCGCGCCTCGCCGTCGAGCAGGGCCCGGCCTGTTTTCAGGTACCGGCGCGCCTCGGTGAGGGCACCAATGCGCGCCGCCCGCGCGCCGGCGTCGAGGTTCAGCTCGGCCAGCCACCTCCGCTCGTCCGGCGCGGACAGCAGTTCGCTGGCGGCGTTGAGGTGCGTGACCGCCTCGAACAGCATCCCGGCGCGGGGTGCGAACGCACGGCCGACGACCAGGCGCAGCGCGGCGAGGCGCCGGCCGCCGACGCCGGCCAGGACGGCCTGCCGCAGTTGCTCGTGGCGCCACCGGTACTCACCCGGGATCGCGCCCTCGGCCAGCAACTCTGCCCGTACGGCCGGGCGCAGCAGCGCCGAAACGTCGCTGCCGGGGGCGGCCGCTTCCAAGGTCGTCGCGTCGAAGCGCGGCCCGAGCACCGCAGCGAGCTCAAGAAGTTCACGCGTACCCGCGGCGAAGAGCGCCAGCTTCGCGCCCACCAGATCGGGCAGCTGTGCGGCCCGGGGCTCACTCTCGATCCGGTCCTGCTTCCACTCCCACCTCGCGCCGGTGGCCGTGTACCCCAACAGCTTCCGGTCGGCGAGCCCGTGCAGAAAGTGCCGCACCAGCAGCGGGTTCGAACCGGTCCGGGCGGCGACGGAGCGCGACAGCTGGGACGAGTCGCGTTTGTCGGAGCCCAGCGCCTCGGACAGCAGGTCGGCCAGTGCGCTGTCGGGTAGCGGCCGCAGCGCGACCGTCGACGTGGACACCCGCTCGTCGGCCAGGAGCGCCCGCAACGGGTGGTCGGGCCCGACATCGTTCGCGCGATAGGTCACGACGGCCAGTACGGGCGGGGCGTCCGGGGCGGCCAGGACGTAGCGCAGTAGCTCGATGGTCGGCTCGTCAGCCCACTGAATGTCGCGGATCGCGATCACAAGCGGTTGGCCCGGCCAGGTCACCGCACCCAGGAGGCGTCTGGCGGCCAGTTGGATACGGTGACGCGCGGTGGCCGCCGAGCCGGCGGACGGCGGCCGCTCGCCGAGCACGACGCGCAGCGCGGGGGACAGTTCGGTGAGGGGCGCGCCGCACGCCCCGACGGCGTCGGAGATCCGGGCGCGCTGCTCGGGCGGCGCGTCGGCCAGTTGCGCGGCGAGATCGGTGAAGAGGCGGGCCATTGCCGCGTACGGTCCGGCGTCGTCGCGGGCGCACACGGCCCGGACGGTGCGCCCGCCGCCGGTTACCACAGAATCGGCGAAGCCCGTGACAGCCGCCCACCGGCCCAGGCCGGGATCGCCGGTCACCGCCACCACTTCGGCCGTGCCGCCGGCCGCCAGCCGGTCGTACGCGGCCTGCAGGCGGGTGAGCTGTCGCTCCCGCCCGTACAACCGACCGCTGAACGTCAGCCGGTCGGTCCGGTCGCGGGTACGGAGCGGCAGCGGGGTCGCCACCCCGCCGGCGGCCAGCGTCGCGCGGCAGCGTTCCAGGTCGGCGACGAGGCCGCGAGCCGTCTGGTACCGGTCGTCCGGCGATTTCGCCAGCAGTACCGCGACGATCTCGTCCAGCGTCGAGGGGAGCTCACGTAGCGGCGCTGGGCGCTCGGAAAGGTGGCAGCGCCGCCACTGCGCGGGAGTGGCCGCCGCCAACGGGGGCCGACCGCTGAGCAGTTGGTAGAACAGGACGCCGAGGGCGTACAGGTCCGTACGCTCGTCGACGCCGCGCTCCAGCCGTCCGGTCTGTTCCGGCGCCGCGTACATCTCCGGCGCGCCGGAGAGACCTTCGAGGTGGATCTCTCCGCCGCTGCCGACCCGGAACGCGTTCGGGCAGAGCGCCCCGTGCGGCCCGCGGAACCGATGCCAATCGGCAAGCGCTTTGGTGAGGCGGATAGCGATCGGTACGAACTGGGCTGGGCCCAGCGGCCCGTTCGCCCTCAGCGGCTGACCAGCGTCGGTGTGGTCCGCGACGGTGTCTGTCTGGCTGGGCAATCCAGCCCCTCTCGGCTCCGGCACCGTCGCGATCACCCATTGGCGGGACTATGTGATCGCGGACCGGTGCCTACCCCGTATTCTCGGTGGGTCCTCACGATGACAGCGACCAGGGGAGAGCGTAGCGCGGTGGAGCGACCAGGTTGGGCCCCTGTAGATATCGATTTGACCCGGCCTAGCCCGGCGCGGATTTACGACTACTTCCTCGGCGGCACCCACAACCTCGCCGTCGACCGCGACTTCGCTGACCGGGCCATCGCGGCAGCGCCCGAGCTTCCGTACGGGGCCCGGAGCAACCGGGCCTTCCTGGGCCGCGCCGTCCAGTACCTGACGTCTCACGGCGTGACCCAGTTTCTCGATGTCGGCGCGGGAATCCCGACCCAGGAGCCCACCCACGAGGTGGCGGCGCGGGCCTGCCCGGAGGCGAGGGTGGTCTACGTCGACAACGATCCGGTGGCCGTCGCGCACAGCCGGGCGCTCCTGACCGGTAACGCGCGCAGCGCGGTGCTGCAGGCCGATGTACGCGACCCGAAGGCCATCCTCACCTCCGAGACCGTGAGGTCCACGATCGACTTCTCCCGCCCCGTCGGTCTGTTGTTGCTGGCCGTCCTGCACTTCCTGCCCGATGCCGACGATCCGGGCGGGATCATCGGCACGTTCGCCGAGGCGCTCGCGCCGGGTAGCTACCTGGTGATCTCGCATGTGAGCCCGCAGCCCGGGCTCGACACGGAGCAACTCGAGCAGCACCTGCGGGAGTCCCACACCGCTTTCATGCGTGGCCCGCAGGAGATCGCCCGGCTGTTCGAGGGCTGGGAGTTGGTCGAGCCCGGGCTGGTCCCGCCGTCGCTGTGGCGGCCCGAAGGGGTGCCGGGCGCACAGGCGTACCGGGTGCCGGGCCTGGTCGGAGTGGCTCGGCTGCCGTAGCGGACGGGCTACGGTACGCAACACGTAATCCGGGAAAGCTCATCGGCGTGCTGCTTCGACATGAGGTCCACTCATGAGCGCCATCGAGTTCCGGGTGGCGGCTGGTTCACCTGCCGACGGCGCCCGCGTCGGTGACCTCCCGCTGGGCGAAGGCGCGTGGGTCAGCATGGTCGTACGCGAGGGTCGGCTGCTGCCGCCGAACGCCGACACGGTGCTGCACCCCGGCGACGAGGTGCTGGTACTGGTCGACCCGGAGGAGGAGCCCGCACTCGAGCCGGTCTTCTCTAGGATCTTCGCGACCTAGCCGCTAGGCGGCGGCGTTCCACGTGGCGGCGAACGCGGCGGCCTCGCCGGCCAGCCACTGCTCGATCTGCTCCGGCTTGGTGATCTCGTCGATCCGGTGCACCTCGCCGCGGCGCACGTCGACGACGACCGCTTCGGCGCCCGGCAGCACGTCGTCCATGTGGCGCTGCGTCAGGTGCAAGGTGGCCAGGATGGCCTCGCGGGATGGCCGCTCCTCGTCGAACAGCAGTCGAACCGCCTCGGCGCGGCCGTCGGCGTACCGCAGCCCGAACTGCGGATTGATCTTCACGGGCAGGGGTCCGACGAACGCGATCACCTCGCGCGGGCGGACCAGTTCGCACTGGGAGAGGTCGCCGAGCGACTCCAGATAGGACTTGGTCGCGGGCACCAGGATGCTGTAGAGCGGGCGCCAGCGCTCCTTGACCGCCGTGCGCACCTGGTCGAGGTGGGTGCCGGGGCTGCGGAACCGGATGTCGGCCTTCAGCGCCTTGAGGAGTGAGCTGTGCGGGTTGAAGCCGGAGTGGCTGGCGCGCTGGCGGCGCAGGCCGCCGACGAAGCTCGCCCGTGCCAGCCCGGTCCGGCTGACGTAACGGGCGAAACCGAGCAGGGTCACGTACGGAGTGAGGGTGGGGGTGGTCACGGAACCCCTCCGATCAGGTATTTCGTACATACATTCTAATGAAAATGGGGCCCCCGTGACCACCCTCGACGCTGCTCGGGCTCAGATCTTGAACTGCCCCACCAGCTGCCGCAGCTGCGCCGAGACCCGCGCGAGCTCGTCCGCCGTACGCTGCGACTCCGCCACCCCGCCGGACGTGGTCTGCGCGGCGTTCGCCACGCTGTGGATGTTCTCGGCGATCTGGCCCGATCCGGTGGCCGCCTCGCTCACGTTGCGGCTCATCTCGACCGTGGTCGCCGTCTGCTCCTCCACCGCGGCCGCGATCGTCGTCGAGTGCTCGCTGATCCGGTCGATGATCTCGCTGACCTGACCGATTGCCTCGACGGCGGCCGTGGTGTCCTGCTGGATGCTCTGGACCCGTCGCGAGATGTCCTCGGTCGCCCTGGCGGTCGCCTGTGCGAGGTCCTTCACCTCGCCGGCGACGACGGCGAAGCCCTTGCCCGCTTCACCGGCGCGGGCCGCCTCGATCGTCGCGTTCAGCGCCAGCAGGTTCGTCTGCTCGGCGATCGACGTGATGAGGCGGACGACCTGGCTGATCTCGGCGCTCGACTCGCCGAGCTGCTCGATCGTGCTGGTCGCGCGCTGGGCGCTGTCGACACCGCTCTTGGCCATCTCGGCGGCCTGGGACGCGCTGCCGGAGATGTCGCGGATCGAGGCGTTCATCTCCTCGGTGGCAGCGGCAACGGTCTGTACGTTGTGCGAGACCTGCGCCGCCGTGGCCGCGACGGCATCGGACTGGCTGGCCGTCTCGTCCGCGGCGGAGCCGATCTGACCGGCGACCGCGGTGAGTTCCTGTGCCGCCGAGGCCAGGGTCTCGCTGTCGGAGTTGATGGTGATGAATGAATCGCAGAGTACGTCGAGGGTTCCGTTCAGGCTACGGGCCAGGTCGCCGAGTTCGTCCGTGCTGTCGGCGGACAGTCGCGTCGTCAGGTCCTTGGCGGCGACCCGATTCAGCGCCTCGACGGTGCGGCGCAGTGGCCGGACCACACTGCGGGTCACCAGCACGGCGAGAACGACCATCAGTGCCAGGCAGACCACGGCGGCCACGAGCATCGCGTACCGGCTTTGGCTGGCGGCACGGTCGGCCTCCGCCTTCGCCAGCGTGGTGTCGGCCGACACATCGGCCACGAGCTTGTCGACCGCTTCGATGATCGTGTTCATGTGCTGGAGTGACTCGCCCGCGGCCAGGTCGGCGGCCTCGTTGATGGCGGCCGGCGTGCCCGCCCGGAAGCCCGCGATGATCCGCTGGTCGACGGCCATGAACTGATCGAACGCGGCCTGGGCGGCGTCGGCCGGGGCACGCTCGCCGGCGTCCGTCATCTTGGCGCGGATCCGGTCCAGGTCGCCGCGGAAGGCGCTCGCCGACTCCAGGAACGACTTGCGCTGGCCGGTCGAGTCGTCCGTGGCGTTGGGCACCCCCCGGATCACGTCCAGTGAATACCCGGTCTGCCAGCCGGCGAAGTCGGCGGTGCGAAACTTCGCCATCAGGGCTTCTTTGCGTATGTCCTGCTTCGCGTGTACGCGTTCGTTGGCGGCTGCGACCCGGGACTGTCCCCAGAGCCCGAAGCCGATAGCCACCGCCATCAACACGGCAATCAGTCCGAACGCGGACGCGAGTCGGGTGCCGACGCGAAGATTCTTGAGCAATTGCATTATTTAGGCCCCTAGATGAAGTTTTGCGCCGAGTGCAGAATCCTTATCGTCGAGTGGCCGGGCGAACTGAGAGCTAACCCCGGTGATCGGAGCCACCCCTGGCCAGGTGGCGTTTTGTCGGTGCGCGCGCGGGGTAGCCATGGTTGGTATGGGACGTACCGATACCGCGCTCAAAGCAGTCCAGGGGTATGCCGACAAGGCCAGTGACGAACGGCCCCTGAAGGGGTACGCGATCGCGATGTCGGTCTATGCGGGCGCCGTCGCGACGTTCGCCGGTATCGCCCGGCTTACCGGTAAGCGACTGCCCCAGTGCCCGCGTGCGGCCGACATCGCGCTAATGGCCGTCTCCACGCACAAGCTGTCCCGGCTGCTGACCAAGGACGCGATCACCAGCCCGCTACGCGCGCCGGTGACACGGTTCGAGGGGCCGGCCGGCGAGGCTGAGATCAACGAGAGTCCCCGCGGCACTGGTGCCCAGCATGCCTTCGGTGAGCTGCTGACGTGTCCGTTCTGCAGCGCGGTCTGGGTCGCTACCGGGCTCGCGGCCGGTCTGGTGTTCGCGCCCCAGGCGACCCGATTCGGGATGAGCGTCGCGACCGCGGTCGCGGGCGCCGATTTCCTGCATCTTGGGTACGACGCGGCGAAGCGCCTGGCGAACGGCTGAGGGGCCGGCCGGGTCGGCGCGACGGTCGCCGATGACCCGCGAGGGTGACGAACCTGGTGATTCTTGGGGAATTTGGCATGGTGAATAACAGTGATCTCTCCGAGAGTCCCGTGAGGTTTGCGAATGATCAGCATTGATGACGTGCGCGCCGCCGCTAAGAACATCACGGGAATCGCCGTGCGTACCCCGCTCCTGCCCGCCTGGACGATCGGCCCGGACCTCTGGCTCAAGCCGGAGAGCCTCCAGCCGGTGGGCGCGTTCAAGGTACGCGGAGCGGTCCATGCCCTGATGTCGTTACCCGAGGAAGCGCGGGCGGCCGGCGTCATCACCCACTCCTCCGGTAACCACGGCCAGGCGCTCGCGTACGCGGGCCGGATCGTGGGCTCGCCGGTCGTCGTGGTGATGCCCGAGGGTGCGCCGACCGTCAAGCTCGAGGCGACCCGAGCGCTCGGCGCGGAGATCATCGAGGTCCCACCGGCCGAGCGGGAGAGCCGCACGGCGGAACTGGCCGCCGAGCGGGGGCTGACGATCATCCCGCCGTACGACCACCGCGACATCATCGCCGGCCAGGGCACCGTGGGCCTGGAGATCGCCGAGGACCTGCCCGAGGTCGAAGTGGTACTCGTGCCGGTCGGTGGCGGCGGGCTCGCCTCCGGCGTGGCAACGGCCGTGAAGGCGCTGATCCCGAACGCCGCCGTGATCGGCGTCGAGCCGGCGCTGGCCGGCGACGCGGCGGACAGCCTGGCCCAGGGCGAACTGCGGCCGTGGAGCACCGAGGACCGCTACCGCACCGTGGCCGACGGTCTGCGTACGTCCCTGTCGGAGTTGACCTTCACGCACCTGCGCGAGCGACTCGACGGCATCGTCACCGTCTCCGAGGAGGAGATCCTGACGACGGTGGCGCTGCTCGCCCGCTCGACGCGGCTCGTGGCCGAGCCCAGCGGCGCGGTGACCACCGCCGCGTACCTCCACCACCGCGACGAACTGCCCCCTGGCCGTACGGTCGCGGTGGTCGGCGGTGGCAACATCGACCCGGCGTTGCTGGCCGGCCTGCTCATCGCGGAGGAGTTGGACACCCCGCCGGCTGGCGCGGGGCGGGTGGCTGGCTGACCATTGAATCGTGCTCGGGGTGACCCGTCCGATCGGTGCCCGGCAGCTGCCGATCAACCAGCGACGCATCCTGATCGTCGGGATCAGCGGAGCGGGTAAGACGACGCTCGGACTGCGCCTCGCGGCGATCCTGCGCATCCCGTTCTTCGAAGTGGACTCGCTGTTCTACGGCCCGAACTGGACCAGGCGCGAGGACTTCCCGGCGAAGGTTGCCGAGATCGCCGGTCAGGAGCGCTGGATCGTCGACAGCTTCGGCTACTGCGAGGTCCAGTCGGTCCTCGCGCCGAAGGCGGACCTGATCCTGTGGCTGGACTACTCCAGAGCGCTCGTCATGCGCCGGGTCTTGAGTCGCTCGCTGCGCCGAGCGCTCCGCGGCGAAGTCCGGCGGGACGGCAACGTCGAACGGTTCCGCGACTGGCTGCGCGCGGATTTCCCGGTGCGCTGGGCCTGGCAGCACCACCACGACCGGCGGAGATTCTTCCTGAACTTCCTCCGGGACTACGCCAGCCAGGGGAAGGTGATCCGGCTGAGAACGCCGAGTCAGGCCGAGTGCTGGGTGATCGGTCGGTGACCGACGATTCGCTGCTCGCCGGGCAGATCGCCTACTACCGCCGGCGCGCGGCAGAGTTCGACCTGGCGACCCACGGCGTCGGCGACGAGACCAGCCGGCGGATCGCCGCCGTCGTCGACGCTCTCCGCCCGACCGGGAACGTCCTCGAACTCGCCTGTGGGACGGGGATGTGGACGGCCCGACTGGCGCGCTGGGCCACGACCCTCACAGCGGTCGACGCCGCACCGGAGATGATCGAGCTGGCCCGCGCCCGGACCGGGGACGCCGCGATCCGCTTCCAGGTCGCGGACCTGTTCGACTGGTGCCCGGCGAACCGGTTCGACGTGGTGTTCTTCGCGTTCTGGTTGTCCCACATCCCGCGGGCGAGGTTCGCGGCGTTCTGGGCGCGCATCGCCGAGGCGCTGGCGCCGGGCGGGCGGGCGGTCTTCGTCGACGAGCCGATCCACGGCGGGTCGCGCGAGGTGTTCGTCGGCGACTCCGGAGAGATCGTCGAGCGCCGGTTGGCCGACGGCTCCGCGCACCGCGTGGTCCGGGTGTTCTGGGACCCGCTCGACCTGCAGGAGCACCTCACCGGCCTGGGCTGGCGGGCCCGGGTGCGGACGGTGAGCGAGAAGTGGATGGTCGGTGAGGCGGACCTGCCGGCGGTGCGCCACTAGGTCCGCCTCACCGCATCGGTCAGGAGGACCGGCCGACGAGGTCCAGCATCCAGGCGTTGACGAACGCCTCTTCCTTCCAGGCGTCGTACCGCCCGCTGGGCCCGCCGTGACCCGCGCCCATCTCCGTCTTCAGGAGCACCTTCGCGCCGGGCGCGGTGGCCCGTAGCCGGGCGACCCACTTCGCCGGCTCGTGGTAGAGCACGCGGGTGTCGTTCAAGCTGGTCACCGCCAGGATCGCCGGGTACGGGCGGTCGGCGACGTTCTCGTACGGGCTGTAGGACTTCATGTACTCGTACACCTCGGGGTCGTGGAGCGGGTTGCCCCACTCCTCCCACTCGGTGACCGTGAGCGGCAACGACGGGTCGAGGATCGAGGTGAGCGGGTCGACGAACGGCACCTGCGCCACGATGCCCGCGAAGGACTCCGGCGCCATGTTCGCGACCGCCCCCATCAGCAGGCCGCCGGCCGAGCCGCCGCGCGCGATGACCCGGTCCGCCGCGGTCCAGCCGCTCTTCACCAGGTGCTCGGCGCACGCGACGAAGTCGGTGAACGTGTTCTTCTTGGCGAGCATCTTGCCGTTCTCGTACCAGTGGCGGCCCATCTCGCCGCCGCCCCGGATGTGCGCCACGGCGAACACCACACCACGGTCCACAAGCGACAGCCGGGGAATCGAGAACCACGGGTCCATCGAGTGCTCGTACGAGCCGTACCCGTACAGCAGCAGTGGCGCGGAGCCGTTCCGCGGCGTGTCCCGCAGGCACACCAGGGAGATCGGAACCCGGGTGCCGTCCTCGGCGACCGCCCACTCGCGGTGCTGCTCGTACCGCGCCGGGTCGAACCCGCCGAGCACCTCCTTCTGCTTGCGCAGCGTGAGCTGCCCGGTATCCAGGTCGCAGTCGTAGATCGACTCCGGCGTCACGAGCGAGCCGTAGTGCAGCCGGAAGGTGGCCGTCTCGTACTCGGGGTTGGCGTCCGGGCCGACCGAGTAGAGGGGCTCGGGGAACTCGATGTCGTAGGACGGGCCGCCGTCGAACGGCATCACGCGCAGCCCGGTGAGGCCCTGGCGGCGCAGCGAGATGACCATGTGCCGGGCGAACGCGTCGACCTCCAGCAGCCGGGTACCGGGCTCGTGCTCGATCAGCGGCGTCCAGTCGGCGCCCGGGGTGTCGACCGAGGTGTAGGACAGCGCGAAGTCCTCGGCGCCCCGGTTGTGCAGGATCAGGAACCGGTGGCCGTGGTGCTCGACCGAGTACTCGACGCCCTGCTCGCGCGGTGCGATCACGCGGGGCGGCGACAGCGGCTGGTCGGCCGGGATGACGTGCACCTCACTGGTGACCTTGCTGTGCACGTCGATGATGATGAACTTCTCCGACCGGGTCAGGTCGACGCCGACCCAGAACCGCTCATCGGGCTCCTCGTACACGACCTCGTCCTGCGCCGTCGGCGTCCCGCGCACGTGGCGCCAGACCCGGTAGGGCCGCCACGCCTCGTCCACGGTCAGGTAGAACAACGTCGACCCGTCGGCCGACCAGGCCGAGCCGTAGAACGTGTTCGGGACCTCGTCGGGAAGTACCTCGCCGCTGAGCAGGTCCTTGATCCGCAGCGTGAACCGCTCGTCGCCGTCGAAGTCGGTCGAGTAGGCCAGCCAGCGCCCGTCCGGGCTGACGTCGAAGGTGCCGAGCGCGAAGAACTTCTTGCCTTCGGCGAGTTCGTTGCCGTCGATCAGCGCCTCCTCGCCCGGCAGCGGGGCGCCGTCCTCGGTGGACGGGGGCTCGACCTCGCCGATCGCGACCGCTCGGCGGCAGTGGATGCCGTACTGCTTACCCTCAACCGTGCGGGTGTAGTACCAGAAGCCGCCCTTGCGGGCGGGCACCGACAGGTCGGTCTCCCTGGTACGAAGCTTGATCTCGTCGAACATCGTCTCGCGCAGCGCGCTCAGGTGCCGCGTCGACTCCTCGGTGTACGCGTTCTCGGCCTCGAGGTAGGCGATCGTTTCGGGGTCGTCCTTGTTCTGCAGCCACGCGTACTCATCGACGACGGTGTCACCGTGGTGTACGCGCTCGGAAGGCACTCGCTTGGCGATGGGCGGCTGACTCGTCACGTTCGCCCACGTTACCC
Organism: Planosporangium flavigriseum; assembly: GCF_011947225.1. GTDB lineage: Bacteria > Actinomycetota > Actinomycetes > Mycobacteriales > Micromonosporaceae > Planosporangium > Planosporangium flavigriseum. The sequence goes on along the minus strand of NZ_JAATVW010000018.1, from coordinate 54,285 downwards.
GGCCTCCGCTCCGGGGGACGGCAGGAGTCGCCCGTACCGCCTACATTGGCTGGCGAAACTGGAGGGGAGGGGGCGGTGGTGCCACGTCGACGGTGGATCTGGGCGCTCGCGGCCGTGGTGCTGGTCGGGGTCGCCGGGGTGGCCGTGGTGACCGGGGTCCAGCGGTCCCGTCACGGCGAGGTCCACAATGGCGGCACCACGACGGTTGCCGTGGAGCGGAGCCACCGGTTCTCCCTCGCGGTGCCGGACCGGGGCGCGTCCGTGGGAGATCACTGGACCGCCGCGGTCGCGCCGGACGGCGTCGTCACGCTCGTGCGTAGCGAGCAGGCCGCTGGCAACCTGCTCGACCGGTTGATCGGCCCGAACATCGGCGGCGGCGCGGGCACGCGGTACTTCGTCTTCGACGCCCGCCGGCCCGGGTCGGCCACGATCACCCTGCACAACTGCTTTCAGGGCTGCGGAGACGACCGTACGCGGAGCGAATCGCGCGACGTCACCTGGACGGTGACGGTCCGTTAGGGCGCTCTACCGTTCGGCGACGTAACTGCCCCGGTGCGGAACGGTGAAGATCAGGCCTTCCTCACGGAGGATCTCGACCACGCGACGCACGGTGTCCCGACCAACGCCGTACTCCTGCTGCAACGTCTTCTCTGACGGAATAAGGCGCCCCGGGGGAAACTCGCCCGACTCGATGCGCTTCTTCATGATCGCGACGAGTTGCTGATACACGGGCACGTAGCTGCCGTGATCGACCTGATCCACGCGAACGACGCTAGGGGTCCACCGACGTCGCCCCACGTCGACCACATCGACCAACGTTGCCCAACAAGACACAACAAGCGTAACGTTGCCGTCACCCGAAATGGCGAGAGCCGATCAGCGACTGGACCGCCGATCGGCTCTCTTGATCGGACACTGGAGGTCCGACCCATGACCAGTATGAAGGCACGTCACTACGCACCCGTGGCTCCGCTGGAGACAGAGCCGCTCGGTTCGTACACCGAGCCCGAGCAGCGCGAAGAAGCGCTCCGGGACGCGTTGCGAGGCGTGGAGCTCGGCACCTACGACCAGCGGATGATCGACTGGGCGGTCAAGCGGTTCGACAACTCTGCGCTGCGCGTGTTCGTCAGTTGGTTGGAGCGCGTGCGCACAGCCGGGGTTGTCAGCGTCGTGGACGCCAACAAGGGCAACCGAGGACGGTTCGGGCGGTGACCGCGCATCAGCCGATGTCCGGGACCTGGTTGTGTGTCGGCTGCTCGTTGCCCTGGCCGTGCCCGAGCCGGCGCCGGCAACTGCTGGCCCAGTACACCGATGCGCCGGTCAGCCTGGCCCTCGTCCTGGGGTCGGCAATGATCGAAGCAGCCGCCGACCTTCGAAGTGTTCCGGCCGGTGACCTGCACGAGCAGTTCGTGGGGTGGCTTCCTCATGATCACCCGGACTTTGTGGGCCCATAGCACCGCAAAGTCCGGGTGATCATGAGAGTGCCCCGTTAGGCACTGACGGGTGCCGTCGAGACGCCGGGAGCAGTAGTTCCTGGAAGTGGACCCGGCAGCCTTCCGGACGGCGGGTGGGCCGGTTTCGCGCTGTCTGGACTGTCACGCGCTGTGGCGGATCAACAAGTCCCGTAGGGTGCTCGGATCCAGCACGTTCGTGTCGTACGAGACGACGAACGCCACGGTCAGACGAGCCCCAGATCCTGGGTGAACGAGCAGTCGATGCGGAGCGGGCGGGGGACGTTCAGCATGTCCGCCGCCTGCTGGGTCGTCAGTTCGGCGCGGGCCGGCACGACGGATACCCCTTCAGTTCGGCACTTTCCATGGATCCAGCAGCGGGAAGCTGAGGGTGGGGAAGTGGGCCCAGGCGCCGTCGAAGCTGACCGCTCGGGCGCCGAGGCGCTGGGCCACGGCGAGTGTCAGCCCGTCGCCCAGCGACAACGATCCCTGGCGCTCACCGCGCGTGGTCTTCCACCGGGCTGGACGTGCTCGCGACTCGGTGATCACGGCACCGGCCCACTCCGCGTCCTCCTCGGTAATCGGCTCGACGCACAGTTCCTGCGCGAGCAGTTCGGCGCGCAGGGCCGCTGGCTCGGCCTGGTTGCCGCGCTCGCGGGCGACGTAGATCGTCTCGGCCAGTACGGAGGCCGCCATGACGCACTCGGCGGGGGAGTCGAACAGCCGCTGGATGCGCCGCCCCTGGTCTTGGGCTTGCAACACCCAGGCCAGCAGCGGGTTAGCGTCGAAGACCAGGACGGGCCAGGTCGCGGGCGCTCACGCGGCGGGAAAAAGCGATGCGAGGACCTTGTCCTCTTCGGCATCGGTCGGGCCGGCGTCGAGCGGGCGATCGTCCCGGTCGGTGCCGCGGTCGTCAGCCTCGCGGGCGGCCCGGATCGCCTCGCCGGCGTCGAGGGCGTCGCCGCCGGTGTTGCGCGCCCACACCGCCTCGGCAAGGGATCGCGCGGTCACCAGTCGGACTCCGTCCTCGTCGAGGAGGAACTGCACGCGGTCGCCGGGTTGTAGGCCCAACCGGTGCCGGATGTCGGCGGGGATGGAGATGCGACCCTCTGCTGACACCTTGCTCTCCAGGATCTTCGACACTTTGCTCCCTGCTAGTTGATGATTTCTCCATCGCGATGTGGGACAGCGACACAACGTCATCAGCGCGGTGGGACGGCGTGCTGACGCACGCCCAGGACCACGGCGATGGCCTCCAGCCAGCGGGCGAACTCCTCGTCAGCTTCCTCGCCGGGCACAGCCTCCGCGCCGGCCACCGGGGTCGCCGCCGTCAGCCACTCCCGGGCCAGGGCGGTGCGCTCGGCGCCGGGCAGCGGCTCGGGTAGCTGGGCGGCGTACCCGATCCCGCCCCGCCGGACCACTTCGGCGAGGAACGCCAGCGACCGGGGCCGCACACCCGCCCGGTCGGCCGCGATGGCGGCTGCGATCCGCCCGTCGCCGAACAGTTCGGTGTTGGCGGGGCCGCCGGCGGCCAACCCGTCGCGGAGCAGCGCGGGCACGTCGAGGTCGGCTAGCTCCCGGTCGGTACGACCGATACCTGGAATCGGCACCGCAGCCTCCTAACGCCGGGGCACGTTGACGGCGTGCACACTCGCGGGAACCCCGTCCCCGACGACGTTCATGTGGTTGTTGACGAAGTCGTCCTCGCTCACCCAGACCGTGTACCCCCAGGGGTTGTACACCTCGAGCATGCCGTCCTGGTGACCCACGATCGCCATTTCGTGGCCGCCGTGGCCGTCCTGCACGGTGAACGTGACCGGCAGCCCCTGGTCGACGGCCTTCTCCACCTCGGGCAGGACGTTCCGGCGATCGCCGGTCGAGTCGACCGTCACCTTGTCGTAACGCGCGCCGGTGTGCGGGGCCACCTGCTCGTTGGCGACGTCGCGCGCCTGTCCCTCGGTCATGCCGTCCGTGCCGAACAGGTCCTGCAACCAGTTGCGGCCTCCGTCGTACACGTCATGCTGCTCGTCGTGCAGCCGGCGGGCGAAGGCGTCGCCGCTGTCGAAGGACGGGTCGTCGGGGTAGCCGCCGGTGGTCAACTGCAACGCGTACAGCGGATCGACCTTGGCCCGGGCCATCACGGTCGACATGGCCACACAGGTGGGGGCCGAGCCCTGGGTCCATTCTCGCCCGCCGAACTCGACCGGGCGGCGGCTGTGGGCCGGGTCGGGTCCGGCGGCCTCGGTGATCGGGGTCAGGTGCTGCTGTAGCCACACCTGGTCATCGCCATGGGCATGGATCTTGTGGTCGAAGGCGTCGATCTCCGCGACGCCGTAACCTGCGGCGAGCGCCTGCAGCAGGTAGGCCTGCTCCTGCGTCGACCGGCACTGGCCGAGCAGCCAGGCGAAGTGCTTCTGGTCGTCGGCGCGCAGGCGGTCGAGGTTGGCGGAGGCGCGGCCGGACGCGTCGGCGGTCAGGATCAGGTTGGCGTCGTGCGCGCCGGGGCCTGAGGTGGCGGCGTCCGCGATGACGAGCTTGTCGAGCGCGGTGATCGCTTTGCTGGTGATCCGTCCGGACCTGGCCCTGCTCGCCAGCTCGGCGAAGGTGCGTGACGCGACGTGGCTGGCGGCTTCGACCGTTCGGGCGCACCGTACGAGGACGGCGATGCCGGCCATCGCCTCGTGGTGCGCCTCCTTCATGACCGCGCCGTCGTAGCCGAACAACTGGTCGATCGTCGAGAGCAGGTGCGCCGCGTGCTCCAGCCGGGCGTGCCCGGTGGGATGCAGCTCGCGGGCGCTCTCGATCGCGTCGGCGTACGCGCGCAGGGCCCGGTCGCCCTCGTCGAACGTGTCCACCATGCGGCGCATCTGGTTGTCGATGGCGGTGGCGGCGACGGTGGCGCTGGTGGCCGCGGTGCCGGTCCAGGCCTGCGGCAGCGGGCCGGTCACGTACGCGCGGAGGCCGTTGCCCTCCTCCTCGCCTAACCGGCTGAGCTCCCGAAGCAGGGCCGCGTGCTGCATGATCTTGTCGGGGTGGCCCTTCGGCGGCGGCTCGCGCAGCGCCCGTTGCACAGCGTCACGTAGCGCGGGGTAGCCGGCGAACCCGTACGCTGATTTGATCTCTTTCTCAAGCGACTCAAGCCGCTCCAGCGTCGTGTGCCCCATTCACCGGCCGCCGAACCGCTGCACCGCGTGGCCGTCGCTGTGCCCGTAGCCGTCGAGCGACTCAGTGATCGCGGCGCTGAACTGGTAGGCGGCCTCCTCGGTCACCTTCACCTCGGCCCGCCACCGCTGCATGAAGTCGCGAAAGGCGCCGAACACGCCATACTCCCCGAAGCTCTGCTCGCTGGCGTACTGAAGCTCGTCGCCCATCGCGCGGTGCGCGCGATGACAGAAGTGGGCGGCGGAGCCGGCGGCGCCGGCGACGTGCTGGAGCACGTCGGGGTCGACGCGGAACGACGGCTGGGTCACGAGTCCTCCCCAGGGCTGGCGTAACGCTCGAAGTCTATGGAGCGAACGCCAATCCCGGGGACCCCGAAATCAAGACCTGTGGATAACTTCCCCGGTCAGGTGCGGCTTGCCGGACTTCGCGCCGTGCAGCCCGAACCGCCAGTGCTCGGAGCCGGCCTGCGTCGCGGTGAACGTCACGGTCGACGGCAGCGGTACCGGCAGCTTGAACGCCACGTCGACGGCGTACGCGGCCGGCAGCCGGCCCTCCAGCGCGGCCAGGCAGCGCGCCTTGCTCCACATGCCGTGCGCGATCGGGGTGGGGAAGCCCAGCAGGCGCGCCCCCACCCGGGAGGTGTGTATCGGGTTGTGGTCGCCGGAGACGTCGGCGTAGTCCGTACCCACCCGCGGGGTGACTCGCCAGAGCGCACCGCCCTCCGGCGGCGGGGTCGGCTCCGGGCGCCGATCGCTGCCGCCCGACTTCCTCTCCCGGCGCAGGTACACCGACCGCCCGGTCCACACCGTCTCGCCGTCGACCAGCGCCTCGGCGACGAGGTCGACCTGCCGGCCACGTTCGTGCTCCCGCAGGTCCTCGGCGTGGACGCGAAGCTCGAAGCGGTCGTCGGCGGTGAGCGGCCGGTGCACCTCGATGCGGTTGGCGACGTGGACCAGGCCGACGAGTGCCAACGGGAAGTCCGGGCGGGCCATCAGCGCCACGGCTAGCGGGAACGCCAGGATGTGCGGGTACGTGGCGGGCAGTTCGTCGGTCAGGCGGAATCCGCACACCCGGTCGTACCGGGCAAGGTGCTCCCGGTCGACGGCGACCTCGCGTACGCGCATCTCCGTGTCGGGCAGGGCGCCGGACGGGCCGCCCCCGCCCAGGGCCTTGCGCCGGACGGCGGTCAGCGCCGCGCTGCGGTAGAGCGGCCCGAGCCGCGGGGGTGCGGCGAGCTCCTCGACGGCCATGCTCACGCCCCCAGCAGGCTCTGGCCGCAGACCCGGACCACGTTGCCGGTCAGGCCGGCCGAGCCGGGGCTGGCGAACCAGGCGATCGTCTCCGCGACGTCGACCGGCAGCCCGCCCTGCGACATGCTGTTCATCCGCCGGCCCGCCTCGCGGATCATGAGCGGCATCGCGGCGGTCATGCGGGTCTCGATGAAGCCGGGCGCGACGGCGTTGATGGTGATGCCCTTGTCGGCGAGGGCCGGCGCGTACGACTGCACCAGGCCGATCACGCCGGCCTTGGAGGCGGCGTAGTTGGTCTGGCCGCGGTTGCCGGCGATGCCGGCCATCGACGACACGGTCACGATCCGGCCGCCGGCCGGCAGCAGGTCGGCCGCGAGCACAGCGTCGTTGACCCGCTCCTGGCTGGACAGGTTGATGTCCAGGACGCTGTTCCAGCGGTCTTCGGACATCCGGGCGAGCGTCTTGTCCCGGGTGATGCCGGCGTTGTGGACCAGGATGTCGAGCCGACCGTGCCGCTCCTTGACGTGGTCGACCAGTCGCTGCGGCGCGTCCGCGGCCGTGAGGTCGAGTTGGAGCGCGCTGCCGTGCACGTCGTTGGCGACCTTCGACAGCGGCTCGCCGGCGGCCGGGACGTCCAGGCAGATGACGTGGGCGCCGTCCCGAGCCAGGACATGGGCGATCGCCTCGCCGATGCCGCGGGCGGCGCCGGTGACCAGGGCGACCTTGCCTTCGAGGGGCAAGGTCGCGTCCTTCGGCTGGCTGGCCGGCGCCCGCCCGACCCGGACGACCTGGCCCGACACGTACGCCGACTTCGCCGACAGCAGGAACCGCAGGGTCGACTCAACGCCGTCCTCGGCGCCGGGCGCGACGTACCCGAGTTGGGCGGTGGTGCCCCGGCCGAACTCCTTGCCGACGGAGCGCACGAACCCTTCGAGGGCCCGCTGCGCGGTGGCTTCCCGCGGGCTGGCGCAGTCTTCCGGAGCGGTGCCGAGCACGATGACCCGCCCGCACGGGCGAAGCGACCGGGCGACCGGGTGGAAGAAGTCGTAGAGGGCGCGCAGCCCGGTCGAGTCGGTGATGCCGGTCGCGTCGAAGACCAGTCCCGCGTACGGGCCTTCGGCGGCGTCAGTATTGACGCCGTTCGCCTGGAGCAGCTTGCGTACGGGCTCGGCGAGCCGGCCCGCGCCGCCGACCAGCACATTGCCCTCGATGTCCGGGTCGCCGGGCCGGTACCTGCGCAGCCGCACCGGCTCGGGCAGGCCGAGTCGCTTGACCACGGCCTTTCCGGCGGGGGTGTTGGCGAAGCTGGTGTAGCGATCGGACATGTCTGCCGCTCCTCCCTGACTTCTTACTCTGCCGTAATCTTACTCACGAGTAAGGTTCGTTGGTAAGGTGGCATTCATGCAGTCAGCTCCTCGCCGTGTGGCGATCCTCGGTGGCAATCGGATCCCCTTTGCCCGCTCCAACGGGCCTTACGCCCGCGCCTCCAACCAGGACATGCTGACCGCCGCGCTGGACGGCCTCGTCGCCCGGTTCGGCCTGGCCGGCGAGCGTCTCGGCGAGGTGGCGGCCGGCGCCGTGCTCAAGCACAGCCGGGACTTCAACCTGACCCGCGAGTGCGTCCTCGGCTCGCGTCTCGACCCGCACACCCCCGCGTACGACGTGCAGCAGGCCTGCGGCACCGGCCTGGAGGCGGTGACCCTGGTCGCCAACAAGATCGCGCTGGGCCAGATCGACGCCGGCATCGCGGGCGGGGTCGACACCACCTCCGACGCTCCGCTCGGCGTCAACGAGGACATGCGCCAGGCGCTGCTGGAACTCAACCGCGCCCGCTCCCTCGGTGACCGGCTCAAGGCCATCGCCAAGCTGCGGCCGACCCAGCTCGTCCCCGACGTCCCGCGCAACGGCGAGCCGCGGACCGGGCTGTCCATGGGCGAGCACGCGGCGATCACCGCGAAGGAGTGGGGGATCGGCCGCGAGGAGCAGGACGAGGTGGCGCTGCTGTCGCACCAGCGCCTGGCGGCCGCGTACGACCGGGGCTTCTTCGACGACCTGCTCACCCCGTACCTGGGGCTGAACCGCGACCAGAACCTCCGGCCGGACACGACCCTGGAGAAGCTCGGCTCGTTGAAGCCGGCCTTCGGTAAGGGTGAGGGTGCGACGATGACGGCGGGTAACTCCACGCCGCTGTCCGACGGCGCCGCCGTGGTGCTGCTGGCGAGCGAGGAGTGGGCCGCCGCGCACCACCTTCCGGTGCTGGCCTACTTCGAGACGGCGGAGACCGCTGCGGTCGACTTCGTACACGGCGGGGAGGGCCTGCTGATGGCCCCGACGTACGCGGTGCCGCGGATGCTCGCGCGGGCCGGGCTGTCCCTGGGCGACTTCGACTTCTACGAGATCCACGAGGCCTTCGCGTCGCAGCTGCTGGCCACGCTCAAGGCGTGGGAGGACCCGGCGTACTGCAAGGGCAAGCTCGGCCTGGACGCGCCGCTCGGCTCGATCGACCGCGCTCGGCTGAACATCGCCGGCTCCTCGCTGGCCGCCGGCCACCCGTTCGCCGCGACCGGCGGCCGGATCGTCGCCACCCTCGCCAAGCTGCTGCACGAGAAGGGGTCGGGTCGCGGACTGATCTCGATCTGCGCAGCCGGCGGCCAGGGCGTCACGGCGATCCTGTCGGCGAAATAGAGCCTGTGGTCGACGACGAGATCCGGATAGCCCAGTGCCGGTATCACTACGGGTAGGGGCCGGCGAACTGCTGCTGGAATAATGTCCGGGTGACGCACAAGCCCCTGGTCCCCGATGTCCTGGCCACCCGCTACGCCTCGCCCGAGCTGGTCGCCCTCTGGTCTCCCGAGGAGAAGATCCGCGCGGAGCGCCGCCTCTGGCTCGCTGTCCTGCGTGCGCAGCGCGACCTCGACGTCGACGTTCCGGACGGCGTGATCGAGGCGTACGAGCGGGTCGTCGACGACGTCGACCTCGCGTCGATCGCCGAGCGCGAGCGGGTCACCCGGCACGACGTGAAGGCGCGCATCGAGGAGTTCTCGGCCCTCGCCGGGCACGAGCACATCCACAAGGGCATGACCTCCCGCGACCTGACCGAGAACGTCGAGCAGATGCAGATCCGGGCGTCGCTCGAGCTCGTACGCGACCGGATGGTCGCCGCCCTCGGCCGTCTCGCGCGCCTCGCCCTTGAACACGAGGACCTCGTCATGGCCGGCCGTTCGCACAACGTGCCCGCCCAGGCCACGACGCTGGGCAAGCGCTTCGCCAGTGCGGCCGAGGAGCTGCTGATCGCGTACGAGCGCGTGGACGAGCTGATCGACCGGTACCCGCTGCGCGGCATCAAGGGCCCGGTCGGCACCGCAGCCGACCAGCTCGACCTCTTCGAGGGCGACGCGAAGAAGCTCAACGAGCTGGAACGGCGGGTGGCCGAGCACCTCGGCTTCCAGCGCGTACTGCACAGCGTCGGCCAGGTCTACCCGCGCTCGCTCGACTTCGACGTCCTGTCGGCGCTCGCCCAGGCGGTGGCCGGCCCCTCCAGCCTGGCCACGACGATCCGGCTGATGGTGGGGCAGGAGCTGGCGACCGAGGGCTTCAAGCCCGGCCAGGTCGGCTCGAGCGCCATGCCGCACAAGATGAACACCCGCTCGTCGGAGCGGATCAACGGGCTGGCCGTGGTCGTGCGGGGCTACCTGCACATGGTCGGCGAGCTGGCCGGCGACCAGTGGAACGAGGGCGACGTCTCCTGCTCGGTCGTCCGCCGGGTCGCCCTGCCGGACGCGTTCTTCGCCGTCGACGGGCTGTTCCAGACGCTGCTGACGGTGCTGGACGAGTTCGGCGCGTACCCGGCTGTGATCAGCCGCGAGCTCGACCGGTACCTGCCGTTCCTCGCGACGACCAAGGTGCTCGTGGCCGCGGTCCGCAAGGGCGTCGGGCGCGAGACGGCCCACGAGGCGATCAAGGAGCACGCCGTCGGGGTCGCCCTCGCGATGCGCGAGAAGGGCCTGGCCGAGAACGACCTGTACGAGCGGCTGGCCGGCGACTCGCGGCTGCGCCTGTCGCGTACGGAGATCGACACCCTGGTCGCCGATCCGACCGCGTTCACCGGAGCGGCCTCCGCGCAGGTCCAGGCCGTCGCCGACCGGGTCGGCGAGGTCGTCGCCCGGCGCCCGGAGGCCGCCGCGTACGCGCCCGCGCCGATCCTCTAACCCCTTTCTGGCAGATCTTGGACACTTGGACCGGTCATAGCCGGTCCAAGTGTCCAAGATCGCAAAAGTGGTCTAGACCCCACTCACCGAGCGGATCCAACTGCGGTTCGCCGCGACGCTGCCGTAGTTCTGGGTGGCCGACCCGTCGGCCGTGGAGGCCACCCCGACCTGCAGGCCGTTGTGGTACTGCGGACCGCCGGAGTCGCCCTTCCACGCGTTGCCGTTGACTCTGGTGCTTCTGATCGCCCGGCCGCCGTACGCGTCGCTGGTGAACCCGGTCACCCGTACCGTCGCGGTCTTCAACTGGGTCGACGGCGAGCAGCCGCTGTAGCAGGTCATGCCCCAGCCGTAGATGCTGTTGTTCGCGCCGACGGGCGGGTCGCTGCTGGCCAGCGGCGAGTACGAGGTGCTGATCGAGGTGCCGAGCGCGAGCAGCGCGAGGTCGTTCTGCGCATAGGTGTTGGTCACCGTGGCGGCGGTACCTGATCCGAGTCGTACGTTGCCGACGCGGACCGACATGCTCGGGGACAGGCAGTGGCGGGCGGTGAGCACCCACCGGGCCGCGATGATCGTGCCGGAGCAGGTGAATCTGCCGTTGGCGTAAACCTGGGCCGACCAGGGGGCGGACGAGACCGTACTGCCGCCGATGATGTACGTCGTGATCTCGCTTGCCTGGGCCGGGGCGGGGGCGGGGGCGATCACGGCGACGGCTGCGGCGCCGAGCGTCGCCAGTGCGAGTCGGGTGCGCATCTCAAGCTCCTTCCGGGGACGGTGCCGGGGTCTTCCGGTCCGCCAGTCCATGTATCGATCAGCAGCTATTTCTGCCGGTCAACGCGGACGTTAGCCCTCGGAGAAGCTGTGTGAAATATTCGTAAACCCAAATGTGGATAGCACTAGGGTATCGATAAGGGTCGATTAAGATCGATTGTTTACGGTGACGGCGGCGTTCGGCGGTGGTGTTCGATGCGCCCGGAATCGAGGCGTGGTGTAAGCCGGATGGCGGCGCGCACACCGCCCCGGAGCCCACGGCTGTCCAGATGCTGGGCCCGATCGGGCGGCGGCCGGAGTTTGCTGTGTAACGGGTACGCTGGGGCGCCTGCGCCGATAGTCAGGAGTGCTTCGTGGCCCGCGTCGTGGTGGACGTCATGCTCAAACCCGAGATCCTCGACCCACAGGGTCAGGCCGTTGCCGGTGCCTTGCCGCAGCTTGGCATCGGGAATGTGCGTTCAGTCCGCATTGGTAAGCACATCGAGATCGAGTTCGACGGCGAGGCTGACCTCGACCGGGCGCGCGAGATCGCGGACAAGTTGCTGGCCAATCCGGTGATCGAGGACTTTACGCTCCGCGTGGAGGAGCTCGAAGAGGCGGATCAGTGAGCATGCGCATCGGCGTTGTCACGTTCCCCGGCTCGCTCGACGACCGCGATGCTCAGCGGGCCGTCCGGCTGGCCGGTGCCGAGCCGGTCGCGCTTTGGCACGCCGACGCCGATCTGCATGGCGTCGATGCGGTGATCCTGCCCGGCGGGTTCTCCTACGGCGACTACCTGCGCTGTGGCGCGATCGCCCGGTTCTCGGCCGTGATGGACTCGGTGATCAAGGCCGCCGGTGACGGGCTGCCCGTGCTCGGCATCTGCAACGGCTTCCAGATCCTGTGCGAGGCGCACCTGCTGCCCGGCGCCCTCACCCGCAACGAGCACCTGCACTTCCGCAACCGTGACCAGTGGCTGCGTGTCGAATCGACCTCCACCGCCTGGACCGCTGGTTTCCAGGCCGGCCAGGAGATCCTCATCCCGGTCAAGAACGGTGAGGGCTGCTACGTCGCCGACCGACGTACCCTTGACGAGCTCGAGGGTTCCGGCCGGATCGTCGCCCGCTACGTGCGGGGAAACCCGAACGGCTCGCAGCGTGACATCGCCGCCGTTCGTAACGAGGCCGGCAACGTTGTCGGCATCATGCCGCACCCCGAGCACGCCGTTGAGGCGCTGACCGGTCCGTCCGTCGACGGCCTGGGCTTTTTCACCTCCGTGCTCGCACACCTCGGAGCGCACGCATGACCGCGACCCCCCGTACCAACGAGACTTCCGCCGCGGCGGAGCGCGTGGACAACGCGCCCGCCGAAGCCGAAGCGCCCGCGACCGTCGAGGCTGGGAGCGCTCCGGCCGACGCCGGCGTCGCGCCGTACTACGGCGAAGGCCCGGACACCGTGGCGCGCGCCGCCTCGACCCCGGACGAGGAGCAGCCTTTCCTCGAACTGGGCCTGCGCGACGACGAGTACGCCCGGATCAGGCAGATCCTGGGCCGCCGGCCCACGCAGGCCGAGCTGGCGATGTACTCGATCATGTGGAGTGAGCACTGCTCGTACAAGTCGAGCAAGGTCCACCTGCGCCAGTTCAGCGAGAAGGCGCCGAAGTCGGACACCATGCTCGCCGGCATCGGTGAGAACGCCGGCGTCGTGCAGATCTCCGAGAAGCTCGCGGTCACGTTCAAGGCCGAGTCGCACAACCACCCGAGCTTCGTCGAGCCGCACCAGGGCGCCGCGACCGGCGTCGGCGGCATCGTCCGCGACATCCTCGCCATGGGCGCCCGCCCGATCGCCGTCATGGACTCGCTCCGCTTCGGCGCCGCCGATCACCCCGACACCAAGCGGGTGCTGCCCGGCGTCGTCTCGGGCGTCGGCGGGTACGGAAACTGCCTGGGCCTGCCCAACGTCGGCGGCGAGGTCGTCTTCGACCCCTGCTACCAGGGCAACCCCCTGGTCAACGCGCTCAGCGTCGGCGTGCTGCCGGTCGACCGGCTGCAGAACAAGGCCGCAGCCGGTAACGGCAACGTCGTCATCCTGCTCGGTGCGAAGACCGGACGTGACGGCATCGGCGGCGTATCCGTGCTGGCCAGCGCGACCTTCGACGCCGGGAGCGAAACCCGCCGGCCGTCGGTCCAGGTCGGCGACCCGTTCATGGAGAAGCTCCTCATCGAGGCGTGCCTCGAGGTCTACGACGCCGGGCTCATCGTCGGCATCCAGGACCTCGGCGGCGCCGGCCTGACCTGCGCGCTCAGCGAGACCGCGGCGGCGGCGGGCAACGGCATGGAGATCAACCTTGATCTCGTACCGCTGCGTGAGCCGTCCATGGAGCCGCACGAGGTCCTCGCCAGCGAGTCGCAGGAGCGGATGCTCCTGATCGTCGAGCCGGCCAAGGTCGACGCCGTGCTGGCCGTCGCGCAGAAGTGGGGCGTCTGGGCGACCGCGCTCGGCACGGTCACCGACTCCGGCCGTCTGGTCATCACCTGGCGCGGCGAGACCGTCGTCGACGTGCCGCCGGGCTCGCTGGCCGACGACGGGCCGGTCTACGCCCGCCCCATGCGCGAGCCGTCCGACCTGATCCTGCTGCAGGCCGACCGGGCGGAGACGCTGCCGCGGCCGAAGACCGGCGACGAACTGCGCGAGACCGTCCTGCGCCTGGCCGCCAGCCCCAACCTGTGCGACAAGACCTGGGTGACCGAGCAGTACGACCGGTACGTGCTCGGCAACACGGTTCTCGCCCAGCCTGAGGACTCCGGCGTCATCCGCATCGACGAGGAGAGCGGGCTCGGGATCGCGCTGTCGCTCGACGGCAACGGCCGGTTCGCCCGGCTCGACCCGTACAACGGCGCCAAGCTCGCCCTCGCCGAGGCGTACCGCAACGTGGCCGTCACCGGTGCGACCCCGGTCGCGGTGACCGACTGCCTCAACTTCGGCTCGCCGGAGGACCCGACGGTCATGTGGCAGTTCGCCGAGGCCGTACGCGGTCTCGCCGACGGCTGCCAGGAGCTGGGTATCCCGGTCACCGGCGGCAACGTCAGCTTCTACAACCAGACCGGTGCCGCCCCGATCAACCCCACCCCGGTCGTCGGGGTCCTCGGGGTGATGTCAGACGTGGCCAAGCGGGTGCCGATGGGCTTCTCGGCCGACGGTGACGTGCTGATCCTGCTCGGCCAGACCCGCGCCGAGCTGTCCGGCTCCGAGTGGGCCTGGGTCACGCACGAGCACCTCGGCGGCACGCCGCCGATGGTCGACCTCGCCGCCGAGCGGCTGCTCGCGTCCGTCCTGGCGACGGCCTCCGAGCAGGGCCACCTCGGCACCGCGCACGACCTGTCCGACGGCGGTCTCGCGCAGGCCCTGGTCGAAGCGTCGCTGCGGCACAACCTCGGCGCGACGATCTCGTTCCCGGACGAGGTCGACCCGTTCGTCCTGCTGTTCTCGGAGTCCGCGGGCCGGGCGCTCGTCGCCGTGCCCCGTGGGCGCGAGGAGGCGTTCCTGGCTCTGTGCACCGAGCGGAACCTGGCCCACGCCCGTATCGGTGTGGTCGACGGTCGCAGCGGGGCCCTTGAGGTCACCGGCCAGTTCCGCATCCCGCTGAACGAGATTCGCGAGGCGTCCTCGTCGACCTTGCCGGCCCTGTTCGGGAACGTCGCGGGCGCTACGGGCACCGCCACAGCGGAAGCGGCGTCGACCGACGAGGCGGCGCAGGAGCCCGAGGGCGACGTGGTGCAGCAGGCCGACCAGGCCGCCCGGGCCGAAGTGGCCGCTGAGGCGCAGGTTGCCGCCGACACAGGCGAGCCGGTGGACGCCGCGGATGCTCCGGAGGGCACCTCCGGCGACGACGCGGCTCGCTGACGCGGTAGGCGTGCCCGAGCCGGTCTGGCCCAGCCAGGCGCCGGTGTCCGGCTCGACTGGGGTAGCACAGGCGCGGCGGAGTTGAGTCGCGCCTGTGCGGTGCTCGGGGTCGTGGACGTGCTGGCGTTCACGTCGTACCTGATCTGGTCCTCGCGTCTCCGAACGGCTCGGCGATCTGCGCGGCGGCGGCGCTCGCCGGCCTATCCGACGTCGCGGCTGGTGCCGGTACTGCGGGGCGGCGCCTTCGTCGCGGCCACCGCTGTATAGCCGGGGGAACGGTTCCCTGCCAAAACGAAACCGGCCACCTTCTGCGATTACAGAAGGTGGCCGGTTTTCGTTACTGACGGATCAGTCGTCGAGCCAGTTCAGTTGCTGGCCGCGGCCCCCCTGCTGGGCACCGCGCCGGCCCGCGCCCGGCTGTGCCGGCGCCGGCGGCTCTTCCTGGTAGTACGGGTCCTGCGGCGGCGGGTACCCGGCGGCGTCGTAACCACCGCCCTGCTCGTAACCGCCGCGCTGGTCGTATCCAGCGTGGGGCTCGGAGCCGCCCTGCTGCTGGCCATAACCCTGCTGCTGGCCGTAACCCTGCTGCTGGCCGTAACCCTGCTGCTGGCCGTACGCCCCCTGCTGCTGGTCGTAGCCGCCCTGCTGCTGGCCGTACGCACCGTGCTGCTGGTCGTAGCCGCCCTGCGGCGAGTGCGCCCCGGTCGCCGGGTATTCCTCGCCGTTCCACTGCTGGGTCGACTGGTTGTATCCGTGGGCCTGGCCACCGGGGGCGCCGTAGGGCTGCTCGCCGCCGTAGCCGGGCTGGCCACCGTAGGGCTGCTCGCCGCCGTAGCCGGGCTGGCCACCGTAGGGCTGCTCGCCGCCGTAACCGGGCTGGCCACCGTAGGGCTGCTCGCCGCCGTAACCGGGTTCGCCACCGTAGCCGGGCTGTCCGCCGTACGCCTGCTCACCGCCGTAGCCGGCCGGAGCGCCGTACCCGTTGCCGTACATGGCCGTCGGCGCCCCGTTGTAGTCCTGCTGCTGCGCGTTCGGGTCGTAACCGCCGGCCTGGTATCCGCCGACCTGGGTCGCGTCGCCACCGTAGCCGCCGGCGCCGTACTGGTTGCCCACCGGCGGGTACCCGGGCATGTTCGTCGGGTACGGGGCGGCGTACGGGTCGGGGAACTCGTCTTCCGGGCGCACCGGCTGGATGATCGCGGTGGCGTCCGAAGCGCGGGGCATGGCCATCGCGTGCGGCCCACCGGCTGCGCCGACCATCGTGGGGTCGCCAGCGCCGTACACGCCGCCACCCGGCGCCGTCAGCCCGTCGCCGGGGCCTGCCGCCGGCGTGCCGTTCTCGCCGCCGTCCTCAGCGTCGCGCTTGCGGCGGTTGATGAACATCATGACGAACACGCCCACACCCGCCAGCACCAGCAGGATGGCCAGGGCGAGGATGATCCACGAGAATGCGCTGAGGCCCGAGTTGGAGGACGCCTTGGCGCCGGGCGCGGCGGCGGCCTGAGTCGTCGCTTCGGCGCTGGGCGCGGACGCCTCCACGCTGGGCAGCGCCTCCGCCGAGGCCGAGGCGCTCGCGGCGGCGACGGGCTTGAGCGCGAACTGAACGCTGACCGACTGGCCGGCCTGCGCGTCGACGGTGCGGACCAGGTTGTCGTACCCGTCTTTGGTCACGCCGATCTGCAGCGTGCCGGGAGCGATCGGCTGCCCCGGCTTGGGCGCGAACTTGAAGTTGCCCTGGTTGTCGGTGCCGGTCTGGCACTTGCCCTGGCCACACCCGCCGCCGCTGTCGACCAGCATCACGATCGCGCTCTTGACGGGCTGGCCGGTGGTGGAGTCCTTGACCGTGCCGCTGACCTGAGCCACGGTCGGCACCTGGGTGGGCTGCGGGCCGTTCACGGTGGCGTTGAACGTGTCCGAGCGGCTGACGCCCGTGGGGGTGGCGCCGAGCAATCCAGTGAACTCGCTCGCCGTGACCTTGGCGTTGTCGGTCTTCGACTGGCCGGGTTCGGCGTTGCTGTTCGCCTTGATGCTGAAGCTGATGTCTCTGGACTGCTTGCCGTTCGAGCTGAAGTTGATCGTGCACGACGAGCCGTTGCCGCTGTTGCATCCAGACGGGGCGCTGGCGGTGAAGTTGCTGAGTCCCGAGATCTCGACCTTCACCTGGGGCGCGCCCGAGATAGTGGAGTCGGGCTCGTAGTTGATCGTGATGTTCAACCGCTGCGTATCGCCGGGGTTGAACGGTGCGAGTTGTCCGTTGACCGTTACCCCGACGGTGCTGGGGGCGGCGTGCGCGGGCCCCGCGACAACTAACGATCCGAGGACGGCCACGGCCGCCACGCCGATCCCTGCGAGTGCTCTCCGGTGTGTCGTCACGCCGTCAGCCCTCCGGTTCATTACCCGGCGGAACCTCATTCGAGCCCTTCCCCGTCGCCTGCGACTGCGTGCATCGGGCGGCGTTTCCGTAGCGTGCTGCACCGCAGCAAACTATGCCTTGTCCATACGCCCGCGCGAAAGGCAGGCTAGTGTTGCCATCTTCCACGTCCGGCCGTATCGTCCCGACGTGTCCGAAGAGCCACCGTATTACCAGGCTGTCTCAACTGTCTTAAATGCGCTGGCGAATGGCCGTACTCCAGACCGGGCGACAATGCGCGACGCCGTGCGGATGACCTTGTCGGTGCTTGCGGCTAACGCGCCCGGTCGTTCGGTGGAGGTCCGGGTTCCGCCGTATGGAGCGATTCAGTGCGTAGGTGGTCCTCGCCACACCAGGGGAACTCCACCCAATGTGGTGGAAATGGACCCGCCCACCTGGCTTGAGTTGGCCACGGGTCGCACCGCCTGGGACGACGCGATCGCCGCTGGTCGCGTCAGGGCCAGCGGTATTCGCGCTGATTTATCGCCATTCCTCCCACTCTAGCGACTGTCCTCGCTAGATCCAGCCCTACAGCTGGCGTCCGAATTGTGGCTGTGGGTTGCGGTATGGAACTCACGTACACTGGGTGCCGCGACGACGACCACCCTGCGCGTGGCGTTAACGTGCCCGACGCCCACGGCGACTTATCAGGAGCGACAGTGCCCCGAGGTGACGGTCGGCTTACTCATGAGCTCGATCCTCAACAACCTGGACCCCAGGACGCATGTGGCGTCTTTGGCGTCTGGGCACCCGGCGAAGAGGTCGCCAAGCTGACCTACTTCGGGCTGTACGCGTTGCAGCACCGAGGGCAGGAGGCGGCCGGTATCGCCGTCTCCGACGGGTCCAGCGTCGTGGTCTACAAGGACCTCGGCCTGGTGGCGCAGGTCTTCGACGAGTCGACGTTGGCGAGCCTGCGCGGCCACATCGCCATCGGCCACGCGCGCTACTCCACGACCGGCGCTTCCAACTGGGAAAACGCCCAGCCGACGCTGCGCGCGACCACGCCGCGCGGCACCTCGGGCGACGACGGCCCGGCGGCTACGACGATCGCGCTCGCCCACAACGGCAACCTGGTCAACACGGCTGAACTTGCCCGACGGGTGGCCGAACTGGGCGTCGGTGACGCCACGACGACCTCGGACACCGCGCTCGTCACGGCGCTGCTCGCCGCCCGTCCGGATCTCTCGGTCGAGGCCGCGGCGCTCGAGGTGCTCCCGACGCTGCGGGGCGCCTTCAGCTTCGTCTTCATGGACGAGGACACGTTGTACGCGGCCCGCGACCCGCAGGGGGTGCGGCCGCTGGTGCTTGGCCGGCTGGAGCGGGGCTGGGTGGTCGCGAGCGAGACCGCCGCCCTCGACATGGTCGGTGCCAGCGTGGTCCGCGAGATCGAGCCGGGCGAGCTGCTGGC
Organism: Planosporangium flavigriseum; assembly: GCF_011947225.1. Taxonomy (GTDB): domain Bacteria; phylum Actinomycetota; class Actinomycetes; order Mycobacteriales; family Micromonosporaceae; genus Planosporangium; species Planosporangium flavigriseum. The sequence continues at coordinate 35,746 of NZ_JAATVW010000018.1, read as the reverse complement.
GATCGACGAGCACGGGCTGCGCTCCAGCCGGTTCGCCGCGCCCGAGCCCAAGGGCTGCCTGTTCGAGTACGTGTACCTGGCCCGGCCGGACAGCACGATCAGCGGCCGCAACATCTACGCCGGCCGGGTAGCCATCGGGCGGGCGCTGGCGCGCGAGCACCCGGTCGAGGCCGACCTCGTGATTCCGGTACCCGAGTCGGGCACCCCGGCCGCGATCGGCTACGCCGAGGAGTCCGGTATCCCGTACGGGGCTGGTCTGGTCAAGAACGCGTACGTCGGTCGTACCTTCATCCAGCCGTCCCAGACGATCCGCCAGCTGGGCATCCGGCTCAAGCTCAACCCGCTCCGCGACAACGTCCGCGGCAAGCGGATCGTCGTCGTCGACGACTCCATCGTGCGGGGCAACACCCAGCGGGCGATCATCCGCATGCTCCGCGAGGCGGGCGCTGTCGAGGTGCACGTCCGCATTTCGTCCCCGCCGGTCAAGTGGCCGTGCTTCTACGGCATCGACTTCGCCACGAAGGCGGAGTTGCTGGCGAACGGCCTGGACACCGATGGGATCCGGCGCTCGATCGGCGCCGACTCACTGGGGTACGTCTCGTTGCCCGGCTTGATCGCGGCGACCGAGCAGCCCAAGACTCGACTGTGCCGGGCGTGTTTCGACGGGGAGTACCCCATCGACCTGCCCGCTGACAACGTCATCGGCAAGCACGTACTGGAAGGGCTGGCCAAGACGGCGGCGAACACCGGCGGTCACGCCAGCAAGCGGCGTGGGTCGGACTCGTCGCACGCGGGCGAGAACAGCCGGCGCACCGGTACGGGTGAGTCAGCCGGCGGCAACGAGCGCGTGGCCACCAGTCCCGGCGGCGCAGACGCTCTGTTGCGTCCGTGACGCAAGGGTTTTCCGGCGGGTTCGAGCTGATCGATCCGGCGGTCATCGCGGCAGCAGCCGCGACGCATATGGGGAGAAAGTGACGCACGTGACTGAGCGCACGAACAACGCGAACGCCAACGGCGCACCTGGAGCCGCGGACAACGCGCAGACCACCGAACAGACCGAGCAGGGTAAGAAGGCCGACAAGCAGTTGTGGTCGGCAGGTAGCAACGGCCGCCGCCGGCGCACGGTCACCTACGCCGACGCGGGGGTCTCGATCCACGCCGGCGAGCAGGCGGTTGAGCTGCTGAAGGGCAAGGTGCACCGCACCTGGCGGCCCGAGGTGGTCGGCGACATCGGCGGGTTCGCCGGGCTGTTCCGCCTGGACGTGAAGAAGTACCGCAACCCGATCCTCGCCTCCTCCACGGACGGCGTCGGCACCAAGCTGGTCATCGCCCAGCAGATGGACATCCACGACACGGTCGGCATCGACCTCGTCGCGATGGTCGTCGACGATCTCGTCGCGTGCGGCGCGGAGCCGCTGTTCCTGCTCGACTACATCGCCTGCGGCGAGGTCGTGCCCGAGCGGGTCGCCGAGATCGGCGCGGGCATCGCGGACGGCTGCCGGTACGCCGGCTGCTCGCTGCTGGGCGGCGAGACGGCCGAGCACCCCGGCGTGATGCGACCGGACGAGTACGACATCTCCGGCACCGGCGTCGGCGTGGTCGAGGAGGACCAGATCCTGGGCCGCGACCGGGTCGAGGTCGGCGACGTCGTGATCGCGATGCGCTCCTCCGGCCTGCACTCCAACGGCTACTCGCTGGTGCGCCACGTCCTCCTGGGCGCCGGCCGGATGCGCCTGGACAGCGTGGTGGACGAGTTCGGCAAGCAGCGCACGCTCGGCGAGGAGCTGCTGACCCCGACCAGGATCTACGCGCGGGACTGCCTGGACCTGATCACCGAGTGCGACGTGCACGCTCTTGCCCACGTGACCGGTGGCGGCATCCCCGGCAACCTGGCCCGGGTGCTGCCCGACCACGTCGACGCGGTCGTCGACCGCGCCACGTGGCGCCCGCAGCCCATCTTCGAGCTGGTGCGCACCAAGGGGCGCATCGACGACATGGAGATGGAGAGCACGTTCAACATGGGGATCGGCATGCTGGCGGTCGTCGCGCCGGAGGACGCCGACCGCGCCCTCGCCTTCCTTGCCGGCCGCGGGATCGATTCCTGGCAGGTCGGAGAGGTCATCGAGGGTACCGGCACCGTGCAGATGGTCGGCTCGCACACCAGCGGCTGACGTTCGCATCGATTGGAATCTAGAACCCGGCTACAACACCGAATACGCTGAACCTTCCCGCGGCGCCAGCCTGAGGAGGTCAGTTTGTGGACCGGCATGCACGGCATCGCCCCGATCCCCGGGTACGTCGTCATACAGCCGACCACGTTGTGCAATCTCGATTGCACATATTGCTACCTGCCACACCGCGCCCTCGACCGGCGAATGCCGGTCGAGGTGGCGCGGGCCGTCGCGGAGTCGGTCAACCCATGGGCCGCGGCGGATACCCGGTTCTCGGTGGTGTGGCACGGCGGGGAGCCGCTCGTGGCCGGACGGGCGCACCTCGCCGAGCTGATGGCGCCGTTCGTCGGCGTGGAACACCACATACAGACGAACGCGACGCTCGTCGACGACGCCTGGTGCGAGTTCTTCCGTACGCACGACGTACGGGTGAGCATCAGCGTCGACGGGCCGGCGGAGCGGAACGCCGCCCGGGTCACCCGTGGCGGCGCTCCGGCCTACGAGCGGATCCGGCGCGGCGTGGACGCGCTGCGCCGCCACGGCATAGGGTTCTCCGCCCTCTGCGTCGTCTCCGCGCCCCGCGCCGGGCTGGCCAGGGAGCTCTACGGGTACTTTCTCGACCTCGGTTGTGACGTGCTCGGCATCAACATCGAGGAGCAGGAGGGCGTCAACTCCCGGTCCAACGACTTCGGAGCCGATCCTGTCCGGGCCTTCTGGGCGGAGTTGGTGGAGGCGTGGCGGGCCGAGCCCCGCATCCATGTCCGGGAGATCGAGTGGACGCTGCGGTACGTCGAGGCGGTCCTGGCCGCATCGGCTGACGAACTGCTGCCCAGGGCGCTCGATCCGATCCCGACCATCGCCAACGACGGCCGGGTGTTCCTGCTCTCGCCGGAGCTCGCCGGCTTCACCGATCCCCGCTACAGCGACTTCAGCAGCGGGAACGTGCTGACGACGCCGCTTCACGAGATTCTCGGCGCGGCGGCGGAGTCCGCGGTCTGGGTGCCCGAGTACCTCGCCGGGATCGAGGCGTGCCGCGAGAGCTGCCCCTACTTCGGCTTCTGCGGGGGCGCCCACGCCGCCAACCGGTACTTCGAGCACGGCCGCTTCGACGGTACGGAGACCAACCACTGCCGCAACAGCAAGATTCACTTACTGGAGGGAGTGCTCGACCATGCCCGAGCTCACTGACCCGGTCACCGATCGGGTGCGCGCGGCCGCAGACGGGCTTGAGCGCCTGCTGGCCGACGCCTACGCGGCCCGCGTAGCACGCGCGGAACTCCCTGGTGGCGACGCTGAAGGCGCGGTCTGCGCCTGGAACCACTTCGAGAACATTCCGACGTTCTACAACTGGAACAACCGTCCCCGGTGATCCAGGTTGCCGCCTGGAGCCGCATACGCCGGTGATCGGCTATGCGGTCCAGGCGCGCCGGACGGCTCCAGGAACTGCCGCACGCAGGAGGCGGCTCCCGGAGATGATCGGCGTCAAGCGACCCGGACAGAACGTGGCACGCGGATCAAGTCCACGTGCCCGATGTGTTCGAGAGGTCAGTGACGACCTGGAGGCGAGTATCCCGCCTCGTCCTCGTCGTCTTCGCCCTCGTCCTCGTCGTCTTCGACGTACTCGCCGTACTCGTCGAAGTCGTCGTCAGACTTCCGGCTGCTGCCACCCAGTTCCCGCTGCAACGCGGCGAGGTCTGTGTTCGGGGAGTGGTACTTCAACTCCCGGGCCACCCTCGTCTGCTTGGCCTTAGCACGGCCGCGCCCCATGGCTCGACCCCCTCGCACGAAATTACGGGGCAGCCGTTACCGGCGAGCCCCACACGTCAGGCATCTCTCGTGGCTCTTACGGTACATGTCGACAAGCGGTTTCGGCATCTCGCCCTCCCCGACGTGCCGGTGGCTTTGCACACCTGACCGGGGAAATCCGTAAGGCCTGGTCGCGGCCCATGGTCGTCACCGGAGCGGGCTTATCGATACTCTTCTCACGATCACGGAGTGTCAAGGTCGTTACGACGACACCAACGCTCCGTGATCATGGGGTGCCGAGAGGTCAGCGCTCGCGGGGCAGCCGGATCGTGCGCAGCCGGCCGACGTCCGCCATCCGGCGCTCGGCCAGCCGGTCGGCCGCCACCGCCGGCGGCACACCCTCGTGGTTGGCGAGCTCCAGGATCTGCCGGGTGGTGTCGTAGATCTTGCTCGCGCGCGATTTGGCCCGTTCGAAGTTGAAGCCCTCGATCTCGTCGGCCACCTGGATCACCCCGCCGGAGTTGACCACGTAGTCGGGGGCGTAGAGGATGCCGCGCTCGTCGAGCAGCTTCTCGATGCCGGGGTGCGCGAGCTGGTTGTTGGCCGCTCCGGACACGATCGCGGCCCGGAGTACCGGGACGGTGTCGTCGTTGAGGGCACCGCCCAGCGCGCACGGCGCGTACACGTCGATGTCGGACGTGATCAGCTCGGTCACATCGCTGACGAGGTCGACCTGCGGGTACGCGGCTCGCGCCCAGTCGAAGGCGCGCTCGGACACGTCGGTGGCCACCACCTGGGCGCCGTCTTCGAGCAGGTGCCGGGTCAGGTGCTTGCCCACCTTGCCCAGGCCGGCGATACCGACCCGCCTGCCATTCAGGGAAGGCGCGCCCCATCGGTGCTCGGCCGCCGCGCGCATGCCCTGGAACACGCCGTACGCGGTGAGAACAGAGGAGTCACCGGCGCCGCCGTGGGCCTCGGAGCGCCCGGTCACGAACCGGGTCTCCCGCGCGATGACGTCCATGTCCTGTACATAGGTGCCGACGTCGCAGGCGGTGTAGTAGCGCCCGCCGAGCGACTCCACGAACCGCCCGTACGCCCGCAGCAGAGGCTCGGACTTGTCGCGGTCGGGGTCGCCCCAGATCACCGCCTTGCCGCCGCCCAGGTCGAGACCGGCGAGGGCGTTCTTGTACGCCATCCCGCGGGACAGGTCGAGCGCGTCGCGGACGGCGTCGGATTCACTGGCGTACGGGTAGAAGCGGGTGCCACCGAGCGCGGGTCCGATGGCGGTGGAGTAGATCGCGATGATCGCGCGGAGGCCGCTCTGCCGATCTTGGCAGAACACGACCTGTTCGTGGCCGGTCGGCTCGTAGCCTTCCGCGCTGGTGAACACGCCCATGGGAACTCCTTGTGGGGCCGGGGCACTGCACTACCGGCGGGGTGCTGCCGGCAAGGCTGAGCCTAGTGCTCCGAGCCGGGACGCGCGTCGATCGTCGAAGAACCGTCCGCTATGCGGACCGGTCGCCGAATCGATGACTTCTGCCGACAGGAAAGTGCACCGAGAAGCCCAAACGTGGCACGATCGCGACGTGCGTTCACTGTTCGCGTCCTACCTTCGGGTGTATGAGCCACTGACCGCGTTCGACCGCGAACGGCAGGTGTACTGGCGCCGCTACGTCAAGGAGGGGCGCGCGATAGCGCCCGCTGAGGGGCCCGGACGCCAACGGACGACCGTGCTGGAAGCGCTCGGCGCGGGCTGGACCCGGCTGCCGGAGTTGCCCGACGAGGCCTACGTCCTCGAGGCCGACGAGAATCTGCTCATCTGCCCCTGGAATCTGCGGATCCGGGTGGCGGAGGCCGCGCTGACGGCCCGGGACGGCGTGCCCAGCATCCTCGCCGACGCGTTCGTGCCTCCGCTCTTCGCCGGGCTCGCCAAGAGCGTGCTCGAAGACTGGCGCAGCGGTTCTCGGGTGCTCGAACGGGGCCTGCCGCGGGTGCACGAGCAGGTCGCCACGTGGGGTGTACCCCTTCGCTGGTTCGTGTTCGTCGACCTGTCCGAGCGGGAACTGACGCTGCGCCCCGAGCGGCGGGCGCTGCGGTACCGAACGGAGATCTCCAAGGCCCGCCGGCGGGCCCATCGGGCGCACTCGGTGCTGCGCCGCTCGCTCGGGGACGCGCCGATCACGGCCGCCGTGGAGGAGACCGCTCGGTGGCTGGAGGAGTTCCATCCACGCTCCGTGGTCGAGTTGGACTACGGGGGCCTTGTCAATCTGCTATCCGACGAAACCCTCACCGAGGACGACTCGCCGGGCCTCGTGGCGGCGGGTCTCGCGGCCGTCGGGCGGGGCGAGGCAGACTCCGCCACCTCGGCGTATGAGCGACTTGTGGAGCGGTGGCGCGCCGTTCAGCTGTTGGAACGCTGCAATTGATGTCGGGCCGACGGTGGACGCCGCCTGTAGCATATGGACTGTCCGTTTGGGTGCTTTTTATCTAATGAGTGAATTTTGGGGGTCGCCGAACGCGAGCGTTTTTCGCGTTTTGAGGGCTATTTGGGGTAGCTAAACGCCCGATTTATGCCGTAGGATCCCTTCAAAAGGGCAAAAAACAGCTGATTCATCATCCATCCATACAGCGACCTTCAACCGTTCGGCCCATGTCGGACATCGGGGACTAGCCGGACCATGAGAAACGCGCCGGCCGGCGGGGACACCGGTCGTCGTATCTGGGACCTGTGGAGGAGTGACCGATGGCATCGCGTACGCACGAACCCGAGCCGCTGTTGACACCGGCGGAGGTCGCGTCGATGTTCCGCGTCGACCCGAAGACCGTGACCCGGTGGGCGAAGGCGGGCAAACTGAGTGCGATCCGCACTTTGGGTGGCCACCGTCGTTACCGTGAGTCGGAAGTACGTGCTCTGCTGCAGGGGCAGATCCCCTCGCAGCGGGTGGGCGACTGACGCAACACCGACGCACCTGGCCATGATCGAGGTGGCGGGATGGCTGCAGCCGCAGTCGTTTCGCCACCCCGATCATGGTCTGTTCTTGATTCCGGGCGGGACGGTGCGGTTTGGCGGCCGCGGTCCGCTCCGGTTGGCCGCTGGCGGCGGCGGACAACCTTTCTAACTGTTACCTTGATGGCCTAGAGGCGCGCTTCGAATCGATGCGCGTCGCGTCGTGTCGACCGAGAGGCCGGTCGGTGTGGAGACCGAGGTAACGGACAAGCCGCTACGCGGATCCGGAAGACCGCGCTGACATGCGCCGCAATCCACTATTGATCACGGCCGGGGCCCTGGTCCTCACCGTCTCGGCGGTGGTTGCGGTGAAGTACGTGCGCACCTATGAGTCGCCCGCGATCGCGGAGTCGCCGCCGCCCGTTGTTCAACCCTCCGGGGGTGCGGCTGTGGCCAACGGCCCGCCGGACGCCGGCGCGGTCCGGGCCGCCGCCACTCCGGCCCCCGCCGATCTCGTCGCGCAGCAGCGGTTCCGGGCAGCGGGCGAGCTGGTCAAGAAGGCCAACGGTCATCTCGCGGTCATCGTCCGGGATCGCCGGACGGGCGCCGAGTGGCGAGCCGGCGAGCTCGACCGCCCCGCCTGGGCGGCGTCGACCATCAAGCTCGCGATGGCGGTCAACCTGCTCGAACGCGCCCGCAACGGCGAGATCAAGTTGGACAGCGCGGCCCGCAAGAACATCGCCGACATGCTGGAAGGCTCGTCCGACGCGGCCGCCGACGTGCTGTGGGACAAGTTCGGCAACGAGGCCTTCGTGCCGTGGTTCCAGCAGCAGTACGGCATGGCGAAGTTGGAGTTCCCGGCCGGCGCGGTCCGCCGGTGGAACCACCTCAAGTGCGCCCCCGACGACCTGTTGCACCTCATCGGCTTCGTGCTCGACCGTGCCGACCCGACAGACCGCGACTACCTGATGGCCGCGATGCGCCGGGCCGGCACGAGTCAGCGTTGGGGAGCGTGGGCGGCCGGCGACCCCAACCGGCCCGGCGTCACGAACGGCTGGTCGTTGGAGACCGACGACCAGGCCAAGCACTGGGTCACCCACAGCGTGGGCTTCGCCGGTCCCGGCGCCGAGTACGCCGTGGTGATCATGTTTGACCAGCCGCCCGGTGCCACGCTGGATACCGGCGTGCACACGGTCAGCGACATCATCGCGACGGCGTTCGGTGCGAAGACGCCCGCCGACGTCACCGTGCCGGGTCCGGCACCCCGTCGATGAACGCGGCGATCCTCTGCCGGAGCGCCGCCTGATCGAGGCCGTGCCATGTCGAGGTGGAGTACTCGGCGGGTGCGTGCTTCTCGTCCCCGGTGAGTCTCTGCGGCGCCGTCATCAGCGCGGCCGGGCGACGCGTAGTTGTCAAGGTCAGGTACCTAGACTGCTAGTTGAAGTTAACTTCAACTAGCAGGGGCTGTGATGCAGGAACTGCTGACGATCGGCGAACTGTCGGCGCGCAGCGGCGTCGCGCCCTCCGCTCTGCGGTACTACGAGAAGCTCGGTCTCATCTGGGCCACGCGTACGGGCGGAAACCAGCGCCGGTACGAACGGGCCACGCTGCGCCGGGTGGCGTTCATCCGGATCGCGGCGCAGGTCGGCGTGCCGCTGGAGGAGATCGGGGCGGCGCTGGCTGATCTCCCGGCCGGGCGTACCCCCACCAGGGCCGACTGGGCTCGGCTGTCGCGAGCGTGGCGCGGCCGGCTCGACGAGCAGATCGCGCTCATGCAACGACTGCGCGACCAGCTCGACGGCTGCATCGGCTGCGGCTGCCTGTCGCTGAAGACCTGTGGGCTCTACAACCGGAACGACGAGCTGGCGGCGCAGGGGTCGGGGCCGGTCAGGCTGTTGCGTCGGGGTTGACCAGCAGGATCTTGCCGAAGTGCTCGCTCGACTCCAGCAACCGGTGCGCCTCGGCGGCCTGGTTCATCGGCAGCTTCGTGTAGACGATCGGGCGGATCCGGCCCTCTTCGACCAGCGGCCAGACCTCCTCGCGTACGCCCCGGACGATCGCGGCCTTCTCCTTCAGCGGCCGCGCCCGCAGCGTGGTGGCGGCTACCAGGCCCCGCTTCGCGAGCAGTACGCCCAGGTCCAGCTCGCCCTTACGGCCACCCTGAGTGGCGATCACGGTCATCCGTCCGCTGGTAGCCAACGCCCGTACGTTGCCCTGCAGGTAGGGGCCGCCCATGATGTCGAGGATGACGTCGACCTGGTTCTTCAGCAGCTCGGAGAAGTCCTGCGTCGAGTAGTCGATGGTGACGTCGGCGCCGAGCTCCTTGAGCTTGTCGTGCTTGGCGGCACGGGCCGTCGTGGCGACCGTCGCGCCGATCGCCTTCGCGTACTGGACGGCGAAGGTGCCGATGCCGCTACCGCCGCCGTGCACCAGGAACGTCTCGCCGTCACGGAGTCTCGCCAGCTGGGTGACGTTGGACCAGACCGTGCAGGAGACCTCGGGCAGCGAAGCCGCCTCGTCGAGGCTCACGTTACGGGGCTTCGGCAGGACCTGACTGGCCGGGACGGCGACCTTCTGCGCGTACCCTCCACCGCCGAGCAGCGCGCACACCTCGTCGCCCGGCTGCCAGCCTTCGACGCCCTCGGTGATCCGCTCGATGACGCCGGAGCACTCCAGGCCGGGGTACGGCGGTGCCCCTGGCGGTGGCGGGTAGACGCCCTGGCGCTGCATCACGTCCGCACGATTGACCGCGGTGGCGGTCACGTTGATCAGGACCTCGCCCGGCTGCGGCTCGGGATCCGGCACCTCGGTCCACTGCAGGACCTCGGGGCCGCCCGGCTCAGTGATTGTCACCGCGTACACATGTGTTGACGTTAGTCGGTTCTCCGAGGGTCGCACCCCACAGGGGCGTAGATCATGACTCCGCGGTGAGGGTGTCTGCGGAGATCTCCTCCGCGTCGGGACGGTTGCGGACCACCATGCCGATGAGGAGCCCGGCGCCGACGACCGTCAGTGCCCCGACAACCACGGCGATGATCATGACGATGGAGCCACCGGACGGGGGCTTAAGGGCCCCGTTCACGATCATCGGGTTCCCGGCGACGCTCGGCTCCTCGCTCGGCAGCGGCTGGGCGCTCGTCGATGCGGCCGCGCTCGGCCGTGCAGAGGAACTCGTCGCCGACTGGCTGGGGCGCGCGCTGGCCGACGGTGCGCTGGCAACCGCCGCCGGAATGGCGCCCGGCGCGGGCGGCACCGGTGCGGGTGCGGGCGCGGGCGAGCTGTCGCCGGTGACGATGAAGATCGCTGAGGCGCTGCTCTCGCCGCTCGTGCCCCGAACTGTGTACCCGCCCGGGGTGTCCAATCCGGCCGGCGGTGCGAAGGTCAGAGTCGCGACGCAGTACCCGTTCCCGGCCCCGCCGGTGGGGTTGGCCGGTTTCGACTCAAGGCTCCGGCTCTCCCTCGTGCCCTGGCGTTCCCAGCTGAACGCGACCGTCCCGCACCCGCCGGCGTTCTGCTGGTCCTTTGGCTTGGTCAGGTAGTACGTGGCGGTGATGCTTGTCGTCCGCGGCCCGGAGCTGGGCGACAGGGGTGGCATGACGGCCCCCCGGCCGGGGGCGGAAGAAGCCGTGTGCGGATCCACGAGGACCGCTGCCGTCACAGCCACAGCGATTGCAGTCAGTCGAAGAATTCGCATCGGGAAATGATTACGTGATTCCGTGCGATCTGTCACGGGTGGCTCATCCCATAGGAAGCTCACCTCGAAGCCGCTGGTCACGGCAGGTACTAGTCAGAGGCGGACGGACCATCGCTAATCAGTGGTATCCGGATTTCTGCCGGCGGGCAACGGCAGATCATAGGCGTGCGGATCGAGCCGGCCTTGGGCGTCGACCGAGGGGATGGCACACTAGGCACGGCTGCGGACCAGTCACGGGCGGAAACCGAAGAATCGGATCATGGTCCGGATGAAACCGCAGCGCAGGAGGGCTCGCCTAGTGGCCGATGGCGGCGGTCTTGAAAACCGCTAGGGCGGTATCCCCGTCCTCGTGGGTTCGAATCCCACGCCCTCCGCTCTACCGCACCTCAGGCCGCTCGGCCTGCCGGGAGATGCCATGAGACTGCCCGAAGCGGGCTGGCGCGAGGACTTCACCTACGACGCGCCCGTGCTCGAAGACCGCCCGGTGCGGGTGGTCTTCGGGGCCGGCTCACTCCACCAGGTCGGACGGGAAGCGGCGGCGCTCGGCCGGCGGGCGCTGCTGATCGCCGGCCCGCACGAGGATGAGGCGGCCGGCGTCGTGGCGGCGCACCTGGGTGCGGACCTGGCCGGGCGGCTGCGCGACGTTGCCCAGCACGTGCCGACCGACCTGGCGGACGAGGCGACGCGCCGGGCGAGCCGGTCAGGCGCCGACGTGCTCCTCGCCGTGGGTGGCGGCTCGGCGACCGGGCTGGCCAAGGCGATCGCCCTGCGGACCGGGCTGCCGATCCTGGCGGTACCGACGACCTACGCCGGCAGCGAGATGACCCCGATCTGGGGGCTGACCGATTCGCAGGGCAAGACCACCGGCCGGGACCCGCGCGTACTGCCGCGCACGGTGCTCTACGACCCCGCCCTCACCGTCTCGCTGCCGCCACCGCTCTCAGGTGCCAGCGGCCTGAACGCCCTCGCGCACGCTCTCGAGGCGTTGTACGCGCCCGACGCCACTCCGCTGCTGACCACGGTCGCCGAGGAGGCGCTCCGGACCCTCGCCGAGGCGTTGCCGGTGGTCGTGGCGCAGCCCGATGATCGTGATGCGCGATCGCAGGCGCTGTTCGGTGCGTGGCTCGCAGGGTGGGCACTGGGCGGCACCACGATGGGCCTGCACCACAAACTCGCCCACGTGCTCGGCGGCACGTACGGGCTGCCGCACGCCGGTGTGCACAGCGCGCTACTGCCTCAGGTAGCCGCGTTCAACGCCGCCGCCGCGCCGGAGGCGTTCACCCGGGCGGCACGGGCGTTGCGCGTCGACGCCCCTGGTGACGTCGGTCAGGTCCTGTTCGACCTGGCCACCAAGGTGGGCGCGCCGACCTCGCTGGCCGACCTGGGGCTGGCATCGGACGCGATCGACGACGTCGCCGCGGTCGTCGCCGCTTCGACCGTGGCCAACCCGCGCCCGGCTGTTGAAGCCGAACTCGTGCACCTCCTGCGCGCCGCGTTCATCGGTACCCGTCCCTGAGGCCCGGCCGCGGGTGGCAGTACCAACCTGCGGTGATCCTCAGCGCTTCCTACCCCTACTCGGTCTCAGGGTTGACTGGGGGATTCGATCAGGACTTAGTCCCGATGCGCCATATGTGCATACAGGCATAGCGTCTTAGGCATGGCGCACTGGTTAGGGCAACTGCAGGGGTTGCCGACGGCGATGCTCAACGTGGCGCTCGCCCTGGTCATGATGCTCGACGCGATCCCGGTCATTGGTATCGCGGTCCCGGGCGACGTCGCGGTCCTCGCCGCGGTCGGGGTGAGCAAGCCGTTTGCCGCCGCCGGTGCGCTGTTGTGGGTGGTCGGCGGGTGCCTGGCCGGTTGGTCGTTGACCTTCGCCACCGGCCGGCTGTTCGGTGAGCGGATCCGCCGGGGCCGACTGGGTACGTGGATCGGCGAGGCGCGTTGGGAAGCGGCGGAGCGGGCGTTGGACCGTGGCGGCCGGGTTATCGTCGTCGCGCCGTTCCTGCCGGTGCTCAACACGCTGGTACCGCTGGCCGCCGGGGGCCTGCGCATGCCGTACCACCGCTTCGCGCGCTACTCCGCGCTCGGGTCGGCGTTGTGGGCGGGCCTGTACGTGGCCCTCGGTCTGATCTCAAAGCAGCTTGGCGGCCTCCTGCCCGGGCAATCGTTCGCATTTCTCGTCACGATCGCGATCGGGCTCACCTTCGGCTGGCTGACCCTGTTCGTCGCGCGGCGCAGGCTTGCCGCCCGTTAGGCGCAGTGCTGCAGGTCGGACAGGAGTACGTGGTCGAGGCGCAGCACGGTGAACACGCGTAGCACCTGGCCGTGGGGGTTGACTACGCCGAAGCGGGTACCGCGCTCCCGCGCCAGCCGCCGACCCGTGATCAGCGCCGATACGCCGGTGCAGTCGATGTAGTCGACGTTCGCGAAGTCCACCGTCAGGTCGCTGGTACCCGGCTCGGCCAGGGCTCCCTGGATGGCTTCGCGCAGCCGCGGCGCGGCGTAGATGTCGAGTTCGCCGGACACGGTCAGGCGGACAACGCCGTCGCTGTCGCGGCTGACATTCAACGAGAACGTGTCAGCCTGCGGAAGCTTGCTCGCCACTAGCACCCGTTCTGTCCCATCTGCCGCAGTGCACCCGATGTGTCACTGTCAGCAACGGTAGTGAGTGCGCGCAGGCCTGTCCTCGCATCTTCGGGCACGGTCATCGGGCAGATGTCGACCTCGGCCTGGCGTGCGGTTGACCTTCGCTGCCGAGGTGGCTACCTGCGGCCTGACCTGGGGTTGAGGTACAGCTCAGCGGTCGGGACCGGCACGACCTTTGGGCTGACTTTCACCCCCGGCCGGTCATGTCGCTGCCTCCCGGCTGGCCGGTCATCCGGCCGGGACGGTTCGGCCCGGACCCCGGCTTACCGACAAGGATCTGCCCCAAATGGGTAGCCGGACAGCGGACGAAGCGCCATCAACGGCGAAATACGGTCCTCGGCAGCAAAACCGGCCCAGCATTATCACCCCTAGTAGAGGTGCCACTACCTACATGAAGAACGCTCGCACTATGCGCAGCATCGCCGTACGGTTGTCGTCAACCTCACAGGCCGGTGCGAGTGGGAGGCGATGTGGCCGGCGTCCGGCCCGGATCGTCGTGGATCTGATGTACCTGACGTTCATCGACTCCACCGGCATAGGCGCACTCGTTGCGGGCAACAATGCCGTCCGTGCTGTCGGCGTCGCCTTTTCCCTGCGAAACCCGGGCTCGTTCGTTATTGCCCAGCTCAATCAGACGGGCCGCTACAACACGCTTGTCGGCGGGAACTAGTCCCCGGTTCGTTATCCCTGGGCCAGCGACCTCGTCGAGGTTACCGGTGCTTGTGGGCCCGCAACTCGTCTCGAATCAATTCTCTTGCTTCATGCGGCATCTGGCCCAGAACGGCGGCTGCCTGCTCGGTCGACATTACGGCTAGGACGGCCATCGCGCGCTGGGTCGGCAATTCCGCCAAGAGCGTCGCCGCCTGCTCGGTCGGCAGTTCTTTCAGTACGGCCATCGCCCGTGGCGCCGGCAGTTTTGCCAAGACGGCCATGGCCTGCTCGGCGGGCAGGTCCGGTAGGGTGGCGACCGCCTGCGCGGTTGGCAACGCCGCTACGAGAATAGCCGTCTGCTGTGCCGGAAGTTTTGCCAGGACCATAGCTGCCTGCCGGTTTTGCATTACTCCAAGAAGGGCTATTGCCCGCTGCGCCGGCAACTCTGTCAGGGCCGCAGCCGCTTGCTCGGTCGGCATCGCCGTCAACATGGCCACGGCCTGTTCAGCCGGCAGTTCCATGATGGCGGCGGTAGCTTGCTCGGCCGGTATGGCGATCGAGAATGCGGCGGCCTGCTGTGCCGGCAGTTCTGCCAGAACTGTAGCCGCCTGTTCGGCCGGCATCACCGACAGAACGGTACTCGCCCAATCCGACGCCAGATCGTTTGCCTCCGCCATGAGTTCGGCTACGCGTAGTGGGGACATATGACCGAACAGGGTGGCGACGGCTGATGCCTCCAGCGGCCGAAGGCGCTGCAATACCAGCGACTCATCCATTTCGGACAGCATTGCTGCTGCTTTTTCCGGGGGCATGGCCTTCAAGCGGCGAGCGGCGGCGGTGCTGTCCATGGATGCGAGAACCATGGCCGCCTCGAGTACGGGCATTGCGGCCAGTTGATCCGCTGCTGCGCGCACCGGCATGGCAGCCAACCGGTCCGCGATCGAAAATCCTGCTGATGAGTTCGTCGGAATAGCTCGGCTCGGGTCGGAATCACTAACGGCGGAATGGCGTCGTCCAGCGGAAGATGTGGGGGCGAAACCCGTGCTGCTGCCGGTTGTGCTCTGCGTGGCGGCCCGACGCCATGCCATTTTCCATCGTTCTACTTCGGCGAGGTCGGAGACGCCGCACGCTCGGACGAAGGCCTCGACCGATTCGAGTCGCGGCAAATGGCGACCGCGTTCAGCATCCGCGGCTGTGCTGCGGGGGAGCGCGAGAAATGCGGTCTCGTTCTTGCGGATCTTTCTGGCTTCTTCTTCAAGCGCGCGCAACGACGGCCTGCCCATCCACACGCGCAGTCGACGTAATTGTTGCCCGAGGTCACTGACTGTGTTCACTGCCTCGGGGTGTGGTTCCAGGTCTGACGACACCGCTTCCGTCACCGCCATTCTTTCCGCACGCGTCCGGCGCTGTCCGGCGCTGTCCGGCGCTGTCCGAGCCGGTAGTGTTCGTCAGGGTACGCCCTAAATAGCCGATTTGACGGAAACCCGAGGTCAGCCGGGGTGTCGCGGGTATCGGCAGACCCGCCGCGCCTCGGACGGTGTCCGATCATGGCGATCCGGGGGGGAGGTGCGCCGGTGTCCAATGGCCGCGATCCGCGTACCCGCGGCCGGTAGCCCGCCGTTCGCGGACGTCAATGGCGTCGCGCACGGCGTCGTCGTTCAGCGCCGCGTCCGAATGGATTGCCGGAGGTGCCGGTGCAATTCGGTACGCGAATTCCTGTGGTTTGCGGGCACGCCTCCTGTCTGCGCTCTCATTCGTCTCCTGTCGAGGTGGAGGTGCGAACGAGGCGGCGGCCGGACAGGTGTGTTGAGCGGCCTGGAGTGGCGGTCTGGAAAGACATCTGGCGCGGTTGTTTCCGGGGGACCCGTCGACAGGAGTCCAATCGCGTGTGCCTTGGGTCTCAGCCCTTCTTGTGCGCGGCCTTAGCCTGGCGCCACTGCTGCTTCTGCTGCGCGGATCTTGGACCTTCTCGCCTACGTCAGTATCGGCGCCACGCGTTGATTGCGCCGGCGCTGCTGGCTTGGCAGGCGTGGTACACCAGGTGTATACACAGCGCTGCGGCGCGCCGCCCGTGACGGCGCGCCGCTAACGCTGGCAGTCCTGGACCTGGACCATTTCAAACAGTTAATTAACACGAACGGCCAACAGGCGGGTGTCCTTCTACGCAAGGAGGCCGCAGCCCTATGGTTGGCGAATCTTAAGTGCGTCCTCAGCGGTTTCCGGTAGTTACCGGCTGCTTGGGGGCCTGCTCCACCGTGGTGATCTGGCTGAGTGCGGTGATGATTTCGGGTACGAGCGCCTTTGCGAGCGCGGGGGCGAGAGCGTCTGCGAGCGCCGGGGCCAAAGCTCCGACGAGTAATACTCGGTCAAAACCGGACGCCTGCGCCAGCGTACGGGACAGCGACACCGTGGCGGCTTCGGTCAGAGCCGCCGTGATGGCATCCTCGTGCGGCGATGCGCTTTTGAGGCCTGATCCCGTGCTGGTCATTATTTCTTTGATGAGTTCTTCGAGCAGCGGCTCTACCGGGTCCGTATCGGTCTTGCCCGCCATAATGACCTCCAGGTCTGTTTCTAGGACCCCACCGGTTGTCGGGTAACCCGACAACCGGTGGGGCCACTGGCAAGTCGAGAACTGTTCTCCCGGTCGGGAATGCCAGCGGCGTTCGAGTCGGCGCGGAACACGTTCTCCGCCCGGCGTTAGTGGCGTTGGGCCATCATGGCGAAGAGGAGCGGGCTGATGTCCGTGGAGCGTTCTTCCTGGCGGCCGGCCAGCATGGCGAGGACAACCGGGTTAATTCCGTCTCCGCGCTCTTCCTGGCGGCCGGCCAGCATGGTGAGCACCAGTGGGTTTACCACCTCACTGCGCTCGTGGCCTCGGGCCAGGATTGCGAGCACGACAGGGTTGATCTCCTCGCGGTGGCGGGCCAGTGCTGCCCATACCAGCGGGTGGATGTCGTCGCCGGGCTCCTCCTGGGTGCGGCCGAGCATGGCGAGCACCAACGGGTTGACCACCTCGCTCCGTTCTTCACGGTTCCGGGCCAACATCGCGAGCACGACAGGGTTGATCTCTTCGCTGCGTTCCTCGCGGCGGCGGGCCATCATGGCCAGCATCAGCGGGTGGATGTCCGCACCATGCTCCTCGCGGCGGGCCATCAGCGCGGCCAACAGAAGGGGCTGGATAACCCGCTGGCCGTCACCCTGCTTCTGTGGCTCGCGGATGTCACGCGCTTCTTCTTGCTTCGTGGCTGACGTCATGGTTTTCCCTTCCGAATTTCGCCCGTTGATAAGGTTTCAATTCCTGCTGGGATCGTGTGCGCGCAATGACGTACGAGCGCTATGACGCAAAATGCCACTGGTTCGGGGTGCGGGTCGGGACTGGTGAACAATCTCCGTTCCCGCTGTCCGGGCACGCCTCGACGCTCCTCCTTTCCGTTCCGTAGGCCGAATGGGGTGAGGCGTGGCCTGCTATCACTGACCTTCGCGGGCGGCTTTAAACCGGCCGAGCCGGCGTCCTGCGCCCGTGTGACGCAGTGTCCGCTCGTCACTCGGCGGACATGCCGGCCCCGGCCTCCAGGATGGCGTCGTCGACGGCATGCGCGAGTTCGATATCCAGCCGGGTCACGGCGTCGACGCTGGTGGTGCGTACGACCAGCCTGGCGGCGTCCGGGCTCAGCCGGCCGATGTGCGGTGCGCGCCCCACTTCCTGGCGCAGTTGGATCAGCCGGATCAGGACCCGGTCGAGGTTGTCCCGCGGCAGCACGATCGTGCGCATGAGCGCCCGGCGGTCCCCCGACCACTGCGGCAGGCGGGTCAGCGCCTGCCGGAGCTCTTCGTCAGTGAGCGGCGGGACGCCGCCAGGCGGAATGCCGACCACCCCGCCTCCGACCGGCGGCGGGGTCAGCAGCTCATCGAGATAGTCCGGCAGGTCGAGCGACTCGATCAGGGCGCGGTCCTGCTCGCACATCGTGCTCAGGACCGCCTGCGCCTGGTACCGCGCCTGGTCGCGCTCGCGGTGCACGATCGTGCCGACCTGGATGAGGAAGCCGTTCAGATCCAGCGGGGCGTACGGCACGTTGATCGCGTAGTCGTCGTGCAGCTCGTCGGGTACCCCGTCCAGGAAGTCCCGGCGGTCCTTCTCCTTCAGCGCCCGGGCCAGCACGGTGGTGGTCGCCTCGGCGGCCAGGCGGGCGTGGTCGAAGTCGAGGTCCGTGCGCCGGCCCACCTCGTTGACCAGTTCGCGGTACTGGATCCAGCCGGGGCTGTTCGGCTCGATGCCCAACTCCTCCGGGTCCCATCGCGGAAACGCCGGACCCGGCTGCGGTGGTGTAGGTGGCGTCGGGCTGTGTGGCACCGGCTTGTGCGGACCGGCGGGGGGCGGCCCCGTCCGCTCCGAGCGGTCGGCATGCTCCGGCTGCTTGGAAGCGCCCAACGTAACCCCTGCCTCGCTCGGTGTCCATCCTTCCTCACGCGCTCGCCGGGCAAGCGCTCGGCGGCGCTGGTTGTCGCCTTCCATCTGCTTGCCGCCCATTGCGGTGCGCTTCCCTGCGGTGGCCGGCCTAACCCTCTCTACCTCGGACGCTGTAATGCGGCCGGAGCGCTTGTGGCGTGGTTCCATGGGCTCGGCGTTCCGTGACAGACTTGGCGTCCCATGACGACCGACCATGTCAGCCTGCTGCGCGACTCTCCCCGGGCTACCGACGTCCGAGTCCGCGCGCCGTCAGAGTCCGCGCGTGACACGCGTCGCGGTGACTGGCTGGCGGCTATCGGGTACGCACTGGTGGCGTTCGGCGTCACCATCCGGCTCTGGCTACACCCGACCAGCGTGATGCTGGAGGAGAACCGGCAGGACCAGGTCCAGTTCGAGTGGATGCTGACCAACGCCGTCCACACCATCAGGCACCTGTCCGACCCTTTCTTCACCGGACTGATCAACGCCCCGTTCGGGGTCAACCTGATGGCCAACACGTCGACCTGGGGCCTCACGCTGCCGTTGGCGCCGGTGACCGCCCTGTTCGGCGCGCCGGTGGCGTTCCGGGTCATGTTGACGGGGGCGTTCTTCGGTACGGCCCTGGCGTGGTACCACGTGCTGTCGCGGCGCGTCGTCGCATCGCGGATCGCCGCGTTCGTGGGCGGGGCGTTCTGCGCCTTCGCGCCCGGGATGCTCGGTCAGGGCACCGGCCACCCGAACGTCGTCGCCCAGTTCGTGTTGCCGTTCATCGTGCTCGTCGTGCTGGGCCTGCGGAAGCCGGGCCGCCCCGTCCGTACCGGGCTGCTGTTGGCCGGGCTCGTCACGTACCAGATCTTCATCAACGAGGAGGTCCTGCTCCTCGCGGCGCTCGCCCTCGGGGTTTTCGTCCTCGCCTACTGGGCTCAGCGCTGGAACGTGATCAACCCCTTGCTGCCCAACGCCCTGCTGAGCCTGGCGGTGACCACGGTCGCCGTGTCGGTGGTCGTGGCCTACCCGCTCTACCGGCAGTTCTTCGGCCCGCAGAGCTACCACGGCCTGCCGGAGTGGGTGCTCGAGTACAACACCGACCTGGCCTCGTACGTCGCGTACGCGCAACAGTCGCTCGCGGGCAGCAAGGCCGGCGCGGAGCAGTTGGCTCAGGGCGTGTCCGAGCAGAACACGTTCTACGGGTGGGGCCTCGTCGCCCTGCTGGCCATCATCGTCGCGGCGCTGTGGCGCAGTGCCGCCGTGCGGGCCCTCGCCGTGACGGGGACGGTGTTCGCGCTGCTGTCCCTCGGCCAGTACGTGGTGGTCGGCGGCGAGAAGACCGAGACCGCGGGGCCGTGGCAGATGTTGGTCGATCTACCGCTGTTCGACAGCGTCGTGCCGACCCGGCTTTCGCTGGTCGTCATTCCGGTCGTGGGCGTGCTGCTGGCGCTCTTCGTCGACTCGATGGTGATCAACGGTGGTCCGCGGGACGACGTCGCCGGCGGCGACCTTCTCACCAGGGCCCGCCGGTTCTGGAACCCCGTCCGGGTCCTGGGCGTCGGCGCGCTCGTCGTGGCGCTCCTGCCGATCGCGCCGACCCCGCTCACGGTCTCGCCGCGCCAGCCGGCGCCCCGGTTCTTCACCTCCGGGGCCTGGCGTGATCATGTTCCGGACGGCGGCACCGTCGGCGTGCTGCCGTTCGGCTGGCACAGCGACGTGAACAGCCTGCAGTGGCAGGCCGAGCAGGGCCTGCGGTTCAAGGTCCTCAGCGGGTACTTCCTGGGCCCCGACCCGGCTCGCCCCGACAAACGGGCCGTCTTCGGGCCGGGCTCGTACTACGTACGCCAGGTGCTCTCCGCCCGCCGCGACCCGGCCCAGGTGAACGACCAGGAGCGGGAGTACTGCCTCGGCCAGTTGCGCAGCTGGCGCACGGATCTACTGCTGCTGACCGACGACGCGCCGAACGCGGACACCGTGCGGGCGAACGCCGAGCAGATTCTCGGGCCCGGCCGGCGCGTCGAGGACGTGTGGATCTGGCACGTGCCCAGCGCCTGACGATCAGGAGTAGCGGGTGTACAGGCGGATCGTCGTCCCGTTGGGGAGCGAGCGGATCTCGACCAGGTCGCACAGCTGACGGGTGATCCACATTCCGTGGCCGCCCTCGCTGTCGGGCCGGGGCGGCACCATGTTGAACAGCCCCTCAGTGGCCTGGCCGGCGTCGAACACCTCGCAGATCAGGTACCGCTCGTCGCGCCACACCTGTACCCGGCCGCTGCCGGCGCCGTGCCGGATCGCGTTCGTCGCCACCTCGTTGACCGCGAGGATCAGGTCGTCGAGGCACCCGATCGGCAGTCCGAGCCGCGCCGCCTCCGCGACGACGAACCGGCGGACCGGTGCCGGGTCGCCGTCGAAGTTCAGCGCCGCGTACGACCCCTCGGGCGCGGGCTCCAGCGGCGTCTGGAGTTCTGAGCAGAACCCCGCCGGGTTGCTGTACTCGGCGGACTTCCCGCCGCCGCTGAGCTCCGGGTGGGTGCGCCGCGCGTCGGCGATCACCCCTGGCGCCACCACGCGCTCGTCGTACGAGCAGAGCAGCCAGGCCGGGGCGGCGGCCAGGGCGATGTTGAGGCTCGCCTCGAACCGTTTCCACCCGGCTGTCTCGAGCGGGTCCAGCCCGGCCCAGGTCGGCTCACCGACGACGCGTACCTGGTTGTGGCCGTTGCGTCGCTCGTGCACGTACCGGTGGCAGGTGGCCAGCGCGCGGCCGGGGGAGTCGTACCACCGCGTCGGCTCGACAAACTGCACGTCCGCGGCGTACTTGCCCAACTCGTCGCGCAGCAGTCCGCAGTTGGCTTCGGTGGCGACGGCGAGCACGGGCTCGCCGCGGCCCAGGCCTTCGGTGATGAAGGGGAGCACCGCGGCCAGGAACTGCTGGGCGTCGCGGTAGATGAGCGCCTGGTGAACCAGGAAGGGGCCGGTCACGAACCCACCTCCTCAGGCCCCTCGGCGAAGCGCAGTCCGGGCGTGCGGTCCCAGCCGATGACTTCGAACACTTTGCGTAGTCCCAGGGCGAGTTGCTCGACGATGAGGGACCGCCCCGGTTCGAGACCCGCGGCGATCCGCACGATCGCTCGTACCCCGGCGACGTCGATAAATTCGAGTTCACTCAGATTCAGGTGAATGTTTTGGTCCGGCCAGCGCGTTGCGAGGCGCAGCGTGGTGGTCAGGGCACCGACGGTCATCACGTCGACCGTACCGACGATCCGTAAGCCACGCGGCGCGTAGGTCGGGACGATGCGCAGCCGGCGGTCATCGTGCAGCGGGTCGATCTGCACCACCTGCGGGTGGCAGGAGATCATGCCGGTGACCGCGGCCTCGTTGAACAGCCGCTGGTCGTACTGGCAGATCGCGGCCAGTTCGCGGGAGTGGAAGACCCGCGACAGCCGGTGCTCGAACTCCAGAAGGGATCGCTCGTCCGCGACCGGCCGCAGTTCCGAGGTCATCTCGCCGCTGATGCGCAGCCCCGGGTACCCGGCGTCGCGCGCCTGCCGTACCTCCACCCACAGCGTCGTGATCACGACGTCAGGTTCGAACCGGCCGCCGAAGAGGTAACCGTCGTCGACCGAGCGGATCTCCAGGTGGCCCTCGTCGACCACCCGGTTGACCTCGATCCCGCTGTCGGCTAGCCAGGAGCCGATCACGTCCGGGCCGGTCTGGTCGGCGTAGTAGATGACGCGCTCACCCCGGGCCAGGCCGTCGACGATGTAGGTGGTCAGCACCTCACGTTGCTCGTCGTCGCTGGAGAACGGCAGGCAGAGGTGATCACCTAGTTGCACCTTCCGGACCTGCCTGGTCTTGCCGGAGTTGAGCACGTTCACCCCCCGCGGACGGGCGCTAAGGTCAACTTACTGGTGGGACCGACGCTCGCGAATCCCTGGTCGAGGATGTGGCTACCCGGCCGGGCAGCGCGGATAAACACCGCGCCGTGAGGGTACCCGTCAAGATTTGTTGATCACGCAGCCGCGGCAGATCTGGGGCTCCGGCAGGGCGAAGGCGAGACAGCACGTGCGCCGGCGCACCTCGAGACGGCCCGACTCGGCCGGCGTCAGATCCACCAGATCGGTCAGGCCGAGGGTGTCCAGGAGCGTGTTGGCCGCGTCCAGGGCCGACCCGGGCAGCACGTCCGCAGCGCGGGAGATGCCGTGGGCCACGCCGGAGGCGAGTGAACCCCAGAGGGTGCGGGCGCCGAGGTGCAACCGGGTGTGCATCCGGTCCACGACCGGCCCGAGGTGGGCGTCGACCAGGGAGGAGCGCAGCGTTTGGAGTAGCGCCGTCTCGTCGGCGACCACCTGTACGCCGGGCAGGTCGGCTGCTGCGAGCGGGTCGCCGGGCAGGATGGCGATCTTCGGGTCGGTCAGGCCGGCGCGCAGAAAGGGTTTGCGGTCGTCGTACCGGACCAGGACCTTGTCGGGCTCCAGCAACGGCACCCGGCGGGCCGTCGCGTAGCCGAGCAGGGCGGGCAGCGAGGTCCAGTACGAGTAGCACTTCCACGCCAGGGCGGCGGCGACGTGCGGGGAGGTGTTCCAGCGCCGGCCGGCGGCTTCGAGCATGTCGTCGAACGCGTCGCCGTGGATGATCTCGGTCGCTGGTGTCCAGCCGGCCCGGTCGGCCACGTAGAGGCCGGGGACCAGGCCGTGTACCGGGTAGTGCCCGTCCATCGCGGTCAGGGCGTCAAGGACCGACGTCAGCGGCGCGAGAGTCGCGGTCCTGCAGGCAGCCGTCACCGGGCGCCACCGACCAGGTGGCGGGTGATCCCGCAGTTGCCTGCCACTGTGCTCCTTTACCCCCCGTTGCCTAAGTCAAGCGCCACGATAGCGCAAGTTAGGCAAGCCTAACCGTAATGTGGCGGAGGGGACAGGGTCAAGCGGGCAGACCGTTCAGAATACATCGATGGATGGTGATGGGTCAAGCGCTCTGTCGGTATTGCGTCGCCTCACCGGGGTGACCTCCGCTGGCGGTGAGACTGGTGCCACGTACGTACTCGATACCGCGGGGGCTGGAAGCGGATGAGCGCCGGCGACTCGCCCGCACAGCGGGCCTCCGACGCGTTCGCGGCTGAGCTGGGACGCTGGCGGATCGAGCGGGGGATGTCCAAGAAGCACCTCGCGATAGCCATGGGCTTCGACCCGTCCTACGTCAGCCACGTGGAGGCGCGCCGGCACCGCCCGACCGAGGACTTCGCCCGCCGGGCCGAGGCCGTCCTGCACGCCGACGGCGCGATCTGGCAGCGGTTCTGCGAGTACGACCAGGTACGTGCCGGCGCCCGGCCGCGGGCCAGGGCGATGCGTCAGGACCCGCGCGTACACGAGCAGTGGCTGCCGCCCGGCGTCGGCCTGATCGTCGAGCGGGAGACCGCCGAGCTGGCCTATCTCGGCGGCGAGTACCTGTGCCGCGTGCGCAGGGCGCTCTACAACGCCGGTAGGGAGCCGGTCACCCGCTACCTGATCCGCATCGCCGTCGACCGGTTCCCGCAGCAGCCCGACGTCTCCAACCGCCACTACCGCGACCACCCGCTCAACTGGGACGAGCTTCGGCTGCGGGCGTCGGCCGATGGCGAGGAGATGGAGTGGCGGCCGAAGACCGACCGGGACGCGATCAAGGAAGTCTGGCTGCTGTTCGAGAACGCCGACGGCCGGTTCCCGCTCTACCCCGGGCAGCGGGCGCAGATCGAGTACGCCTACCGGGTCGGTGTCGACAAGTGGGGCCAGTGGTTCCAGCGCGCGGTCCGGCTGCCAACCCGCCAGCTGGACGTACGGCTGTCGTTCCCGATCGCGCTCCGGCCCGTCGTCTGGGGCGTCGAGACGTCGTTGTCGGCTGAGGCCGTGCCGCTACGTACGCCGATCGAGCAGGAGGTCGTCGGGGAGCGGGTGTACTTCTCCTGGAGCACCGACGCCCCGCTGCTGCATGCCCGGTACCGGCTGGAGTGGCGGTACCGGGTGCCGGTCCGGTCCGAGGCCGAGGGCCCGGCCATCGCTGGCCCACCGCGCCGGGGTCCGCGGGCCAGCGACCGCATGCGGGTGGTCGGCATCGTGCAGCGGGGCGCCGAGATACTGCGGACTCCCGCCCGGCCGTTCGACCTGCCCCGCCAGGAGCCAGTCGCGCGCGGCGTGGTGGCCCGGCTGTTCGCCGTGCTCGACCGGGTCGGCGTGCTGCACTCGTTCAGTAAGGGAATGGGGCTGGCCGCGCCGCAGCTCAACCTCGGCTGGGCCGCCGCCGTGGTGCGCCCGTCCGACCCCGAGGCACAGCCGATCATCCTGCTCAACCCACGGGTGATCGAGGATTCGCTGGACTTTGACGAACAGTACGAAGGCTGCCTGTCGTTCTTCGATGTCCGGGGCATGGTCGAGCGGCCGCTCTGGGTCGAGGTGGAGAGTGCCCTGCCCAACGGCAAGCCGATGATCAACCGGTACGAGCGCGGCCTCGCCCGGCTGGTACTGCACGAGATCGATCACCTGGACGGGCGGCTCTACGTCGACCGGATGCCGGCCGGAGCCCCGCTCGTACCGGTGGAGAAGTACCAGGAGACCGGCCAGCCGTGGCGGTACTGAGCGCTACAGGTCGCCGAACGCGTCGTACTTGATGCGTACGGATGGGACGTGCAGGCCCGCGAGCGTACGCATCGTCGCCTTGACCATCGTGGGCGAGCCCGAGACGAAGAAGTCGTGGTTGTCCCACGGGCCGTGGCGGGTGATGACGTCGGAGACGTCGCCCTGCTCTCCGTCGAAGCCCGGGTCGTCGCTGCACGCCGGGATGATCTGGAGCCAGGGGTAGCGGGAGGCGAGCTCCTGCAGCGCCGGCAGGTCGTACAGGTCGTCACGGTCCTTCGCACCGAAGAAGAGGTGCACCCACCGGTTGCGGTTGAACTTGGTCAACTCCTCCAGCAGGGCCTTGATCGGGGCCAGGCCGGTGCCCCCGGCGACGAAGACGATGTCACGGGTGGACTGGCGATCCAGCGTCATGGAGCCCATCGGCGCGGCCAGCCGGAGCAGATCACCGGTCTGGACCTTGCGGACGAGGGCGCTGGAGACCCAGCCGGCGCCGATCGCGCGGACGTGGAAGTCGATCGTGTTGTCGGGGCGCTGCGCGTTGGCGGACGAGTACATGCGCCACAGCCTGGGCTGGTACCGCGTTTCGACGCTGAGGTACTGGCCCGGCTCGTACTCGATGGGCTGCAGCGGTTGGCACGTGAGGACGGCGATGTCGCGGCTGCGCCGTTCGTGCTTGACCACTTCCGCGTACCAGAACGGCGGGTTGTCGGCGTCCTCGGCGGCGCCCTGGATCATCGCCCGGGAGATCCGGTCGTACGCGTCGCGCCAGACCTGGTCGTACTCGGGTGACCACCGCTCGCCGCCGTACGTGCGCAGCGCCTCGAGCAGCGCGAGCCCGACGGTCTCGTAGTGCTCGGGCTCGGTGTGGAACTTGCGGTGGTCGCGGCCGAGCGAGCGTAGGTACTCGTTGAACTGCTCGGGGTCGTCGACGGTCTGCACGGCGTTGACGATCGCGCCGAGCAGGCGCGACCGCTGTACGTCCATCTGCACCGGGAACAGGTCGCGAAGCTGAGGATTGGACAGGAACATCCGCGCGTAGAAGTAGCCGGCGACCTTGTCCTGCTGCTCCTCGACCAGCGCCCAGCTCTCCTTC
The DNA here is from genome assembly GCF_011947225.1 of Planosporangium flavigriseum. Lineage (GTDB taxonomy): Bacteria > Actinomycetota > Actinomycetes > Mycobacteriales > Micromonosporaceae > Planosporangium > Planosporangium flavigriseum. Next base: position 9,755 of record NZ_JAATVW010000018.1, on the reverse strand, counting down.
AGCAGCCGCGACATACTGTACATCGACGTCCTTTGATCTATTGGCCCTCCCGGCGCGGGGGTGGCGCGTTGGTCGGGTCTGGTGGAGCTGATTCGGTGCGTCGGGCTCCGTCTCTCGGTCTGGACGTGGCGCGTACGCGATCCGCGAGGTGTGGTCATGCGTCCGTGTGCGTGCCGTAACCAAGACTGCGCACGATCGTTACAAATGCGTCGCACTACGTGTGCGACAGACGCATGTGGATCATGCAATTTCCATTTTCGTATGCGATGGTGTGCACGTGGTCATGCAGGACGTGCGGCCGGAGAAGACATGTACTCCGACCAGAGGAGCGTCGTGGACCACACGAACACTTGGCCCGGCTCTGCCAGCGAACATGAGCTCCAGGAGCGATATGGCACCGCTGACCGGGCCCAACGCTTCTACTCCCAGCAGGTGCTCGACCGCCTGAACGAGCAGATGCGCGAGTTCGTGGCCGAACAGGAGATGATGTTCGTCGCGACCTCCGATGCGAACGGTGAATGCGACAACACTTTCCGTGCTGGCCCGCCCGGCTTCGTGCGCGTACTCGACGACGAGCGACTGGCCTGGCCCGAGTACCGCGGTAACGGAGTGATGGCGAGCCTCGGCAACATCACCGAGAACCCCCACGTCGGATTGCTGTTCGTCGACTTCGTACGCAGCGTCATCGGCCTGCACGTCAACGGTCGCGCGGCGATCGTCGAGGACGACGTGATGCGGGCGGAGCACGCGGACCTGGACTTCGATGACGTCCCCGGCCGCCACCCGGAGCGCTGGGTCGTGGTGGAGGTCGAGGAGGCGTACATCCACTGCGCCAAGCACATCCCCCGCCTGGAGAAGGTGCCGCGGGAGCGCGCCTGGGGCACCGACGATGTTCGGCGCAAGGGCGGTGACTTCTTCTCGGCCTCCAAGGAGTCGCGGCCATGGGGGGCCGCAGGCAAGTTGCCTATGCAGCGTCCGCACGTATCCAACGTGGCCGAGGCGGCCCGGATGGCGGACGCGGCTGAGGCGGCGCGAGTGGCTGAGGCGGACTGGGCGGCGGAGGTTGCCCGGGTAGCGCGGACGGCCGAGGCAGCGCGGGTCGCGGAGACGGCCGAGGCGCCCGTCGCGGAGACGGCCGAGGCGCCCGTCGCGGAGACGGCCGAGGCGCCCGTCGCGGAGCCCGAAAAAGGGGTGCGCGGGCCTGGGCGCCACCGGCGCCCGACGTGGGTGCTGAGCAACCTGCCGAAGTTCGGTGAGGATCGCTAACCTCCTGAGCGGGCTGAAGGAGGGGCGCCGCCGATCCGGACGTGAAGCGCTTCTTCGCCGGCGCGTACTACGGCGACAAGAAGGACGCTCGGGTCGAGGACTACCGCTAGGCCCTCTTGGATCTTTGGGGGGTTTGACATTGAACGCGATGCCAACCCCCCCAAGATTCGGTGACTAAGGTGGGCGCGTGGAACGCGATCAACGGCGGGTCCTGCGCGCCGAGGTACTGCTGGTGCTCGGCGTCTCGCTGGGCGCCTCGGCGGTGTACGCAGCCGTATCGTTGATCGCCAAACTGACCGCGAGTAAGCCGCTCAGTCAGCAGCACGCGACCCTCAACCCGTCGCAGGCGCCCGGCCGGCCGTGGCTCGACCTCACATACCAACTGCTCGGGATCTTCTTCGCGCTCATACCCGCGCTGCTGGCCGTGCATCTGCTCAGCCGTGACGCGGCCGCCGGCAGCGTGTGGGCGAGGCTCGGCATCGACCGGCGGAAGCCGTTATTCGACCTGGGCTCGGGTGCCGCGCTCGCGGCCGTCATCGGGATTCCGGGACTCGGGCTCTACCTGCTCGCGCGGGCGATCGGAGTCAACGCGACGGTGGTCCCCGCCGCACTGCCGCACGCGTGGTGGGCGATCCCCGTACTCGTGTTGTCGGCGATCCAGAACGCCGTGCTCGAAGAGGTCGTCGTCGTCGGGTACCTGCTCACCCGGCTGCGCCAACTCGGCTGGTCGACCGTCACCGTCGTCGCCACGAGCGCGCTGCTGCGCGGCTCCTACCACCTGTACCAGGGGTTCGGGGCCTTCGTCGGCAACGCCGTGATGGGCGTCGTGTTCGCGCTGTTCTTCCTGCGGACGCGGCGGGTGGCGCCGCTCATCGTGGCGCACACGATCCTCGACATCGTGTCCTTCGTCGGGTACGCGCTCTTCGCCAACCGGCTGCCGTTCCTGCACTAGGTCCGGTAGAACTTGGTGGCGCGCACCGCCAGTTGCTCGGTGGCGCGGCCGTCCAGTAGCCCGGTGAGCACAGCGCCGGCGCCGGGCACGAGCCGGGCCGCCCGGCGCGCGAGGGCCATCCGCCCCAACGCGCGCCCGGCCAGTCGTACCAGGGCGAAGATGATCTGCCGGTCACTGGCGCCGGCCCCGTTGACGGCGACCTTGCGGGCCGCTGCCAGCGCCTCGCGGGCCGAGGTCAGATCCGGGTGTACGCCCTGGAGCGTGAGCAGTTCGGCAGCGCGTTCCGGATCGGCCGGGTCCCGCCCGTACACCGCCGCGAGGTCGAGGACGAGCCGCGCCTGCGTCCAGAGCAGCGCCCCCGTTTCGGCGAGAACGGCTACCGGACCCAGCAACCCGGCCACCGCGCCCTGCGTACGGGCCTGCCGCACCGAGCGGGACGTCGCGATCCGCACCAGGCCCTGGGTGGTCGCGGTCGGGTACGTGTCGCGAAGCCACGCCAGGTCGGCTTGGGCCAGCGGGCCCAGGTGCGAGACGGCGGCGAGCGCGAGCAGTTCGGTCGCGTACCCGGGGTTCGTCTTGATCGTCGACCACAGCGAGGAGGCTTCTGGCTGCGGGGCGGGCGGCGCAGGCGTGGCCGGTGCCGGCGTTGTGGCCGCGGGTTCGACGATTGCCGGCGGCTCAGCGATCTTTTGTGGCGGTGCTGCCTTCGCGGGCGGGGCCGCGGTGGTCTTCTTCGCGGCGGCGGCCCTCGGCGCGGCAGCCTTCTTCGAGGCCTTCTTGGCCGGTGTCTTGGCGGCTCGCTGAGCCGGGGCGGCGGGGAGCTCGCCTTCTGCCGCTGGCTGGTCCTGGCTGGATGCCGTCTTCTTCGGTGCCCTTTTGGCGATCTTGCTGGGGGACTGCCTGGGGAATGGGGGGTCGGCGGTCGGCTGGCCCGGATCGGGTTGATCGCTCGGGGCGGTCGGCGGGACGAAGGTGGCCGGTGGGATCTTGTGTGGCCGGGGTGCCCTGCTGGCTCCGGTGGTCGTCGAGTCGCTCGCCGCGGACGGGTTCGACGTGTCGGTCGGCTTCGCCTTGGCGGCGCGCTTACGGGGACTCGCCGGCGTTTTGTCGTCCTCCATGGCCAGAGATTAGTGCTGTACATCCGCCTGTGACTATGAAATGCCATCGGGTTTCGGCGATGCCCGGGCCTTCTCCCGCGCGCGTGCTGGAGGCGTCCAGCGAGGCCCCGGACAAACTATGGCGAAGGCCACATCGGCTGCGTCGGTGTCCCGCTGGTTGGTCGTTGATCACGCCCGACGCGCCAGCTGGATACCCGCTTTGCTGGTCTCGGTACTTTCCCTGTATTCTCGTTCGGCGGTGGCCCTCGTGGTCATCGTGGAGGCTTCGCCTAGTCTGGTCTATGGCGCCGCACTGCTAATGCGGTTTGGGCCTAAAAGCCCATCCCGGGTTCGAATCCCGGAGCCTCCGCTTCGGCGAGTGTGTGTATGCTTGCCGAGCAGCAAGCGCCCGTAGCTCAACGGATAGAGCATCTGACTACGGATCAGAAGGTTAGGGGTTCGAGTCCCTTCGGGCGCACCAGTCAGGGGAAAGCCCCCGACCAGCCACAACGGCAAGGTCGGGGGCTTTTCCATTAGCGCCGAAATCGGGGCGGGGCCGGGTTTGGGAGCCACGCTGGGAGCCACCGGGCCTCTCATCCGCCGAACAGGACGCGGCTCATGGCCTCCGCCGCCGAGCGCCGGTCGCCCTCCATCAGATGCCCGTACACGTCCTTGGTGATCGCGATTGAGGTATGCCCCAGCACCTTCGAGACGACGTGCAACGGGGTGCCCTGGGCGAGCATCAGCGACGCCCCGGAGTGACGCAGCTCGTGCGGGTGCCAGTGTCCGAGCCCGGCGCGCCGGCACACCGCGGACAGCCGGTGAGAGAAGTTGTCCGGATCCAGTGGTGTGCCTACCTCGCTCGGGAAGATCAGCCCGTGGTCCTGCCACGCCTCACCGGCCGCGAGCCGTTCCTCGGCCTGCCGGGCGCGGTGCCGGCGCAGCAGCTCTACGAGCTGGGGCGTGAGGTAGAGCGTGCGCCGGGAGCGGCGCGTCTTCAGCTCGCTGACCACCAGTGCGGTACGCCGTCCGGTCGCTTCCGGGTCGCGCTCCTTGATCCGTCAAGCGCACCGCGCAAGCGCGGCGCGACCGTGCCGGCGCGGCACGTCGCGCTCTGGACCTCCGGCCCGCCGCGCACGCGCCGGCCGGCCGCACCAGTTCCGTGACGAGTGATCCTCACGTGTATTCGGCGGGCGCTCCTGCTCTGGGATGGCCCGGCTATGAAGTCGGCTTCTCCGCAGCGGCCCCGCGGTAGACGGTCTCCCCAAGGTCTGTCAGGTAGAGCGCCACATCGTGCGAGCCACCTTGGTCGTAGACCCACCGCCGCTGGTCGTTCATGACGGATACCACCTCTACATCCGTCAGATCCGGGTTCCCGGCGCTGAGGCGGTACATCCGGACGAGACCAAGCTGTACGAGCTGCGCTACCGAGCTACGTGTCCGCTCGATCTCCGCAGTGCCCCTGTGTCCGGGCTCGGGTACCCATGACGCGCACGCTTCCCAGATCACGCCCTCTTCCGAAGCGATAATCATGACGTTCTGCGCGACGTCGTCCAGGTCTGGCCATGTCACCACGCCGTGAGTATCGCAGCCAGTGCCGCAGACGCCGAGAGGCCAAGACCTTGGGGCTCCGCCCCAAACCCCGGCCCTCCTCGGAGATCGGCGAAGGCGGTACCGGGCGGGATCTCCTCGCTCGTGCACCGGGACGGCTGCCCGAGAACCCCCGGCCGCGCCAAGGCCGAGCCGCTTCGCGGTCGCCTCCGGCGAGCCTTGGCCCGGCCGGAGAACCTCGGGCAGGGACAAGCCTGCCCGACCGAGGAGATCTCGCCAGCCGAGCGGTGTGGGATGGCATCCCAAGATCGGACGTGCCATCGGCGTGCCAGTAATCATGTCCGCCCACCGTCATGAACGGGCACGAGCGGTCAGGTCAGCCGGTCCAGCGAGCAGGCCTTCCGGGCATCTCGGGTCAGGGAGCAGCCTTCTTCCAAACTGGCGGTACTCGGCGCGTTCATCGAAGTCCTCGGCATGGCCTGTCACGATCAAGTAGTGGAGGTCTACTTGTTCACCGTGCCGGTCCCGGCCGATGCGTGTGATCCCTCAGATGTACTGATCGCTGCGGAACGCGCATCCCATGCTGCCCGGAAGCTCCGGGATGCCGGCGTAGGCCGGGTTCGCTGGCAGAGCGCTCGACCATGCCGTAACGCGAATGATCGGGCCGTTGCTCTGGCTGAGCCTGGTGCGATCTTTTGGCGTCCATGGGGCGAGGAGCAAGGCGCTTGGCGTCGCGTTCCACCCGGGGCAACCTCTGTGCTGTGACTGGGCCGTCTGGGCCGTGACGGGGCCGTCAAACGCCACCCAATGACGACCAACGTCGACCAGCGACAGACGGCTATCAAGGCAGCTCAGCAGCACCGGGATCGGCGCCGGGCAGGGGCGCGACGGACGAGTCGACCTGTACGCCGGGTTCTGTCGTTCATCACGAATCAGCCCGTGTCCCGGCCGCCAGACTGGCTTAGCGCCCATAGGAGCACCGGGACGGCGGAGGAGGGATGGCTGTTAGTCCCCACCACGCGCAACAAGATATGTAGAGCAGATTCGACCGAACTCAGTCAGTTGCCACCGCGGGGTGTAGCTCCACGTGCCTACACCGTTGTCCTTGACCATGCCGGCTCCGGTGAGCTTCGCCACCAGCGCTACGAGTACGTTTCGCAAGCCCGGATCTCGTTGCAGCATCTCCGATGCGGTCCACGACTGGGCTTGCTGGATGCGTGCCTCGCCCTCTAGGTCTGCGTTGGCAGGTGTCTGGCTGAGGATGGCGAGTAGACGTAGGTGGGGAGCCTGAAGCTCGGACAAGCAGTCCACCACTATTGCTGCTTCGTCTATCACAGCTGGATCGTTTGAAAGTGCACCACTAGCAAACGCCCGGGCGAGCGTATCTATCTTCTGGTTTTCTACTGACTGGGCCGCGGCTTGCACAGCATGGAAGAACAGTTCACGCTTCTTCCCGTCGTCGTAGACGGCCAGCATGAGAGTCTCGGCGGGGGTATCGGCATAAGCGGTGGCGGCTTGCACCAGACGTTCTGAACGGCGACGGCGGTCCCGCAGTAGTTGCGCCATGAAGTCGACGCCTTCCTCGGTTGCGGCACCAACCACAGCCCCGACCGTTGCAGCCGTCTCCGGCCCGGCATGCGCGGTGAGTGCGGCAGTGATCGCTGTGCTCACGATGTTGCCGCTCGCCGTTCCAAAACCGCTCGACAGACGGCTTGCCAGTTCGCTCATGGGCTGACAGTGACACAACGATGCCAATGGCCGTCATCGGTTCTAGAGCCGATCACCACGGTCCGGAAGACGACCTCCGATTGACCCAGTAGGGCGCGCGTCCGCTACTGCGAGAAACGAAGGTTGGACCAGCGACGAGGCGAGCGGGGACGGACAGAGCTTGGACGCTCCTACGGATCAGCGGGTTGAGCTCCGAGTGCCCGTGGTCTGGGAGCCAAGAGTGGGAGCCACCGAGTCGGACCGGACCGAACTTCCCCGAACGAAGTCGGCTCATGGACCAAGGCTGAGCAGCGCGGACGAACCGCAACGGACGGCAGCGAAGTGCTCTTGGGAATCTACGGATCAGAAGGTTAGGGGTTCGAGTCCCTTCGGGCGCACATCAGGTCAGCGGGCCTCTCGGCAAGATCGAGAAGGCCTCTTCTGATCTTGTACAGCAGCGAAGTACAGCAGTGGCGGTCATTCGCCGGCGTCCTCGTCCTCGGCCTGTCCTTCCAGTAGTTCGCCCATCCGTCTGGGCGCCTCGTGGGTCTTCTTGTCGCTGACGCGGCTGTAGATCTCCATCGTGATCGAGAAGTCCGCGTGTCGGAGGATCTGCATGGCGACCCGAGGATGCACGTCCAGGTCGACCAGGAGCGAGCCGCATGTACGTCGGGCGTCATGGACAGTGATCCGTCGGACCTGGGCGCGGTTGACCCGAGCGTCCCAGGCCCGGTTGAAGTTGCGCGGTTCGATCGGCGTGCCGTATCGGGTGGTGAACACAAGGTTGGCATGGTTCTGCCAGGTTTCGGCCGCCCTCATCTCAGCGGCTTGGACAGCCCGACGGTGCCGGAGCGCAGCAACGCAGATCGGTGGAAGGGGTAGCGGGGCGTCGGACTCTTCGGTCTTGGTCTCGCGCCGCAGGAGATCGCCGCTGACGCGTTGGAGTTGCCAGCTGATGCGGAGTTCGCCGGCTTCGAGGTCGATGCCATCCCATGACAGTCCGAGAAGCTCGCCCTTGCGTAGGCCGAGGACCAGGACGAGGACCCAGGCTGCATAGAGCACGTCGCCTTCGGCTCGCATGGCTTCGAGGAACTGCCGTGCTTCCTCGCTCTCCCAGGCGTCGCCCTTCTTCTTTCGGCTGGACTTGACGCGTGTCAGCGACACAACATTCTTGGCGACCAGGTCTTCCGTCATGGCCTGAGTCATGGCGGCCCGGAAGGTGGCCCGCAGTCCCTTGATCGTGTTCGGTGACGGGTACGCCCGGCAGCACGCCCTCGCCCGAACCCGGCTGCTCATTCGATACGAGTCTTGTGGGATTGATTAGCGGAAGTTAACAATGTGCATGCATAACGCTTGATCAGCGATGCGCAAGCTCGCCGGCCCGGCCGGCTCGACCGGACTGGTAGGGAACAGGGTGCGCAAACATCCCCTTGCGGGTGCCGCGGTGGTCGTGTTGATGGCGGGTGCGGTCCTGGTTGCCGGCGCTGGTCCGGCTGCTGCGGACGCGTCAACTCCGCTCTACGTCAACAACGCCAGCGGGTCCAACTGCTCAGACAGCGGCGCCGGTACCCAGGCGCAACCGTACTGCAAGATCTCCGTCGCGGTGGCGGCGGTGCAGTCAGGGCAGACGATCAATGTCGCCAGTGGTACGTACGACGAGCACGTGACGATCAACAAGTCGGGTACGACCGGAAACCCGATCACGCTGCAACGTCAGGGAACGACGGGTGCGGTCACGCTGTCCGGCTCGGACGCCGGCATCACGATCGATGGGCAGCACGACATATCCGTCATCGGGTTCATTGTCAGCGGTGTTACGAGCGGCTCGGGGATTGCGCTTAGTAATTCAACCGGGATCACGCTTCAGAACGACGCCGTGCACGCCGCCTCCACCGCCGCGATCGTGGGCGTTCAACTGACGGCGGTCACCGACTCGGTACTAGAACATGTCATTTCCAGCGCGCCGCAGATGAGCACCGCCATTGCCCTGGACGGGGCGACCGCGCGTGTGACGGTCCGGAACGCTTCCGCCGTGAACAACACTGTGGGTGGTCCGGCCGGCAAGGGAATCGACATCGCTGGCTCGAACAACACGGTCGTCGACAGCTTCATCAAGAATGCGAACCTGGCCGGAATCATGATCGAGTCGGGAGCGACCAACAACATCGTCGCCAACAACTATGTCTTGGGCGCCAACGGTAGCGGGATCTACAACAACGGCGCCATTGGCACAGCGATCACCAACAACACCGTACGGAACAGCTGCGCGACCGGGATCCGGGTGGACGGCGCGTCATCTGGGGTCTCGGTGCAGAACAACGTCGTCTCGATGGACCCAAGGTCGAGTCCGGCATGTGCCAGCCCGTCCGCCACTGCGGTCGATATCGGGGCCTACGACTCGGCCGTCCACGACACGATCGTCGACTACAACACCGTCTACCAGGGGTACACCGGGACCCCGTACGCGTGGAACACCGTCATGGGCCTAGCGGCGTTCCGCAAGGCCTCAGGGCAGGCCGCACATGACATCGAATCCAGCTACACAAACGTGAACATCGACTCGGCGAACTCCGGCGCGCCCGGATTCCAGGATACCGACTACTACGGCCACTCCCGACAGGATGATCTGCCCGTCCCGAACACCGGCGTCGGCCCGATCAGCTATGCCGATCGCGGCTACACCGAAACCCTGGTCGCACCGACGGCCCAACTCAATGTCACGGTTGACAAGAGCACCAATTCGGTTACCGCCAACGCGTCACACTCGACGCCGGGTGGGGCGCCGATCGCGTCGTACACCTTTGATTTCGGAGATGGCAGCAAGGTCACACAGTCGACGCCGGTCGCCACCCACCAGTACGCGCACACAGGCACGTACACCATCAGCGTCACCGTCACCGACACCGCCGGGCTAACCGCCAGTGCATCGCAGGGGTCGGCGTGCGTGCGTGGCACGGCTCCTGTCAGTCCCGGTGGGACGCAACTTCGGGCCGACTTCAACGGCGACCACGTGGACGACGTCGCGCTGTTCTACGACTACGGCGGCGGACACGTGGCGCTGTTCACGATGACCGCGCAGGGCTGCGGCGAGTTCGACCCGCCCGTGCTGCGCTGGCAGGCCCCGTACTGGGGCGGCGGCACCAGGTTCGTCACAAGCGGCGACTTCAACGGCGACGGGAAGG
>NZ_JAATVW010000017.1 GCF_011947225.1 Planosporangium flavigriseum | reverse complement strand
TTCGAACATCACGGGTGTGGCGACCGCGGCGCAGACCACCAGCGAGGGGGTCACCGAAGCGCGAACCACCGCTGAGGAACTGGCCCGCATGAGCGGCGAGCTGCAGCAACTCGTCGGCCGCTTCACGATCTGATCCGCGTACGCCGTACAGACGGCCCCGGCACCCGGTTGGGTGCCGGGGCCGTTTCGGTCTGACCCCTGGACAGATGGTGTCCGTCGGCCGACTCTGGATTAACGGCGACGCGTGCTCGCCCGGAGCGGAGGTGCTCGATGGCGGCAGAGCCGATGGCGGTGCGGCAAACGCTGACGCCGGCCGAGAGGATCCGCAGGGTGCTCCGGCACCGGGCCGAACTGCTCGCGGCGGTGCAGGGCTTCCAGTACGCCCTCACCATGCCGGTGGCCCAGCCGGACTGGCGGCGCGCGGTCGCCGCCGAACTGCCCCACCTGCGGGCCGCGTTCGCCGCGCACGTCGAGTTGACCGAGGGGCCGGACGGGCTGTACGCGGAGGTGCTGGCCGACGCGCCGCGACTCGTACGCCGGGTGAACAGCCTCGGCAGTGAGCACGCAGCCGTGTCGGCGGCGTTGGAGGCGTTGGCCCGGCGCGTGGACGCCGATCCGGAGCGGGTCCGCAGCTGGGGGAGTGACCTCCTGCGGGCGCTGTCCAGCCACCGCCAGCGAGGCGCTGACCTGATCCACGAGGCGTACGCCACCGATCTCGGTGGCGAGACCTAATCCATAGTGGACGGCGATCCGGGCAGTTTCAGGCCGTCCAGGGCGTGCTGGCAGGCGCAGTCGGGCCGGGCGGGCAGCGCGGCCACGACGTCGAGCAGCAGGCCGCGCATCCGCTCGGTGTTCTCGCCGAACACCCGGAACACCTCCTCCTGGGTGACCCCGTGCTCACCTTCAACGCCGGCGTCCAGGTCGGTGACGAGGGCGATCGCGGTGTAGCACAGGGCCAGTTCGCGGGCGAGTACCGCCTCCGGATAGCCCGTCATGTTGACGGTCGTGCCGCCCATCGAGGCGTACCAGCGGGATTCGGCGCGGGTGGAGAAGCGCGGCCCCTCGACGACGATCATCGTGCCGCCGTCGGTGATGTCGATGCCGTGCGCGCCGGCACGCTCGACGGCCGTCCGGCGGCCCACGGGGCAGTACGGGTTGGCGAAGTTCACGTGGACGGCGCCGGAGTCGTAGAACGTCTGCGCGCGGCCGCTCGTACGGTCGATCAGCTGGTCGGGTACGACAAAGGAGCCCGCGCCCAACTCGGGCCGCAAGCCGCCGACGGCGCACGGAGCGACCACCTGGCGCGCGCCCAGGGCGCGCAGAGCCCACAGATTGGCCCGGTACGGGATCTTGTGTGGGGGATAGCGGTGATCGCGTCCGTGCCGCGGCAGGAACGCCACCCGGCGGTCGGACACGCTGGCGACGGTGATCGGGTCCGACGGCGATCCGAACGGGGTGTCGACGCTGTACTCCTCGGCGTCGTCGAGGAGCGCGTACAGTCCCGAGCCGCCGATCACCGCGATGCCGGCGGTAGCGTTTAGTCCGGTCACGGACCATGACCCTAAACAGGTAGCCAGCCTCAGGCTAGGGTGCGAGTCATGGTGTTGAAACCCCACATGGTGACCGCCGGCTGCCGCGTCACCGGCGACTACGGCGCGTTCCTGCTCCTGGAGCCGGAGGATGGCAGCGGCGTGTCCATGGGGCCGCAGCGGGTTCCGGAGCCACGTACGGGGAAGAACCGGGCTCATGTCGACTTCCCTGCCGGCGACCGCGAGGTGGAGGTCAGACGTCTGGAGGGGCTGGGCGCTACGGTTCTTGGCGAGCAAGAGGTGCATGGTCTGCGGTGGACGGTGCTGGCAGACGCGTGCGGCAACGAGTTCTGCGTGGCCGGGTAGTGATGCAGAGCGAGCCGGGGCAGCACCATGAGCCGGAGACGAGCTGGGGGAGGGCGATGGAGTCGCTGACCGGGCGGCTACTGGTCGCGACGCCTGCTTTACGTGACCCCAACTTCGAACGCACGGTGGTGCTGCTCGTCGCGCACGAAGAAGGCGGGGCACTCGGGGTGGTGCTCAACCGGGCGACCGAGGTCCCGGTCGCCGAGGTGCTGGGGCCCTGGGGCTCGCTCGCCGGTGAGCCACCCGTCGTGTTCGAGGGCGGTCCGGTGCAGCCGGAGGCTGCCATCTGTCTCGCCCGGGCCCGTCCCGGCGTGGAGGAGCTGACCGGGTTCAGCCGCGTCTCCGGCGCCGTCGGCACCGTCGACCTGTCCGGCGACCCGGACGCGCTCCGCGACGGCCTGCTCGGGGTGCGGGTGTTCGCCGGGTACGCGGGCTGGTCGCCGGGTCAGGTGGAGGCCGAGATCGAGGCCGGGTCGTGGTTCGTGTTCGATGCCCTTCCGGGGGACGCCTTCACGTCCCGCCCGGATGATCTCTGGTCGATGGTGCTCCAGCGGCAGGGCGGTCTGCTGGCGGCCGTAGCGCACTTCCCGCCCGATCCGACCCTGAACTAGGGCGCGACTCGCCGGTGGAGGGCTCTGATGTGACTGGCGGTCGGGAGGTGTGTACTATTGCGCGGGTGCCCGGGAGAGTTACGGGCGCTGGGGCCGTGGCGCAGCTGGTAGCGCACCACACTGGCAGTGTGGGGGTCAGGGGTTCGAGTCCCCTCGGCTCCACCCATGGATTAGGGCATACGTCGAACGCGACGTATGCCCTACTTTTTTGTGATCGATGGCCGACCGTGGCGCAGGTCATACGGCCCGACCAATGAAGAAAGGGCGGTGACCCTACGGTCGCAGCCCTCGTGAATCAGGTTGGTGCGTTAGAGGCAGTCGGCGACGTCAGCCAGCGCGCAGACGGCAACCAGGCGCATCAGGTAGGCCGGGGCGTCCGACCAGTCCAGCCGGCCCGGGTCGGGCAGCAGGTGGCCCTCGACGATGGCGGCGGCGTGAACGTCGAGCGCGTACTCGGCCAGCGCCGGTGCGTCCGTGACGCGCTCACCGAGCACGTCGCGTACGGCTGCCGCGTGCTGGTCGATCGCGGCGAGCAGTCCCGGGGTGCGGAGAGCCGCCACCAGACCGTCGACTCCGACCCAGGCCATCAGATCATCAAGGCTCGCCCGCGCCGCGTCGACCGCCACCCGGTTTGCCGTCCTGCCGAACTCGCTCGTCATGAGATCAGACGATATTTACTCAAAACGGTTGACGGGGGGTTGGAAACTCATCCGCACCCGGGCGCTACCGAAAGCACACCGGTCAGGCGCACTCCGAGCAGACTTCCTGGCCCTGCGGGCCCGCGACGTGCTGGCTGCGGTGGTGCACCAGGAAGCAGCGGGAGCACCGGAACTCGTCGGCCAGGATGGGTACGACCGACAGGCTCAGCTCCTCGTTGGAGAGGTCGGCGCCGGGCAGTTCGAAACCGTCGATGGCTTCCACCTCGTCGAGGTCCAGCACCGGTGACTGCGCGGAGGCGCGCCGGGCCTGTAGCTCCTCCAGGCTGTCCTCTTCGAGTTCGACGACGGTACGGCGAGGTGCGTCGTAGTCGGTGATTGCCATTGGTGTCACCCTCCTCGGGGCGCGGAGTCGATGGGGAGCGCGCAGTCGAGGACAGGTGTTCCTGCCGAGCGCGACGAGCGAATGGCGTGGCGTGGTTTCCAAACCATGATCCGGCCCAGGCCGGGCCGGATCATGGCCCGAGGTACCCACCGACGAACCATCTAAACACACTGTTGCGTGTTGTCCGTCGAACGTGGACAGCGGCTGGGTCAACCACTGACGGGCGACGGCTCCGGTGTCACGCCATGGCGGCGACGGTCAGCGCGACGGCACGCGGCGCGTACGGCTGTCCATTGTGGAGGCGAGGGACCAGGGTGTGGGACCCCGGAAGGGTTCAGCTCGCTTCGGCCCTGGACCGCCGCTTCTCGGCGTACATCCGGCTGTCCGCGGCCCGCAGGAGAGCCTCGGCGTCATCGGTGGCGCCCGCGACGGCACCGACGCTGGCGCGTACGGGCAGCAGCAGTCCGTCGATCTCGGCGGGTGTGTCGAGCAGTTCGCGGAACCGCGCCGCCACCCGCCCGGCGACCGCCTCGTCCGCGCCGGGCAACAGGATCGCGAACTCGTCGCCGCCGAAGCGGGCCGCCGTGTCGCCCGCGCGCAGGCAGTCTCGCAGCCGGTCGGCGACGTGCACGAGAAGCCCGTCACCGACGTGGTGGCCGTACGTGTCGTTGATCTCCTTGAAGCCGTTCAGGTCGATCAGGAGGACAGCGGCGTTCGTGCCGGCTTCCCGCATCCGCTCCGCGAAGAGCGTCCGGTTGGGCAGGCCGGTGAGCCCGTCGTGTGAGGCCTGGTACCGCAGGAGGTCCTGTAGCTTGCGCGCCTCGGTGACGTCACGCGCGTTGCTGACGATGCCGTCGATGCCCGGCTCGTGGGTCAGGTTTGTGGCTATCACCTCGAGCCAGCGCCACGAACCGTCCGCGTGCCGGAACCGAGCTTGATAGGTGAAGCTGGCGTCCGGCTTGCGCGACAGTTCGGCGAGCCGTGGACGGATGGCGTCGAGGTCGTCGGGGTGCAGGTAGTTGATCATCCGCGTGCCGGCGGCGGCGGATACCTCCATGCCGAGAATCGTCTCCAGCGCCGGACTGGCGTACCGGAAGGCGCCGGTGCTCGCGTCGACGATCGTGATGATGTCGGAGGAGTGCCGCAGCATCGACTCGAACCGGTGCTCGCGGTGGCTGATCTCGAGCAGGCTCTCGTCGAGGCGGTTGATGAGCTTCGCGTTCTCCTGGAACACAGCGAGTTGACGGACCACGACGAGCGCAACCATGAGGATCAGGCCGAGGATGGCGCCCCAGACCTGCTTGCCGATCCCGTCGGGCAGCACCACGAGCAGCACCCCGAACGTGATCACGAGGGCGCCGTAGGGCAGCGGGCTGTAGGGGCGCTCCTTCTGGCGGTTGAACGTTTCCTCGTCGCGACGAGCGCGTAACTCCTGGAGGCGGGGGCCGAGCGCCAGCAGCAGTGCCGGTGCCAACAGCAGGATCGCGTGCAGGTGCAGGTGGCCCGGGTTGTGGTCGCTGGGGATGACCGCGTCCGAGAGGGCCTGGACGGCGGTCGCGAGGAGCATCGGGACGGCGGCGTCGAGGGTGATCGGGCTGACGTCGCTGAGCAACAGTTTGGTTCCCGCGAACGTGGCTACCAGAAGCACTCCAGAGCCGGCGACCGCGGTGAACATGCCGTCGGCCCCGGCGTCGGGCAGGTGCGGGCGCATCACCAGGCACCAGGCGACGACGCTGGCGCCGGTCATCACGGTGGCCGCGTCGAGCCAGTACTTCAGGCGGGCCCGGCTGGACGTGGCGCCGGTCGGGTAGCCCAGCATGACGGCGACCACCAGGGCGGCGCCCCCGACCGAGGAGATCCGCTCGAACAAGTTGGACATCATCGTCACGGCGCCCGGGTGGAGGATGGTGATGATCCACTGCTGGGCGTCGCCGACGGCGAACACCAGCCCGGAGATGCTGAGCGTGCGCCAGAGCCGGCGCGGGGCGCGCGGCAGGGTGGGAAGCGCGGCCACGCGGCGAGCGGTCACGAACAGCACGATGTCGGCTAGCGACATCATCGGCCAGCAGAAGAGCATCTGTGCGCGCGGACTGCCCAGGTCGAGGGCGTACCAGCCGAGCACCAGCACGGACGCGAAGGCGAGCGGGGCGAACACCGGGTCGCGAAGCGGGCGCGGCGGTTTCGGCGGCTTCGTCGGCGCGAGGGTCAAGCGGTCCAGCTTGTCCTCCTCGGGTCGGCGTGCGCCACGGCCACATGTCTCGACCAGCACACCGCGCCCGAGTTGCGGTCGGCCTTCTGCACGGGGTGCAAGTCGGGATCAGGCGACCGATACATCGCCATACGGTCGGCGATGTTCTTTTCGTGCTGGTTTGACGGATTCGGTGCGGGGGAGAACAGCTGGAACGTCGGGCGTGGCCCGCACGGCGGGGCGCCCGGATCCGCAAGCCTGTGAGGAGTACACACCATGCTTGCTGTCACCGACAATGCGGCAACGGTGATCCGCGATCTCACCGAACAGGAAGGCGTGCCGGAGGGGGCCGGCCTGCGCATTGCGACCGACGAGTCCGCCGGCGCGTTCCGGTTGAGCCTGGCACCGGAGCCTCAGGAGGGTGACCAGGTGGTCGACGCGGCCGGTGCCCGGCTCTTCCTCGACCAGGAGGCGGCCCAGATCCTCGATGACAAGGCGCTCGACGCCGCCGTCGACGCCCAGGGCGGGGTGCAGTTCGCGGTGGGTGAGCGGCCGCAACGCGCCTGACCTTCAGTACCGAATAGCCAGCGCCTGACCCCGCCCGGCGTCACCGAGGTCGCCGGGAAGATCGATGCCGGCGTCGGCCAGTAGCCGGCGGCGTAGGCTCCCGCCTGCCCAGGTGTGCTTCGGGTGGGGAAGCGCCTTTCCGGCCATCGCCTGGAACGACACCTCCGGGTGTACCTCGTACAGCGGGTACCGGCCGGTGTCGATCCCGAGCACTCTCATCCCGGGTCGCCGTACTCGCTGCTCACTCCGGCCGGGGTCAGCGCGGTGACATAGTGCTGGGGGCTGTGGTCGTACAGCGACTGCTGGAACGGCAGGTTGCGGAAGAGCCGCAACTGGTGGGTGACGAACGCGAGCGGTGCGACGACCAGGCCGGTGAGGTTGCCCAGTTGCTGGGTCGGACGGTCGACCTCGCCCACCGTCGCGCCCGGGCCGCAGTGGCGCTCCTGACCGAAGTGGGCGAACGCGCCGGACACGGTCGGCGGCAGCTGCGGCACGACGTCGCTGCCGTAGACGTAGCGGATGAGGTTGTGGCGCAGGAAGTCGTCGCCGTCGCACGCCTTGGCGAGGGCCGGATCGCCGATCATCGGCTGGCCGTACGTGTACACGGCACGCAGCATCCGGGCGATCGGCGTGTACGCGGGCTCGGTGCGCAGCATGACCGCCATCGTCGCCGCCATAGCCGCGCCCAGGCTGTGGCCGGTGAGGTAGAGCGCTTCGAGGGGGTACGGCATGGCCTTGCCCTTGGCGCGCACCGACCGGCCGTCGAGTGCCCGTTCCAGAGCGTGGATCACCTCGTGCCTGGTGGCGCGGACGTTGCGGTAGAACCCACCGTGGATTCCGAACGCGACCGGGGGATCGGCGAACGGGATCGGTACCTTCTCCGGGTTCACGTCGGCGTCGGTGAGCCAGTTGATGAAGTTCAGCGGCTGCGTGCCGCGGTAGCACAGGATCACCACCCGGCCGTCCTTGCTCTGTACCAGAAACGCGTGTGAGCTGATGAACATCGCATCGACGACCTGGCTGATCTGGCGACAGTGGTTGGTCTCCAGACCCAGGCGCGCCATGATCATCGCGAGGGTCGGCGCATCCGAGTACGAGTAGCCGGCGCAGGTCGCGAGGGCGTGCGCGACGACGCTGTCCGGGTGCTCCGTCGCCTGCGCGAGGATGTCCTCCAGCTTCTTGTACACCGGGAAGGTCACCGACTCCGGCCTCTTCATGGGCCGCAGGTACCGGAACTCCGGAGCGACGCTGTCCTGCGTCTTCATCGTCTACGCACCCTTTCGACGGCGACTGGCAGTGGGCACTTTCCTATCGGCGCTGGGCTAAACCTGAAGTTGACCTTGACCTTTAGGGTCATGCTTGACCTTCCCCTTCGGGGAGGCCGCAGCATCGTGGGTGGCCGGGCACTCCCCGAGCAGGCGAGTTGTGGCCTGCGTTCTTCCCCTGTTTGTGAGGAGGGCGCCCCTCTTACGGTCTATAGCCGTAGCGGGGCGCCCTCCTCAGCCGAGGCGCTCACGTCAGTAAGCGGATCACCGCGGCGGTGGCCGCTGCGACGCCGACGATCACCAGGAAGGGCGCCCGGAGCAGTACGGCGATGAGCGCCGCGGCCAGGCCGGCGGCCCGGGCGTCCACGACCAGCGCGTGCTTCGTGGTGAACGTCTGGATCACGATCAGCGCGCTCAGCAGCGCGACCGGCAGCGCCGCCGCGATCCGCTGGACCGCCTTGTTCTCCAGTACCTTCGGCGGCACCGACAGGCCGGCGAGCTTGAGCAGATAACAGCCGATCGAGCCGGCGAGAACCGCAGCCCAGATCATTTCGCGCGTCCCTTCAACACCAGCACCGTGGCCGCGGCGGCGGCTAGCAGCACGGGTACGCCGGCCGGCACGAACGGCACCGCCGCCAGCGCGACCAGCGCGGCGGTCAGCGCGATCACCCACGGCTGGCGGGCGCGCATACGCGGCGCGAGCAGCGCCAGGAACGCCGCGGGCACGGCGGCGTCCAGGCCGAGCGCCTCGGGGCTGCTCAGCGCCTGCGCCCCGATCCCACCGAGCAGGGTGCCAAGATTCCACAGGACGAACACGGATAAGCCGGTCGCCCAGAAGCCGAGCCGCGCGGCGCGACCGGAGTCCCGGCCCACCGCCATCGCCGTGCTCTCGTCGATCACCAGTTGGGCGGCGCCGGCTTTTTTGATTCCTCGTACCTTCAGCAGCGGCGCCAGCCGCAGGCCGTAGAGCGCGTTACGCGATCCGAGCAGCACCGCCGTGCCGGCGGCCGCGACGGCCGTGCCGCCCGCGCCCAGCACGCCTACCAGGGCAAACTGTGAGCCGCCGCTGAACAGCAGGAGCGACAGGGCGCACGTCTGCACCATCGAGAGGCCGGAGGCGACAGAGATGGCGCCGAAGGAGAGGCCGTACGCCCCGGTCGCGACGCCGATGCCGATGGCGTCCCGGATGATCGCACGGCGGTCGGTTTCGGGTTCCGTTTCGGGTCGAGTCTCCGTGTCCATGCTGCCTGGATGGTATGCCACCGCTGGTCGCGCGCTTGTGCAGTGGTAACCCGGCACCGTTTTTCCTGTTCAGTCGCTGGCGTGGTGGATTTCGCCGGTATTCGCGAAACCAGGTGTCCATTTGTCGTCATACATTTCAATTGATCAATGTTAGCGTCCACCCCGGCCAGTGACGGAGAAAGTCACGGAGCAAGTCACGGTTACGGGGAGGATCGGCATGGCGCAATCTGTCGGATCCGCGATACGACGGTTGGACCGACGCTTCGTCGTCGCGTTCGCCGTGGTCGCGGCGCTGTTCATCCAGATGGCACACCCAACCGCCGCGTACGCCGGGGGCAAGCCGACCGCCGACTGGCAGGCGGCCGTCGCCAAGATCCCGGGCGCGGCGTACACGCGGGACGCCCGTACCTATGTCGGCGAGTCGGGCGACGCGCTCAAGCCGCACCTGACCGAGAAGGTGGTCACCAAGCACCTCCAGCCCGTCCTCGCCGACCTCGACAGCCGGTACTTCGACGGGTCGCGGCTGCGCGGCGAGCGCGACGGCGACTGCGCGTTCGACAACCTCGACGAGCTGATCGAGTACCTCAAGGAGCGGCTCGCCGGGCGTGACCTGCCGGCAGGACCGGCCCGGACCGCGCACCTCGCGGCGCTGGTGGGCACCCTCATCGCCGCCCGGCAGCTTGCCGACGCGGCGATCCAGGACGGCGCCGCGACGCTCGCGCCGTTCCCGAACGGCCCGCTGTCGGGCACCGCACCACCCGGTTTGGACAAGGCCCGCCACGAGCTGGACAAGGCCCGTCACGAGTTCGCCAAGGTCGACAAGGAGCTGGCGAAGGCCAAGCCCGAACAGGCGCTCAAGCGCGCCGAGGAGGCCTGGGAGCACGGGTTCGCCGTGCTGACCGCGGTCGGCGTCACCTACGCCGGCGACCACGACGCCGACGGCGTGACCGACGTTCACGAACTGCGCCTCGGCGCCAGCCCCCTCGTCGCCGACAGCGACGGTGACGGCCTCAGTGACCGTACCGAGATCTACGGCCTCATTGGCTGGACCTGGCCGGCCAAGAGCGACTCCGACGGCGACGGGATCCCGGACGGCGCCGAGGACATCGACGGCGACGGGGTCAGCAACCTCGACGAGCAGAACCGGGGCACCGACCCCCTCAACCCCGACGTGCCCGCCGGCGGGCTGATCTTCGATGGCGTGCGGGTCATGGACGGGCCGCCGCCGACCCCCACCCCGACCGACAGCGACGGTGACGGGCTCACCGACGTCGCCGAGGGCGAGATCGAGACCGACCCGCACAACCCCGACAGCGACGGCGACGGGCTCACCGACGGCCGGGAGGTCGACGAGGAAGGGACCGACCCACTTAACCCTGACAGTGACGGCGACGGCTTCCGCGACGACTACGAGGTCGCCCACGCCGAGGACCAGGGGCTGGATCCGACCCGGGCGGACGAGAAGGTCAGCAAGTGGTCGTACATCACCGACTTCCTGCGCGGCCTGGTCGCCGGTGACTTCTCGCCCCGCGACTCCATGGCGTGGCTGGCCGGCAACCTCTGCTCCGGTGGCCTGAGCGTCATTCCGGTGGTCGGCTGGATCCTCGGCGGCCTCGCCGACATCCGCGACACCATCGCCGGGCTCATCCACGGCGACTGGGTCAGCGCCGGGCTGAGCATTCTCGGTGTCGTCCCATACGTGGGCGACGCGGTGGCCATCCCCGGCAAGGCGGCCAAGTTCGTCCAACGCTTCACCCACCGGCTCGCCGCCACGGCGCGATTCGTCGCGCGCTACGACAAGATTCCCGACAGCGTCAAGACGCTTGCGTTGAAGGCGATCCTGCTCGGCGACTACGACAAGCTCATCACCAGCGGGTTCAGCGAGGCTGTGCTGATCCGGCTGGCCAAGGGGGAACGGACCAACCTCAAGCTCCTGGCGCAGGCGATGCAGGACGCCAACCACGTGGCGGGGCCGGCGGTACCGTTCCTGCGTAACGGGGCAGCGGGCGAGAAGTACCTGGAGGAGACCCTGCTCGCCGGGCGGGCCGGCACGCCGCAGCTACGCTTCGAAACCCCCGGCATGCCGAGCCCCCGCTCGTATCGGGTGCTCGACTTCGCCGAGGACACCCCGGGCGGCAAGGTCGGCCACGAGGTCAAGGTGGGCACGCGCAAGGACGTCGCGCAGATTCGCCAGTGCGAGAAGGACGCGTTCCTCCGCGGTGACGGGCAGCTCGTGGGGCTGCACTGGCACTTCCTGCCGAACGGCAAGTACAACAGCCTCGGCCCCATTGAGGAACTGCTGGACTGCTTGCGCAGCAAGCGCATCCCGTTCACCATCCACCCGCCGGTGGCATAGCCACCGGCGGGTGGATGGGGTGGCTCGGGGCCGGACGAGGGGTCCGGCCCCGAGCCGTCGACGGGGACAACCGAGGAACGTGAATGGTGCGACGATGGCGGGCGTGACCGAGGCAGCGGAGTACCTCCAGCGATACCTGGCCGCACGGGAGCCCCGGCTGCGGTGGCTCGCCGACCTGGCCGCCGGGACCGGTGGGCCCGCGCCGGAGCAACTCGACTTCAGCCGGCAGAGCCTGGTCCCGTTGTGGGAGTGGGCCATGAAGCAGTTCCGGCTCCGCGACGAGGACAAGGTCGTCGACCCGACCCGCGTCCCGATGTGGTACGGCCGGTCGCCGGCTCCCGCGGCGTACTGGTGGTCGGACGAGACGCTCGACCTCATCGACGCCGTCATCTACTACTTCGGTGAGTGCCTGCGCCGCGCTGTGCCCGGGGCCCGCTGGGAGGTGGGGCATGCCCCCTATCGGAACTGGGTCAACGAGAACCAGCCGGTGCTGACCGGCTTCACCTCGCCGTTCAATCCCTTCCTGCCCATACCGAACATCGTGGGGCGGGTCTACTACCTGTTGCGGCCCGACGAGCCGCGCCCGAACGGAATCGAGATCCCGCCGGCGACCGCTCACGACCTGCGGGACCAGTTCGACAACGAGATGCGCAAGGTCGCCTCGCCGTGAGCTGGATGATCGCTGTGGAACTGGCTCGTCCCTGGTGGGCGCCGTGGCGCCCGGCCGAGATGGACCGGGAGACCGTGGTATCGACCCTGGAGCCGTTGCTCGAGGAAGCGGCCGGGTTGCGGCGGGCGGCGGCACCGGGTTCGGTCGACGAGTTGAACTGGGACGGCCGGTGCGTCGGCACCCAGTGGTCGGTGTACAGCGGAGGTTCCGGCATCACCCGCGTCTCGGTGGACATGTGGGAGGAGCGCAACCGCCCCGACGGGCCGGCCGACGAATACCTTGACGAGGCGGTCATGGTGCTGCGCCGCATGCGGGAGCTGGCCAGGGCGACCGGTGCCCGACTCTTCATCGACGAAGGTGATTTCACGGATGCGCCGTTCGAGAATGCGCTCGACGCGCTGACGTGAGCGGGTGGCGGCCGGTCTCGCTACGTTTGTGGGGAAGGCTTCGCTCCGTCTCCGGAGGCGAGTGATGGCGGCATCCGAGATCGTGTCGGCGACCCGAGAGCGGCTGGGGCCCGTGGGTACCTGGCTCGGCGTGCTCCGCGGCGAGCCCGCCGCCACCCAGCGCGCCGTCGCGCACCGCGTCGAAAAACTCGGGTACGGGTCGCTCTGGGAAGGTGAGCGGGTCGGCGCCAACGACGTCTTCGTCGACCAGGCCGTGTGGCTGTGTACGACCGAGCGGCTCCTGACCGGGGCCGGCATCGCCAACATCTGGGCGCGGCATCCGGCGGCGATGCAGGTCGCCGCGGCCTCGCTGGAGGCAGCCTGGCCGGGGCGGACCGTGTTGGGCATCGGCGTCAGCCACGCCCCGGCGGTCGCGCGGACCGGGCAGGTGTACGAGCGGCCGCTGGAGCGGATGCGGGCCTACCTCGACGGCATGGACCTGGCGTCTGTTGATCGGCCCAGGCCGCCGCGGGTGTTGGCGGCGCTGCGGCCGCGGATGCTGGAATTGGCGCGGGACCGGGCCGACGGCGCGCACACGTACTTCGTACCGCCCGGGCACACCCGGCGGGCCCGGCAGATCCTCGGCCCCGACAAGCTGGTCATCCCCGAGCAGGCTGTCTACCTGGCTACGGACGCTGCGCAGGCACGGGCCGTCGCCCGGGAGCACACGTCGTTCTATCTGGGCCTGCCCAACTATGTGAACAACCTTCGCCAGCTCGGGTTCGGTGACTCGGATTTTGTCGACGGCGGCAGTGATGAGCTGGTCGACGCGATCGTGGCGTGGGGCGACGTGGAAGAGATCGAGGCGAGGGTACGGGCGCACCTGGACGAAGGCGCCGACCACGTGTTGATCCAGCCGCTGGGGGAGGGGGTCGACGTGGTGATGTGGCAGTTGGAGGCGTTGGCGTTGGCCGTACTGCCCGCGTAATGGACGCAGATCACACTTGATCATGGAACGTTCGCTGGCGACCCGTGGTTGATGTCCATCAAGGACCTTCAGTCGATCGCCGGAGGTGTGTGATGCCCGCATCTGACATCGTGACCGTGACCAGGGACAGACTCGGATCCGTCGGAGTCTGGCAGGCGGTGCTGCGGATGGCGACCCCGGACGCCCAGCGCGCCTATGCGCGCCGCGTCGAGGAGCTGGGGTACGGATCGCTCTGGTCGGGGGAGGGCGTCGGCGCCAACGACATCTTCGTCGACCAGGCCGTATGGCTGTCCGCCACGTCGCGGCTCGCCACCGGATCCGGCATCGCCAACCTCTGGGGGCGGCACCCCGCGGCCATGCAGATCGCCGCGGCGTCGCTGGAAGCGGCCTGGCCGGGGCGGACCGTGCTCGGCATCGGCGTCAGCCACGGACCCGCCATCGAACGGACCGGCCAGGTCTATGAGAAGCCGCTGGCGCGGATGCGCCATTACCTCGACGGCATGGACCAGCCGCTCGCGCCGAACCGGATCGCACCGCCACGGGTACTGGCCGCGCTGCGCCCCCGGATGCTGGAGCTGGCCCGCGACCGCGCCGACGGCGCCCACACCTACTTCGTGCCGCCGCAGCACACCAAGCAGGCCCGCGAAGCGCTCGGCCCCGACCGGCTGCTCATCCCCGAACAGGCCGTGTTCGTCGGTACCGACGCTTCGCAGGCGCGCGCTGTCGCGCGTGAACACACGCAGTTCTACCTTCGCCTGCCCAACTACGTGAACAACCTCAAGCAGCTCGGCTTCACCGACGCCGACCTGGAGGGCGCGGGCAGCGACCGGCTCGTCGACGCGATCGTGGCGTGGGGAGACGTGGACACGATCGCGGCCCGCGTACGCGAGCACCTCGACGCCGGGGCCGACCACGTGCTGCTGCAGCCGCTCGGGCCGGACATCGACGCGGCGCTGCCGCAGTTGGAGGCGCTGGCGCCGTCAGTTCGGTAGCTGAACTCCCGCGTCGGCCAGGGCGGTCCGCCACTCGGCGGCGGCCCTGGTCGGCTCTACCTGAAGCACCGTGTAGGTGGCCACGCCCTCGGTGACGAACGGGTCGGTGGCGACCATGCGCTCGATCGCAGCGCGGTCGTCGCCCTTGGCGATGATGAAGCCACCGGTGCGCGGGTTCTGGCGGCCGGAGACCAGGAACGTGCCGTCGTCGTAGTGGTCGGCGACCCACGCGAGGTGGGTGGCGAGGACCGCCTCGACCTCGGCCTGCGGTGCGGTGTAGGTGACGATCAGCAGGAACACGGTGAGTCCTTTCGGATCATGTACCTGGGCAGGCTACGCGCTCCTGCTCTCGCTGGCTGATCCGGGCGGGCGGCGCATAATCTTGCGCGCTATCAGTTGGCCGGGTGAGCGCCTAACAGGAGCAGGGCCGCGTGGCCCGCGTTGGCGTCCTTCGCGGGCAGCGCTGCCCAACCGTGGTGGCTGCGATCTGCCAGGGGGCACGACCGTAACTTGTTCCGTTCGGTGCGGGTCAACTCACCGCGAGCGGCCATCGGGTCCGGCATCAGGGCAAGCAGGAATGCCAGATCGTGCAGGTGACGTCGCGCGTCTCCCGGCAACGTCAGGGCGGCTGCCTTGCCCAGTATCGCGGCGAGCAAGCTCGGTCGGGGGATCCGCCCGGTCCGGTCCTCGACCTGTACCGTCACGTATTCGGTTCGGCGGAGCGCCTGTGAGCCACCGGGAACCTGCAGGGTCCTCCCCGGAGGGCTGGTCGTGAGATCCGCGCGAGCCCCGACGTTGTCGGGAGCCAGGACGTCGACGACGATCCTGCTCGAGTCAAGGCCGAGCATGAATCGATGCACGAGTCCCTGCGGGCTCGGGTCGGGACGGAACGACCGATTGGTGAGGAAGTCCGTCACCCGGCGCAGCGCAGTCGGTTGAGCGCGGATGTCGACCAGAACATCGCCGTCGGCGCTGGGCCGGGCATCAGTGCGACCGTGTTCGAGACCGTGCAGCGCCACCATCTGCCCACCGATGAGACACCAACTGTCCGGCATCGCCTCAGAGAGGTCGAAGAGCAGATGCCACAGGAAGGTGAGCGGCTTGCTCAGAGGTGGCATCACGATGGCGGGAGAGCCGGCGGTCATAGCTGAGCCGCCAGCTGTGCTCCCGCGGATTGGTCGCGAGGCTCATCGTGTTCGATGAGGTCCGCGGCGACAACGGCGGCGGGAGCAGGGCGGTGCTTGAATAGCCAGTCACCGACGCCATCCACGACGTGGAGGCGCACGTTCGAGTCTGCTCCGGCGTCTGGGTTGAGGGCGTATCGCTCTTGGAGATGCGGCAAATCCTGAGCGCGCACGTAGCCCTCCGCGCCGCCCAGCACCATCAGGTCGGCACCGTGTTCGTGGGCGGCGCTGATTCCGCTGGGGATGACCTTCGACTGGTTGAGGAATTCGTGTAGGACGCTCGGGTGTGCATAGAACAGGTATTGCCGAGCACGGTTGCGGAGCGCCGACCGCCACTGCCTCACCGCTTCGGCGTGCTCAAGATGCCGCAGCTCTCGGGCGCGTGCTCGGGCCCGAGACCTTGTCGGAGGGGGCAGGGTCGCGAGTGCGTCATCGATGCCAGCGAGCACTGCAAGCACATGCCAGGCGGACGCGGGCGAGAGCGGCCGGCCGGCGGCGGGGGCGGCGTTCTGTCGGCGCTCGACATCGTTCAGTGACACCAACCAGCGCCCCGCGATCTGCCGGCCGTTTAGGTGGCCCCCTTCGAGGAGCGCGCGGACACGGCGGGGCGATACCTGTAGACGTTGCGCCGCGTCCGCGACGGACAGTTCGCTCATGGCCCACCCCCTCTTTGCCAAAACTATACCGTTGGCGGAATCATTACGTAAATGGTTCCGCCAACGGAATAGTTTAGGTAATCCGCCGACGATTCAGTCCGGCTGGGGCGAGAAAACGGGCGGACGATTCCTGCGGCCGCCGATACGCTCGCTGGTCATGCCCGACATCGTCATGGAACTGCACGGCATGCCTGTCCTGGTCTGCGCTGCCGAGGGGCCGAAGCTCGCCGATGAGGCCGCTGCCCTCGACCTGATCGGTGAGGCGATGTACGCCGGTGCGCAGTGGGTGTCGGTACCGGTGGAGCGGGTCGCGGAGGACTTCTTCCTGCTCCGCACCGGCCTCGCGGGGGAGATCGCCCAAAAGTTCGTGAACTACCGACTGTGCCTCACGATCGTCGGCGACATCTCCCACCATGTGGCCAGCAGTACCGCGCTGCGGGATTTCGTCTTCGAGACGAACCGTGGTCGGCAGCTGTGGTTCGTGACCACGCCGGACGAGTTCGCCGAGCGGCTCAGGCCGAGGACGTCGGGGCCTACGTCCCAGCCTCGGCCTGAGGCTGGCGCTAGCGCTGACAGTGGCGCGTGAGCAGAACACCATGAGTCACCCACATGCCGATCTCTGGGGGCGGATAGCACTTCACCGTACCCGCCAGTAGCCGACCGGCACGGCTGCTTCAGTGGGCGATCGCTATTGGTCGAGACTCCTGGATCGGTTGCGCTTCGTCGTGTCCTCGTCACTTTCGGTTTCGACTGCCACCGTGGTCGTCGGTAGCCTGAGACCACTCCGGCCGGGGTGACCATGCAGAGCGCAACCGCGGACGAATGGGGGGAGCGATATGGCGCGACGGTCGCCAAGCGCTGGCGATTGGCAGCGCTGGCAGCAAGCGCAGGCGCGCGAGGCGTTACGACAGCAGCGAGCCGAGGCGGCAGCACTCAAAGCGGCGCAGCGGCAGCAGCGCGCGGAGTACCTGGCCAGCCGCGAGGCTGAAACAGAGGAGCGCACCAGGCAGCTCCATAATCGGGTGCGAGAACTTGAGAGCGTCCTTCAGGCGGGTCTGCGACGACCGGCACGGATCGATTTCGGTTCGCTCAAGCGAGCTCCGAAGCAGCCGCCATTCTCTCCAGGCCCGTTAGGTTCGCCAATACCGGCACCGAACTGGGAAGAGTTCGAGCCGGCCCGACCTGGCGCCCTCGGGGCCCTGCTCGGTGGGCAAGCGCGGTACGAGCAGCGGCTGGGCCAGGCGCGGGACCAGTTCGAGCATGCCCGGCGTGACTGGGAGCAGGCCGAACAGTGTCGCCTTGAACAATTGGCCGAACACAGGCGTCACAACGAGGCGATCCTGGCCAAGAAGCAGCGCGAGACAGACGAGCACAACGAGCGCGTCGATCGCATGGCGAAGGGACTTCAGTCTCGGGATAAGGCGGCAGTCGAGGGCTACCTACAGCACGTGTTGCGGCGGGTGCCGATGCCGCCGGATTTTCCACATCAATCAGAAGTCGTCTTCAGTCCACAGGCCGAGCAGGCCGTGGTGCGGCTACAACTGCCCGGCCGGGATGTCGTTCCTACCGTTCGCGGCTACACCTACGTCCAGTCCCGCGATGAGATCAAGGCCGTGCCTCGCCCGTCAAAGGAGGCTGGTGACCTCTATCGCTCGCTCGTCGCCCAGGTAGCTCTTCTCGTTGTACGGGATCTCTTCGACGCAGACCCGGCGCTGCAGGAGGTCGCGTTCAACGGGCATGTAGACACCACTGACCCGGCTACCGGCCAGCGCGTATACCCATGCTTGATTAGCTTGAGCGTCGATCGTGAGGCGTTCGAACGGCTGGTACTCGATCAGGTGCGGCCGGAGGTGTGCCTGCGCCACCTCAATGCCCTGGTATCCCAGCATCCGTACGCGTTGGAAGCGATTACCCCGATCCTGGACTTCGACCGCACCAAGTACTCGTTCGTGGAAGGGATGGATGCGGTCGCGACGCTCGACTCCCGGCCCGACCTGATGGCGATGAGCGCAACCGAATTCGAACATCTCGTGCGCCAGATCTTCGAGGCAATGGGCATGCAAGGCTGGACCACCGTGCCGAGCAAGGACGACGGAGTGGACGGGGTGGTGTTCAACCCGACGCCCTTCGTCGGTGGGCTGACGATCGTGCAGGCCAAGCGCTACAAGGACGTTGTGGGAGTCAGCCACATCCGTGAGCTCGCCGGCGCGATGGAGGAGAAGAAGGCCGGCCACGGCATCCTCGTCACGACATCGTGGTTCACCTCAGGCGGGTGGCAGAAGGCACGGGACCACGGTCGGATCGAACTTGTTGACGGCAATCGCCTGGTGCACCTCATCAAGGAACACCTTGGCAAGGACGTCCTGATCGGTATCAAACGGCCCAGGAACGCGAGCACCGGTCCTACCAAGAGCTCAATCCCAGAACAGGGCCACCGGGGATAGCCTCTCCCTTCAAGCGGCCAGCGGCTTGCCCTTGAAAACCTCGCGCCGATGCCAGGAGACATGTCCGTCAGCAGGCACAGCCTTACCTGGCCGCGGCTTCAGCTCCTGGCCGTGCAGGTCGTAAAGTGCCCGCCCGGCTCTCGTCCGTGCCGTGAACACGGTGGACACGTTGATGCGTAGCGAGGAGTCGAGTCCCAGCGCGCCCAGGTCGAACAGCTTGTGGTGCAGCACGCACAGCGCCAGCCCGTTGTCCAGGCTGTCGGGACCGTCGAAGGCGAACCAGCGGATGTGGGCGGCTTCCACGCCGACCGACGCGAACCCCAGCTGCCCGTCGTAGCCGCAGAAGGCGCACTGGCGGTCCCAGGCCTGAAGGACGGCGGCCCGCCAGGCCGGGTCACGGCGCCGCGGGGCGGTGGTGGGCTGGACCTCGACCTGCAGGACGTCGTCGGGATCCAGGCCGACCGCGACGAGTACGTCCGGTGCGACCGTAGCCGGGAAATGGCTGTCCACCAGGGCGCGGGCGGCCGACCGGAGTAGTTGCGGATCCCGGTGTAGCGCCGTCTCCAGCGATACTTCGAGCCGGCCCACGACGTCATCGGCGGCTAGCGGGCGCACCAGGTCCATCGGTACGTCCCGGCTCAGGGTCCAGACACCGTCGCTTCGCCGGCGGGTGAACGGGTACGCGGCGCTCTGCGCCCCTCCCGTCTTCGACTCCGGACCGAACTCGGCAATCAACTTGGCAAGCTGTGATTCAGCCTCCGACCAGGACAGCTCGCTCGACCCCTTGTTGGCGAGGCGACCAAGCGCCAGCAGGACGAGCGGCGGTTTGTGTGGCGCGCGCCGGCCCTGGTACTGGTTCTGGCGCAGTGACGCCAGCCGGTCCAGTACCGCACGCTCATTCATATGGCAACCGCCGTGACTCGGATGGTATCGGGCGGGCCCTGGAGGGAGCTTCCGCACATCGGATGGATGCCCGCTTCGGCGATGCCGGCCTCGTCGTATCGCAGCCAGAGCCGTCCTACCCCGATGGAGCCATCGCAGGACGCGGCGACTATCCGGCCCTCGTAAAGGTCGAGGTGGCTGTTGGCAACGGGCTCGAACACCTCGCCGGGCGCCTCGTTGACCAGGAATCGCGTCGTCAGCTGATCGGCATGGACCAGCTGGTCCATGCTCAGCCGGCGTATGCCGCTAGTGGCTGTTGTCTGCTTCCCGATCAGCCGTCCCAGAACGTCGGCGGCGGCGCCTCGGCGGAGCCGCTCGTGGTACTTCTCGTTACGGAATACCCGCAGGCACCGGTAGCAGCTGGTCTCGGGACCGCATTCGCAGTCCGCGACCGTGTTGAACGCGCGTGCGAGGACCTCTGGCAGATTCTCGGCGATCTTACGAACGTGTCCCGCTCCGCCTGGGACGGTGTCGAAGAGCATCAGTGCCGTCCGGCCGGCGTCCGTAATGAAGACGGTGCCGTCGATGTCGTCGCGGGAGATCTCGAGCTCTTCGCTGGCGCCTTGGACGAGCGCGTACAGCACCGACAGCCAGACCTGGGTATCGAGGCCGAGAACAGCGGTACCTTCGATCGCGAGCTCAAGCACGTCCGTCTGGTACTTGTGGGCAAGTGACAGGTTCTCAAGCCTGCCGCCGCACGCCTTGCCGTTGACGGGGTTGTCATGGCTGCGCGGCGGGCGTTCGATCTGCGGCTGGCCGTAGCCGCACCAGTTGCAGATCAGAAAGCCCTTGCCGCCCGGGCCGTCGCTGACCGCGACGAGTTCGCCTCGGGTGCCGCTGCGCGCGCTGACCCTTCCACCCGGCAGCCCCTGGACGATCTCCTTGACCTCCGCGCCGCGCGATACGACGTAGGTATCGCCGTGCCACGAGCGCTTCGGCGGCCGGCCGCCGGGTTGACGCGACTGCTCTCTGCTGGCGACAAAGCCGAACAGCGGAACCGTGTAGCGGCGCGCGCTCCCGGTGGGCGCCGTACCGCATGACGGGCACGGGTCGTCGAGTCGGTCAAAGCTCTCACGGTAGTAGTTGCAGCTGGTGCACGGCGCGTAGTACCGGCGCTCGGGTTCGCGTTCCGGCAGGCGGTAGATGCCGCCTGACCGCCACAGGCGGCCTCCGGCGACGATTTCGGCGCCGGGAGCGTACTCGTAGATCGCGGTGGTCAGGTTGCGGGAGAGCTCGAGCTTGCTGGCTTCCTCGGGGTCCGCATACGAAAGCTTCAGCTCGACCGTGTCAACCGGAAATCCGTACTTGGGTAGGACGTTGCGATTGCCGAGGAAACCCAGCAGGTCACGACGGGTGATGGTGTTGATCAGCCGTTCGAACATCGACGCCTGGTTGAACTTCCGCGCAGCCGCGGCCTCGTCGAGTTTGTCGGCGTAGATCTTGTAGTCGTGCTCCACCTCGAGGCGGACGGTGTCGAGCAGCTCCACGAGATGATCCACCCAGGCACCGGAGTCGAGGCCGATCTCCTGCTGGACGGCCGGCGGGAGAACGTTGACGAGGGACTCGGTCACGGCGTCGGGTACCGGCCGCAGGTATTCGGCGATCGCGGTGACCGGCGCGGGGTCGCCGTCCGACGGCAGGAAGAATGCACCGACCTGGCGCCACTCCGTTCCGAAGGTGCGGTACTGGTGGCGGAAGAACGCGGCGAGGGCCACCGAGTGCGCGTGCCGGCGGTCGATCCGGACGTTGCCGGCTGGAATGTACGGCGCGCGGACCTGGCCCGCGATCATCTGGCGAGGCTCGGCGAACCGCGACAGGTCGTGCGATCTGCGCTGCGCGTAAGTGGCCACGAGGGCGGCGGAGTCGGTGCGACGGCCGGCGCGGCCAGCGCGCTGCACGTAGTTGGCCGTGGTCGGCGGGACGTTCCTGAGTACGACGGCCTGGAGCTCGCCAACGTCGACGCCGAGTTCGAACGTCGTCGAACATGACAGCGCGTTGACCTCACCCCGGACGAACTGCTGCTGGATCTCGGCCGCCTTCTCACCGGTCCACTGCGCGGTGTGTTCCCGCACGGCGAGGGGAATCGGTTTCATCGAGCGGTAGATCGCCCGGTAGTGGTCGGTATCGGATGTCCTGTCCGGCAGCGACCACGGCACAAGGGCACCGGTGCAGTTCATCGTGGGGCAGACGTCGCGCACGCTGAATGGAACCAGCTTCCGGCAGACCGTGCACTGCCACACCGGGACCTCGTCGGCCGACTCGCAGGTGAGCAGCTCCGACTCCAGCTGGAAGACCACGCCGAGATTGGCTTCTGTCGTCGGGCGGAACCATATCTTCGCCGGTCCCTGAGTCAGGAACCGCCAAGTGCCGTCGAGGAGCTGGGACGGATCGGCCGTGGACCCGAGCCGCTGCAGCAGCCGGGTCAGGTAGTTGAGACGCCGGTTGATGCCGCGCGTGGGGCTCCAGCTGAGTACCTTCCGCTTGGCCTCCGCGCCAGTGCCGCGGATGTAGATGGGCCCGCGTCGTGGGTCGAACGCCTCGTCGCGGGGGTCCACACCCTCAAGCGGGGCGACCGCGCCCTGGGTTCGGACGGTCCGGACAAGTTCGTTGAGCAGGTTCCACGCCTCGTCCTGAGAGAAGCCGAGCTGAACCAGGGGCGGCGGAGCCTGCCAGGCCGGATCGCGCCACATGCTCCACCGGACGAGCCCCGAGCCTTCAAGGGTGAGCCGCTCGTCGAGGCCGACGATCTCCTGCTGCGCCCAGAGCGCCACCTTCCTTTCCCGTGCCTGCTTGGAGTCGCGTGCTTCGAAGACACCGAACTGATGGGCCTCTCTGGCGGCATGGCTGACCACGTCGGGAAGCCGGACGTCCTCGTCGACCCGGAGACCGTTGAGGATGCCCTGGTACAGCAGCCGGCGCCGTTGCAGCCGACCGTAGGACTGGTCGAAGTATGGCGCGAAGTAGGCGGCGGCCTGGCGGCTGTCGCTGAACAGCAGCAGCTTTCGGCCGCCACCCGGGCGTTCGGCCTGCTCGGGCTCGGGCGCCGGCGGCAGCAGCTGGTAGAGCGCGGTAGCGAGTACAGAGACGGCTGCCTCGTTGCCGGTCTGGAACAGCCGGACCAGTGACGAGGATTGGCCGCCGCAGGTAAGGCACGAGGTGAGCTCGTCGGCGCCATCCTTGATGAAACGTACGGGCCGCATCGCGCCGCCGTCGCAGCCCTCCGTCGGGCAGATGCCCGCCGGTCCGACGATGAAGGTTCCGCACCGCGCACATAGCCCGCCCTCTTCGCCGGCGGTCGCCCGCAGCGAGTCGAGCGTGATGTCGTCCTCGTCGGCACCGGGGCTGAGAACGTCGGCGAGGGCCAACCAGACGCGGCGCTCGTCGAAGGTACGCCGGGAGCGGAAGACGGCCTGCGCGCCGACCCGTTCGAGGGCACCGGACAGGTAGACCGTGCCGCAGCGACGGCAGCTACCGAACTCGAAACTGGCGTCGCCGCAGTGCTCGCAGCGTTCGCGTCGGGTCAGGCTGACGTGGGGGCCGTTGCCGCCCAGGCAACTGAACGCGCCTTCGGTCGCCCGGGCGAAAAGGTGGTAGCGGGCGGACAGCACCGGCGTCCCGGTCCGGTCGCCGGTGGCGTTGGCGAGTGCGACGAGGGCGGCCGTGTGCGGTACGGCGTGCTCGTCGCCGAGCATCAGCGCCTGCGCGACCTCGGGCAGCGGTACCGGCCCACCGGCGAGGAGGCTGCGTAGCCGCATGACCCGCTGCTCATGGGCGAGCGCTTCGCCGGGGTCGGTGCTTGTGAAACCCTGGGCGGCTGCCTGGGCTAGAATCTCGGATCCGGGATCGTCGGCGTCGAGCAGCCGTGGGTAGGCGCTGGCCGGCAACGGGCCCCATTCCCGGCCCCGCGGGTGGTCCACTCTGGTGGCACTGACCACGTCCTGGTGGGAGTCGTCGGCTACGTCGTACTCGAAAGGGACGTTGAACAACGACGACGCGAACTGTGCGGCAGAGGCAGGGTCGCCGCCGACGGTGGCGCTCGTCGCGATGCACTGGATGGTGCTGCCGCGAGCCACGCGATCGCGCAGGCGGCGCAGCAGCATCGCGAGCTCCGCGCCGCGGGCGCCGTCGTACACGTGCGCCTCATCCACGACGATGAACCGCCAGTTGCCGGCGTGGTCGCCTTCGAACAGGTGCATGTCCAGCGGGCGTAGGAGTAGGTACTCCAGCATCGCGTAGTTGGTTAGCAGGATATGCGGCGGGTTCGCGCGCATTTCGTCCCGGCTGAGCAGCTCGTTGCTGACCCGGGGTTCTCCAGGGTTCTGGAGCTCGAAGACGCTGGCGGCCTCGCGCGCTGTCTGCTTCGTGTCGCCGGTGTAGCGGCCGAACGTGATGTCAGGCGAATCCCGCAGCAGTACCCTCAGCCGCTTCATCTGGTCGTTCGCCAGGGCGTTCATCGGGTACAGCAGCAGCGCGCGCACCCCTGGCTTGAGGGTGCCCGCCGCTCGTTCGGCCACGAGGTGGTTGAGGATCGGGAGCAGGAAGCTCTCGGTCTTGCCGGATCCGGTGCCGGTCGCCACCACAAGGTTGCGCCCCTGGGTCGCCTTACGGAGGGCCTTCTCCTGGTGGACGTACAGCGTCCGGTCGAGCGGGATTCCTCCGACCAGGCTCGCGAACTCCGGGTGGAGCACCTCCTCGTTGATCAGCTCCCGGGCCGACCTGCCCTGCGCGTACGGCGGGGTCGCCTCCAGGATCGGACCCTTGGTGATGCCTTCGCGGATCGCCCCGGCGATGGCGGCCTCCAAGGCCCCAGCTAGGGCGGGGTCGCGCGGCTCGAGCAGGGTGTGCAGGTAACGCTGGTACGCGTCGACGACGGCTTCCGTCGTCGCGATCGGATCCAGCTTGGTCATAGTTGAGATCCCGTCACGAGGAGTTCGGCGAGTACGACGTCGATGGTGGTGAGCTGCGGCGAGTGGCGCGCGAGTCGCGCGTGGGCTTCGGTCAGCTGTGGCATGAGGGTCGCCAGGTGCTCGTATCCGCGGGCCGCGAGCCGCGATGCCAGGCACAGCGCGATCGACAGCGCGGGCAGCGAGCGCCAGCCGGGACCCTGGTCTCTGGCCCGGACCGCCTGGGCGAGCTCGGCGCCTCCGGCGTTCTCAATAACCGGTACGAGTAACCGCAGGTGCCGCTCGGTCGCCGCCGCGAGACTGACAATTCCGGGCCGGAGACGGGCGTCGAAGAGTTCACGGGCGGCGGATATCCGCTCGTCGCAGTCGAGAAGAGCACCGGGTACGACCGGAGTCGCGGCCCATAACGCGTCCAGGCTGTCGGAGTCCATCTGGGCGAGCAGCTCGGCGCTGGCGTCGAAGCTACCTATGCGGGCGTGGGGATCCGGGTCGCCGATCAGCAGCAGATCGAAGAGCTCCGCACCGCAGACCGTGAGGAGCCGCTCGTGCAGCGGCGACCGGACGATGATGTCATCGAGCTGATGCGCGGAGGCAAGAACCGCGGCCAGGGGATTGATAACCCACAGCGAGACCTCGTCATCGTCGGTCAGGTAGCGCCGCGGCGGGAGCGCCGCAAACCCTGCGTGGATGAGGGGTGCCACAGTGGTGGCCGGCGCCGGCCGTCCCTCCAATATGGATTGCAAAGCGGTGGTGGGCTCCGCCGTGATGAGCTTCGCGGCAACGGCACGCAGGTCTCCGTGCGCACCGAGAGCCTTGAGGTCGTCGGCGCGGTCGTACAGGTTGAACGCCAGCCTGGTGGCGCCGGACGACATCGGCAGGGGACCGGCACCGGCGAGGTACCGCGACAGCGCCACCTCATCGCTGTCACCGCCGTCGGTGGCTCGCCACGGCCGGTCTCGGATCAGGAAGGTGTTGGTGGGCTCGGGCCACCGCGGCCAGTCCTGTGGCACCCACGGATCATCGATCCGCAGGTGTACGACGAGGTCTCCCGCCGCCGTGACGGAGTCCGGCAACGGCGAGCTGCGCAGGTCGCCATGTACGGCCGTCACGTACGGCTCCTGCCATGGCGCGAGGCCCCGGTAGATCCCGGCCGTCAAGCCTTCGGCCGCGGTTGCGCCCGCCACCACGAGGCAGCCGCTGTCGTCGATCCGCACCCCCTTGGCGAGGCTGCGCGGAACGCACTTCGCCACAGGAAACAGCAGGCCGTGTAGGTCGACCTTGAGTTCCGCGGTGCCGAGCGCCTGTACCGTCTCAGCAACGCGGGCCAGTTCGAATCTGGCCGTTCCGGGCCTCGACGCGCCGCTCGCGGGAATCCGCTGCGCCTGCTCCGCGCCGTTGAAGACGACCAAGTCGGCCCGGACGTTGCCCGGCAGCAACACCATCAGGTGGCCCTCGCCGACGGCCTCGGTGTCGAGGCGGAGCGGGCGTAGCGCCCACTCAGCTCTGGCGCCCGTGCCGCCGTGCTGCACCGCAAGATGGGGCGGGGTCACCCGGAGCGCGTACTCCTCGCCGTGGGCGGCGACGATGAAGTCGGCGCTGGCCTGCTCGGGCGCCAGTCGCACGACCGCCGGGTTGAGGTGCAGCTCCGGGTCTGCGGCGGTGGCGCCGACGCTGCACGCCTGAAGCCCGCCGTAACCCAGCTCGCGCCACTCCGGCGTCCACGACGCGGCGAAGCCCTCCGCGAACTCGAACCGCTGCGAGATACCCCGGCCGAGCGGTCCTCGGACGGCGATTTCGTACGCGCCGACAAGCGGGCGCTTCACGCCCTGCCACGGATCGATCCGGGTATCCTCGGACACCTCGATGTCCTGGACGGACAGCGCCTGCGGTGAGCCCGGCCGGCGGATGCGGATCGTCCAGCCCGTCGTGGTGCCCGGGTCAGCCGGGAGAATCAGATTCGGCGCCTCGGTCCACACCGGCGAGTCTAGGCGGCTGCGTACGTGCCGAACCGGGGACGTCAAGTCCAGCTGCGGGCGGCGACCGCCTTCGACGTTTCGCCATGGCTTGTCCCGGAGCCGGATCCGGGCCACGTCGGCGAGATTGACCCGTCGCAACCGCCAGCCGGCCCATCCGTACGGAGCTGCGGGCTCGTCCTCGTGGACGGGTGAGCCACTGAACTCGACCGGGTCCGGGCCGTCGCTATCCTCGCCTCGCGGGTGCATCAGCCACACCGAGGTCGGCGGCAAACTGGCCGACGCCGGGATCCGCCGGCCCTCGTCCGTGAAGACCATGAGCGGGTCCTCGGCGTCGACCACCGGAAGCGCGAGGCTGAGGTCGAATTCGCGCAGGTCCACCTCGACTTCCCGGACCGGCCGGGGGAGCGGCACGCTGACGGCCGGTGCGGTGTCCCTCGCCGCCGGGAGAACCGAGCGGCTCCGAACCGTCTGCGGTTGCCCTCCGATGACGAGGTCCCACTCCACCTGGCCGAGGGGCGCGTCCGGGATCGGGGGCAGCCAGGCCATCAGGCCCCGCCCGTACGGCTCCAGGAGAAGACGGGGGCGGGTCCCCAGCCCCGCACCCGTCTCCCGGGCCGACGAGAGGTTGAGCAACCCCGACTTGGCGAGGTCGAGCGCCTTTGCCACCAGGCTGTCCGGCAGCTGCAGACCGTCGTTGACGAACGCCGGCTCCCGCAGCCGGTCGACCAGCTCCAGACAGCGGTCGACCAGGTCTTCGACATAGACGCCGCCGTGCCAGAGTAGGCGCTGAACCGGCTTGTCGAGGGCGTGGAGCCGAGACTCCCGGCCGGGGCCGGTCGCCCATTCCATGAACTCTTCGGGGGTCAGTACGTCCGGGTCCAATGCCTGCTGACGCAGGAGGGCGTTCAGGAAGTCGCCGAGGCAGAACAGGGGGATCCCGGAGTGCATGAGGATCTCGTCGACATTGATCCTGCTGAAGTTCGTGAAGCGCGCCAGCCCAAACCGGTCCAGCCCGTGTCGGAACGCCTCCCCAAGCAGCTTCTTGTCGTCGTTGTTGAGCTGCATGTCCATCTGGTCGCTGACAGCGGGCCAGAACGCCCCCTGTTGATACTCGACGGCGCCGATCCCCGCCAACCCGACCACGACGCAGGCGGAGAGCCGGTTGAGTAACCGGAGGTGCCGTTCCCGCTCGTACACCTTGGCGTACAGCTCGCCCAGGTGCCACAGGGTTGTCCGTACCTCGTTTTCGGGGATGTCGAGCTCGCAGACGAGCGACACCGCTCGAAGGCGCGGTTGCCAGAGCACTTCCCGCTCCGCGAGTGTCTCTGTCGCCCGTGACAAGACCCCTCCTCCTGCGAAGCCATGTCGGGATCTTGCGATTGCGCTGAATATCCCTTGCGGAAGCTAATTGAGGCACCCTAATTGAGCGGCAGTGTCACTGTATGTAGCCCTGCGGGTGGTGGCCATCATCTGAACTGGTGATTGCTGGAAAACACTGGAACTCGTAGTGTCTGCCGGTGCCCACCCCGGTAGAGACGCTTGAGCGCCGCATCGACGAGCTGCGTACGGCCGTGCGGCAGACCGTCCTGGCCGGCGACCGGGCCCAGGCCAGGGTCCTGCGCGCCGAGCTGCGGCGGGCCGAGCGGGAGTGGGACGCCGCGCTGGACGGGCTCGTTGAAAAGATGCCGGACGCGCCACTGGTCCCGCTCCGTGACCAGGTACACAACGCGCTGACCCTGCTCGGCGCCCCGGCCGCGCCGAAGCTCGTCATCGCCGTACACGAAGCGTTCTTCGCCGGGGAGATCGTCGGCGCGCGGCTCACCAGCCTCCGCCGGGACGAGGAGCGGTCGTTCCGCTCGGCGCCACGGCAGCGCCCGTACTATCTCTGCTCCGCCCTGACCGCCGACCTGCTCGCGCCGGCGCGCGGGCTGCTAGCGGTCTCGACCTGGCCGCTGAGCCGCCGCATCGTCGGGCCGCTCAGTGCCCGCGTCGACTTCCTCACCGCGGCGATCCGCATCGCCGAGCAGGTGGAGCGGGCTCCCGCGGCGACAAAGCTGCTCTGGCGGTTCGCCGAGAACATCCCCGGCGCCGCCGCTCCCGGCTTCGCCGAGGTGCAGCCCGAGGTGGTGGCGCGGGCGGCCCGAGCCGAGCTCGCGGTCCACGAAGACGCCGACCGGTCGCACCGCGAAGCGGCCGCCGAGCGAGCCCGTACCAAACTTGACGACGCGGCGCAGTTGTTCGGCAGCCGAATGCGGGCAGTTTCCCAGGTCAACGGGGGTTTGTGAGTAATGACTAACCTTGAGTGCCTGCGCGGCGCTGCCGCGCCGAAAAGCCACAACGCGCGTACGATCGCCGCGCTCACCACGAACCCGGGATGCTCGCGGCGGGCGGTGATGGACGCGGCCGGCATCGACAAGGAGCGGCTCGCGTCGCACGTGGGGTTCCCGGCGCGGTTCGGCCAGTCGCAGTTCGCCATCACACGGGGCAACGTCTTTGAGGCGCAGCTGAAGGCCAATGGGTGTGCCGAGCTGCTCCGCCTGCTGCGCGAGGTGCTGGCGCTGCCGATCGGGGCCGCGGCGTACGACGACCTGGAGTCGGTCAACCAGCTGGACGCCCGAGCTGACCGGTCGCGGGAGTTGCTGACCCGCGCCGCTGACGGCGACGAGGACGCCGGGACGCTGTTCGACCACCCGCTGCTGCGGCTGGAGGTCGGCGGCCGGTGGGTCTACCTCGAGCCCGACCTGATCGCGCTGCAGTTCGGCGGGAAGTTCTACGTCGTCGAAATCAAGTCGTTCGCTGTGATTGATGGAAAAGCTGACGGTACGAAGGTGTCCGCGGCCGCGACCCAGTCCGCGGTGTACGTGCTCGCGATGCGCCGGCTCCTTGCCGAGGCCGGCTACGACCCCGGTCTCGTTTCGCACGACGTGGTGCTGGTGTGCCCGGAGAACTTCTCCAACCGCCCGGTCGCGACGCTGGTCGACGTGCGGAAGAAGCTTTCGGTACTGGAACGGCAGCTGGCCCGGATGGGGCGGATCGACGCCATCGTCGACGGGCTGTCGCCATCGTTGACCTTTGACCTGCAGGTCGATGACGCCGGCGTGCCGCAGCGACCGGTCGCCGAGCTGGTCGACGGCATGGGGCAGATCGACGCCCGGTACTCGCCGGAGTGCCTGGCCAACTGCGAGCTGGCGTTCTTCTGCCGGCACGAGGCGCGCGGGTCGACGGCCGCTCTGGGGAAGTCGGTACGCGAGGAGCTGGGCGGGGTTTCGTCGGTGTCTCATGCGCTGTCCCTGGCCTCGGGGGCTGTTCCTCCGGCGGAAGACGAGATAGAGGCGGCTGAGATGCTGCGGTTCGCGGCCAAGCTGCGCTCGGAGTGCCTGTCGTGAGCGCGCTGACGGCCCTCGCAAGGGTGTCGGCGGTATCGTCCGGGGTCGCCCAGCCGATCGCGACCGTTCGACATGTGCATCTGTCTTCACGACCGTTGGTGTTTGTGCCGTTGGCGCTCGCGGGGGAGGCGAACGCACCGCTGGCGGCGCTGGTCGGATCGTCGCCTGACGCGCCGCAGTTGCTTTTCGTGCCGCAGCCGCGTAACCGGGATCAACGGTTCGAGTTCGCCGCAAAGCTGGCTGCCATCCTGCTGTCGTATGTGGACAGTTTCTGCGGAGAGACGGAGACCGTGCCGGCCGGTCGGAACACCGAGCCACGGGAACGGTACGTCGACGCGCCGCAGATTCTGGTACCGAACGGTGGTGGCGTCGGGTTCGTGCGGCTGTTCGGGCGGTCGACGCGCTTCCGGCGTACCGAGGGGGAGTACGCGGTCGACGCCTCGGTGCCGTTGCTCGGGCGGTGGCTGACCTTCTTCGCGGAGCGTTCCGAGTACCCTGGCTCGTCCTTGCTTGTGAGCATGACCGGCGCGCTCAGCATGCACTGGGCGACGGGGCAGAGTGCCGTCGAGGACGCCAACCTGGCGGCGCTGGTCGGCTGGATCGACCCGCCTTCCGGTATGTCTGGCGCTGAGGCGGCACTGGAGGCGGAAGATCCGCTGACGTGGCCGCCGGCCGGGCCGGCGACGGACCCGACGTTCGACAACGAGGTGCTGGCGCCGGCGATCGAGGCCGGCTCACTATCCATGTTGGAGTCTGCGCTGCGGTCGCAGTTGATGCCGACGTGGGAGCTGATGTGGCGCGGGGTCTCGCTGCTGCGGGGGCTGCCGCCGGGGGCTCGGGTGGAACAGCGCTGGACCGCGGACCGGGACGCGTTCACCGGGTTCGCGTCGTACGTCGCCGAGGGCGGGTATCCGCAGGCCAAGCGGGATGTGGCGGTCGCGGCGGCGCAACGCCTGGCGCGGCTAGAGCGGGCGCAGGCGCTGTATGACGCGCAGCGGGCGTACGACGACCCGTTGCTGTTGGCGGAGTACCGGCTGTCCGGGGAAGCCTTTGCTGGCACTGTGATTGCTTCCTCGCCTGACCGGATCGACGACAGCGGTAAGCGGAGGGTGCTGCGGCCGCATGTGACTGTGCGGTCTGAGGATCCTGTGCTGTTGGGGCCGGGAGCGTCGGTGGTGTCGCCGGCTCGGCCGTCCCAGACGGGTTCGTTTGTTTCGGTGTCCGGGCCTGACGTGGTGCTTGAGCTGTCGGGCGGGATGGGGCGAGGGCTGACCACGCCGCCGGGGAGCGTGCCCGAGGTGGGGGAGCGGTTGACGTACACGACGCTGACGGAGTCGTACCAGGCGCCGGCGGCCTTCCCGTCGCGGGAGGAGACGCCGTGGACGCACGGCGGGCCGCCGGTGGAGTACGTGCCGGACGACGAGGACGCGGCGGAGGACTGGTCGTGAGCGATGTACTGCCTGCGGTGCTTGCAGACTTGACGTCGGGATTGCATCGGGGGGTTGTCGTCGACTCGCCGCCGGGGGCGGGGAAGTCGACGCTCGTTGTGCGGGCTACTTCTTCGATGGTGTCGTCGGGTCAGCTGCCGCTGATGATTGTGGCGCAGACGAATGAGCAGGTGGACGACCTGATCGCCCGGCTGGTGCCGGCACTGCCGCCGGGGGTGGGGATCGGGCGGCTGTCGGCGCAGGGGTACGTGGCGCCACCGCGGGTCGCTCAGCATGCCTCCGTGACGGTCGGGTCGAAGGTGGCCGACCTCGGACCGGCGCTGATTGTGATTGGTACGGCCGCGAAGTGGGCCACGCTGTCGGAGGGGCAGTGGCCGTGGGCGATCGTGGACGAGGCATACCAGATGCGCTCGGACATGCTGCTGCGCATCGCGAACCGGTTCGATAAGGCTTTGTTCGTGGGGGATCCGGGGCAGCTCGACCCGTTCTCCGTCGTGGAGAGCGAGCGGTGGACCGGGCTGACGTGGGACCCGATGCAGAGCGCGGTGGCGGTGTTGTTGCGGCACAACCCCGATCTGCCGGTGCACCGGCTGCCGGTGTCGTGGCGGCTGCCGTACTCGGCGGCGCCGGTGGTGTCGCAGGCGTTCTATCCGTTCGCGGAGTTCACGTCGGGGACGGGTGAGGGGGACCGTCGGTTGTCGTTGTCCACCTCTGGTGTTGGTGGCGGGGCGGTCGACGCCGCCGTGGAGATGGCGGCTGCCACCGGGTGGGCGCTGTATGAGCTGCCGTCCCAGCACACGCTGCGTACCGATGCCGAGGCGGCTGCGGCGTGTGCTGCGCTGGCTCAGCGGGTGGTGGAGCGCGGGGCTGTGGCGTATTCGGAGGTCGCGCCTGATGGTGCGCCGGTGACGGAGGCTCGGGTCGCGATCGGGGCGGCGCACCGCGACCAGGTGGCGGCGATCCGGTCGTACCTGCCCGAGTCGTCGGAGATCACCGTCGACACGGCGAACCGGCTCCAGGGCCGCGAGTACGACGTGACGATCGTGCTGCACCCGCTCTCGGGGCGGCGCGATGCGACGGCGTTCCACCTGGAGTCGGGGCGGCTGTGCGTGCTGGCGTCACGGCATCGGCACGCGTGCATCGTGGTGGCGCGGGCCGGGATACCGGAGCTGCTGGACGCTCATCCATCGACGGAGCCGGTGCACCTGAACGTGCCGGTGAAGTTCCCAGACGGGTGGGAGGCCAACCAGGCGATCATGGCTCATTTACATGGCCACCGTGTTCGGGATTCTGGCTAAGCGCCTGCCGGCCTGCACCCGGCTGGAAACCGGCCAGCGTCGGCAGTTACTTCCGAACTGGGAGCGGCTTCTGAACGTCTTCGAGGCGGCCCGAGACGGGCCGCCCGCACCGCCGACAGGGCGCCTGGCCGCCGCTCCCGCTCGTGCTCGGCGGCGACCAGGCTCACGCCCATCGGCTGGCGCGAACAGCGCAAAGCCTTCGGGCCGTCGAAGAACGGACAGCGCCGAGGGCAGCTGATGTGAGTGGACCGACAGCCGGCCGGCGGCGAGTTGGGGGCGCGGCGTGGCAGCCACGCCGCGCCGTAGCGCAAGTTGCGCGCCGCGATGGTTGGGCTCTTTGTCTCCCGCGGGGGCGCTCCGGCTCCAGGATGGCCAAGATCCGTAGGCGGGTTGCAGCGGGTGGATGGTTGCTCTAGGCCATCTCGCCCGCCGTCGACCCGGGCAAGCCGAGCAGACCGCCGCCCGGACCGCCAGCATCCGTACCTACCTCACGGTCTGTTCGACGTGGCGGCCCGGGCCGTGCCCGCTCCCCGAAGGGTGGGTCGATGGCGAACGGGATGGCTTCGGGACAGGAGTAGAAGGCGTAGACCCAAACAAGGCGGCCCTAGTGGCCGAACGCGGGCGGGCCGTCAGTCGATCGAGTCGATAACGGCCCGCCCCGTCGGCGACGACGACCGCTGGTCTGAGTGGACGAGTGCCGCTCGTGCAGTCCGGTCGTGCCACGACTCAGCGTCAATGACCACCACGTTTTCATGTGTTGTTTGTCCTCGAAGGAGAGTGGCGGCCACCTGGGCGTCTAACTCAGTCAGGGCGTCGATGAGCCGTTCGGGTTCCGGCAAGTCGGACAGTGACTCTCTAATCGCGTGCACCAACTGGGCAGCTCTAAGTACGTCTATTTGGGCTTTGAGCGTGGCTTCGAGCGGTGATTTTGCTTCCCTCCGCTCGCGTAGTTCAGCTTGTGCCGCCTTCTCTTTTTTCGTTAGTTCTTCGTGTACTAGTCGCGCCCCATGACGCACTTTTCGGTCGGCCCGCGAGCGCGTCATTTCCTGTTCAATGAGGGCGTAGACCTCCGGATCGGCGAGGAAAGCCCGAACCTTCGCCGCGCGCTCCTCAACTGACAGGTTTTGGTCCGCCTTCGAGTCGATTTGTCGCTTTCCAGCGCGAGCTACGGCCTGTCTCACGGTCAAGCCGTCGCGCAGTAGGTCGAGGCGGTCACGCAGATCACGATGGACGGTCCAGGACGCCTTAACTCGCCGGTCAGCCGGCACCTTCAGTGCAACCTCGCGGTATATACGGAACTGCGCAGGATCACTGTCAAGATCCTCGGCAAGTCGTTCAACCAAGTCAAGAGGGATGTTGGTTAAGAAATCACCGAGCGCGAACTTGGGGTCTTCGAAACCGCGGGCAGACTGATCGCTACGGCGGAGTGGCGGCGCGCTGAGTAGTCGCTCCCCCTCCGCTAGCCAGTCGTCCCACTCGTCTGGGAGCAAGGTCTCCATGGGCTCACGCCTGCTCGGCGTCATCAGTGTGATCACGCGTCAGCGCCGCCGCCTGCCGGACATCAGCGTGCCGAATGGATTCCAGCGCCTGCCTTAGCACCACGCTCAGTTGCTTCTCAATGGGTTCCGCGAGCTCGGGGCGGCGCGCGGTTACAAGTCCGAGCTGTGCGTCGAGCTTGCGGGCGGCAGCGAGGAAGCGGGTTCCCGCCGGGGTCGTGTAGTGGTTGAGAATGAGCTGACGATTGGTGGTAAGAAATCGGCCGGTCTCCGTCGTTGGTTCTCGCCTCCCGGTCTCTTCGTTGACC
The DNA here is from genome assembly GCF_011947225.1 of Planosporangium flavigriseum. GTDB lineage: Bacteria > Actinomycetota > Actinomycetes > Mycobacteriales > Micromonosporaceae > Planosporangium > Planosporangium flavigriseum. The sequence continues at coordinate 96,629 of NZ_JAATVW010000017.1, read as the reverse complement.
TTCGTGCGAGAGACCGGAGCTTCGCATAGTACGTATCCTAATTCTGCGACCCGCACCTGCACGTATCCGGTAGTGCCGGCGTTCAACCAGCTCCAAAGCGTTTTCTTCAGCTGATCTTGAGCCGCCGCTTCCTCGGGAGTGCGTGGCAATGACTCAACGCCCGGCGCGTTCGGGAGCATCTCGGCGTACAACTCGAACTTTGTGATCGCCCGTTTTGCAAGGTCGCGCTGGCCCTTGGCGACATGCTGGTTAATCATCGCCTCAAGCATGGCGACCTTTAGCTGCATCTCGTCCGAGTACACCTGGCCGTCCTGCTCGCGGCAATAGCCCGCGTCGATGATGGCCTGGGCTTTGATCTTGTTCACCAGGTGGTGATCGACCACAAACGGTTCGACGGAGGGTCCGACCTCGTTGGGGCCGTCCCCGCCTGATTCCGGGAAGATCGGTGCAGACATGAAGCATCGCCTTTCCGGCTCAGCTCAGTTCGCCCGCGACTTGCGGACCTGGCGTGAGCGCCGTCGATACAACTACCCCTGGATGCACTGCGCGTCAAATCTCGAGAGCGCAGTTTTTCGGTGGCAAGCAAGCCAATCCGGGACAAATCAAGGGGCGGTATGCGTCAATGCAGGTCAGATGGTCTTAATGTCATTCGATCTGGCCGTCACCCAGCTTGATCAAGACATGTAGAAGTAATGACCAGGTAATGCTTTCGCGGAGGGCACGAGGAAACCGGCCACTAAGCGGATCTGTGCGACGAGGGCAGCGACAAAGGATTCCTGGTCGAACTCTTCGTGGTCCGCACTGTGGCGAAAGGCCTGCGCCTCGAAGGATGGGCAGGTCCGCAGCCTCCAGGTCATCGCTACGGCTCGACGCTGCCGCTGCCCCGCATCTCCAGACGCTTCGCCGGTGCAGACGGGCACCCGAGCCCGCCAGAGCTCCAGTAGGTGGGTCACGGTCGTGTCGGGGCGGTGCCCCGCGCGGCATCTGCTTCCTGAGGGATGTGCCGACGGCAGACACACCGGCGATAGGCGGTTGCCGTCAAGAGTCACTTGACGCAGATGTGTACCGATCCGCTGACGCACCCTTAAGATCAAGACCTCCATCTGTGTCATGTGTCGATCACCAGGAGTCAACCTTGGCCGTTAACCATGCATCTGTGCCGAGCGATCCGACCCAGGCTGCTGTCTCGCTCTTCTGGACAGCGAGGGCCGATCAACTTGCCGCGCTGCCAGACGGCGGGCTTGCTGGAGGCGGGGCGCGCGCCGCAGGCCACATGAATGGCATCAGAGACCTCGTGGCAAAAATCTTTGTGGACGCGGGACTCCCCGAAGACTCCATCACCTACGAACCCTTCCTTCCTGGCTACTACCGGGCCCGCAAGCGCTGGGATATGGCGATTCGCTACAAGGGCGCTCTCGTCGCCGCCCTTGAGTTCAAATCCCAGGTTGGTAGCGTCGGAAAGAACATCAATAACCGGTTTGAAGAAGCCCTCGGCACGGCAACGGACACATGGGCCGCCCAGAAGAAGTTCGATGCTTTCGGTGAGGTTCCGCCATGGCTTGGCTACGTGTTCGTTCTGCAAGAAACTCAGGAAACCGAACAGTCGAACAGGTCCATTGATGCACTCTTTATGGCCGATCAGACCTTCAAGGGCTTGTCATACAACCAGCGATACCAGGAAATGATTTCCCGCTTCGTGAGTGACAACGTCTACCAGGCTGGCTGGTTTATCACGACGAAGTCCCACGATGACGGGCGCGTCACATATGACGAACCGCTTGCCACTGCAACGGGCAAGAGCTTCCGAGTTGCCGTTCAGGGCCGCGTTAACTATGTGCGGTCTGTACTCGGCTAGATCTTCGCCCTGTCAGCTTTCGTTCCAGTCATAATCAATACCGTAAACCCGCATGGCGACCTCGGTTGCGGCCACAGTGTCTCTCTTCTCGAAAGCATCGGCGAGCATGGCACGGTCCGCATCCGAGATCGTCTCGGGCCGGGGTACGCGGATACGACGTAGATACTGCGCTTGGAAGCGGAGGGTGCCGCCGCGCATCTTGACGGCATAAGCCTCGATGAAGGCCTGGGCCACGCGGGAGATCAGAAGGCCGCCGAGCACACGCAGGTCCCAGTCGTCCGAGACGATGTAGTACAGGTTGTGGTGCGGATACAATCCATCTTCATCCAGGACTGGATGAATGGTGAGCTTCATGTCGGGGAGCAGCAGCTTGGGACGAGCAGTCAGCGCACTATCGACCTTGTCGATTGTCCGATACCAGTGGGCCGGTCGCCTGCCCGCAACATGCCGTCGCTTCAGCGCATCGGCATGCCGCTCGTAATAAGCGCGCAGGAGCGGGTAGGCCTCCAGGTCAACAAGCTTGCCCTGGTCGTCCCAGGGATTAACCAAGTAGCGCCCGGACCAGGTCAGCGTGCCAGAAATCGTGTCGCGGACCATCGATAGTCGCAGTAGGCGGTCCGACTCGACGTCGGCGTCTTTGGTCACAAAGACGCCGTCGGCGCCTGTAGCGACGCCAATGCCGACCCGCGTGCCTGTCGTCTGGTCCTCCAAAAGAGGGAATCGATCGTTCAGTTCCTCGATCAAAGCGAGACGAGCCGGTGAGCCGGCCGGCCACGAATCGGAGCCATCGAACCAGTGGGGCAGTCGCGCGATCTCGAACCGGTCGGTCCTGATTGCATGGGACTGGCCATCCCGGGTCCACGCCAAGACGGTCGCCGCATCATCCGGGCCGAATGATTCACTCGTATCAGCGACGACGGCGGCACCTTGTTGACTACGACGCAGGATCGAGATCGCAGGGTACGCCGACACCTGCTCTTCAAAAGCGTCCACATCGTGCATGATGATCGTCGCCTCAACGCTGAAGCTATCGGCGATGAATTTGCGTAGTTCCCGGCCGTACTGGTTGCGCATCCAACGGTCGGCGCAGATGAAGCCAAGCACTCCGTCACGCTTAAGTGACCGGAGCCCGATTTCGTAGAACCCGACGTACACATCCGATCGCCCTGTCATCGTGGAGCATGCCGCCCGGTACGCCAGCATGCGATCGGTCGGGACATCCTCTAGGCGGATGTAAGGCGGGTTACCCAGCACGAAGTCGACGCCTTCATCCTGGTGGTCAGCAAGGAGGTAGTCGCCCTCCTGCACCCAGTCCTCCGCGCGCGCTATTGCGTCTTCGGCTGGCCAACCGTCGCGGATGAGTACCTTCTCCACCAGGCGCCGGCTGGACTCGACGTTCCGGGGCAAGAGATCGAAAGCGCGGATGGCGCCGGAGGCTTGATCAAGGGTGCGGTTGTGTCGTCGTAACGATTCGCTGAGCCGGACGACCATCGGCTCCAGGAATGCTCCCGTGCCACAGGCTGGCTCAACTGCGACCAGCGACGCGAGATCGCGCTCCTCGTCGTAGCCGGCGAGGTCGAGGATCAGATCGACAACCCATCGACGCGTGAAGATCTCGCCGTGCTCGACGGCCTCCACCGGGATGGCACTTAATGTCGCCATCGTCCCATCAAGCATGAACTGCCGCATTCCTCCTGCTTTCGTGTTCACGCGGCGAGCCTACGCGAGACGACCGACACTCTAGGGCTCCCACTCCGGAAGCAAAGGCCCTCCGCTGCTGTCAGTTGGTCAGACTCACCAGCAGCTTGGGTGGCGGTCGGGCAGAATCCCGGCGAGCCTACTGCGTCGATCCCTTCGTAGGCAGGCGGTGCGGCCAACGACGACAGCAGTGGGCGGCATCCCTGATCGCTCGAACTGGCCAGACCCGCGTCGACGACGCCCTGCGCGAGGATCGGCAGGCTGCGTTCCCACGACCGGCGCTCGGCCTGACCGACGCCGTGGCCGCTCATCCTCAGCTGCTCCGCGATCCGGTCGGCCAGGCTGCCGTCATTGGCGTACTGAAGAAGACCGGCCGCAGAAGTGCGGAGCTCCGACGTTGAGAAGTGCCCCCGGGCACCACGAAGTGATCGTGCGGATGGGGGGCATATCCGGTGCTGCCGGAAGCCCGTCGGACCGCATTGGTTGCCACGACTGTAGCGAGCTGATCAGCGCAGGGCTATGGCGCGGGCGGCTGATCGTGAGGTGCCTTCGCGGCGGATCCCCGGGACGACTCGACCGGGTACCGCTTGGCCGAGTGCTCGAGCTTGTCGAGCGCGGCCTGGACGAGGTCGACGCCCAGAACGTCGGCGAGCCGGGTCAGGTAGATGACGACGTCGCCGAGTTCGGCGCGTACCCGGCCACCGGCCTCCGGATCCTCCATCACGGCGGCGGACTGCTCCGGGGTGAGCCACTGGAACTCCGCGACCAGCTCGCCCATCTCGCCGGCGGCCGCCATGACGAGATTCTTCGGCGTGTGGAACTGACCCCAGTCCCGCTCGTCGGCGAAGGTGCGTAGCCGCTGGGTGAGTTCCTCGACTGATGCCATATGCAGGAGGTTATCGAGCCGTCCTCCCAGGTGGGAAAACGCGGAGGGCGGATGCGCCGGTGGCCGTTATGGGCATTAGCCGTTGACGTACGGGCGGACGAGGTTGGGATCTGGCGCCGGCTGCTCGTCGGTCAGCGCCCACTGGCTGAAATGGTCGACCATCCGCCGGCTGTGCCGCGCTTCGTCGCACGGCCACACTCGGCCGCAGAATCGGCAGCAACCCGTGCAGTCGGCCTGGTGCAGTGCGACGACCCGGTCCCAGTGCGCGACTTGTGCGGTCGCGTATCGGGCGAACGCGACGACCTGTGACTCGTACTCGCCCACGCCGCTCAGTGCCCGCCGCTCGTGGGGGGCGGCTCAGGCTTCGTGCCGGTGACGGCCCAGGCGTAGACGGTGTCCAGGCACGGCCATGCCAGACCGCAACCGGTGCAGGCGCGCCGGACGACGGTGCGCGGCCGGTGAACGTTGAGCAGGCGGCCCGCTTCCATGATGTCCGCCTCGGACGCCATTGAAGCGAGGGAAACGGTGAGTCGCCGTCGCCGTGAGCGTTCGGCGCTGTGGTCGTCGTCATCGTCCACCGTCGGCTCCATTCGGTCGTCGTGAATCCGGCCCTGGCGTTGCATCGCCTCGCATGTCGACTCGAGATCGGCCAGGCTTCCCGGTACTGGTGCCAGCCGCGGCTGTCCATCGGGGTACGGCGATTACCACGGCATCGCGCGCCGTACGTTCACGATCACGGACAGTCCGTGACACGGGAACCCCGAGTTACCGGGAGACAGAGGGGAGAGTTACCGGGAGACGGGTCCTAGATTTGCCGTTTCTGCCGCCTCGCAATGACCTCACAGGAGCGTCTGTCATCGGTCAGGGACACCGGGTCGGGGCTCAGGAGGTGCTTCGCGAATCGACGATTACATGCGCGCCGACTGGCAATAGAAACTGCCTTGACTATGCCGAGTGACAGCCCTCGCTGAGCGCCGAACATGCCCGTCGAGCAGCGCGCACCTGCGAGATGTAACGCCTTGTGAGCGTGCGTTCTCGCTGTCATGCTGGCGCTGTCACCTAGGCGTCGCGACAACTTGTTCGGTGGGGGAGGCTCGGCACGGTGCGCGACTATCGGCAGCTACCGCCGAACAACCAGTTGAGCGACGCTCGGCGTCGTCTGCTCTCTCCCTCAGGTTCTGGGCGGCCAATGTCGCGCCAGGAGTTGGCCGAGGCGGTGAATGCCTACCTGTGGAAAGAGCATCGCCGGAAGGTCACTCTCGACAGCAACTACGTCGGCAAGCTGGAACGCGGACAACATCGCTGGCCAGGCGAACTGTACCGGGAAGCATTCCGAACGGTCCTGAAAGCAGCCAGTGATGCCGACCTCGGCTTCTACATCATCCGGACGTTCGCAGGTGAGTGCGGTGATCCGGTCGCGGCAGGCGATCATGATCTCGGCAACCGAGGATGTTTGGACGACTCCTCTGCCGCTGTGCTTGAAGGGCTGCGCTCTGCCCTGAACGTCTATCGACCACTCACCGATTCCGGTGAATGCGGCCAACCGGTGGGCGCCATCGAGGTCGCCGCTGCGCAGATACATGATGTGTACCAACGCGCTGACTACGACGCGGCGGGTCGCATGCTTCCGGATTTGATTCGTGACGCGCACGAACTGGCGGTCAGGTCCTCGGGAGGCCAGCGGCAGCGGGCTCTTCGTGTACAAGCGGCTACCTACATCGCTGCATCCAAACTGGCGAGCAAGGCTGGGGATGGTCAACTCGCCTGGGTCACTGCGGACCGCGCTGCGACGGCGGCTCAGTTGGCCGAGTCGACGGCGCTGTCGGCTGCCGCCGCCTACCAGGTGGCGTGTGCGCTGCTCAGATTCCCAGACAAGTGCTCCTATGCCGAGGAACTGACAACGACAACGGCGGAAGATCTCGCCCGACCCGGCTGCGCGCCGGACGCCGACCGCCTTTCAACGCGGGGATCGTTGCTGCTACTCGCGGCTCTGATTGCTGCTCAACGTAACGACCGTCAAACAGCGCGACAGTATCTTGCCCAAGCCGCTGCGCTGGCCGAGCGGCTGGGCCGCGATGACAACCGTGTGTGGACGGCGTTCGGACCGACCAACGTTGCTATCCATGAGGTTTCCGTGGCCGCCGCGCTCGGCGACGTGGATAGAGCGACCCAAATAGGCGAGCGGCTCGACACTTCGCGGCTACCGCGTCCTCTGATCGGCCGGCGTGCTCAGGTGCACCTGGACCTTGCCGCCGCGTATGCGCAACGACGGAGCGGGGACGCTCTCGCCGTACTGCATTTGTTGGAGGCGGAACGCATCGCGCAGCAGTCGGTACGCGTCAACGTTGCGGCGCGGACGCTCCTCGCCAAGCTGCTGCGACGTGAACGAAGCGCGGCTACGCCCGGCTTGCGACCACTCGCCGAGCGGGCAGGGGTAGCCGCCTGACATGGACGACCACACACGTGCGGCCGGACGGGTCCTCTATCTCGTGGTGTGCGCAGCCCCGCCGGCGCGAAGCATCGGCGAGCTGATCATTCTCGCGCAGCAGGGGGGCTGGACGGTGTGCGTCATCGCCACGCCGCGGGCCGCGTCCTGGATCGATACTCCGGATCTCATCGAGCGAACCGGTTACCCGGTCCGATCGGATTACAAGCACCCCGACGACCCTGACGTGCTCCCGCGGGCTGATGCGGTTGCCGTCGTACCGGCCACCTTCAACACCATCAACAAATGGGCGGCGGGTATCAGCGACACCTTCGCGTTGGGCGTTCTCAACGAGGCCCTCGGCCTCGGGCTTCCCATCGTCGTCGCTCCGTACGTGAAGGCCGCGCTCGCCGCTCATCCGGCGTTCGCCCGTAGCCTCGGGCTTCTTCGTGACTGCGGTGCTATCGTCACGCCGACCGAAGCAATCCGTCCGGCTAAAGAGGGCGAACCATTTCTGTGGTCTGCTGTGGTTGATGTGTTTTCCAGTAAGTAGGGACCTGGTGCAACGTGTACACCTGCGACCCGTAGAGCCGATGCCATCCAGTCCGTCGAGTACGAAGTACCAACCGTCAACCGGTCATTCACAGTACTCGCGGAGTAACTTATTGATGTTTCGGAGCTTGTCGACCGCGTCCTTCGGCAAGGAGTCCGGATTGAAATGCATAACGTCGTTACGGATCTCGCGTACTTCGTCCAGTCGGTTGATGAATGTGGCGCGGTCCAGTGGCCAGTCAAGCTTCGCCCAGGCCTCGGGGTTTTCAAGGGCTCGTTTGTAGTCGCCCATCGTCAGCTGGTCGAAGGACTCAATTCTCCGCGAGCCCTTCGGGTCACAGAGGCGGATGACGTCGTCGATCTCGAACGTCCGGGAGATGATCCAACGGAGTGACTGGTCGAGTTCGCCGATCAGGAAAAAGGGCGTTGCCATCTCCCCGTAGGCGTGCACCACGTCGGCTGTGGTGACGATGCCGGCGATCGCGTTGTTCTCGTCGCGGACGAACACGAAATTCGACGCTTCCAGGATCGGAAGTACGTCAATCAGGTCCCGGTCGTACCGGACCTCATGTGCGAAGGTGATGGCGTCCCCGAAACTCGCCGATGGCTTCGCGTGCCGGGCCTGCGCGATCGACTTCCAGGTCACAGCGCCGCGCAGGGTGTGACTTCCGGACAGGACCGCGAGCTGGGAGTAGTCGTTGAGCAGCATCATCGTCACCGCCTGTTCGAACGTGGCGGTTGGTGACAACGAGAAAACCCCACCCAGTGCCGATGGAAGGTTGCCGACCGTGAGCCCTACGTTCAGTTCCTCCGGCTCATCGCTGTCCACCGACACCACCTCAGCGACCTGGTTGTTCTCTTCGGGTACCTCCTGTGAGGCCGTGATCAGGTGAACCGTCGAGTCGAGCGTTACCTTGCGGAAGCTCGGCCGGGTTACGAGCCCGTGATTGGCAAGGTCCGCCTCGATTCCGCTGATCTGGTCGCCCCGACCCTTCGCCCCCCACAGCGACAGGAGTTCGCGGACGGAGACCTCCTCCGGGTCGTTGGCATCCGCCCGCATGCGGGCCTCCCGTAAGCGCTCGTGTACTCGTTGGGGGAGAGCGGCCTCGTCATCGATGCGGAGAGCGTCGTCGACCGCTCGCTTGACGGCCTGGTCGAGAAGTTCTTGCCGAAGTGCATCGAGAGGTCGTCCGGTGGACTGGACCACCCAGGCATGCCATCCGTCCACGGCACGCATGCCGGCGGCCACCGCGGCAGCGCGCGAAGGAGATCTGAACTCCTGGCCGTCCTCCAGCCGGACCCGCCCAGTCTCGGTGACCAACGCCCGGTGGGTGACGCCAACGCGGGGCCGGTCGAATCGTAACGATGCTTCCGCCGAGAGAAGCCCTGCCTCGATCAGATCGCGAACCATCACTCTCCGACCGCCGAGCAGGTACATTGACCTCGGTACACGCGGGACCGACGGCGTACCGGAAACCGGTGATTCCGCTCCGTGGACTACCACTGCCGAAGCCCCGCGAACTTGCGTCGAGCACCGATGGCCTGCTCGAGTACCTTCCGCACCAACTCGTCCTTGCGTAGCTTGCTGAGCTTCAGTCCAAGTTCGGCGCCGATCTCCTGCAACAATGCGACCGTTGGTTTCAGCTTGGCCAGGTAGGCTGCGCCGTCCTCGACGGTCTCGAGACCGCGAAGCGTCTCGGCGATCTGTACCGGCTCCGGCCCCGGTGACGACCTGGTGGCAGAGGTGTTGCGCGGGGACGGTGCAGTCGCGACTTTCTTCACGGTTGCGGCCTTCTTGGCAGCTCGCCGTCGGCTGGTGGGAGGAGCCGGGGCGGGTGATGCTTGGCTTTCGGACGAGGCCGCTTCTAGCTCCTGGGGTTGGGGCATGCGAGGCACCGTCGACACCGTCACGCCCTCGGATGCGTGGTCCATGAACGAAAGGGAGAGTCGGCCCTCCGCGAAGGCGACCAGTTGGTCCTCGGGCTGCTGACGCAGAAAGTCAATGATCCGCTGGTTTACTTGGATCAGCAGCGTGGTCACCGCAGTCATGCGGTGTCCTTGTGTCCGGTAAATGCTTTCACGAACTCATTGGTGAGCCGACGGAAGTCCACGGCCACGTCATCATCCATTGGCGCCCGCACCATTGCGGGAATGCCGGACGCGCCGGCGTCGCCGAAGTGGCGCGGACTGTTTCGAAGGACCCCGTTCAGTATTGGTACCTCGGAGTTGAGGCGAACCTGTTCGATGTGGTTCTGCTGTGTCACGATCGGCCGGCCGGCATACGTTTGGATCATAGTGAAGACCACACCCAGAAAGCGTGGGCTAATCTTCTGTCGACCACCGTTGTCGGCTCCGTTGTAGTCGATGTAGTCGTTGTACTCGGCGACCAGCTTGTCGCAGCTACCTGCCAGATAATCGATGCCCAGAGTGGAGAGATAATCAGCTTTCGCCGGCATGAGAACGTGATTGCTGGCTACGATAGCGGTCTTGGTGACCAGCCCGAAGTTCGGTGCGCAGTCGATGAGGACGAGGTCATACTCGCGGAATGCGGGGTCGGACAGGCCGTCGGCGAGACAGCTGTGCAACTGGATGTATTTCCGCTTGGACTCGGCGAGGGTTGTTCCGCCACCGAGCCTCGCTGCAAGTAGAAGGTCGATATCAATCAGGCCCAGGTGCGACGAAATAAGGTCGAGCTGGCCTCCGCTGCCTTGAACGAACTCATTGACTCGCGGTGGAGTGACGACCAACTTGGCTAGTGGTACGTTTCGGCCTGGCATCTCGCCGTCGTACCACCGTTTAATCGTGCGCTCTTTGCGAAGCTCCGACTGCCACTCATCGACGCTATAGAACGAAAAGGTGAGATTGGCCTGAGGGTCCAAGTCGAGCAGGAGCACCTTGTGGCCTCGGTTGGCGATCTCTGCGCCCAGATTCGCGGTGAGGGTTGTCTTGCCGACCCCGCCCTTATAATTCATTACTGAAACGACATGCACAAGGCGCCCCCTGAAGTGGCGGGAGGTGGATTCGGGCTCTGCGAGAGACGCTATCGATGGCCGACTCCGGGGAGTGCGGGGAGTCAGTTTTCTGACTTTGCTCGATAGTGCAAGGTGCAAGCCTTGACAACCCATTGAGAGAATTCGTGTGCTCTCTCGTCTTAACCAGGTTGCTGGCACATGAATCTGCTGTTCCGGTACGTGACCGTTTGGCCGGGCCGGATGTTACCCGGGTGAAGATCCGATCTGGTACGAGACTTGTCACGGCGTTGGTGTTCGGTCGCTAGCAGGAGACGAAGAAGCGAGTTGGAACCTCAGCAGGTGATCAGTGGCGTTACTAGTTCTGCGGCTTAGGCCTCGCCAGTCGTTGGAAGGCCTTCCTGATCAACCCGCCGCGACCCGCGCCGCATGAAACACATCCGCGGGCAACGGTTTCTCCAGTCGCCACAGGATCCGCATCGGCCGGTCTCCGCTGTGCTGCACGTACCGCATCCGCCCTGCGTACAGATACGGCGGCACCCCGAGCGCGCCGTCACTGTCCTTGCTCTCCCGTAGGAACAGGTGCACCGACGACCCCCGCGCCGCGTGCTTCACGTACCGCTGCCCGGTCGGCGACGCCGCGGACGTCGTGCTCTGTGACTCCCACTGGAACAGTTCCGGGGTGATGGCCCGGTCCTCGTACATGGTGGTGGGGGAGTAGTGCTCCAGGGTCTTGTTCAGCGTGACGAAGAAGAGGTCGGCCTGCTCGGCCTCGACCCACTTCACGCCCTCACGAACCGGCTCGGCGACCCCGAAGGCCGCGCGTACCTCGTCACGGCTGTAGCGCGCGTGCAGCGTCAACGGAATCCGGCCGGATAGGTCGACGGGCCGGCCGACCCGGTGGATCCGCGACCGCAGTACCGAAGCCACCTGTCGCAACTCATCGCAGCGCGAAGGAACGGCCCACAGCCGCTCCAAGCCTTCCTCAAACGAACACGCCGAGCCCCACAGCAGCGCGTGCAGCATGGCAGCCAAGCGCCCAGCCGAAGGCCGCGAGCCGTCAGCCAAGGAAGACAGAAGCGATAGTCGCGGGAGGTCGTCGAGGTGCAGCATCCGACCGATCGCCGAACTCAGCACGGCGTCGTCCGGCCCAGGCGAGGAGGTATCGAGCCCTGCGAGGCGCCGCAGGCCGGTCCATCCGCCGCGGCTCTTCGAGCGGTACAGATCCTCCAGCTCAAGCCCGGTCTCCGCGAGGAACGCCCCGAGACTGACGTCCCCGAGCCGGCGCAGCTCCGCGGTAACGTCGTGCCACCGTAGCCGCAGCGCCGCCTGCACGTTCTTCAGCACGACCTGCTTAGCGACCGGGTCCAGCTGGATGTGGCAGCCGGCCGGCAGCGTGGGGAAGTCACGTTCGACGTCGCGAGCCAGTTCACGCCGGCTGATTCCGGTGATCGCGCGGTACCGGAGGTCGAAGCGGAAGTCGGCGTGCTGGCCGCCGATGAAGTCCAGGACGGTCAGGCACGGCTTGTCGTCGGCGAGCCGCAGCCCACGGCCGAGCTGCTGCAGGAAGATGGTCGCGCTCTCGGTCGGCCGCAGCATCAGGATCGTGTCGACCGTCGGCAGGTCGACACCCTCGTTGAACAGGTCGACGGTGAAGAGCGCCTGCACTTCGCCCTTCATCAGCTTCTGCACGGCCTCGCGCTGGCCGGCGAGGTCGAGCCGGGACGTGACCGCGAGCGCCGGTACGCCGGCCCGCTGGAACCAGTCGGCCATGAACTCGGCGTGCTGGATGCTGACGCAGAACCCGAGGGCGCGCATCCGGTTGACGTCGACCTTGTCGTGTACCGCCTGCAGGATGAGCTTCGCTCGGGCGTGGTGGCCGGTGTACAGATTGCTCAGCTCGCCCTGGTCGTACCCTTGCCCGCGCTTCCACCGGATCGCGGACAGGTCGACGTCGTCGTGGATGCCGAAGTACTGGAACGGCGCCAGCAGTTGCCGCTCAAGCGCCTCCCACAGCCGCAGCTCGATCGAGGTGTGCCCGTCGAACCAGACCCGGATGTCCTGACCGTCGGCCCGCTCCGGGGTTGCGGTCAGCCCGAGCAGGACGCGTGGCTTCAGGTGGTTGAGCAGCCGGGTGTACGTCGGGGCCTGGGCGTGGTGGAACTCGTCGACGATGACCATGTCGAACCTGGCCGGGTCGAGCTCATCGAGGTCGAGCCGGTGCAGGGACTGTACGGAGGCGAACACGTGCCGCCACTGGCTCGGCCGTTCGCCGCCCACGAGCGTCTCGCCGAAGCTCCCGTCGCGCAGCACGTGGCGGAACACCGAGCGGCTCTGCTGCAGGATGCGCTCCTGGTGGGCCACAAACAAAAGCGAGTCGACGGCATCGGCCTCACGCAGCCGCTTGTAGTCCAGCGCGGCGACGACGGTCTTTCCGGTGCCGGTCGCCATCACCACCAGGTTGCGCCAGTGGCCGTGGACTTCCCGCTCGGCGGCCAGCTCGTCGAGGATCTCCCGCTGGTAGCCGTACGGGCGCACGTCGAGGCTGGTGATGTCGATGGCCAGCTCAGGGGAGCCGCTGCCGGATTCGATGCGCAGCGCCTGACGGAGCCGGCCGGCGTCACGTTGCGGGATGTACTCCTCGAACGCCGGATCGTCCCAGTACTCGTCGAAGGTGGCCTCGAACGTATCGAGGATGTGCGGCTGTTCGAGCGCGGCGATCCGTACGTTCCATTCGAGGCCGTCGACGAGCGCAGACTTCGACAGGTTCGATGAGCCGACGTACGCGGTACTCGCGCCGGTCTTTCGCCTAAACAGCCAGGCCTTGGCGTGTAGCCGGGTCGTTTTCGTCTCGTACGACACCCGGATCTCGGCGCCCAGTTCGGCGAGCCGGTCCAGCGCCCGCTGGTCGGTGGCACCCATGTACGTCGTCGTGATGACCCTGAGTCTGCCGCCGCGCCCGATGAGGTCCCGGATGGGCTGTTCCAGCAGCCGAAGGCCGTGCCACTTGATGAATGCAACCAGCAGATCGACCTCGTCGGCCGAGGCCATCTCCGTTGCTACCTCGTGGCCGATGCGCGGCTGCCGGCGCCCGTTGACCAGTAGCGCTCCGCTCGACAGCGGGGTCTCGGGGCGAGGGGGGAACACAACATCGGTCGGCGCTGCCGGACGGTCCACGATCGCCCGCAGCAGCAGGTCGGGTGGCGCGGTGACGAAGTCGGCCGGCTCGACGGCTGCGGGGGAGAGGTCGGCTATCGCCTCGGCGATCCGGTTGGCGATCTCCACCTGGCGGGCCAGCCGCTCCTTGTCCTCGCCGGATACGGCTTTCATCGCCCGGTGAGCTAACCCGGCGATGTGACGGGACAGCACGACCTCGGCGTCGGCCGGGTCGAGTCGCTGACGGTCCACCAGGTCGCGGGCGACGGGTAGCAGCTGCTCGTCGAGTCCACGCGTGATGAGGTGCTCGTAGGCGCCACGGGCAAGATCCGTCACCTGGGCAACGTACGTCAGCATCGATGGCCACGTCGATCACCGATCCGCGTTAACACTGCTTGCTAAGCGTGATCAGGTGAGTATGCTGCGTCGGCGGCGTGACATGGAGACTCAGCCGCGGTGGCGCTTCGTGGCCACCCGCGGATCGCATGAGAGGTATCGGGAGCGATGGAAGACGAGCGGGTAGGGAACCAGCAGCGTAACCAGGTTCTCGAGCTGCTCGGCGCCGCCTTGGAACAGGGCTACCTCACGCTCGATGAGTACGAGCAGCGGATGGCCGCGGTGAGCGCGGCAATGACCGTGTCCGCTCTACACAGCCAGGTCGCGGACCTGCCGCCCCAGTTCAGATGGGATCCGCGCCCGGGCGCCCAACGGCCCGCTACGGGGCCGGTGCGTCAGCCTCTCACCGAGGAGAAGGCGCGGACCTTCGCGATCACGGCGCTGGTGTTCGGGATCGCGTCCATACCTCTGACGGTGTGCTTTGTCGGTTGGCTGTTCGGCATCGCCGCTATCGGCTTCAGCATCCCCGGTGTCAAGGGGACCGGTAGTTGGGGCAAGGCCTTCGCGGGCCGTGTCCTCGGGATTCTGGGGATCATATTTGAGCTGGGCTTTGTCGCACTGGTCATCGTCAGTCAGATGGCCAAGCCCGCGCCGTAGCCCGGGAACGTCTCGGTATGCTCCGTCACCGGCGCGGAGCGAAGATCGGCTAACGGTCGCGCCGTTCAGCTCAATCAACGGCACAAGGGGCACCACCAACCATGGAAGACGAGCGGGTAGGGAACCAGCAGCGCTCTCAGGTTCTTGAGCTGCTCAGCGCCGCCGCGGAACAGGGCTACCTGATGCCCGAGGAGTACGAGCAGCGGTGGACCGCCGGTAGTACGGCGAAGACCGTGTCGGTTCTGCGACGTCAGATCGCTGACCTGCCGGCTCAGTTCCGCTGGGATCCGTACCCGCCCGGCAAGCAGCCTCGCGGAAGTGAGGCGATTGAGCCCTCTACCGGCGAGGAAGACGAGCGGGTGGGGCACCAGCAGCGCGGCCAGGTTCTTGAGCGGCTCAGCGCAGCCGCGGGGCAGGGCTACGTGATGCCCGAGGAGTACGAGGAGCGGTCGGCCGCTGCGAGTACGGCGAAGACGGTGTCGGTTCTGCTGGCTCAGGTGGCTGACCTGCCGGTTCAGTTCCAGTGGGACCCGTACCCGGACCGCAAGAAGCCCCGTAAACGCGAGCGCAACGAACCTCCGACCGCCAAGGAAATCGAGAGGTACGCCCTCCTGACGCTCGTGCTCGGCATCCTGTCGGTTCCGCTGGCGTTCTGTTACCTCGGCTGGATATCAGGCATCGGAGCCATCGTGGCCAGTCGTAAGAGTGGCGGCCGATCCGAAGCCAACACCGGCCGTGTCTTTGGAAGCATCGGCATCATCCTCACGGTGATTGTCGTCATCGTCCGCCACGTCGCCAACTAACCCTGAGCGGTAGCGGCGCCGGTCGATTGTACCCCGTTCATCCGTCACGGCTAAACCAATCAGCCGATTTTCGCTCGCCCTATCGTCTCTCCTGTCAGTCAGCGCTTGCGGGTGACAGTGCGCCTCTGCTGAGCTACTCCACGCACGGCAGGCGGCTAGCGCTGGCGGGCAGGCTCGGCGCAGCGCGGTCGGAGGTCATTCAGCACGTGACTGTTCGAAAGATCAGTTCTGTCATTTCATGCCCCTGGCACGCTGCAAGCTGGTACGCACCGGTGGGGAAGTGACCGTGCCGGACGAGAGCATGGCGGCGCCGACGAGCCGGCTGCTGCCCTCCAACCTTGAGCTCGCCCGGGAGCTGATCGTCGCCGGCGGCCCGATGCCCCCGGAGGAACTCGCCGCCGCGCTCCGGGAGAACGGTGTGGTATTCGCCGCCCAGCGGCTGGCGAAGCTGCCGGACCGGTACCCGGACGCCTTCGCGTTCGACGAGCGCGGGCAGCTGACGATCCCCGCACAGGACCACGGCGTCGAGCAGGATGAGATAACCGAGCGGGACGACGACACCCCGGCCTGGCAGCGCGTCCAGCGGCCACCGGCGATCGCGCTCGCCGACCTGGTCGTTGTCGTGACGGAGCCGCCGACCGCGGACCAGCCCGGGGTCGACATCGCGGCATTCCGGCTGCGTGACAGCAATACCGTCCTGATACCCGCCGGCCCCGGCCAGGCCGCGGCGCTACAGCATTTCACCGCCGGGGCGCACGGGTACGTCCACCTTGGAAAGACAGGAGAGGCCCCGCCCGGCCCGCTGATCGACCTGCGCCTGCTCGCCCTGCTCGACGAGCCGAGCCGGCCGAGCCAGCGACTGTCCGACCTGTGCGGCGCGCTCGGGGTCGAAATGGGCGACGGCCTCATCGACCAGGCACACGCCATTGCCGAGTGCCTGCGGATCCTGGTCGAGAAGGCCGACCTGTCGGACGCGTCGTGGCGGCTGGCCACCGCGTGTCTGGTCGCCGGCGGCTCCGACCTCATCCGGGTACTGCCCGACGAGCCGCTACCGCGCGAGGCGACCGACGGGATCGAGTGCGCCGCCGACCCACTGCTCACCAACATAGGGGAGGCGCCGAGCACGGCGTACGAGGCCGTGCGCCAGGTCTTCTCCCGGCTCGCTGATTTCGGGTACGCGCCGCGCCGCTCCCAGCGTGAGATGGCCGACACGGTCGCCGGAGTCCTGGACTCCGGTGGCCTGCTCGCCGTCGAGGCGCCCACCGGGACCGGTAAGTCGCTGGCCTACCTGGTGCCGGCGGCGGGCCGGGCGTCGCGCCGCCGCCAACCGGTGATCGTCGCGACCGCGACCAAGGTTTTGCAGCAGCAGCTCCGGCGCGACGTCGCGCGGCTGCAGGACCAGGAGCTGTTCTCGGTACCGTTCCGGCAGCTGTTCGGGGTGGGCAACTACATCTGCCCCCGCGAGCTGGCGAACGCCCTGCACGCGTCGGACCCCGAGGCCGGGGCCGAGCACTGGCTGGCGCTGGCCGTGGCCGTTCGAGCGCTGGCCACCGGTGCCACCGGGGTATGGGACGAGGTGGCCGACGCCGACGTGTCCCACGGCCGGCCGGACTACCGCGCCACCCGGGAGATTCTTCGCACCGACTCCGACTCCTGCGAGCGCAGCGACTGCGAGTGGGCGGCGAAGTGCCCGCTGTTCACCCGCCTCGCCGGGATGGGGGACCGCCCGGGGGTCGTCGCCGTCAACCACGCGCTCATCGCAGCCTGGGCGAAGCTGGCTCACGAGGGGGCGCGCAGCCCCGGTGACGTCATGGCCGATGGTGTCACGGACCTCATCTTCGACGAGGCACACGAGCTCGAGGACACGCTGACCACCGCCTGGACCGAGTCGGTGGGCCGGCTCGACCTGGTGGCGCTCGCCGCGCGGGTGGACGGGCGGGCGGGGATCGACCGGCAGCTTCGCCGGATCGCGAAGACCGAGGTCGACCTCCGCGGTGACCGGAACCTGCGGGGGCTCAGCCGCCAGCTGCGCAACGACACCGAGACGCTTACCGGCGCGGTCGTCGAGTACCTGCACGAGTACGGGGGCTCCGCCCGGTCCACCGTGCTGCGGTTCGGGCTCGTCCGTGGGCGGCTGGAGTACCGGCAGGTCCGCGAGGCCGGGATTGGGTTGGACCGTACCCTCCAGCAGCTTGCGGCGGAGCTGGCAGACGTGGCGAACGAGGCGCACGGAGCGTCCACGAAAGCATCGGCACGGGACCGCCGGCGGCTGCGGACGGTCGTCGTGCGCGCGACCGGTGCGTCGCGGGCCGCCGAGAAGGCCCGGGAGGTGCTGAGCCGCCTCCGCCACCTGGGCGACGAGCACCTGTGGGTCTACCGGCTGTCCACCGAAGCCGAAGAAACGGGGGAGAGCCCCGACTGGCAGTTCGAGTGCATCCCGATCGACGTCAGCACGGCGTTCGCCGACGGCATCGTCGCCCCGGCCCGCAGCGTGACCCTGACCAGCGCGACGCTGACGACCGGTGGGACGTTCGACTTCCTCCAGTCGCGCCTCGGCATCACGGTCGAACCCGGCAGCAACGAACCCGGGGTGTTCCACGGTCGGCTCCTGCCGAGCCCATTCGACCACGAGCGGCAGTCCGCCCTGGTCCTCACCAACCATCTTCCGGTACCCGTACCGAGCCAGGAGCGCGAGTTCGTCGAGGAGTTCGCCCGCGACCAGGTGGGGTTCCTGTCGCTGACCGGCGGGAAGGCACTGACCCTCTTCGCCGCGAGGCGCCGCATGGAGGCGGTGGCCGCGCTCGTCCGCGACCGGGCCGCCGACCTCGAACAGCGCGGCGTGCAACTACTGCTGCAGGGCGAGGCGGGCCGCGCCGAGATCTCCGAGCGGTTCCGTACCGAACCGGGGACCGTGGTCTACGGGCTCCGCTCGTACTGGCAGGGTTTTGACGCTCCGGGCGAGACGCTGAGCTACCTGGTGATGGAGAAGCCGCCCTACCCGCACCCGGACGACCCGGTGGTCGCGGCGCGGGTGCGTACGATCGCCGACCGGGGCGGCGACCCGTTCCTCGAGTACATGGTGCCCAAGACGGCGATCCTGTTCGCCCAGGGCTTCGGGCGGCTCATCCGTACCGAGAACGACCGCGGGGTGGCCCTGGTCTGCGACCGGCGGATGCAGTCACCCAGTACGGCCAACCGCCTGTTGCTGTCCACGCTGCCCGGCCCCGAGATCCACTACGCGCTCGACCGCGACGACGCCTGGCGGTACGCGTTGCGGTTCGTCACGGGCGAGGAGCCGGACCTGGCGGAGGCCCTGGCGCTCGCCGGCAATGAGGTCAACGCGATCCTCGAGCGGCTGCGCCTGGTCGAGGGGGAGGACCCGGAGGAGAAGCTGCGCGAGGCGGCCCGGCTGCTGTTCGGCATCGAGCACCTCCGCGACGCCCAGCTCCAGCTCATGGTCGCGCACCTGCGCGGTGAGGACACCCTCGGCCTGCTGCCCACCGGCACCGGGAAGTCGCTGTGCTTCCAACTGCCGGCGCTGATCCGGCCCGAGAACCGGGCCACGGTCGTGGTCAGCCCGCTCGTCGCGCTCATCAAGGACCAGCTCGACGACCTGCGGGGCCGCCGGGGCATCTCCTGCGTACAGGGCATCACCGGGAACACGTCCTCGACGGTCCGTACGGAGATCCTGCGCGACGTCGCCGCCGGCAAGGTGCGCCTGCTGTACGTGTCCCCGGAGCGACTGGTCCGCGACCCGGTCCTGCGCCGGGCACTGGAGCGGCAGGAACTGGCCGCGCTGGTGGTCGACGAGGCGCACTGCATCAGCGACTGGGGCCACGACTTCCGGCCCGAGTTCCGGCAGGTATCCGCCGCGGTCGCGCATCTGGGCCGGGCGCCGCGGATGGCGTTGACCGCCACCGCCACCCGGCCGGTGGCCGACGACATCAGCCGGACCCTTGAGCTCGACGACCCGGTGACCGTCGCCCAGCCGTCGGACCGTCCGAATCTGAGATTCCGCATCGTCAACGTCAGCGGGGAACGGGAACGGGCTCGGGAACTCCTGCGCATCGCCACCGCGATGGGCGCGGCGCCGGGGATCGTGTACGCGTCCCGCCGCGCGGTCACCGAGGAGGTCGCGGCCCTGCTCCGGCGGGCCGGCCTGCGGGCCCGGCACTACCACGCCGGGATGGTGCCCGAGCAGCGCGAAGCGGTCCAGGACGACTTCTTCGCCGGTACCACGCAGATCGTCGTCGCCACGAAGGCGTTCGGGATGGGCGTGAACAAGCCCGATATCGGCTGGGTCGTGCACTACGACCTGCCGGAGTCACTCGACGCGTACGTGCAGGAGGCCGGGCGGGCGGCGCGCGCCGCCGACCTGCAGGGCGAGTGCGTGCTGCTGTACAGCGAGGCGGACGTGCGCCGCCGGCGCGCCCATCTGAACGACGACGCGAAGGGAAGGCGGTTCTCCCAGGTCACCGCGCTGCTCGCTGAGCTTGGCAGGCAGCGCCGGCGCGGCGACGACGTGGTGTTCGACCCGGAGGAGCTGGCCGACGCCGTCGGCGTCGAGGTCGACGAGCTGAACGTCCTGCTGGCCTGGCTGGAGCGCACCGGTGCGCTGGAGCAGCAGCCCGACTGTTCGGCCCGGGGCACCGTACACGTGGGCCTGCGCGAACCGGAGGACCCGGTCGAGCGGCGCCGGTTCCGCGACCTGTCGGTGCTGCTGAAGTTCCGGCCACAGGTCGGCAGCCGCATCGACTTCGAGCGGCTGCGCGCCGAGCACGGACTCGACCCCGACGAGCTCGAACACGACCTGGTCGCATGGTCGCTGGACCGGCTGGTCACCTTCTCGTCGTCCCAGCGGTACCGCCGCGTCCGGCTGCTGTCCAACCGGGTCGACGAGCTGGCGCTCAACCGGGAGGTGACCCGGTGGAGCGCGTGGCAGCGGCGGCAGCTGGACGCCATGGTCTCCTACGTGCGCGGCTCGGGCTGCCGGCGCGCGGTGATCGTCAGCTACTTCGGATTCCCTGCGCGCACCTGCGGCCCCGAGGACGAGGCGTGTGACGGCTGCGGCGGCCGGTCGCCGTGGCTCGACCTTCCGGCATCAGCGGTACCCGACCCCGAGCTGCTGGTGAACGTCGATCTGGTGGTACTCCAGGCGGTGTCGTGGGCCGGGTCGCTGCCCAAGGGCCGGTACGGGGAGTTCGGCCTCAAGCAGGCCGTACTCGGGGCCGAGACCATGCCCGGGGGCCGTCCGCTCGGCGCCGGTCTGCAGCGCTGCCCCCAGTTCGGGGCGCTGCGCTACGTACGCGCCAACGACCGCCGCTGGGACGAGGCGGTCCGTGGCCTCATCAAGGGCGGTCAGCTCGCCCGCGAGGAGGTCCAGCGGGAGGGAAAGCCGTACTCCACGCTGACCCTCACCCCGGCCGGCAGGCAGATACTCGGAGGCCCACATGGCTGAGCGGATCAGTGTCGAGAAGACCATCACCGAGGACATGCTCGACAGCGGCGAGATCCCGCTCGGACCGGTCGAGCAGCAGCGGCTGGGGATTCCCGACCGCTCCACCGCGCTCACGCTGATCGCCGACGGGGACGAGCTGCCCGTGGCCTGGTCGGGCGGGCGTCGCCGGCTGACCGGGGAGCCGCTGCTGGAGTACCTCCAGGACACCGGCCGGATCGGCGGCCTCGTCCGGCTCGAAGCGCGCGACGGTGGACAGCTGGAGCTCGTCGTCCTGGCCGACCGTGGCGCCGCCTTCTCGACCCGGTCGTTGTTGGGCGCCTCGCCGGCCGTCCCTCCACAACGGACACAGGCCCCGGCCAAACGCACCCGGCGCGCCAACCGGAGCGGCCGGTACCGGCTGCGTCAGCGCGACGAGTACGCGTGGGAAGGCGGGATCGGCTTCCTCAAGGAGGCGCGGGCGCACCTTGTCAACGCGCTGAAGACCGGTGGTTGGGATCCGGCCGAGGCGGTCGAGGTCCGCCTCGAGGGCGAGCGGCTGGCCACCCTCGACCAGTTCGAAGAGCTGCTCGCCGTCGACGTGGCGAAGATCGAGCACATGCCGCACCAGGAGGCCGCGGCGCGGACGGTACTGGCGCGGATGAACGGGCGCGGGATCCTCGCCGACGAGGTCGGTCTCGGTAAGACCGTCGAGGGCGGCCTGGTTATCAAGGAACTCCTGCTGCGCGGCCTCGCCGAGCGCGTACTCATCATCTGCCCGGCGCCGCTGCGCGATCAGTGGCGCGAGGAGCTGCGCGACAAATTCGGCGAGGACTTCGTGGTCCTCGGCAGTGGCCAGGACCGCGCCGCCTTCACGCAGGACCGCCTGATCATGACCCACCAGCTGGCGATGCGTAACGCGGACCGGATGGACAAGCCGTTCGACCTGGTGATCATCGACGAGGCGCACCGGCTGGCCGGAGCCGGCGCCCGCGTCACCCGCGAAAAGCTCGGCCGGCTGGTGGCCGAAGCGCCAAGGGCGCTGTTCCTGACCGCCACGCCGGTGCAGAACAACCTGCTCGAGCTGTACCGGCTCGTGGAGTTACTGCGCCCCCGCACGTTCCGGTCCGAGCGCGACTTCATCAAGCAGTTCGTGAACCGGTCCGATCCGCGCCGGCCGGTCAACGCGCCCGAGCTGCGCAAGCTGGTCAGCAGCGTCGTCATCCGTACTACGCGGCAGCAGGCGGGGCTGGACAAGGTCCGGCGGATGCCGCCGCTGGACATGGCCGTCAAGTTGAGCGCGCCCGAGCGGCAGCTGTACGACCTGCTTGTCGACGCGCTCAGGCACAAGATGACGCAGCCGGGCGACGCGATGCGCCGCCGCCAGCTCGCCCTGCGCCTGACCGCCTCCCCACGGGCCGTCATGAAGAGCGCGCTGCGGATCGCCGGCACGCACCCCGACTCCGAGGTCAAGCGGGTGATGAGCGAGATCGGCCACCTCGCCGGCGACATCCACCACACCGCCCGCGAACAGGCCGCGCTGCAGGTGCTGCACAAGTGGCTGGACGAGCACGGCCGGGTGCTGATGTTCACCCAGCACACCGACACCCTCGACGGGCTGCTCCGGCTGCTGGCCGCCGAAGGCATACCGGCCGCGCCGTTCCACGGGGCCATGGCACACGCCGCCAAGGGCAGGTCGGTCGCCGATTTCCGGGCCGGTACGGCGAAGGTACTGGTCTCCACCGACGCCGGTGCCGAAGGCATTAACCTGCAGGTCGCCAACTGTGTGCTCAACTACGACCTGCCCTGGAACCCGATGCGGATCGAACAGCGCATCGGCCGGGTGCACCGGTTGACCCAGACCCGCGACGTGTACATCGCCAACCTGTTCGCCCGCGACACCGTCGACGAAGCCGTCTACCGCCTGCTACACGACAAGCTCGCCATGTTCGAGCTGCTCTTCGGTCAGGTGGTCACGGTACTGGGGGAGCTCGACGGCACGCAGGACGCCAGCATGGAGAACCGGGTCCTCGAAGCGCTGTACGCCAAGAGTGACGCCACCATGCAGCAACGGCTCAACGAGCTCGGCAGCCAGCTCGTGCAGGCGCGCAGCCGGGCGCTGGACATGATGCAGGTCGACAACGGCCTCAACGACTGGATCGCCCAGCGCAACCAGGAACGCCAGGAACGCGCCCAGCAGGAGGAGGCCCGCGAGCTGCTGCCGGACCCGGCCAAGCGCGCCCGCCGGCGGCAGCAGGACGTGGAGCAGTTCGTACGGCGTTTCCTGAAGCTCGCCGGAGCCGAGGAGACCTACTCCGCCGATGGCTTCGTCATCGTCCGGCTCCCCGCCGACCTCACCGAGGCGCTGGACGGGCGGGATGAGCTGTACCTCGCGTTCACCAACGCGGCGCTCGAACACCACCCCGAGGCGGAGCTGTGCGTGGTCGGCTCGGAGGTCTTCGACGAGCTGCTGCGGGTGCTGCGCGAGCGCGGCGACCTCACCGGCTCGGTACGCACGCTGCCGGCCGTCCACTCCGATCCGGTCACACCGCACGCGGCCATGGTGCGCCTAGCGGGCCGGCGGATCGAACCGACCGAGGACTGGTCGGCGCGGGCGACGTACCGGGTGCAGGACAGCTCCTCGAGCGGTACCCAGGAGATCGTCACGATCCAGGTCGGCCCGTGGGTGTCCGAGGGCCGGGAGCGCGAGTCGCTCGCCGACGGGGCGGGGCTGCCGGCCGGCCTGACCGCCGTGGACGTCCTGCAGGAGGTGGACCGGCGGACGGTCGCCGACCTCGAGGTCCAGCTCGAAGCATCGCGGAAGGTCGAGCAGCAGCGGGAGGACGAGGCCCGGGAGCGGTTGGTCGAGGACTACCGCCGCCAGGTCGCGGAGGTCGATCACCTGCTCGAGTACTCGGAGAGTGCCGCGCATCCGGTCCTGCGGAAGCGCCGTGAGCAGCTCACGCGCGCGATCGAACAGGCGCGGCAGTCGGTGGCAGTCGGCGGCAACATCGAGATCCGGGCCGAACTCCTGGCCGTCGAGTTCCAGGGCTCGGACGAGCTGCGGGTCGTCGAGCGCTGGGAACACGTCAACGGTGCGGTGCGCGAGATCCGGTACCCGTGGACCGGAGACCTCGCCGACCACAAGCCCGAGTGTGAGGCGACCGGCGTTGCCATCGGCACCTTCGCGCTCTGCGCCGACGGGCACGCCGTCGACGTGTCGGCGCTCGACCGGTGCGGGATCTGCGATCAGGACTGGTGCGACGCGTGCGGGCCGGACCGGGCCGTGGCGACCTGTCCCGGCTGCGGGCGCAGCGCGTGCCGGGGCTGCCGACCGCACGGCGGCCTGTGCGTGGAGTGCCTGGCGCCCGAGCGGGCACCGGAGCTGGACACCACCTGGGAGCGCGGCTGGCGCCTCGGTGGCAGAAGTCGGCTCCTCGTCGGCGCTCGGCACGCCGTACTGCTGAAGGAGGACGGCTCCCGGGTCGACGTCGTCCCCGACGCCGACCTCGATGATCCGGTACGGGGGAAGCTACGCGGGCTGGCCGCCCGGCTGCGGTTGCCGGTTGGCGTCGGCCTGACCACCGCCGCACGCCCGTCCACCGCCGGCCTCACGGAGGGGGCGGCCTGGGCGGACGTCGACGAGTCCGTCTGGTGGACCTGGCAGCCGGACTCCGACGGCACCATCGATGCCGGGGTGGCCGCGCTGCTGCCCGACGTTTCCGGCCCCGAGATGGCGGGGGAGAGCGGCATGGGCATCGCCTCACTGCTGGCGCTCCTCCGAAGTGGAGGCGAGGTACCGCCGGCCCCGGCCGTGGCGGCGATGCCGTTCACCGTCGCGCACCGGGTGGACTGGACCGACGGGCAGTTCGTCTACCGGGAGCTGTGGCGCAGCGGCGACAGTGAGCCGGAGGAGGCCACCCGCGACAGCCGGCCGCTGGCTCCGAGTACCCATGAGACCCTGCCGTTCTGCCGGCCGGTGGCCCAGGCGAAGGTCGGGCCGGTCACCGTGGAGGTCGACCGCCTCCACCGCTCCTACATCGCGCTGCTGACGGACGGGTCCCGTACCGCGACGTCGTTCATCCCCGGTGCGCCGGCCGCCACCGTCGACGCCGAGGAGCAGCTGGCGCGGATGATCGCCGACGCTGGGCTGCCCGCCGACCGGGTAGCGGTACGCCATCCGAGGGCGGGCGCGACGACCGAGTACGGCGCGGCCGCTCCCGGAACCCAGGTGAGCCGCACGGCCACTACCGTCTGGGCGCCGCTCAAGGCCGACGTCGGCGATCCGATGACCGCTCCCGTCGATGGACCGGTGCGGAGCAAGGAGTTCGTCAACCTGCCGGTGTGGGAGGACGACAGCCTGCTCGGTGCGCTGCGCGACCTCGCCGGCCCAACCGTTCCCGTGTCGGTCTCCCCGTGCCTGCGCGTCGACGAGTCGTGGCGCTCCCGGCACGGCAGGGCGCAGCGGACGTATCTGGTGGCCCCCGCCGAGCCGGTCGTCGCCGACCTGCTCGCAGGGCGTTCCCTGGTTTCACCCGACGAACCGGTCATCGGCCGGCTCGACGACGGTGGCCCGATTGAGAGCCTGGTCGGCGTGGACCGCCGTGGGCATCTCTACGCGCCGGAGCGGACGGTCGACTGTCCGGTGTGTACGGAAACATACTGCGTGGCCTGTGGCGATGTCGGGAAGATCGAAGGCTGCCGGACCTGTGGGCGGCCGGCCTGCGGCGAATGCCGGTCCGACACCAAGCCGATGCGAAGCCTCGAGACCTGCGAGCGGTGCGGCGACACGTCCTGCCACGACTGCCGCCGGTACGTGTCGGTCGTGGCGTGTGCGTTGTGCGCGCGCAAGGTGTGCCCCGGCTGTGCCGACGGCACTGTGTGCCGCACCTGCTCAGCTCTCGCTCCCGCCACCGCCGAGGATCTGGCCGGGCTGCCGGCGGACCTGCGTGCCGACGGGCTGGCAGTTGCCGTGGGCCACGACGACGGTGGGACCGTCGCGTTGCTCGTCGGCGCGCACCGGACAGAGTTGGCGGTCTTCTCCGGATCCCAGCTGGATCGCTGGGTGACCGTCCGGGACGAGCCCCCGGAAGTCTTCCGGGTCCGGCTCGCCGCCGCACGGCTGGGCGGCTCCGGCGACGTCGATCTGAAGATCCTGGACGTCCCGCCCCCGCTGGGAGACGCGGACGGTCTGGTTCTCGAACGCCACACCAGCCAGGAGCTGCTGTGGGCAGTCGAGTCGGGAGGCGAGCGGCGCGCAGGCAGCACCCGTCCGCCCGTCGGCTCGCTTGATCGACGGAAGCCGGTTGCTCGCGACGTCGTCGGCCAGCTAGTCCGTACCCTCACCGAGGATGCTCCGGTCGAGCGCGTGCCCCGTCCTGTCTCAGGTGAACGGGCGAGGGTGATTTCGCGGCGTGCGCGGGAGATGGGATCCGCTACGGGCACGGCCGCTGTCACCGCGTGTTTTCAACACATCGTGGACTCACTGGTCATCGACGGTCGCGGCATCGTCCGGCGAACCGTCGTCGGCCACGAGACGCGGGAAGAGGTGGCGAGCTGGGAGACGCCGGAACACACGCCGGAGTGGGCGATCGCCGGCTGGCTCCCCGGTCCTGATGTCCTCGCCACGGCCTCATCGGGCGCGTGGACAGCGGTACTCGCCGCGGTCGGTGGCCATGGTCTCCTAGGCGTTTGTCAGGAAGGTCAGCAGCCACGCTGGTCGTCAGTCACCGAAGGTACCGATCCGGATCTGGTCCGAGCGGCACTGGGGCACGCACTGCTGGGCCGGCCCGCTCTACTGTCGATCGGTCGCGGTACCAGGCCCGGCGACGTCCGTGGGCCCCAGATCGCCGGCGCGGCACTGCGGGACCGGCGCGCCTCTCCGTACCTGGTCGAGGAAGATGGTGCGAAGACGGATACGGCGGCCGCCATGGAGCGTGCCACGTTGGCGGACTACTGGCCCGGCATGCGACCGCAGGCTCCGGAAGGCCGATCGGATCTGCCGCCGTCCCTCGTCGCCGCCCTGCGGGAGCGGATCAGCGGTCGCCCGACCGAGCGGCTGACGCGCGACATCGGCCTGCACATTCGAGAGCAGTGGCAACTGCCGGCAGGTGACATCGCCACCGTCGAGTACCGGGTACCCCCGGGGGAATCCGCGGGCTACCTGACAGACGCCGCGACCGGAGAGCCGCTGTCCGTCGCCCAGCTCTGCCGGTCCCACCATGTCGCCACACGCCTCGACAAGTGCGCGTCGTGTGACGAGCCCACGTGCGCGGCCTGTCCAGACAAAGTACGGCGATGCGCGCTGTGCGCCCGGACGGTGTGCGGACGCTGCATCGCGACGGCCGACGGCCGCTGTGCCGCCTGTTCCACCTTCCGCAAGCTCGGGATGATGGAGCGTCGGCGACTCAAAGTGCCGTGGGGGGCGACCGTCTGGCAGGGCGGAGACACGCAGACGGTCGTAACGGTCGAGCGGGTGAAAGGCGTGTGGAGGCTGGAGCGCGCCAGTGAGCACGGCGTCGTCGAGTTCCCGCTGGAGGGCAAGCGGCTCGAACTCTTCCAACAGATCGTCGGCGAGTCCGCGGGGTGATCGGGAAAGCGGTCAGCCGTTAGCGGCGGCTTTGCCTGCCATCCCGGGTTTGTTTCCCGCTGGCGGGGTCTCCTACATAGACCGATCTCGGTAAAGTGGGCCGCGCAACGCGCTCAGTCGGCAGCAGGCTCCCAGAATGCGCGGGTCACTGAGCGCGGCGTGGGACTGCGAGTGCGGTGACACGGGGAGGTGCGCGCAGCGTGCGGGTCGACACTGTCGAAGGGGAACGCTGATGCCGGCTGGCGACGGTATCGACGTGTCGCCGTCGGATCTGGTGGCACACGCGGGTCATGTCGAGGGCATCGCCGATCAGATCGCGACCGCCAAGCAGGCCGGCGACGCGGTACGGATGGGTGCTGGCGCGTACGGCAAGCTGTGCACGATCGTGCCGGTCCTGATTAATGGTCTGCAGGGTGTACTGGTCGATGGGATCGACACGGCAGCGCATTCGCTGCGCGATACCGGTCAGCGGCTGCGCATCGCCGCGGACGGCTACCGGTCGGCTGACGAGAACAGCCGGGCGCGCCACGACCGGATCCGGGACGCACTGTGACGGTCAACCCGCTGGTCGCCGGCCGGCTGGATAGCCCGCCCGACGCGTGGTCGGGGGTGTGGATCGCCGAGGACATCGAGCTGATCGCCCAGGGCGTGCGCAATGGCAACTGGATTGATAGCAGCCTCGGCGTCGTCGGTGCCGGCCTCGATGCGCTCGCCATGGTGTCCGATCCGGTCGGGGTGCTGCTGCAGTACGGCGTCGCCTGGATCATCGAACACGTCAAACCGCTTAGCGAGGCGTTGGACTGGTTGGCCGGCGATCCCGGGCAGATCGCCGGGCACGCGCAGACCTGGCGCAACGTCGCCGCCTCCCTCCACGAGCAGGCTGCCGACCTCGACCGGGCGGTGCGCTGGGACGTCACCGACTGGGGCGGCACAGCCGGGCAGGCCTACCGGACCTGGTCGAAACAGCAACACGATGCTGTCGTTGGGCTGGCCAAGGGCGCCGAGACGATGGCTGCCATCACCGAGGGTGCCGGGGCACTGATCGCGGCCGTACGCATCCTGGTCCGCGATGCGATAGCCACCTGCGTGTCCCGGCTCATCACGTACGCCGCCGAGGAGGCCTTCTCCCTAGGGCTGGCCACCCCGCTGGTCGTCGAACAGGTTTCGACGCTTGTTGCCTCCTGGGCAGCCAAGATCGCCCGTTGGCTCAAAGGACTGCTCGCCAGCCTCCGGCGGCTGATACCGGACGCCCACCGGCTCAGCGAGCTCATCGATGCGCTTAAGCGACTCCTCCGCAAGTTGCTGCCAGGAGGGAAGCAGGGAAGTGGGGGCACGACGCCGTCACGTAAGCCCGGCCCGAACGCTAAGCCCCGAGGGCCCCGGACCGACGCGCATCCGACGAGGAAACTTGACCGCCCAAAGAGGCGTGAGAACGAAGCGGCCGACACGCTGGCCGAGCATGGGTACGACGTTGAGCAAAATCCACCGCGCAATCCGAATGGCAAGGATCCCGACTATAAGATTGAAGGCGAGTACTTCGACTGTTACGCGCCGCAGACGAAGAACCTCGACAACATTCGTGACGAGGTCAGCGGGAAGGTAAAAGAAGGCCAGGCCGACCGAATCGTGCTAAACCTCGACGACTGTCCGAGATCGGCCGAAGAGATCGCCGGGATACTGGAGCGCAAACCAGTGACTGGTTTGAAGGAGATTCTCGTGGTCGAGGACGGTCAGGTTAGCCGGCTCTATCCACCCACTAGTTAGGGTTAGCGACATGGCAATGGAGTACCGCCTCTACGGCGCGGCCGACATGACGACCGAGGAGATC
The DNA here is from genome assembly GCF_011947225.1 of Planosporangium flavigriseum. Taxonomy (GTDB): domain Bacteria; phylum Actinomycetota; class Actinomycetes; order Mycobacteriales; family Micromonosporaceae; genus Planosporangium; species Planosporangium flavigriseum. Next base: position 67,441 of record NZ_JAATVW010000017.1, on the reverse strand, counting down.
TTCTCGTTCATGGCCGACGCCATTGACGGATCTGTCTCGCCGGAAGGTTTTGCACAGCGCGAGGGCATGACAGTGACCGCGTATCGAGTGGATTCGGGCGAGGAGGCATCCGCGGCCGGATTGTTTGGCTTCCCTCACCACGTCACAGCGACCTTTCGGTTCTCCAATACCGCGCCCTCTCAGGTAAGGGAGCGCAACACGGCGCTGATGATAGAAGCTGTCCTCCGATTCTTTGACCGATACCCCGGTGATGGAGTTCTGCTGTTCAACGGCGAGGAGGTTGTGCTGCAACGGCTCGCTGGAGACCTCGCGCTTGATCGCGACTGGGAGGACTGGACCGACGTACCAGGTATGAGTGAGGTGATCGCGGGGCGCGAGCAGCGCCTGTTGCCGCAGCCCCTGCTGTGACCGCCGTACTGGCTATGTGGAGGTAAGCCGTGGGGATGGTGGTGACGGCTCGCAAGGTGACCGAGAGCGCGAACGAGATCCGATACGAGTTCGGTCTTGATCGGCAATGCGACCGAGTTCTGGTGATTGACAAGGCAAGCTGGGGGCGAGATCCGAGGATGGCAACTTCGACCCAGCGGCCGGAATGATCGCAGCCAAGATTAGGAAGGCATGGCGAGAGCGGGGCGAGTTCCCGCAGGGCGCGATGTTCGCAAGTTGATATCTACTGCGGTTCGCTCCACCCGACCTGTTGAGGCTGCTCAACCCATTCACGTTGAGAGGCGGCGGCTGGGGGCTATCGGGCGGCCCCATGACAATGCTGAACGAGGGAACGCGGTGAACTGGTCAATCGGTATTTGGGCGCAGGCGCAGCTGCCGCGTGGTGTCATGTATCGCTGGGAAGCCGATGGAGGCGAAGGCGGCACCGGCTTCGTCCTCTTGGAGACCCTGAAACCGACGGTCTGGCCATGTGATGGCAACGGTGATGCTATCGGTGACCTCGTGCTGCACGCGGACAGCGGCAACGCGACCGGCGACGCGGCTGGAATTGACCGAGGTGCCTTTACCAGGGTTACTGCCGCCACCCTCAAGGCATTTCTGAAGACCAGGCAAGTACCGCAGACGGCACACGTGTACTTCGGCTAGGCGAGAAGCGACGTCCTGAACCGCCGGTCCAGGAGATGAGCAACACCGAGTTGGCGGAGGTCGTCCGTGCGGGTGGCCCGAACCGCGGCAAGGCCGTCTTCGAGCTCGGCGACAGGGCCGCGGCCGACGACAAGGCGGCAACCGTCCTCGGCGAGCTGACGATGCTGCCTGTGCTCCGTAACGACCGCCTCCACCTCGGGTCCTTGGCCTGGGCTGCGCTCATCGGGCGGCTGTCTGCGACTGGCCGGTACGCAGCGGTTCCGTAGGGGTATGGAGTGGCAGAGGCCGCCAGCCCGAGGGGGACAGATGCGTGCGCTCACCGTCCGACCCGGAACGCCCAAGTCACTCGCCCTCACCGACCTCGACGACCCGCCCCCGACCGACGGCCGGGTCCTGGTCGAAAGCCTCCAGGTCGGCCTCTGCGGCACCGACGAGGAGATCGTGGCCGGCGAGTACGGCGAAGCCCCTCCAGGCGAAGACCTGCTCGTCCTTGGCCACGAGAACCTCGGCCGCATCATCGAGGCGCCCAAAGACAGCAACCTCAAACCAGGGGACCTCGTTGTCGGGATCGTCCGCCGGCCCGACCCCGTACCCTGCCCCGCCTGCGCGGTGGGGGAGTGGGACATGTGCCGCAACGGCCGGTACACCGAGCACGGCATCAAGGCACTGCACGGCTTCGCCCGGGAGCGCTGGCGTGCCGAGCCGGACGCGATGGTCCGGCTGGATCCCGACCTGGCCGACGTGGGCGCGCTGCTGGAGCCGACCACGATCGTCGCCAAGGCGTGGGAACAGATCGACCGCATCGGCCGCCGAGCCTTCTGGCAACCCGAGACGGCGGCCATCACCGGCGCCGGCCCGGTCGGACTCCTAGCCGCCCTGCTCAGCGTGCAGCGGGGACTGAACACCCACGTCTTCGACATCGTCAAGACCGGACTGAAACCCGAACTGGTGGAACAACTCGGTGCGGCCTACCACTCCGAAACCCTCCCGGACAGCGGCGTCGAAGCGGACATCATCGTCGAATGTTCGGGCGTACCGTCGGTGATTGTGGACGCGATGACGTGCAGCGCGCACAACAGCGTCGTCTGCCTGACCGGGGTGTCCTCGGGCGGTACCCGGATCCCGCTCGACATCGGCGAGATCTCGCGCACCTCGGTGCTGGAGAACGATGTCATCTTCGGCTCGGTCAACGCCAACCGGCGCCACTACCAGGCGGCGACGGTTGCGCTGGCAGCCGCCGATAAGAGATGGCTGTCGCGTCTGATCACCCGTCGGATGCCGCTGGCCGACTTCCTCGACGCGTTCGACAAACGCCCCGACGACGTGAAGGTCGTCCTGGAATTGGCGGCGAAGTGACCGCGATCGGTGTCACGGTAGCTGCGAGATCGGCTCCACGATCCCGAAGGGCGCGCTCAGCATCCCGACCCGGGTCTTCACCTGATACCTGCTCCGCCCGCGCTTCGCGATCGTCCCGACCAACCCGCCGTACTTCCCGCCACCCGTCAACCGCACCGGATCGCCCACCCGCAGCGTCACCGCCGGCAGCAGGACAAGGGACGGAGAACGCCCCTGGATCCGCGCCAACTCGGCGACGTATTTGGGGTGCATCGCAACCGCCTGGCCGCGATACCTCCATTCAAAAATCGCAGCCGCGTCGAACACCGGAGAGCAGCGGTGGCACGACTTGACCCGGATGGGCCGGCGGTGGAGCGTGCTGCGATGACCGGCCGGGCAGACCCCGACCCAGGCGCCCTCGGCCGTCGGCGATTCCGAAGACACACAACGGGCACCGGAGCAGCCGATACGTAACGCCGTCGCCCGCCAGACCTTGTCGTGCCCATGCCCCGCGCCGACCAGAGCGTGCGCGATCTCATGCAGCACGGTGTCGCGTACCTCAGCCTCGGAGTAGAGGCTCATCAAAACCCGCGATAAGCCGATTTCTCTGCAGTCTGACCTGCACACCCCGGCCCGGCTCTTCGCGTTGTCGAACACCAGGCGCCAACCCTTGAGCCCGTGCTGAGCCATCAATTCGGTCGCAAGCACCCGTACCTCGTCCAGGTTCACCCTGCGCTGCTCCTAACCCGAAAGCATGACGATGCAGCCTGACACGAAAACGGCCTAAAGCGGACGCCTGACGCGCCGAAAAGATGCGTGTGAGGGGTGAGACGCGGTTGGTGCTGCTGGGCGGGTACGCGGCGAAGACCTGCCCACGGGCGACCCACAACGAGTACGACATCACCGTGCCCCGGCCCGAGGTCGAGGTGTCACCGGAGCTGCAGCGGTTGTTCGACCTGGGGAGAGATTTCGAAAACGACGTCTTCGCCCAGTGGATCGGCCTCGATAACGACGGCCTGGTAGACCTCCGCGACTACGACCACGACAAGTATGAGCACATTGACGCGACGCTGCGCGCGATGGAGTACGGGGTACCGGTCATTCTCGGTGGCCGGCTGCCCGACGACCCCGATGGCGGCCGGACCGGCAAGCCCGACATCCTGCTCCGGGAAACCGACGGCCCCGGGTACCACCCGGCGGACGTGAAGGCTCACTTCGTACTCGACAAGCGTGAGACCGGCGGGCTCGTCACCTGCCTGCACGCCCCGGCCCTTGCGAACGCGACGGCGCTGTCAGACCATGGGCTGCGCTACCGCGAGCCCGATCTGCTCCAGCTTGCCCACTTCTGGCGGATGCTCGAGGTGTGCGGATACCAGGCGGAGAGCCCGTACGGCGCGATCTGCGGCAACGACCAGTCCGAGGATCCGCTGCTGGCCTGGTACGACCTCACCGAGCCGCTGTTCCGCACCTTCTCCCGCAGCCAGGGGGCGGTGAAACGGAGCGCCCTGGAACGGTACGACCACGAGCACGGCTTCCGGCTGGACGTGGCGAAAGCAGCGGTCCAAAGAAAGGGGAGTGTGGACGACCCCGAGCCTCTCGTCGTTCCCATCGGCCAGCAGGAGTGCGACGAGTGCGTCTGGGCCAGTGTTTGCGTGGACATGTTGCCCGCTAGCGACCTGAGCGGTGGGCTGCGTGGCGCGCTGAGCGTCCGCGAGTACGCCGCGCTCCGCGACGCCGGGATCGGCACCATCGAGCAGTTGGCCGCGAAAAGCGCTGAAGACCTGCTTACGGACGGCTACCTCCAGGACACCGCACACCTGACCAGAAGGGCCTCCCGGCTCCGCCAGGCGATCATCTCCGCCCAGCTCGCCCGCGACGACGCCGTTCTGCGCGTCAAGCCAGAAACGACGATCGACCTACCGAAAGCCGACATCGAGATCGACCTGGACATCGAGTGGAGCGCCGACAACCAGGTGTACCTGTGGGGCGCCCTTCTCACCAGCGAAGATGATTCCCGGTACGTCAGCTTCTTCGACCCGGCGGCCGTCGAAGCGGACCTGGCCCGGCGCTGCCTGGCGTGGCTGCGCGACATCGTCACAAGCGCCCGGGAGCAGGGGCGCAGCCTGCTCGTCTTCCATTACTCCCACGCCGAACGTACCCACGCCCGCCGCATTCTCAGCGAGGAGGACTGGATCCTGGACTCCTGGGTCGACCTCCTGCCGTACGTGCGCGATTCGATCGACAGCCGCTACGGCCACGGGCTGAAGGTCGTCGCCTACCACGGCGCCGGCTTCTCCTGGCGCGACGAGGACCCGGGCGGCCGGCAGTCCCAGATCTGGTACGAGCAGGCGGTCCACGGCGACGCCGCGGCGGCGGCGCGACTGTTGGCGTACAACGAAGACGACGTACGCGCGAGCCTCGCGGTGCGCCGCTGGCTGCGCGGAATCGGTCAGGGCTCCGGGAATCCCGACCAACCGTAGTCAGACAGCCAGGCCGAACGCCCGCTTCGCCCAGCGGCTCGGGCTCAAGGTCATGACCTTGTACGGGCAGCTGCGGTCGGTCAGCATCGTGTACGCCTCCTGCGCCCGCTTGGCCGCGTCCTGGGCCTGCTCGGCAGGGGTGATTCCCTTGCCCTTGTTGCGCAGGAGCGCACTGTAGAACGCCGAGCAGAACACCGTGCTCTCGTACCAGCCGACCTGGGCTGAGGTGCCGATGTAGGTGACGTCCCCGTGCAGGCAGTCGCTGACCGCCTTCTGCCACGCGCCGGTGCCGGTCTTGCAGCCGTCGGCGAGGATCGCGCCGGTCGAGATGCCCCGGCCGCGCTCGGCGGCGGCCTCGCCTAACTGTTCGAGCGAGATGTTGGTCTTCTCGTCGCTGCTGCTGAACGTCGGGGAGGCGGCGACGTAGTCACCGTGCGCCATGACGTGCAGCACGTCACACGAGGCGGTGAAGGCGGTGAGAACGGTCTCCGGGTCACGGGTGCGGACGAAGTCGATGTCGACCACGGGCTCGCCGTAGTGGATGTTGATGTTCGACAGCGTCGACTGGATGAAGGACATGGCCGCGTCGAAGTTGGAGTCCAGACCGATATCGAGCAGGCTGATACGTCTCTTTCTCACACTGTCTCCGTGGTGCTCCGCGCCGCCGAACTCGTCGGTCGCGACCCGGAGCTTACGATGCACCCCCGACAATGGCGGGCGGCCCACGACGTGGATTGAAAGTGACGGAAATCACTCCGGTCTGTCCTTGGCAATGCCCTCCGGGGCGCACCCGCGCGGCAACCCCGCGGCGAAGCGCGGGGTGTAACCGGGTCGTCGCAGACTGGATCCGACCGTCTTCATGAGACTTTCGTTAAATAGGGTTTCTATCAATCTCTGCCGGGTAAGACCCGTGCCATGAGCGGAGCGACCGGCGCGATCGACCTAGGCGTCGCTGACCCGTACGTAGGCGTTGACCTGCCAGGGCAGCGGGCCGGTGCGTACGACGGCGCCGGTGTTCGGGGCTTCGACGGTCCTTCCGGCTCCGATATAGAGCTGGACGTGCCCGTAGTTGTAGAGAAACACCAGGTCACCGGGGAGAAGTTGGTCCCGGGTGACGCGGCTGCCCAGCTTGGCCATCGCGTACGTGCTGTGCGGCAGCAACACGCCCGCCGCCTCCCACGCGCGCATGACCAGGCCGGAGCAGTCGAAGGCCTTGGGGCCGGCGGCGCCGTACACGTACGGCTTGCCGAGCTGGTCCAGGGCGTAGGCGACGGCGATGTCGCGTGGCGACGGTCGAGCGGGTGCCGCGACGGGCACCAGGGCGGGGACCGTGGTCGCGGGCGGGGCCGTTTGAGTGGGGATGGTTGATACAGGGGGGATCGGCGGTACTGCCGGTACCGAGCTGACGACGGGGCTGCCCGAGGGGGATGGGGACAGTGTCGTTATGAGGGGGTTCAGCTCCATACCGGCAGTACCGCCGGCGGCTGACGCCGGGGGATCGGGTTTCGGGCCGGCGGGGAAGGCCGCGTATCTGTGGACTCGCGGACGCTGTTCGACCGCGGCGCCCGGGATCATCGCACCGGCGACCAGGACGAATACGACCATTAACGGGATTGAGCTACGCGCGGCGCGGGTGAGCGCCGCGCGGTGGTGCGCGGGTACCGGCATCGCTGGTCTCCTCATCGATGGCATGGGGTAGCCCGCGCACACCGGGCGCACCACCATCCAGCCGGCCACGTCAATGGCCAGCCGGGCACAGCCAGCAGGGACAACACACGTGCGAACAGCCGTCGGCGATGGCGGCATCGACCGCGTGCCGGTCAGACCCGCCGGGATGGCGCCAGCACAGCACTTGCCAGTACCGGTCCTGCTAAACGCCGGTTGATGAGGACTAATCGGCTAGTAGGGCCGCGACGACCGCGGTCAGATCCGCACCCGTCACCGCGGGCGTCGGGAACATCGCAGGCCAGTGCGGCTGCGAACGCCGTACCCAGCCCGCCGTCAGGCCGGCCGCCGCCGCGCCCGCGCAGTCCCACGGATGCACCGCCACCAGCGCCAGCCGCTGCGGTTCGACGCCGAGTTCGGTGGCCGCGTACCGGTAGGGCTCCGGGGCGGGCTTCCAGCGGCGTACGGCGTCGATGGACAGATTCCGCGACACGTATCGGGTCAGGCCGGCCCGGTCGAGGAGCGCCTGTACGCCCTCGGCGCTGCCGTTGCTGAGCGTGGCCGCCGGGATACCGGCTTCGTGTAGCCGGTACAGCGCCGGCTCGACGTCGTCGTGCGGCGTGAGCTCACGGAACGCCGCGAGCACGGTGGCGACGGCCCGGTTGTCCACGCGCGCGTCGAGGGCGCGCAGGTTGTCCGCGGCCACGGCGGTGAACGGGGTGAAGCAGTCGAGCACGGTCAGGGCGAACCCGTCGCGCAGCACCCCGGCAAACCACAGCGGCACCAGCCCGGGGTCCAGGTCGACGTCGGCGAACGCCTCCCGCAGCCGGTCGAGGGAGAACAGGGTTTCGTTGACGTCGAAAACGACTCCGTCGATCCGGCTCATCGCTCAATCATGCCCGCGTGTCGTCCACTGTGCTCGGTCGTTCGTGGGGCACGTCGTTGCGGGCGTAGTACGCCGTCAGGGCCGCCTCCGCGCCTGATCCGTACGCGGTGAGGATCCGCTGGTACCGCGCGCTGCGCAGGTCGCCCGCGACCAGGATCCGGGGGTGCTGGATGCCGGGAGGGCAGTAGCCCGACGCGTCGGCGCGCACGTCCCCGGCGGGCACGACCGGGTGGCTGCCCAGGTTGAGGTACAGGTTGTCGACGGCGAAGTTGCGCTCCTCGCCGGTGTCGTCGACGGCGCGCAGGCGGAGCAGGCCGTCGGTGCCGTGGCGCAGTTCGAGGTGTGCGGTCGGCAGCAGGGCCACCCGCGGATCATCACGGACCTCGTCGGCCTTGTACTGCTCGGCCGCCGAGTAGAGCACGACCAGGCGCATGTCCACGTCCGGGTGGCTGCGCAGCAGCGTGCCCAGCGGCCGGTCGACGCCGAGCACGAGGACCTGCGCGCCGGGTAGGGGATCGGCTTCCCACAGTGGCTTGGCGGTCAGCTCGCCGTCCTGGTCGATCCAGTCGACCTCGGCCGTGGCCTGGGGCCGTACCCCGGTCGCGACCACCGCGTACGGCGCGTGCAGGGTTTCGCCGTCGTCGAGGTCGACCCGTACGTGGTCGTCGAACGTGCGCACGCCCGCGGCGGCGCGTCCGAGTCGTACCTGGCAGCGCGCGGCCCGGGCCACGTCCGCGGTGATGCGCCCGGCCAGTTTGCCGCCGCTGGCGAAGCCGCCCAGCACGTTCGTGGTCGACGGGATGTGGCGGAGCTTGTGGCACAGCGTGACCGGCTCGACGAGCACGCAGCGCAGGCCCAGGCTGGACGCCATGACGGCGGCCGCGCAGCCCGCCGGGCCGCCGCCCACGATGATCAGGTCCGTATCCCACGCCATCGCTGGTCAGCAAACCATGCCGAACGCTTGACGAACAGGGTGCGGCCGGCGTCACGACCACGAGTTGACGATGAACGCACGGGCTACCAGACGCCTATCGCGTTGCTACCGCAGCCGTGACGGCGGTCATGGCAGCCATCCAGCCGACGTAGGGCAGGAGTTCCACGGCGGCGAGCCGGTCGGCGCGCCAGGCGTGGCGCAACAGGCTGACGTTGGCGGCGTTGAGGACCACGGCGTCGGCCAGCGCGAGCCGCGGTGACCGCGCGCCGAAGAACAGCGCCGACCAGGCGGCGCCGAGGACGAGGCTGGCCGCGTACGCGCGGGCGAACGGGCGCCGCTGCGCACCGGCCGTGCGGTCGAGGACGCGGGCGCCGGCGACCATGGTCAGCGCGTACAGCGGGGTCCAGGCCGCGCCGAGGACCGCCGGGGGAGGCCGCCACCGCGGCCGGTCCAGCGTGGTGTACCACGTCAGTCGAGACTGGGTGTCGGCCATGGGAGGCGCTGTTCCCTGGCGCGCCGCGATCATGCAGGGCTGTGCTGGGGGCCGCGCAGCCGCAGCTCGCGGTACCCCAAGGGGGTGTCGACCAGGTGGCAGTGGTGCGGCTCCGGCGTGCCCGGGTGTGCGTACGGCTCGAAGTGGCGGCAGGTCACGCACATCTTGGTGATCGGGATCTGGCCGCGCCGCTGCGCGCCGATGATCTGGTCGGTGACCGCCTGCAGCAGCCGGCGCTGGTCGTCGTCGCCGAGCTTGGACAGCTCGGTGAGCACGGCGGCCGCCCACTCGAGGAACTCCGGGGTGTGGGCCCGCCCACACTCGGTCAGCTCCACCCGGACGTCATCCGGCGGGCTCGGCTCCATCGTCACCAGGCCTTCACGGTGCAGGCCCGAGAGGGCCGCCTGGGCGGCCGGTACCGGCATGCCGAGCTCGGCGGCGAGGGCGTTCCGGGAGTGTGTCCCCGGCCGGCGGGAGAGCGCGAGGAGCGCCTGTTGCTGGGCGATGGTGCGTTCGAGGGCTTCGACTCGGGTGTGCTGGGCCGCTACCGCGACCCGGACGAGGCCGGTGGTCAGGTAACGGGCGAGCTGATCGAATTCCACGGCAATCGACCCCCCAGTGCGCTCAGTAGCGCGTTCGTCACTGTAGTCACGGGGAAATGTCGAGGGGAAGGGCACGCGACCACCCGGTCGGCCGCCGCGATCACCGCCTCGTCGTGGCTGGAGATCAGCATCGCCATCTCCCGCGATCACCGGGATCGTGCGGAGAGAGAATCATGCGACGGCAGGCCAGTCGGGGCGGATCACTACCAAATCGTGATCTTCTCGGGCGGGTTACCCACGCCACCAAAGCGGCGTTAGACACCTGTCGCCGGACCCCGACCGGATACCGTCTGGTAGTCGGGCTATTCTGCCCACTGGTACGGCCACAGATCGTTACCGACGCACAAGATTCAGCTGGTAACCAGCACAGGAGGCCATTCGTGACCACCGTCGCCCCGAAGCCGATAGTGACGCGGCCGTGGCCGGTCCACCAACCCGCCAAGGGCTCGGCGTTCTCCCGGCTGCTGCGCACGACGGACGCCAAGCAGATCGGGCTGATGTACCTGGTCACGTCCTTCGTCTGGTTCCTGGTCGGCGGCGCGCTCGCCCTGGCCATGCGGGCCGAGCTGGCGAAGCCCGGGCTTCAGATCTTCTCCACCGAGCAGTACAACCAGCTGTTCACGATGCACGGCACGATCATGCTGCTGTTCTTCGCGACGCCGGTTGTGTTCGCGTTCGCGAACTACATCGTGCCGATCCAGATCGGCGCGCCGGACGTCTCGTTCCCACGGCTGAACTCGTTCGCCTACTGGCTCTACCTGTTCGGCAGCACCCTCTCCGTCGCCGGCTTCATCACCCCGGACGGCGCGGCCTCCTTCGGCTGGTTCGCCTACGCGCCGCTGACCAACGCGATCCACTCGCCGGGCGTCGGCGCTGACATGTGGATCGTCGGCCTGGTGATCTCCGGTCTCGGCACGATCCTCGGCGCGGTCAACCTGATGACCACGATCCTGACCCTGCGCGCCCCCGGCATGACGATGTTCCGGATGCCGATCTTCACCTGGAACATCCTCATCACCATGCTGCTGGTGCTGATGGTCTTCCCGATCCTGGCCGCCGCGCTGCTGGCGCTGCTGGCCGACCGGCAGCTCGGCGCGCACGTCTACGACCCGGCCACCGGCGGCCCGATGCTCTGGCAGCACCTGTTCTGGTTCTTCGGCCACCCCGAGGTGTACATCGTGGCGCTGCCGTTCTTCGGCATCATCACCGAGGTCATCCCGGTCTTCAGCCGCAAGCCGGTCTTCGGTTACAAGGGCCTGGTCGGCGCCACCCTCGCGATCGCCGCCCTGTCGATGAGCGTGTGGGCGCACCACATGTTCGTGACCGGCCAGGTGCTGCTGCCGTTCTTCTCGTTCCTGAGCTTCCTCATCGCCGTGCCGACCGGTATCAAGTTCTTCAACTGGATCGGCACCATGTGGCGCGGGCAGATCTCGTTCGAGACGCCGATGCTGTTCGCGATCGGCTTCCTGGTGACGTTCCTCTTCGGTGGTCTGTCCGGCGTGCTGCTGGCCGCTCCGCCGATCGACTTCCACGTCTCCGACACGTACTTCGTGGTGGCGCACTTCCACTACGTGCTGTTCGGCACGATCGTGTTCGCCGTGTACTCCGGCATCTACTTCTGGTTCCCGAAGATGACCGGCCGGATGCTCGACGAGCGCTGGGGCAAGGTGCACTTCTGGCTGACCACGATCGGCTTCCACATGACGTTCCTGATCCAGCACTGGTTGGGTACCCGCGGCATGCCGCGCCGGTACGCCGACTACCTGGCCTCGGACGGCTTCACGACGTGGAACACGATCTCGACGATCGGTGCCTTCATCCTCGGTGCCTCGACGCTGCCGTTCATCTACAACGTGTGGAAGTCGTACAAGACCGGCCAGGTCGTCGAGGTCGACGACCCGTGGGGCCACGGCGCCTCGCTGGAGTGGGCCACGTCCTGCCCGCCGCCGCTGCGTAACTTCGACCGGATGCCGCGGATCCGCTCCGAGCGCCCCGCGTTCGACCTGAAGTTCCCGGAGCACGCGCCCGGCCACTCGCTGCAGAACCCGCCGGAGGGCGGTGCGCTGCCGGGCAGCGCCGAGCAGTACGGCGGCGCTCGCTACACCGAGGACCGCTCCGGCGAGCGGTAGTCGCCTGATCATGTGAAACGCCCGCCCGGGTCGACCGGGCGGGCGTTTCGCGTTGGACGGCTGGGTGGAGCGGGCCGCTCAGGCGACCCGGGAGGCGGGGGAGAGGATCCGCCTCCGCAGGGTGCGTGGCGGCAGACCGGGAGCCGCGGGTATGCCGAGCATCTCGGCCACTCCCATGACCGTCAACAGTCTGGCGATGAAGGGGTTGGGGTCGCAGACCCGGAACTCGACCAAGTGGTCGGCGCAGATGCGCGTGGCCACCACGAGCGTTCCCACGCCCGTGGAGTCCAGGAACGTCACGCCGGCGAGGTCGACGACGATTCTGTCGACGGCACCGGCGTTGAGTGTTGCGGAGATCGTGGCCCGGAGATCAAGGGCCGTGGCGTAGTCGACCTCTCCGTGCAGGGCGATGACGGTCTCCCGGTCACCCCGCCGGCGGGTCTGGATCGACAGGCTCACTGCGTCGCCTCCCGCGTACCAACCACCGAGCGGTGGCCTCTGAGGTGCGGTCAGCGTAGCGGACCCAGGCTCGCCCGCGCTACGTTCCGTATATCTGTGGCTTACTTATTGGCTAAAGGTCGCTACTCATGCCCGGACGACCGGTTCACCCTTCAGCGTCACCCCTGCCGCGCGCAGCTGTGACAGCGCGTCGTCGACCGTAGCCTGCGCCACGCCGGCCGTCAGGTCGAGCAGAACGGTGGTGTCAAAGCCTTCCCGGGCCGCGTCGAGCGCGGTCGCGCGTACGCAGTGGTCCGTCGCGATGCCGACGACGTCGACCGCGTCCACGTCCCGCATCCGCAGCCAGGCCGCCAGGCCGACCCCGCCGGCGTCGCCCTCGAAGCCGGAGTACGCCGCGGCGTGCTCACCCTTCGTGAAGACCGCCTCGATGCGGTCGGTCTCCAGGTTGGGGTGGAACTCCTGCCCGCCCGTACCCACCACGCAGTGGGCCGGCCAGGTCTTGACGTAGTCGGGCCGGTCGGCGAAGTGATCGCCCGGGTCGATGTGGTGGTCCTGGGTGGCGACGACGTGGTCCCACCGCCCATCACCCGCGGCGAGCGCGGACGAGATCGCGCTCGCGACCCCGGCGCCACCGCCGACGGCCAGCGAGCCGCCCTCGCAGAAGTCGTTCTGCACGTCGACGATGATCAGGGCGCGGGTCATGACGTCTCCTTCGCGGTCTACTGGCCTGGCTCCATGGTCACCGGGATGGCCGGGTCGCCCTGGGAGAGCTTCAGGCCCTCCCACGGGATGGAGATCAGGTTACGGCGTAGCAGTTCGCGGGAGTCGGCCAAGGTCGGCAGGTCGGGCACGATTTCCCCACCGCGCACGTACGGGCGCTGCAGCGGACGGTCGTGCGGCTTCGGCTCCGGGGTGCCCTGCGGCACGACGATCTCTTCGACGGCCGTACCCGTGGGCTTGTGCCGGCGTACCGCGGTCTTGCGCCCGCCCACGGTGGCCTTGTTCTCCGAGCGCTTGACCACCGGCTTACCGTCCACCTCGACCAGCTTGTAGACCATCCGGGCGGTCGGCGCGCCGGAGCCGATCACGACGGCGGTACCCGCGCCGTACGCGTCGACCGGCTCGGCGGCGAGCGCGGCGATCGAGTACTCGTCGAGATCGCCGGAGACGACGATCCGGGTATCGGCGGCACCCAGCTCGTCGAGCAGGTTCCGGGACTGCTGCGCCAGGACCGACAGGTCACCGGAGTCGATGCGGACGGCGCCCAGGTCCGGGCCGGCGACGGCGATCGCGTTGCGGATGCCCTGGCTGATGTCGTACGTGTCGACCAGCAGCGTGGTGTCCTTGCTGAACGTGTTCACCTGGGAGGCGAACGCGGCCTTCTCGTCGTCGTGCAGCAGCGTGAAGGCGTGCGCGGCCGTCCCGGCGGTGGGGATGCCGTACCGCTTGCCGGCCGCCAGGTTGGAGGTTGAGGCGAAGCCCGCGAGGTAGGCGGCTCTGGCAGCAGCGACCGCCGCCTCCTCGTGAGTACGCCGGGAGCCCATCTCGATCACCGGTCGGCCCCGGGCGGCGGTGACCATCCGGGCGGCCGCCGCCGCGATGGCGCAGTCGTGGTTGAGCACGGAGAGGATGAACGTCTCCAGCACCACGCACTCGGCGAACGTGCCGCTGACGGTGAGGATGGGGGAGTTCGGGAAGTACAGCTCGCCCTCGGCGTACCCGTCGATGTCGCCGCGGAACCGGTAGTCCCGCAGCCAGTCGGCGGTCCGCTCGTCCACCACCTTGCGATCGAGCAGGAACGCGATGTCGTCGGCGTCGAAGACGAAGTTCCGCAACTGCTCGATGATCCGGCCGGTGCCGGCCACCACTCCGTAACGGCGGCCCAGCGGCAGTCGGCGGGCGAACACCTCGAACACGCAGTGGCGGTCCGCGCTGCCGTCGCGCAGCGCCGCCGCGACCATCGTCAGCTCGTAATGATCGGTGTGCAGGGCCGTATCCGAGTTCACGGGTCACCAGCCTAGTGGGGCGCCGGATCCGTCAATCTTCGGTGGGCAGGGCCCGCAGAGCGCCGCTCAGCTCCGCCCGGCCGGCCACGCCCAGCTTCGCGTACACCCGCAGCAGGTGGTTGTCGACCGTACGCGCGGACAGGTAGAGCTGATCGGCGATCTCCTTGCTGGGTACGCCGGCCGCGGCGAGCTTGGCGATCTGTCGTTCCCGGGTGGTCAACGCCGGCTGCGCCACCGCGAGCGTCGGGCTGTTCACCCCTTCACAGCGGCCCAGGAGCGCGGTCAGCAGCTCCGTGGCCGCCCTGGTCTGCGGGGCCCGGGCGGCACGCAGGACGGGGATCGCGGCGGCGGCGGCCTCCGCCGCGTACAGCGACAGGCCGAGGTTGGCGAACGCCTCCGCCGCGGCGAGTAGCCCATGGCCGTCGCGCGCCGCCGCGGCGCGGGCGTGCCACGCCATGACCGGCGCCAGCGGCCCCTCGACCATGGCGGCCAGTTCGGCCAGGCGCTCGACGGCCTCGCCGGCGCGGCCGAGGCGGACCAGGTCGTGCAGCGCGTGCAGCTCGTGCCCGGCGAACCGGTCGGCTCGCAGCCGGCCGAGCAGCTCGGTAAGCACCTCGAGGCCGGTACGGGTGTCGCCGGCGCAGATCGCGACCCACGCCCGCGCCTGCTCCAGCCACGGGTACAGGATGTTCATGGTCGGCCGGTGGCTCGCGTCGGACTGGGCCATCGCCTCGGCGGCGAGCGCGTGGCCGCCGGAGAGCGCCGCCACGTGCGCCCGCTCCGCGTTCGCCAGCGCGGCGTACACATTGCTGGTCGCCAGCATTGCGGTGGCCTGCCCGGCGAGGCGGCCGGCCTCGTGCAACCGGCCGCGCAGCCGGGCGGCCTGCGCGCGGACCAGCGTGACGTACCCGGAGCCGAGGCGGAACTCGCCGGCGTCGGCCAGGCCGGCGAACTCGGCGGCCACCATGGTCTGCACCGCGCCGAGGTCGCCCGCGAGGATCATCGCGGTGCCACGGGCCAGTTCGACGGCGAGCTGGGTCGCGGGCGCCTCCGCCCGCCACTGCGGCGAGCCGGTGTCGACCGCGGCCATGCATCGCATGGTCTGCACGAAGGCGCCCCGCGCGGCCTGCAGGTGGGCGGCCGTACTGGCGGCGAGCGCCCGGGCCCCGGCGACGCTGTCGGGGCCGTCGAGGACGCTACGGGCCAGCTCCAGCGCGGTCTCGTGCTCGCCGTGGTGCAGGCGCATGAGCGACTCGATGGCCCGTGCCCACGTCGGGGCGCAGCCCTCGGCGAGCAGCGGCCCGTCCTTGGCCAGGTGCTCGGGTGCGGATTCGTCGGACATTCCCCAGTACGCGATGACCGCCCGGGTGCACTGCCACCGGCAGCGCTGCTCGTCGTCGGTGATCAGGTCGGCCACCGAGTCGAGGGTGCTGAGCGCCTCTTGCGGCTGGTCGACCAGCATGAGCAGCGTGCCGAGCGTCTTGGCGGCCTCGAGGCCCGCGCTGGTGGTCATTGCGGCGCGCGCCAGGCGCAGCGCGAGCGGGACGTCGTAGCCGGTGAAGGCCAGCCGGGACGCGTCCAGCAGCTGGCGCGGGTCGCGGACGGTGTCGCTGTCCAGCCGCCAGACCGCGATCCGCAGTAGATCCTCGTCGCGACGCGCGCCGGCCTCCTCGAACAGGTCGGCGAGGTCGGCCAGCAGTCGCCGGAACCGGGTGACCGGGCAGCGCTGGCGCACGATCTCTCCGTACAGCGGGTGGGCGAGCCACACGTCGACCCGGTGGTCGTCGCGGGTCACCCGGATCAGCTGGCGCTCCTCGGCGGTCTCCACGGCCGCCGCGTCGGTGGCCCCTACCAGCAGCGGCAGCCCGATCGGCGCGCCGAACGCGACCAGTTCGAGCACGGCGCGTACCTCGGGGGTGAGCTGGCCGATACGCGAGTCGACCACCTCGGTCAGCGTCGGCGCCAGCTCGAAGCGGCCGGTCCAGCGCCAGACGCCGTACGAGGCGTCGAGGTCTCCGCTGGCGCGGGCGGCGAGGACCAGCTCGCGCAGCAGCAGCGCGTTGCCCTGCGACAGCTGCCTCAGCCGGTCCACCGTCGCGGAGTCCACCGGCCCGCCGAGCACCTGGGTCAGCAGGTCGGCGACCTCCTGCTCGGTCAGCGGGCCCAGTTCGACCCGTTCGACGAGATCATCCGTCCACAGTGCTCGGACCGGGTCGGGGACCGGCTCGCCGGTGCGCACCGTCGCGAGGACCGTGGCGCGCTCGCTGCGGGCCAGGTAGTAGACCAGGGTCGCCGACAGTGGATCGAGCAGGTGCGCGTCGTCGATCGCGAGCACCATCGGTCGCCCGGCGGCCTGCTGGCGCAGCGCGTCCACGGCCCACCGCAGCAGGCCCGAGGTCGAGGCGGGCGCCGGCTGGTCGGCCGGCAGTACCTGGGACAGGCCGCCCAGCGGGAGTCCGGCGGTGGCCGCATTGGCCGTGGTCGACCAGACCGACAGGCGCTCGGCATCCAGGCCCACGACACCCTCGCGGAGCAGCCGGCTCTTCCCGATGCCGGCGGCACCACCCAGAATCAGACCACGGCCAGTGGCGCCTGCGGCCGCCTCGGTCAGTCGGGTCAGCTCCTCGCCACGCCCGACGAAACTCCACGGAGGCACGGTCGCAGCATATAGACGTTCCCGTTACTGTGTGCACCCTCGTATGTCACAAACTTTGAGTAGTGCACCGTCCGTCCTTTGAGTACTGTCTCTCCTGCCCCTGTAAGTGACCGTTCACGTAGCGTTCCGGTGCCGGCCGGCACGGGGTTGGTCGGCCATGAACACGGGAGGCGGCGCATGAAGTCGGCAGTGCCTCGCACGCCGATGGCGACCCTCGGAGCGGCTGCGCCCAGCGGGCCGGCGGAGACGTTCAACGGGCGGATCGAGTCGACGTCACCCGACGGTCGGCTCGCGCCGTCGGCACCTTCGGACGCCGCGAATGTTCCGATGATCGTGGTGGCGGGCGCGCCGCGGTGCGGAAAGAGCTCCGTGACCAACGCGCTGTTGGGTACGTCCACGTCGAGGCCGGCCGGCGGGCCGGTCGTCGATCTCCCGACCACCTCCGCGTACGTGAACTTCCGCCACGGCGAGGAGCTGCGGGCGTACGCGTACGTGCCGGGTCGGCGGGCCCCGCGCCTGCTGAGCGTGGAGCAGTTGCGGGCGGGCGACTCAGGCATGTTCGCGCGCGGCGGCCCGGGTCGCCCGCCGCGCCGCGTGGTGGTACTGCACCCCGCGGAACTGCTGCGGCACGTCAGCCTGGTCGATACGCCGGGCGCCGGCGGGTTCGACGAGGCGTACGCCGAGATCGTCCTCGACGCGCTCGACCATGGCGGTGGGCTGCTCTTCGTGACCGAGGCCTCGACCGCCCTGGGATCCGCGCAGTTGGACTTCCTCGCCGAGGTCGAGCAGCGCGGCGTACCCGTGACGTTCGTCCTGACCAAGATTGACTCCTGCCCGCAGTGGCCGGCGGTGCTGTCGGCCAACCAGAAGCTCGTGCACGACCACGCGCCGCGGCTGGCCACCGCCCCGTGGTACGCGGTGAGCACGCTGCGCGGCGCCGACGACGCCTCGCCCGCGGCGGCGGTGGAGGAGGCGGCGCGCGGCCTCGCCGGGCTGAGCCTGGGCGCGCTGCGGCGCGGCCTCACCGAACCGGCGCCGGGGGAGCGGTCGCCCCGGCAGGCCGGCGCACCTGGTCGGACCGGCGTGCCGGCGCCCGCGCCCGCGCCGCGCGTCGCGGCCGGCGCCACGGATGCGCACTGGACAGAACTTCTCAACCAGGAGATCCGCGCCGGCGGGATCAACACCGCCCGGTACCTGGCCATGGATCTCGAAGCGATCCAGCTCCGGTGCGCACGGGAGACCGACTCGCCGGAGGGCCGCGCGCGCCTCGCGTACGCGGTCGACCGTGAGTTGCACGCGCTGTCGGTGCGGCTCACCCGCGCCGTCGACGAGGTCGCGACCGAGATCATGCGGAAGGTGTTCGGCGAGATCCTGGAGGTGCCGCCCGACCGGGCCGCGGTGGAGCGCGTCCGGGGCGGTGCCCGGCGCGCGGTCGAAGCGGCCGAGCGCGGCGAGCCCGAGTGGGACCGGGCTCTGCTGGTCACGGCCACCGGAGGCGTCGCAGTCTCGGCGGGCGGTGGGGCCGTCGCGAGCCTGTCGGCCATCGAACCGCGGCCGATCGACGCCCAGTTGCTGCCGCCGGTCGGCGTGGGTCTGAGCGCCACCTGCTACTCGGCCCGCGGCCACGACGTCGACGGCAGCCGGTGCCGCGGCTGGCTGGCGAAGACGATGCGGACCCTCGAAGTCGACCTCGGGTGCGAGCTGGCCCAGCGCTTCGAGTACCTGCATGAAGCGCTCGCGGTGGTGGCCGCCGACACGGTCGATCATGGGGTGCTGCTGGCCTGACCTCATAGGGGGCTCAAGACGCGGTTGTCGCTATCCGGGCTGGTACGGGTAAGAATGGCCCTATGGCGGCCCCACAGGTGACACCGGTTGCAACGCCCGACATCGCGGAGGTGCCGGCGACGGACCGGCCCTTCGTGACGATCGTGTGGAATGACCCGGTCAACCTCATGAGCTACGTGACCTGGGTCTTCCAGAAGCTCTTCGGGTACAGCAAGGAGAAGGCCGAGCGGCTCATGCTGGACGTGCACCACAAGGGCAAGGCGATCGTGTCCAGCGGCGCGCGGGAGCGGATGGAGCACGACGCGTCGCGACTGCACGCGTACGGGCTGTGGGCGACGGTGGACCAGTCTTGATGTTCAAGCGAGAAGGTGACGTCTGCGTCGGCCGCTTCGACCAGGCCGAGGCGGCGGTGCTCCAGCAGGTGATGGTCGAGATGGTCACGCTGCTGTCGGAGCGGCTCGACCATGCCGACCCGGTGGTCGCGCGCCTGTTCCCGGACGTGTACCGCGACGATCCCGACGTCTCTGCCGACCTGCGGCGCTACACCGAGGCCGACCTCAAGGCGGCCAAGCTCGACCAGGCGGGGGAGATGCTCGCCGCGGTGCCGCCGGAGGGCGGTGAGGTGCGCCTCGACGACGAGGGGGCCGAGGCGTGGCTGCGGGCGCTGACCGACGCCCGGCTCGCACTGGGCCTACAGCTGGGCATCCGCGACGACACCGATCTGGTCGAGGAGCTGGACGAGGCCGTGGCCCGCGATCCGATTTCGGTACGGGTGGCGCAGTTGTCCGTGTATGCGTACTTGAGTCAGCTGCAGGAGTCCCTGCTCGAGGCGCTCACCGGGTGAGCCGTCCCACGTGGTGACGCTCACCTGCCGGGTGCCGGAGGAAGTTGGGTAATCTAGGGCGCGTGCTGACCATCGACGCCGCGATCCTGGAAGCGATCGTTGCGCACGCCCGCCGGGACCACCCGGACGAGGCGTGCGGGATCGTGGCCGGTCCGATCGGCTCGGACCAGCCGACCCGCCACATCGCGATGGACAACGCCGAGCGCTCGCCGACGTTCTACCGCTTCGACTCGATGGAGCAGCTGCGGGTGTGGCGCGAGATGGACGACCGCGACGAGGAGCCGGTCGTCATCTACCACTCGCACACCGCGACCGAGGCCTACCCGTCGCGGACGGATGTCGGGATCGCGCAGCTTCCGGAAGCGCACTACCTGCTCGTCTCCACGCGGGAACCGGACACCACCGAGATCCGGTCGTACCGGATCGTGGACGGGGTCGTGACCGAGGAGCCGGTGCGCGTCGTCAACGCGGGTGTGGACCAGCACGCCGTCCAGTCCTACATGTTCGGACAGAGCCCGGCGGAGGTCGACTACGAGTGTCCTGCCGGCAGCTGACGCCGCGCGATTCCACCCGAAGTCACCGCTGTCCACCACCTTCTGTTCGACTTATGAGGAGCATCGAAAGTCATGGCCATCGAGGTTCGCATTCCGACGATCCTGCGTTCGTACACCGGCGGCGCCAAGTCCGTCGAGGGCAGCGGTGACACGCTCACCGACCTGCTCTCCGACCTGGACAGCCGGCACGCCGGCATCCGTGGCCGTCTGATCACCGACGAGGGCGCGCTGCACCGGTTCGTCAACATCTACGTCAACGACGAGGACGTCCGGTTCATCGGTGGCCTGGACGCCAAGCTGGCCGACGGCGACAACGTGACGATCCTGCCCGCCGTCGCCGGTGGCTCGCTCGCGATCTGGGCCTAGTCCCATGGCTCGCTACGAGTCTCTGCTGGACGCGTGCGGCAACACCCCGCTGGTCGGCCTGCCCCGGCTGTCGCCCAGCCCGGAGGTGCGGCTGTGGGCGAAGCTGGAGGACCGCAACCCCACCGGCAGCATCAAGGACCGGCCCGCGCTGTGGATGGTGCGGGCCGCCGAGGAGTCCGGAAAGCTGCGCCCCGGTGACACGATCCTGGAGCCCACGAGCGGCAACACCGGGATCGCGCTCGCCATGGTGGCGAAGCTCCGCGGGTACCGGCTGGTCTGTGTCATGCCGGAGAACGTCTCCAGCGAGCGGGTGGCGCTGCTCCGCATGTACGGAGCGGAGATCATCTTCTCGCCGGCGGCCGGCGGTTCGAACCGGGCCGTCGCCATGGCCAAGGAGATCGCCGCCGAGCACCCCGACTGGGTGATGCTGTTCCAGTACGGCAACGAGGCCAACGCCCGGGCGCACTATGAGACCACCGGCCCGGAGTTGCTGCGCGACCTGCCCACGATCACCCACTTCGTGGGCGGGCTGGGCACGACGGGCACGCTGATGGGCGTCGGGCGATACCTTCGCGAGAAGGTCGAGGGCGTCGAGATTATCGCGGCCGAGCCCCGCTACGGCGAGCTGGTGTACGGGCTGCGCAACATCGACGAGGGGTACGTCCCCGAGCTTTACGACGCGACGGTGCTGACCCGCCGGTTCTCGGTCGGCACCCGGGACGCGGTCCTGCGCACCCGGCAGCTCGTCGAGGTCGAGGGGCTGTTCGTCGGCTTCTCCACCGGGGCGGTGCTGCACGCCGCCCTCGCCGTGGCGCACGAGGCGGTCAAGGCGGGCAAGCGGGCGGACGTGGCGTTCGTCGTCGCCGACGCCGGGTGGAAGTACCTGTCGACGGGCGCCTACACCGGCACCCTCGGCGAGGCCGAGGAGTCCCTCGAAGGCCAGCTCTGGGCCTGATCGCGCGCTGGGCCTGATCGCCGCACAGACGTCGAAGCCACGCACCTCACCGCGAGGGGCGTGGCTTCGGACGTTTCATGGATGCTAAGAGAAGTAGGTGCCGACGAGCGCGAGGACCTCGGCCGCCGAGGCGAACCGCATCAGCTTCCAGGGCAATCGGCCTTTGTGGAGGGTGGCGAAGGCGGTGAACGTGGCCACGACCCCGGGGATGCCCATGGCGAATATCAGGAACCAGTACCAGAGCGGCATCTCGGTGAAGATCCCGAACACGACGCGCGCTGCGATGATCAGGCCGAGGGCGCCGAGCACCGCCGACCAGGCGGAGATGCCGAGGAGTTGGCGCATGCGTACGTCCGGATCGGGCGTGCCGGGCATCCGTAGTTGCGCGAGGGCGTCGAGCGCCTCCTCTTGCGAAGGTAACCGGGACCGCAGGTGTGCGACGGCCGCGTTGATCCTGGCCCGCACCGGTACCGGTCTGGCTCTGTGTCTCTTTACCGCCACGGGAGTGGCGAACTCGCCGCTCATCGATCGAGTCCTTCGTTTTGGCTTGATGTCCCGAAAAGTACCGACTGCGTATTTTCACTCACTGCACAGTGAAATGGACCTTGCGTAATGGGTACTGGTCAGCCGTGACCATGGGTGTCACGTTGGCGACATGTGGCGCGTGATGTTGAGAGAGAGACGGGTCCGTCGGCGTAGGCTGCGCTGCGTGACGGACGCGCCCATCGGGATCTTTGACTCAGGCGTCGGCGGTCTGACCGTGGCTCGCGCCATCCTCGACCAGTTGCCGCACGAACAGGTCCTGTACGTCGGAGACACAGCGAATGTGCCTTACGGCCCTAAGCCTATAGCTGACGTGCGCCGTTTCGCGCTCCAGTGCCTGGACCATCTGGTCGAGCAGGGCGTCAAGATGCTGGTGATCGCATGTAACAGCGCCTCCGCGGCCTGCCTGCACGACGCCCGCGAGCGTTACCCGGTGCCCGTGGTCGAGGTCATCGGTCCCGCCGTCCGTCGGGCCGTCGCCGCCACCCGTAACGGACAGATCGGTGTCATCGGCACCAAGACCACGATCAACAGCCGGGCGTACGACGATGCGTTCGCCGCTGCGCCGCACGTCACGGTGCACGGCGTCGCCTGCCCCCAGTTCGTCGACTTCGTCGAGCGCGGCGTCACCTCGGGCCGGGCGCTGCTCGGACTGGCGAGCGGGTACCTGGAGCCGCTGCAGCGCGCCCAGGTCGACACGCTGGTGCTCGGCTGCACCCACTACCCGCTGCTGGCCGGGCTGCTCGGGCTGGTCATGGGCGACGGTGTCACGCTGGTATCGAGCGCCGACGAGACGGCGAAGGACGTCTACCGCGTGCTGACCGAACTCGACCTGCTGCGCCCCGACGACGCGCCGCTGCCGGAGCACCGGTTCCTGGCCACCGGCGACACCGAGAGGTTCGCCCGCCTGGCGCGCCGCTTCATCGGCCCCGAGGTCGGCCTGACCGGTGCCGCTCCCGTCGAGGCGGCGGCATGAGGCTGACCGTCCTTGGGTGTGCCGGCAGCTTTCCCGGCCCGGAGTCGGCCTGCTCGTCCTACCTGCTCGAGGCGGACGGGTTCCGGCTGCTGATCGACTTCGGCACCGGTTCGCTGTCGGCGCTGCAGCGCTTCTCCGGCCTGTACACCGTCGACGCCATCCTGCTGTCGCACCTGCACGCCGATCACATCTTCGACGCCTGCGCCTACGTGGTGGCACGCCGCTACGCGCCGACCGGGCCGCTGCCGACCCTCCCGGTCTACGCGCCGCCGGGCGCCCCGGAGCGGCTGGCCGCGGCGTACGGCGGACCCGACGAGGGGCCGCTCGACGACGTCTACTCCTTCTATGCGCTACAGCCCGGCACGTTCCCGATCGGGCCGTTCCAGGTCACCGTCGACCGGGTCAACCATCCGGTCGAGACCTACGGCGTCCGCATCGAGCACGGTGGGCGGGTGCTCGTGTACTCGGCCGACACCGCGCCCTGCGAGTCGCTGGTACGCCTGGCGCAGGGCGCCGACGCGTTCCTGTGCGAGGCGAGCTACCTCGACGGCATGGACAACCCTCCCGACCTGCACCTCACCGGCCGGGAAGCGGGCGAGCACGCGGCCAAGGCCGGCGTCGGCCGGCTGCTGCTGACCCATCTGGTGACCGCGTGGGGCAGCGAGTCGGAGACGTTCGAGGCCGCGTCGTCGGCGTTCGCCGGGCCGGTCGAAGTCGTCCGCCCGGGCTGCCGGTACGAGATCTGAAATATCTCGTCGCCCACAATTTGCCCGACGTCAACGGCGTCGCGCACTCAGCGCGCGGACATCAGGATCGATGCCGAGATCGAGGCGGCACTGGCCAGGCTTGAGCAACACATTTCGCCGCCGATCACGATCCATTGACGGTTCACCGTGCTCATTTCGGGAACACAAGCGGTAATCCCGGAAGGAGCGCACGGTGGACGAGCGAGACACGCGCGACCGGCGGCAGGACCTGCCTCAGCAACGAGACCGACAGCAGGACCCGGCCGGCCAGCAGGCAACCGACGAAGAGAAGGAGCGGGCCGGTCGGGCGCAGCCCGAGAGCCCGACCGACCTGACCAAACCGAGTTGGAAGGGCGTGCTCAAGCGCACCCTCAAGCAGTTCCAGACCGACAACCTCACCGACTGGGCGGCGGCCCTGACCTACTACGGCATCCTGTCGCTGTTCCCCGGGCTGCTGGCGCTGGCCTCGGGGCTGGGCATGCTCAGCAAGAACGCCCCGGGCACGGTGATCAAGGCCATCCAGCAGTTCCTGCCGCCGCAGGCGCAGCCGGTGATCGGGCCGGCGATCGAGAAGGCGCTGCAGAACGCGAGCGCTGGCGCCGGGATCTTCGCGATCGTCGGTCTGCTCGGCGCGCTGTGGTCGGCGTCGGGCTACATCGGGGCGTTCATGCGGGCCGCGAACGCGATCTACGACGTGCCGGAGGGGCGCCCCTTCTGGAAGACGCTGCCGCTGCGCCTCGGCCTGACGATCCTGATCGGCGCCCTGCTGGTGGTCAGCGCCCTGGCCGTCGTGCTGACCGGCAAGCTCGCCGAGGTGGTCGGCCGCCTGCTGCACGTCGGCAACACGGCCATTCTCGTCTGGAACATCGCCAAGTGGCCGGTCGTGCTCGTTCTGATCAGCCTGGCTTTCGCGCTGCTGTACTACCTGGCGCCCAACGCCCGGCACACCGGGTTCCGCTGGATCACCCCGGGCGGCGTGCTCGCCGTCGTGGTGTGGGTCATCGCCTCCGGCGCGTTCGCGCTGTACGTGTCGAACTTCGGCTCGTACAACAAGACCTACGGTGCCCTGGGCGGCGCGATCGCGGCCCTGGTCTGGCTGTGGATTTCGAACATCGCGATCCTGTTGGGAGCCGAGTTCGACGCGGAACTGGAGCGGCAGCGGGCCATCGTGACCGGCCTGCGGCCGCAAGACAAGGAGCCGTACCTCCCGCTGCGCGACGACCGGAAGGTGGACGAGCACCCGCAGGAGAAGAAGAACAACAAAGGGCTGACGTGAGGACCGTCGCACCCGCACCCTAGGGTGATGGTCATGGCCCGACCCGATGGACGCGCACCGGATCAACTGCGCCCGGTGACCCTGCAACGCAACTGGACCAAGCACCCGGAAGGTTCGGTGCTCGTCCAGTTCGGCGACACCTGGGTGCTGTGCACCGCCAGCGTCACCGAGGGGGTGCCGCGTTGGCGCAAGGGTTCCGGCCTCGGCTGGGTCACCGCGGAGTACGCGATGCTGCCGCGCGCCACCACGACGCGCAGCGAGCGGGAGAGCGTCCGAGGCAAGATCAGCGGGCGTACGCACGAGATCTCCCGGCTGATCGGCCGCAGCCTGCGGGCCTGCGTCGATCTCAAGGCGCTTGGGGAGAACTCGATCGTCCTCGACTGCGACGTGCTGCAGGCCGACGGTGGCACCCGTACGGCGGCCATCACCGGCGCGTATGTGGCGCTGCACGATGCGGTGTCGTGGATGGCCGAGAACGGCTCGTTGAAAAGCTCGGTGGAGAAGGTGATGCACCGATCGGTCAGCGCCGTGAGCGTCGGCATCCTCCGCGGCGAGCCGCGGCTGGACCTGTGCTACGAGGAGGACGTCGTCGCCGACGTGGACATGAACGTGGTCTGCACCGGCGCCGGTGACCTGGTCGAAGTCCAGGGCACCGGGGAGCAGGACGTGTTCAACCGCGCCGAGTTGGACGCGTTGATCGACCTCGGCGCGGCCGGCTGCGCCGAGCTGACCCGCATCCAGCGCGAGGCGCTGTCGTGAGGGTGCTGCTGGCGACGCGGAACGCCAAGAAGCTGCGCGAGCTGCGGCGCATCCTCGACGCGACCGGCGCCGACGTCGAGATCGCGGGGCTCGATGACGTCCCGGCCTACCCGGAGGTCCCCGAGACCGGGTTGACGTTCGAGGAGAACGCGCTGCTCAAGGCGCGCGCCGGCGTGCAGGCGACCGGGCTGCCGACGATCGCCGACGACTCCGGGATCACCGTCGACGTGCTCAACGGCATGCCGGGCGTGTTCAGCGCCCGCTGGGCCGGCCGGCACGGGGACGACGAGGCCAACCTGCGGCTCGTGCTGGGCCAGGTGGCCGAGGTGCCGGACGAACACCTGGGCGCCGAGTTCGTCTGCGCGGCGGCGCTGTGTATTCCCGGCGGCCGCGAGTACGTCACCCACGGCAGGCAGCCGGGCAAGCTGATCCGCGAGCCGCGCGGGGAGAACGGCTTCGGGTACGACCCGATCTTCGTGGCGGCCGGCAACACCCGGACCAATGCGGAGCTCACGGCCGAGGAGAAGGACGCGATCAGCCACCGCGGCCAGGCGATGCGGGCGCTCGCGGACATTCTTCACGAGCAGATCGAGTCCCATTAGCGCAGCGGGCCGACCGCGGCCTCCACGGCAGCGCGCAGCTCAGGGCCGCGGACCAGGTCACGGGCGGCCTCCAGGACCGGCGCGAGAAACAGATCCGGTCCGGGCTGCCCGGCGAACGGTTCGACCATCGAGCTGGCCACCCGGCCGGCCGGCGACGGCGTCAGTGGCGCCCGGAGTTGCAGGCCGCGTACTGACGCCAGCAGCTCGACGGCGAGCAGGCTGGTCAGGTTGTCCAGGACGGTACGCAGCTTGCGGCCCGCCGCCCAGCCCATCGAGACGTGGTCCTCCTGCATGCCGGAGGTCGGGAGGGAGTCCACGCTCGCCGGCGACGCCAGCCGCCGGTTCTCGGCCACGATCCCGGCCGCTGTGTACTGGGCGATCATCAGCCCGGAGTTGACGCCCGCGTCCGGGGTCAGGAACGGCGGCAGGTCGCGCGACCGGCACACGTCGAGCAGCCGGTCGACGCGCCGCTCGGAGATCGCGCCGACCTCGGCGGCGGCGATCGCGAGGAAGTCGCAGGCGAACCCGAGCGGGGCGCCGTGGAAGTTGCCGGTCGACTCGACCCGCCCGTCCGGCAGGACGACCGGGTTGTCCACGATGGACACCAGCTCCCGGGCCGCCACGGTTCTCGCGAACTCCACCGTGTCCCGGGCGGCGCCGGAGACCTGCGGGGCGCAGCGCATCGAGTACGCGTCCTGCACCGCGTGGACGAGGTCGTTGCGGTGCGAGTCCATGATCCGGGAGTCCTGCAGCAGCCGGTAGATGTTGGCGGCGGAGACGGCCTGGCCGGGGTGGGGGCGGATCGCGTGCAGTTCGGGCTGGAACGGCCGGTCCGTGCCGAGCATCGCCTCGATGGCGAGCGCCGCGGTCAGGTCGGCCATGGTGAGCAGGTGGGCGAGGTCGTACAGGGCCAGCAGCAGCATGCCGAGCATGCCGTCGGTGCCGTTGATGAGCGCCAGCCCCTCCTTGGCCGCCAGCTCGATCGGTCGCAGTCCGGCCGACTGCAGCGCCTCCGCCGCACCGAGGCGGGCGCCGTCCTTGCCGAGCGCCCAGCCTTCGCCCATTGCGACCAGGGCGCAGTGGGCGAGCGGCGCCGGCCCACATCGTCGCGGCGCAGCGCCCGCGCACCGCCGGCGGTCGCCGCGTGGACCGCTTCCGCCGGGGTTATCCGCATTTCCCGGACCGCGAGGGCGATGCAGAACGGCATCGACGACGTGTACGACGAGCCGGGGTTGCAGTCGGTGGCGAGGGCGACGGTCACGCCCGCGTCGAGCAGGCGGCGTGCGTCCGGGTACGGCGAGCGGGTCGAGAACTCGGCACCGGGCAGCAGAGCGGCGACGGTGCCGGAGCCGCTCAGCGCCGCGACGTCCTGATCGGTCAGGTGGGTACAGTGATCGGCGCTCGCCGCGCCCAGTTCGACGGCCAGTTGCACACCGGGCCCGGGGCCGAGTTGGTTGGCGTGCACGCGCAGGCCCAGGCCCGCCTTGCGGCCGGCGATCAGGACCGCGCGGGACTGCTCGCCGTCGAACGCGCCGCGCTCGCAGAAGACGTCGACCCATTTCGCGTACGGGCTGCAGGCGGCCAGCATCTCCCCGCACACGTCTTTGACGTAGTCGTCGGGCTCGCGATCGGCGGGCACCACGTGCGCACCGAGGAACGTGGTCTCGTCGGTGAACTCGGCCGCGATCCGCAGCGAGCGGGCCTCGTCGGCGACGCTCAGCCCGTACCCGGATTTGATCTCGATCGTGGTCGTGCCCTGGCGTAGCGCTTCGCGGCGTAGGCGCACCACGTTGGCGCGAAGCGCGTCGTCGCTGGCGGCGCGGGTGGCCGCGACGGTGGTGCGGATGCCGCCGCCGGTGTACGGCTCGCCGGCCATCCGCGCGGCGAACTCGGCCGCGCGGTCCCCGGCGAAGACGAGATGGGCGTGGCTGTCGACGAACCCGGGCAGTCCGGCCCGCCCTTCGGCGTCTCGCCGCTCGTCTGCGGCGGGGGCGGCTGCTGCGTCTCCGATCCAGGCCACGCGCCCGTCCTCGATCACGATCGCGGCGTCGCGGCGCAGTCCGAGCGGCCCGTCGCCCAGCGTTGGATCGTTGGTGACGAGCTCACCGAGGTTGGTGACGAGAAGGCTCACCACAGCGCCCCGATCGACCGGGCGAGTTCGGCGGCAACGTCGATCGACCGGTGAACGCCGTCGCGGACGATCACCCTCCCGTCGACGACCACGTGCGACACGTCTGCCGCGCCGGCGGAGAAGACCACCGCCGGTCCTGCCTCGACGCCAGCGGTGCGGACCGAGTCGAGCCGGACCGTCACCAGATCCGCCCGCGCGCCGGGCGCGATGACGCCCGCGTCGTCCCAGCCCAACGCTTTGTGGCCGGCACTGCTGGCCGCCCGCAACAGCTCGGCGGCGTCGAAGTGGCCCCGGCGCTCGGTGCGCAGCCGTTCGTCCAGCTCGACCGTGCGGGCCTCCTCGAACAGGTCGATCACCGCGTGGCTGTCGCTGCCCAGGCAGAGCGGGCTGCCGGCGTCGGCGAGGGCCCGCGCCGGGCCGATCCCGTCGGCGAGGTCGCGCTCGGTGGTGGGGCAGAGGCAGACGGCCGTTTCGGTGTCGCCCAGCTCGGTACGGTCAAGGTCGGTGAGGTGGGTGGCGTGTACGGCGGTGCTGGCGGGCCCGAGCGCGCCGGCATCGGCGAGCACCTCGGTCGGGGTGCGTCCATAAAACTCTAGGCAGGCGTCGTTCTCGCCGCGCTGCTCCGACAGGTGGAAGTGCAGCGGGGCCCCGCGTTCCGCCGCCCAGTCGGCGACCGTGGCGAGTTGATCGGCGGGTACGGCCCGGACGCTGTGGATCGCGGCGCCGATCTTCGCGTGCGGGGCCGGTTCGATCGTCGCCGCCCGTGCTGTCCAGCGCGAAGCGTTGCCGTCACCGAAGCGGCGCTGCGGGCCCGCCAGCGGTTTCCCGTCCACGCTGGACGTCAGGTAACAGGCGTCGAGCAGCGTGATCCGGATGCCGGCAGCTGCGGCTGCCTGGATCAGCGCCGAGCCCATGGCGTTGGGAAGCGGGTACGGCGAGCCGGTGGGGGAGTGGTGCAGGTAGTGGAACTCGCCCACGCAGGTGACCCCGGCGAGGGCCATCTCGGCGTACGTGGCGCGGGCGAGGGCGTAGTAGCTGTCCGGATCGAGGCGGTCGGCCAGGGCGTACATCCGGTCCCGCCAGGTCCAGAACGTGCCGCTGCCGTCGTGGGTACGGCCGCGCAGCGCCCGGTGGAACGCGTGCGAGTGCGCGTTGGCCAGCCCGGGCAGGGTGAGGCCGGGTAGCCGGACGGCATCCCGATCAGAAGCCCCCGGCGTGACCGCCGTGATCCGCCCGTCGTCGACCTCGATGAGCACGCCCTGAGCCGCAGCGCCGTTGAGCAGCGCGTGTTCGGCCCAGTAGCGATTCAGCACGCCAACTCCTCCAACGTGTCCGCGAGGGCGGTCACCCCGGCCGCGCAGTCGGCGTCGGTGGCGTACTCGGTCGGTGCGTGGGACACCCCGGTCGGGTTGCGTACGAACAGCATCGCCGTCGGTACGTGCGCCGACAGCACGCCGGCGTCGTGGCCGGCGCCGGTCGGCAACACCGGCGCCCCGCCGAGCCGCGCCGCGATCCGGTCACGCAGCCCGGAGTCGAACTCGACGATCGGGCTCTCGGACTCCGCGATCATCGCGAAGCCCGTGCCGACGGCGGCGGCCCGCTCGTTGATCCGTTCCCGCACCGCGGCCACCAGGGATGACAGGGCCTCGGCGGAGGCCGCGCGGGCGTCCAGCCACGCGGCGACCGACGAGGCGATCGCGTTGGTGGCGTTGGGCGTCACCTCGACCCGGCCGATGGTCGCGTGCGCACCCTGCCGGTGGGCCTCTTCGTTCGCGGCCAGTACGGCTGCGGCGAACGCCAGCATGGGGTCGCGCCGGTCGGCCGTCCGGGTCGTACCGGCGTGGTTGGCCTCGCCGGTGAACTCCATCCGCCAGCGGCCGTGCGGCCAGATCGCGCTGCCGACCCCGACGGGCGCGTCCAGGTCGGTCAGCGCGCGGCCCTGCTCGATGTGCAGTTCGACGAAGGCCCCGATCCGGCCCAGCCGCTCGGGGTCGGCGCCCAGGTCAAGTGGTTCGTGGCCGGCCTTCGTCATCGCGTCGGCGAGGGTCAGGCCGTCGCGGTCGGTCAGGGCCCGGGCCCGGGCAGGGTCGATCGCGCCGGTGAGCAGCCGGGAGCCGAGGCAGGCGACGCCGAACCTGGCCCCCTCCTCCTCGGTGAAGACGGCGAGCCCGATGGGGCGCCGGGGCTTGCGGCCCCGCTCGCGCAGTTCGTCGACCGCGAGCAGCGCGGAGACCACGCCGAGGGGGCCGTCGTACGCGCCGCCGTGCGGTACCGAGTCCAGGTGGCTGCCGGTTACCACAGCGTCCCCGGCGGTCGGGTCTCCCCACCAGGCGAACAGGTTCCCGTTGCCGTCGGGGTCGAGCGTCAGGTCGCGGTCGAGCGCCTCCTCGACGAACCACTCGCGGCACTCCAGGTCCGCCGGCCCCCACGAGCGGCGCAGGTACCCGCCGTCGCGCCCGTCCCGGCCGATCGGCAGCAGCGAGCGCCACAGCGCGGCGAAGCGTTCAGGTGACATCATCGGACTCCCGCATCGGTACCCGTACTCCATGCTCGGCGGCGACCTGCTCGGCACGCTCGTACCCGGCGTCGACGTGCCGGATCACGCCCATGCCGGGGTCGTTGGTCAGTACCCGTTCGATCTTCTGCGCCGCGAGGGGAGTGCCGTCGGCGACGGTGACCTGGCCGGCGTGGATGGACCGGCCGATCCCGACGCCGCCGCCGTGGTGAATGCTGACCCAGCTCGCACCGCTCGCCGTGTTGACCAGGGCGTTGAGCAGCGGCCAGTCGGCGATCGCGTCGGAGCCGTCGCGCATCGCCTCGGTCTCCCGGTACGGCGACGCGACCGATCCGCAGTCCAGGTGATCGCGGCCGATCACGATCGGCGCGGTTACGGCTCCGCTCGCGACCAGCTCGTTGAACCGCAGACCGGCCTTGTCCCGCTCGCCGTACCCGAGCCAGCAGATGCGCGCCGGCAGCCCCTGGAACGCCACCCGCTCGCCGGCCATCCTGATCCACCGGGCCAGCGACTCGTTCTCGGGAAAGAGTTCGAGGATCGCCCGGTCGGTGGCGGCGATGTCGGCCGGGTCGCCGGAGAGCGCCGCCCACCGGAACGGCCCCTTGCCCTCGCAGAACAGCGGCCGGATGTACGCCGGCACGAAGCCGGGGAAGTCGAACGCCCGCTCGTAGCCGCCCAGCTTCGCCTCGCCCCGGATCGAGTTGCCGTAGTCGAACACCTCGGTGCCCGCGTCCAGGAATCCGACCATCGCCTCGACGTGCTTCGCCATCGACGCGCGGGCCCGGTCCGTGAACTCCTCCGGCTTCTTCGCCGCGTAGTCCGGCGCGTCGCCCGGGTCGACGCCCTCGGGTACATAGGACAGCGGGTCGTGCGCGCTGGTCTGATCGGTGACGATGTCGACTCCGACGCCGCGGGCCAGGATCTCGGGTACGAGCGTCGCGGCGTTGCCCACCACGCCGACCGACAGCGCCCGGCGCTCCGCCTTGGCCTTCAGGACCGTCGCCAGGGCTTCGTCCAGGTCGCTCGCCACCATGTCGAGGTAGCGGGTGTCGACGCGACGCCGCAGTCGGGCGGCGTCCACGTCGATGACCAGGCAGACCCCGTCGTTCATCGTGACCGCGAGGGGCTGCGCGCCGCCCATTCCGCCGCAGCCGGCGGTCAGCGTGAGGGTCCCTGCCAGCGACCCACCGAACCGTTTCGCCGCCACGGCCGCGAACGTCTCGTACGTGCCCTGCAG
Source organism: Planosporangium flavigriseum (assembly GCF_011947225.1). Taxonomy (GTDB): domain Bacteria; phylum Actinomycetota; class Actinomycetes; order Mycobacteriales; family Micromonosporaceae; genus Planosporangium; species Planosporangium flavigriseum. Next base: position 35,415 of record NZ_JAATVW010000017.1, on the reverse strand, counting down.
GATGCCCTGGGTGCCGATGTAGATCCAGGAGCCGGCGGTCATCTGCCCGTACATGGTCAGCCCGAGCGCCTCCAGGCGGCGGAACTCGGGCCAGGTCGCCCAGTCGCCGACCAGGTTGGAGTTCGCGATCAGCACACGCGGGGCCCATTCATGGGTACGGAACACGCCCACCGGGCGGCCGGACTGCACCAGCATGGTCTCGTCGTCGCGCAGTGACCGGAGCGTGCGGGTCAGCGCGTGGAACGACGGCCAGTCGCGGGCGGCCTTGCCGGTGCCGCCGTACACGACGAGGTCCTGCGGGCGCTCGGCCACCTCGGGGTCGAGGTTGTTGTGCAGCATGCGGAGCGCGGCCTCCTGCTGCCAGCCGAGGGCCGACAGTTCGGTACCGCGCGCGGCGCGGATCGGGTCCACGACTACCTCCTAGGGCAGGAAGACCTGGCGGCGGGCGGCCGACTGCTCGAACGCCTCCAGCCGGGACTGGGTCTGTGCGGGCGCCGCGTCGCACATCGCCTGCAGCAGCACGCCGGCGAGCGCCAGCGGCGCGGTGTGCAGGTCGAACACGAGCCGGGACCCGACCGCGGCGGCCAGCGTCAGGTCGGCGTCGTCGGCGACGGGGCTCACGGGGGAGTCCGTGACGACGATCGTGGACAGGCCGAGGTGCCTGGCCTCCCGTATGGCGTCGTGGGCCTCCCTGGGGTATCGCGGCAGCACGAACGCCAGCATGGCGGTCGCGCCGGCCGCGTGGGCCTGTTCCAGCCGATCCGCGCACGCGCTGCCGCCGGTGTCGAGTACCCGCACGTCCGGGTGCACCTTCGCGGCGAAGTACCCGAAGTAGGCGGCCATCGGCGCGGCGGCGCGCAGTCCGAGTACGGGCAGCGGCCGGCTGGCGGCGAGCAGCTTGCCCGCCTCCTCGACCGGGCGGCGGTCGGCGAGCGACTCGGCGAGCCGGGCGAGGTTGCCGGCCTCGGCGAGGACGGCCCGCTGTGCCTCGTTGTGCTCGTCAGCGGGCCGGGGTGTGCCCGCGGTCAGCTCCCGGAGACGGCGGCGCAGGCCCGGGTACCCGTCGAAGCCCAGCGCCGCGGCGAACCGGGTCACGCTGGGCTGGCTCACCTGGGCCAGCTCGGCCAGCTCACCGCTGGACAGGTAGGCGGCGTCGGCGGCGTGCTCGACCAGGCACTGCGCGATGCGCCGCTGGGCCGGCGTGAGCCGCTGCCCGTCGAACAGCTCCAGCAGTCCTGACGCCGGTCCATTCACAAGGGGACTGTATGCATGGTTTTATTCACCGGTCAATCGCCTGACAACGGGAAATGTGTGACCGGCGTCGGTCGGCTGGTGGCGTCTTGTCCCCATCTCTACCGGCCGGCGCGCTGCGAAAATCCGTGCGCCGGATTTCGTCATCAGTGTTCGTCGCGGTCGGGGATCAGGTCGAGGCGCTCGAGGCCGCTCAACTGGACGGCGTTCTTCCCCTCTTGTTCAGGAGGGTGCCCCTGTTAGCGCTCACGCGGCAACAGGGGCACCCTCTTAACCAACAGGGGCGCTTTCCAGGCCGAAGATCGCCGGGTCGTCGGCGAGGCCGCGCAGGTGGCCGCCCGGATCGGGGATCATCCGGCGCGCGGTGAGAACTCGCAGGTCACGTCGACTTCGTCGCCACCGCGCAGTTCCCGGAAGAACTTGATCGTGGCTTCCAGCTGCACCGGGCCGACCCCGGAGGCGAGCAGCTTGTCCGTGGTTACGCCGGCCGCCTTGAGGTACTCCCAGCGGGCGTGCTCGCCGTACTGGTGGTACACCGCCGAGTTCAGGTGGCCCTGGGTGTCCAGTTCGTACCCACGGACCGTGATCCGGACGGAGAACGGCACGTCAGCTCACTTTCGGGGTAGCGCGGGCGATGATCGCGGCGAAGTCGACGCCGGTCGGCAGGGTGCCGTACGACTGGCCGTGGTCGCCGGCCAGTCGGGAGGCGCAGAAGGCGTCGGCGACGGCCGGGTGGCCGTGCCGTACCAGCAGCGAACCCTGGAGGACGAGCGCGAGGCGCTCGACCACGCGGCGGGCCCGCAGTTCGAGGTCGCCGGGGTCGGACAGGTCGGCCTGGAGTGCGCGTACCGCGGCGTCGAGCCGGGGATCGGCGCCGGCCGCGGCGGCCACCTCGGCCCGGAACGCCTCCATGACCTGCGGCTCGCGTACGAGCGCGCGCAGGACGTCCAGCGCGGCGACGTTGCCCGAGCCCTCCCAGATCCCGTTCAGCGGCGACTCCCGGTACAGCCGGGGCATGCCTGACTCCTCGACGTACCCGTTGCCGCCCAGGCATTCGAGGGCCTCGGCGGCGTGGCCCGGCCAGCGCTTGCAGACCCAGTACTTGCCGACCGCGAGGGCGAGCCGCTTGAACGCCGTCTCGCCGGCGTCGCCGCGCGCGGACCGGTCGGTCGCCCCGGCCAGCCGCATCATCAGCACGGTGGCGGCCTCGGACTCCACCGCGAGATCGGCCAGGACGTTGCGCATCAGCGGCTGGTCGACGAGGTAGCGGCCGAACGCCTGCCGGTGGGTGACGTGGTGGGCAGCCATGATCAGCTCCTGGCGCATCCCGGCCGCCGCGCCGATCACGCAGTCCAGCCGGGTCAGGTTGACCATGTCGATGATCGTGCGGACGCCACGGCCCTCGTCGCCGACCCGCCAGGCGACCGCGTCCTCGTACTCCACTTCGGACGACGCGTTGGACCTGTTGCCCAGCTTGTCCTTCAGGCGCATCAACCGCATCGGGTTGCGCGTGCCGTCGGGCAGGACGCGGGGGACCAGGAAGCAGGTGAGCCCGCCGGGCGCCTGGGCGAGCGTGAGGAAGACGTCGCACATGGGCGCCGAGGTGAACCACTTGTGCCCGACGAGCCGGTAGCTGCCGTCCGGTTCGGGGCGCGCGACCGTGGTGTTGGCGCGTACGTCCGAGCCGCCCTGCTTCTCCGTCATCGACATGCCGGCCAGCAGCCCCTGCTTGGACAGCGGTGCCCGCAGCCCGAAGTCGTACACCGTGCTCGTGAGCAGCGGCTCGTACTGTGAGGCCAGGTCGGGGTTGTGTCGCAGCGCCGGGACCGACGCGTAGGTCATCGAGATGGGGCAGCCGTGGCCGGCGTCCGGGCGCCAGGTGTAGAACTTGGCGGCCCGGGCGACGTGGGCGCCGACGCGGTCGTCGGTCCAGGGCGCGGCGTGCAGGCCGTGGCTGACCGCCGTACGCATCAGGTCGTGCCAGTGCGGGTGGAACTCGACCTCGTCGATCCGGTGCCCGTAGCGGTCGTGGGTACGCAGCGCCGGCGGGTGCTCGTTGGCCAGCCGGCCCCACTCGATCGCCTGCTCGGAGCCGCCGAGCCGGCCGAGTTCGTGCACCTCGGCCGCGGCCCAGCCGGCGCCCTCCCGATGGAGCCCGTCGAGCAGGGCCGCGTCGTCCGCCGCGTCGTAGCCGACCAGCGATGGAACCTGGTTGAACACCTCATGTGTGATCACGTCGACACTCCAAGCGCGCGGTGGGCAAAAGTGATCAGGCCGGGGATGGTGTCCGGGCCCGCGACTCCGGCGGCGAGCGGGCCGACCATGGCCTCGCCGAGGGCGCCGACCAGGGCGGTGGCGGTCAGGTCGGGGTCCTGGCAGGGGAGTTCGCCGCTGGCCACGCCCTCGGCGACGTAGCCGGCGATCGCGTGGGCGTACGCCCGCCGGAAGACCAGCCGCTCGGCGTCGACCGCTGGATCGACCGGCTCGGCGAGCAGGGCGTACGCCAGCCGGGGCGACTTCCACGCGCGGCCGGCGAACGTCTCGATGACCGCGGTGATCCGGTCGGCCATGGTGGTTTCGAGGGCGGCGGCGCGGGTGACCGCGTCGACCTCCCGCTGTGAGGCGATGCGGAAGACCTCGGCGAACAGGTCAGCCTTGGTGGGGAAGTGGCTGTAGACGCTACCGGTCGCCATCCCGGCGCGCTCGGCCACGGCGGCGACGGAGCAGCCGGCGTACCCGTGCTGGGCCATGATCTCCAGCGCCGCGGTGATGATCCGCTGCCGGGAGGCGCTCAGCCGGGCCTTCACACGGTCGGTGCTGCGGTAGGCCATGCAAGAATCGAACCACGGTTCAATCCTTGGCGGCAAGAGGTCTCACGCGGGCGCGGCGCGGTAGTGCGTCGGGCGGTATCTCGCCCGGTCCGGTGCCACTGGCTCAGGTATCCCGGGCGATGAAGATGGTGCGGGAGAGGGGACTTGAACCCCTACGTCCGAAGACACCAGATCCTAAGTCTGGCGCGTCTGCCATTCCGCCACTCCCGCGCGGCGCCACGATTCTAGAGCCATTTTCACGATCTTGGACACTTGGCGGGCCTATGACCCCGCCAAGTGTCCAAGATCGGAAAAGTGCTAGTCGATGCCTAGCTCGCGGCGCAGCTTGGTCACGTGGCCCGTTGCCTTCACGTTGTAGAGCGCCCGCTCCACGCGGCCTTCCTCGTCGAGGACGAAGGTCGACCGGATCACGCCCATGACGGTCTTGCCGTAGTTCTGCTTCTCGCCGTACGCGCCGTACTGGGTCAGCACCGACCTGTCCTGGTCGGCCACGAGAGGGAAGGTCAACGCGTCCCGCTCGACGAACTGGGCCAGCTTCTCCGGCTTGTCCGGCGAGATCCCCACGACCTGGTACCCGGCGCCCTGCAGGGAGGCGAGCGAGTCCCGGAAGTCGCAGGCCTGCGTGGTGCACCCGGGCGTCATGGCCGCCGGGTACGCGTACAGCACGACCTTGCGGCCGCGCAGGTCGGAGAGGGTCAACTGGCCACCGTCAGCGGTGGGCAGCGTGAAGTCCGGGGCCTGGTCGCCCGGGGAGAGCCGAGTCGCGGTCATGTCCTCAACCTACCGGTCCGCCGCCGAGCGCCTGCGTGATGGCGGGCAGCCTCGCCTCGACCTGCTTGCCCTCGACGAACACCGTCGGGGTGCCGGTCACGCCGCGGGACACGGCCGCGTCCGTGACGTGCTGGACCCAGGGCCTGTACTTGCCGTCGCGTACACAGGTGTCGAAGCCCGAGCCGGTGATCCCGGCCCGGTGCGCCAGCTGGATGATCTGGTCGTTGCTCAGGCCCGCGCTGCCCTCGGGCGGCTGGTTGGCGTACATCGCCTGCACGAACTCGGGCAGCTTCCCGGCGTCGGAGGCGCACCCGGCCGCCGCGGCGGACCGCGTCGAGTACTGGGTCGTGGAGGCCCGGTCCAGGAACGCCACCGGGTGGTACACGAGCTTGATCTTGTTGGCGGCGGCCATCTGGTTGAGGCTGGAGCCGCCGGACTCCTCGAAGTTCCGGCAGGCCGGGCAGATGAAGTCGAGGTACAGCTCGACGGTCTTCGGTCCGGCGCCGACGACGAGCCCGTCGCCGTTCGCGGTCGCGTGCGCCGGCGCGGTGAAGCTGGACGAGCGCTGGCTGGAGTACACCCCCCAGCCGACGAGGCCCGCGATCACGAGCACCGCCACGGCCGCGATCGACACCCAGACCCGCCGGGCCCGGGCCCGTTCCCGGGCGATCTGCTCGCGTACCACCTTCGCGGCCTGTTTCTTGTTGGCCCGTGAACTCATGCTGTCTCTCCCCGAAAGAGCCATTCGTCGAGCGCGAGGCGCGTGCGCGGCCAGCTCACCAGGAACCCGGCGACCGCCAGAAAACCGACGTCACGCAGGATCTCCGGGAGGTAATTGGCGTGCTGCCCCGGTGCGAGCTCCCCGCCGCGGCTGAAGCAGCCGCAGTCGATGTTCAGCCCGCGCGCCCATGCGGCCGCGATACCCACGATGTAGACGATGAACAGCGCCGCGGAGATGGCGGCGGCTAGCCGGGTGGCCAGGCCCACCAGCAGCAGTACGCCCAGCGCCAGCTCCACGAACGGCAGCGCCGCGCCGACGACGCGGGCCACCTCCACCGGCATCAGCTTGTAGGCGGCCACCGCCCGCCCCGACGCGGCCAGGTCGCCGATCTTGGTGCCGCCGGCGATCATCCATACGGCGGCGAGTCCCAGCCGGGCGAGCGTGCCGAGCCAGGGACGCGCCTCCACCCAGCGATCCGTGATGCTCACCGGGGTTTGTCGCCTCCTGACCGCCGCTCAGTTCCATGCGTGACCTGTATCACTGACCCGGGAACTTTCCCCGCTTCCCGATCGACTACCAGCAGCGTGAACGTTGACCAGGGCCGGGGTAGCGGCCACGGGCGGATCGTGGAGCATTGGCGCATGACTCGGTGCCGTGCCCTCACCGCGCTGGCGGGACTGCTCTTCGGACTGCTGGCCGTTCTCCTCACGCCCGCCAGCCCGGCGAGCGCCCACGCGGCCCTGTTGCAGAGCGAACCGCAGTCCGGCGCGGTACTGGCGAGTTCGCCGGGCGAGGTGGTGTTGACGTTCAGCGAGCCCGTACGCGTCGTGCCGCAGAAGATCCAAATCATCGGCCCGGACGGGCGCCGGGTCGAGCAGGGCGCACCGACCGTCCAGGGCTCGCAGCTGCACATCCCGATGAAGCAGACCACCGAGCGCGGCAGCTACCTGATCAGCTTCCGGGTGATCTCGGCGGACAGCCACCCCGTCTCGGGTGCCATCCCGTTCTCCATCGGCGCGCCGTCGGCGAACGCGCCGACCACGGCCACCAGCGGCACGCAGAGCGACCCGCTGGTGACCACGCTGTTAGGCGGAGCGCGCTACCTCGGGTACGCCGGACTCGTCCTCGTAGCGGGCCCGGCGCTCTTCCTGGCCCTGCTGTGGCCACGGCGGCTGTCCGGGCGGGGGCCGCTACGGATGGTCAAGGTCGGTGTCGGCCTCGTCGGTGTCTCGGCCCTGGCCGAGCAGTACCTGCAGGCGCCCTATCACGCGGGGACCAGTGTGTTCGGGGCCAGCGCCGCCGACCTGCGCGAGGTGTTCAACAGCCAGTACGGGGCCGCGCACCTGGTGCGGATCGGTGTCATCGCCGCGTTGCTGGTGCTGCTGCCGGCGTTCGCCAACCGACCTGGCACCGAGGACAGCCGCGCGAGCTGGACCGACCGCGCCCTCGTCGCGATCCTCGCCGTGGTCGGGCTGGCCACCTGGCCGATCTCGGGGCATGCCGCCGCCAGTTCCGTGCCGGTCGTCACGACGATCGCCGATGCGGCGCACCTCGGCGCGATGGCGGTCTGGCTCGGCGGGCTGGTCATGCTCTTCGGGTTCCTGCTGCGGCGGGCCAACGCCCGTGAGCTCGCCGCGATCCTGCCGGTCTGGTCGCGGTGGGCGATGATCGCGGTCAGCGTGCTGGTGGTCGCCGGCACCGTGCAGGCGCTGGTCTCGATCGGCTCGCTGCGCGGGCTGTACGACACGACGTACGGCCGGCTGCTCCTGGTCAAGGTCGGTCTGCTGGCGCTGGTGCTCGCTGCGGCCTGGTACTCCCGCCGGCTGACGCGGCGAGTGGCGCAGCCCGCGGCCGAAGAGGTCGACAGGGCCGACACCGTCGACGGCGTCGACGGTGTCCAGCCGTCCCGGCGGCTGCGCCGGTCGGTGCTGGTGGAGGTGGTCGGTGCCGTGGTCGTCCTCGGCCTGACGTCGGCGCTGGTGCAGACCACGCCGGCCCGGGCCGCCCTGGAGCAGGCCTCCCGCCAGGAGAACACGACGTACAACGCGACGCTGACCACGAAGCTGTACTCGCTGCAGGTGCAGCTCGAACCCAAGCACACCGGGGCGAACACCATCCACCTGTACGCCTTCAGCGCAGACGGCGCCGCGCTCGCCGTCAAGGAGTGGAAGGCCACCGCCGCCCTGCCCGGGCAGGGCATCGAGCCGGTGGACCTGCCGGTGCTGCCGGTCTCCGAGAACCACGCCGTCGCGCAGGCCCAGCTGGGTCAGGCGGGAACCTGGCAGCTGCGGTTCACGCTGCGCACCACCGAGATCGACACCGCCACCGTGATCGCGGAGGTGCCGATCACCTGACCCCGGTCATCGATCAGACTTGGGGGGAGCGGCGAGGACACTCGCGCGCATATCTTTGGGCACGTTGGTGGTTTGAGGAGATTTGGTGTCCGAAGCGGCAGAGCGAACAGTGGCGGGGCGGTCGAGCGAGGACCGGCGCGACTGGCGGGAGCGCATACCATCGGTGTTCGCCGGTGCGTTGACGGTGCTCGCCGCGCTCTGCGCGGTCGCCGCGGTCAGCGCCGCGTTCCACCACCGGGTCCAGTGGGTCCGGGTGGCAGTCGACGAGCTGCTCGTACCCGCCCCGGCCAACCTCGGCTACGCCGCCTTCATGGGCGTCCTGGCCGTCGCCGTGGCGCACCGCAAACGGGCCGCCTTCTGGATGCTGGTGGTCGGCTTCGGCCTGCAGGTCGTCGCCGACCTGGTGCTGTTCGGCGTGTACGACCTGATCCGCACGTCTCCGTCGGAGTACTGGGAGACCGACCTCAAGCCGTTCGAGCCGTGGATCGCCGCCGGCAACCTGCTGCTGACCGCCGCCATGCTCGCCCTCCTGACCGTCTCGCACCGGCAGTTCTACGCGCGGGTACAGCGGGCCAGCCTGCGCAAGGCCGTGGCCACGCTGCTGGGCCTGCTGCTGGCCTTCTCGTTGGCCGGGTGGGCGCTGGTCGAGGCGTTCCCGGGTTCGCTGCGCAACGGCGCCGACGAGTTCCTCTACGCCGCCGAGAAGGTCACCGGTGGCGCGTTCGTCTTCGACGTCACCCGAGCGGGCGGCGCCCCCGGCTGGGTCAACCTGGTCCTCGGCCTGTTCGGTGCGATCAGCCTCTTCGCCTCGCTGTACGTGCTGTTCCGCTCCCAGCTCGCCGCCGCGGCCCTCGCGCCCGCCGAGGAGCGCAAGGTACGCGCGCTGCTGGCCGAGTCCGGTGAGCGGGACTCGCTGGGGTACTTCGCGACCCGCCGGGACAAGTCAGTCATTTTCTCGCCCACCGGCAAGGCGGCCATCACCTACCGGGTCGTGGGTGGGGTGTGCCTGGCCAGCGGCGACCCGCTCGGCGACCCGGAGGCGTGGGGGCCGGCCATCGCGTCCTGGCTGGAGATGTGCCGGGCGTACGCCTGGACGCCGGCGGTGATGGGGGCCGGCGAGGAGGGCGCCACCGCGTACGCGCGCGCCGGGCTGCGCGTGATCGAACTGGGTGACGAGGCGATCATCCACGTACGCGACTTCAGCCTAGAGGGCCGGGAGATGCGCCCGGTGCGGCAGGCGGCCAACCGAGTGCAGCGCGCCGGGTACACCGTCCGCATTCGCCGCCACGCCGACATCTCCCGCGACGAGATGGCACACATCATCGACCTCGCCGCCCGCTGGCGCGACACCGAGACCGAGCGCGGCTTCTCGATGGCGCTCGGCCGGCTGGGCGATGTGAGTGACGGCCGGTGCGTGCTGGTCGAGGCGCTCGACGCGAACGGCGAAGAGGCAGCGCTGCTGTCGTTCGTGCCGTGGGGCGTCCACGGCCTGTCGCTGGACCTGATGCGCCGGGACCGTGCCAGCGACAACGGGCTCATCGAGTACATGGTCACCGAGGTGATCGCGGCCTCTCCGGGGATGGGCGTCGAGCGGATCTCGCTGAACTTCGCCATGTTCCGGGCGGTCTTCGAGGAGGGTGCCCGCATCGGCGCCGGCCCGATCATCCGGGCCTGGCGCGGGCTTCTGCTGTTCTTCTCGCGCTGGTTCCAGCTGGAATCGCTGTACCGCTCGAACGTGAAGTACCGGCCGGAGTGGGTGCCGCGCTACGTCTGCTTCGAAGACATCCGGGACATGGCCAAGGTCGGCATCGCCTCCGGCATCGCCGAGGGGTTCGTCGTCGTGCCGAGCCTGCGCACCCTGCTGCGGCGCGGCGCCACGCGGCCGGCCGAGGCGCTGCCGGAGGGCACCGGGGTCGAAGGCACAGCGGTCGAGCCGGAGCAGGTCGTCGTCGAGGAGAAGCCGGCGACCGACCGCGCCACGGCGGTGCCGGAGCAGACGCGGGTACGGCTGGCGAAGCTGGACACGCTGCGGGCGGGCGGGGTCGACCCGTACCCGCCGGGCTTCGCGCGTACCCGTGGGTGTGGCGAGATCAGGTCGGCATATGCGCACCTCGCGCCCGATACCCGGACCGGGGACCGGGTCGCGGTCGCCGGTCGGGTGCTCCTGGAGCGCGACCACGGCGGGCTGGTCTTCGCCACGCTGCGGGACTGGTCGGGCGACGTGCAGGTCATGATCGAGGGCGACACGATCGGTGACTGGAAGTACGCGGTGGACCTCGGCGACCACGTCGGGATCAGCGGCGAGGTGATCACGACGCGGCGTGGCGAGGTCACGGTGCGGGCCGAGGAGTGGGCGTTGACGGCCAAGTGCCTGCGTCCGTTGCCGGACAAGCACCGCGGCCTGGCCGACCCGGAGGCGCTGGTACGTCAGCGGCACCTCGACCTGATCGTGAACCCGAGCGCGCGGGAGATGCTGCGGGTGCGCTCCGCCGCGCTGCACGCGGTACGCACGACGCTGGTCGAGCGCGGGTACCTGGAGGTCGAGACGCCGATCCTGCAGCGCATCCACGGCGGGGCCAACGCCCGTCCGTTCGTCACCCAGAGCAACGCCTACGACATGCGCCTCTACCTGCGTATCGCCCCGGAGCTGTACCTCAAGCGGCTCGCCGTCGGCGGCGTGGAGAAGGTCTTCGAGCTGGGTCGCGACTTCCGTAACGAGGGTGTCGACGCCACTCACAACCCCGAGTTCACGATGCTGGAGGCGTACGAGGCCTACGGCGACTACGTCTCGATGCGCGAGCTGACCCGCGACCTGATTATCGGTGCCGCGACCGCCGCGTACGGGAGGCCCGTGGCCCGCCGCAACGACGTCGAGGTGGACCTGAGCGGTCCGTGGCCGGTCGTGCCGGTGTACGAGGCGATCTCCCTGGCGCTGGGGGAGAAGATCGACCCGGACACGTCGCTGGAGCGCCTGCGGGAGCTGGCGGCGGGGGCGAAGGTGCCGGTGCAGGCGTCGTGGGGGGCCGGGCAGGTCGTGCTGGAGATGTACGAGCGCCTGGTGGAGGCGCAGACCGAGGCGCCGACGTTCTACACGGACTTCCCCACCGAGGTGTCGCCGCTGACCCGGGCGCACCGCGAGGATCCGCGGCTGGCCGAGCGGTGGGACCTGGTGGCCTTCGGGATGGAGCTGGGCACCGCGTACACCGAGCTGATCGACCCGGTGGAGCAGCGACACCGGTTGACGGCCCAGTCCCTGCTCGCCGCCGGTGGCGATCCGGAGGCGATGGAGCTCGACGAGGACTTCCTGCACACCCTCGAGTACGCGATGCCGCCGACCGGCGGGCTGGGCGTGGGCATCGACCGGCTCGTCATGCTGCTGACCGGCCGGGCCATCCGCGAGACGCTGCCGTTCCCGCTGGTCAAGCCGGCCTCCTGAGCCGGGACACGGCCTGAAGGGGCGGGGCCGGGAAACAACCGTGGCCGGAAACAACCGTGGCCCCCGCCGCGACGGAGGCCACTTCGTCACCTGTTGGGGGGGATGGTGACTTTTATAGTTGTCGGCGATCAGGTGCGGGGGGAAGCACCAGACCGTCCGCGACGGCGACGGTGTACATCCGTGCCGTACTTCGTGTCCGTGGGGATCATTTCGGACAAGCCATACGGTAATGCGAGCAAAGCGATCCCGCCAGGTCTGTCTATTTGCGTCAAACTGTGCTATGTCGGCTAGCCGGCTATGGGCTTTAGGTCAGGGCGGGCCGCCCTTCGGTGGGCTCGTCGATCGTCTTTTCGGCCCCCCGCACTGACCGGAAAGGCAGCGTGACCAGCAGCGCGAGCATGAGCAGCACGTACCAGTTGTCGATGAGGAAGCCCGCCAGGCCGGCGTCCGCCGACGGCTTCACGACGCCCCAGTCGTACCAGCTGACCACGCTGAACGCGGCCGTGACATAGAGCACAGCCGCCGTCGTGACCGCCGTACAGCGCCGCCGGCCGGTTCCGTTCCGGTCCAGCGCCGCGTCGACGAGTACGACCAGCGCCGGCGCGAACCACAGCAGGTGGTGGGTCCACGTCACGGGGCTGATCAGGCAGCCGACGAGCGCGGTCAGGATGAGGCCGCTCGGTTCGTCGCCGGCCAGCGCCGCCCGGCGGGCCCGCCACAGCCCGTACCCGGCGACGAGTACGACCATGAGCACCCACGCCGGCTTGTTGGCGGCGCCGTCGCCCAGCCGGGTCAGCGTGCCCATCAGGGACTGGTTCTCCAGTCGGTCCAGGTGGCCGATCCGCTCGGTCCGCCACAGCAGTTCGGTCCAGAACCGCCAGGTGTCGTGCCACATCAGCGCCGCACCGAGGGCGTTCGCCGCGATTGCGGAGATGACCGCCGTGCCGGCGGCCCGCCGCCGACGGGTCAGTAGCAGGTAGAGCACGAAGATGGCCGGCGTGAGCTTGATCGCGGCGGCGAGGCCGATGCCCACCCCGGCCAGCCGGGACCGGCGCGGCACGGCCACCATCAGGTCGATCACGACGAGCCCGAGCAGGATGAAGTTGATCTGCCCGAACGTGAAGCTCTCCCGTACCGGCTCCAACCAGCTCACCAGGGGAACCGTGAGCGCGACCCCGAACCAGGGCGGGTACCCGTGCCGGGCCGCCACCGGGGCGACCAGGAACCAGACGGCCGCGAGCAGCACCGTGACCGACACCGCGCTGAACACCACCTGCGCGGCGCCGAGGGGGAGCGCGGCGAGGGGGCGTAACAGCAGCGCCGCGCAGGGCGGGTAGGTGAAGCCGAGCGAGCCCTGCACCGGATCTGGCTGGCTGTAGGAGTAGACGTGGTGGCCGTCCGCCCACCAGCGCACCGCGCGGTAGTAGATGGTGAAGTCGAAGAACCCGTGCCGGTCGCCGTACCAGACATGGGCGGCGACGGCGGTGGCCCACGCTGCCACCAGGGCGACGAGGTGGCGAGGACCGACTCGCGCGCCGCCGGCGCGTGTCGTGGTCATGCTCGCTCCCAGGTCGGTGCCAACCGGATCCCGGCCACTCTATCGGCCCGCGTTTCCTGATCGCCCGGCTTGGCCACCACGGCGATCGGCGGCGACTCGCCATCGTGACCTGGCACCGGCCGCCACGTGAACGCCCGAACGCGGACTAGGCTGTCTACGTGAGTGATCTTTTGGTCTGGATCGACTGTGAGATGACCGGGCTGGATCTGGCCCACGACGCCCTCATCGAGGTCGCGGTGGTGGTGACGGATCCCGACCTGAAGCTGCTCGACGACGGCCTCGACGTGGTGATCCACGCCGACGACGCCAAGTTGGACGGCATGGCCGAGGTGGTGCGGCAGATGCACGAGCGGTCCGGCCTCACGGATGCGGTCCGGAAGTCGACGGTGACTGTCGCGGAGGCCGAGGACATGGTCCTGGAGTACGTGCGCCGCCACGTCCCGGAGCCGCGGACGGCGCCGCTCTGCGGCAACTCGATCGCCACGGACCGGGGTTTCCTCGCGCGCGACATGCCGCGCCTGGACGCGCACCTGCACTACCGGATGATCGACGTCTCGTCGATCAAGGAATTGACCCGGCGGTGGTACCCGCGGGTGTACTTCGGGCAGCCGGCGAAGGGCCTGGCGCACCGCGCCCTGGCCGACATCCGGGAGAGCGTGCGCGAGTTGGAGTACTACCGGCGCACCGTGTTCGTACCGCTGCCCGGGCCGGACGTCGACACCGCCAAGGCGGTCGCCGCCTCGCTGCTCAGCGCCGAGGACGACGCCTGACACGCCACTGCGGTATCCCACTCGACGCGGCCCGGGGGAGTATGGCTATCATGAGTCGGCGCCGCGGAGCTAGCTCCGCGTCAGCATGGTGGCTGTAGCTCAGTTGGCAGAGCACCGGGTTGTGGTCCCGGGTGTCGTGGGTTCAAATCCCATCAGTCACCCCACGTGGTTAGACAGTTCAGGCCCGGCCCCTTTCGAGGGGCCGGGCCTGAACTGTTGTCGGGGTTACGTCAGGCTTCGTCGTCGAGCGTGTTGACCATGAAGTACGCGGCGCGGGCCAGGTAGTTCCAGAGCTCGGCCTCCTGCTCCGGCGGCAGGCCCAGGGAGTCCACCGCGCGGCGCATGTGACCCAGCCAGGCATCCCGCTCGGCCGGCCCGACCCGGAACGGGGCGTGGCGCATGCGCAGGCGCGGGTGGCCGCGCGTGGCCGAGTACGTGTTGGGGCCACCCCAGTACTGCATCAGGAACAGCGCGAACCGGTCGGCGGCGGGGCCGAGGTCCTCTTCCGGGTAGAGCGGCCGCAGCAGGGGATCGGTGGCGACTCCCGCGTAGAACTCGTCGACGAGCTTGCGGAACGTCGGCTCCCCGCCGACCTGGTCGTAGAACGAGGGGGTCTGGGGTGTCGTCGTCACCCTTTGATTCTGCCAGGCTCGCTCGGAGTGGCTGTCGATTCGCCTTCCTCGTTGTCCCGCCGCGCCCGGTCGATCGCGTCGGCGAGGGCCTCCGGCCGGGGCCAGGCCAGGCTGATCAGCAGCATCAGGACGGTGCCGGCGGCGCCCCACAGGCCCACGACCAGAGGCAGGTGGAAGCGGTTGGCCAGGGCGCCGATGCCGAGGACTGCGCCGGCCTGGCAGAGCTGTACGCCGCTCTGCATCACCCCGAACGCCCGGGCCCGGACCTGGTTGGGCAGGGCCTGCACGAACAGGCCGTTGGCCGCGGGCAGGAGGGCCGCGGTCGCGAAGCCGCTGACCGCCGAGATGAGCGCCACGCCGTAGACGCTGGGGTCGACGAGCGCGCCCACGAGGGCCAGCGGCGCGAGAACCCCGAACGGGCGGATGAGCCGCTGCCGGGTGGAGAGTCCGACCAACCGGTTGACCAGCAGGCTGCCCAGGATGAAGCCGACCGGCATGCTGCACATGATCAGGCCCTGCATCCAGCCCTGGGCCTGCCTGTCCGGCGACAGATGGCCGGCCCACGCCGCCGCGAGGCCCTCCGGGACGATCGCGAACAGCAGCGAGGCGAAGACGACGATCGCGATCGACCGCAGCACGTGGGCGCCGAACACCACGCGGAAGCCTTCGGCCGTCTCGCGTAGCAGGTTGCTCCGCCGGTCCGGCCGTAGCGCCGGCTCGCGGTACCGGATCCCGAGCCCGACGAGGCACGCCGAGATGCCGAACGTCGCGGCGTCCAGCAGCAGCGCCATCCGAGGGCTGTAGGCCGCCATGGCGCCGCCGGTGAAGTAGCCCAGAATCAGCGTCAGTTGGCTGGTCGTCTCGAACAGCGACAGACCCAGGACGTACCGTTCGCCCTCCAGGATCCGCGGCGTCAGGGCGGACCGTGCGGCGCGGAACGGCGGATCGAACAGCGCGGTCATGAACAACAGGGCGAGCAGGGCGCCCAGCGGCACGTCCGGCACCGCGACCAGAGCGATCGTGACCATGCGCGCGAGGTCGCAGACGACCATGGTGCGCCGGTACGGGTACCGCTCGGCCAGTGCCGCGAGCAACGGGCCCAGGCCCAGCCAGGGCAGGAAACTGATGGCGAAGGTGGCCCCGGTCAGCAGCACGGACTTGGTGTGCTGGTAGACGAGAGCGGTGACGGCCGCCCGTGCCATCGAGTCGCCGAGGCTCGACAGCGCCGAGGCGGCGAAGATCGCCCGGAACTCGCCGTTCGCCAGAACCTCGCGGAAGGCCGTAGGGCGACGGTGGTCCGGGACGGGCACCGGTGGGTCCTCCAAGATCGGATCTGACAATGTCCGGTCGGTGCGGTGGTAGAGGTCCCTCGATGGCTTTCGTGCGGAGCGAACTCCGGCGAAAGGGTTTATGTAGTCGGCGGACCTGAACGATCGGACGATAATCCACCGGCCGCCTGACGCGCGAGCCCTCATCCAAAGGTTCATGCCAACATTTCGCAAAAACGACCAAAAGGTTTCGCCCGGCAGGGTATCGAGATCCTGCCGGGCGAGGGCCGGCGGTGATCCTGCCGGCGGGTGGCGACAGCGCGTCAGGGCGCGTGGTCGAGTCCGCTCTCGGTCACCTTGCCGACGGTGCCCAGCGTTTTGGTCGCGCTGTTCGGCGTCAACGGCTCCGCGCCGCTCGGAGTCGAGGGCCGCAGCAGCACCCGCCCGGCGCCGAGCCGCTCGGCGATGCCGGCCCGGTCCAGCGCGTCGGTGAGGCAACGGCGCAGTTCGCGCCCGACCCGCCACTGTGACTCGGACGTGGTCTTGACGGTGGTACGCAGCACCGCGCCGTCCGCGGTGATCTGCTCGACGCCGAGCACCTCCGGCGCCTCGATCAGGTCGTCACTCCACGCCGGGTCGTCCGCCATCTCGCTCGCGGCGGTACGCAGGATCTCGGTTGCCTCCTGCACGCCCGCGAACCCGACTGGGATATCCACCACCACCTGCGCCCAGCCCTGGCTCTTGTTGCCGACGCGGAGGATCTCGCCGTTGCGGATGTACCAGACCACGCCCTGCGCGTCGCGGATCGTGGTGATCCGCAGACCCACCGCCTCGACGGTGCCGCTCGCCTGGCCGACGTCGACCACGTCGCCCACCCCGTACTGATCCTCGAGCAGCATGAACATGCCGGCCACGAAGTCCTTCACCAGGTTCTGTGCGCCGAAACCGATGGCGAGGCCGACGATGCCGGCGCTGGCCAGCAGTGGGGCCAGGTTGATGCTCAGCTCGCCGAGTACCAGCATCAGCGCGATCACGAAGATCGCGGCGGATGTGATGCTGCGCAGTACCGAGCCGAGCGCCTCCGCCCGCTGCCGGCGGCGTTCGGGCAGGGTGCCGGCGGCGTCGCGGAGCAGCGTGCCCGGCACCTTCTCGCGTAACGGACGCAGCAGGGTGGGGGAGGAGACGCCGGTCGTGCTGCGTACCAGCCGGCTGATCATGCGGTGGATCAACGACCGGGCGAGGATCGCCAGCGTGACGATCAGCAGGACCCGCAGCGGCTTCACCAGGAACAGGTAGCTGCCCTCGGCGGCCCAGACCTGGCCGGTCTGCCGGTACACCCACCGGCACAGCTCCTGGGCGTGCTCACAGCTCGGCGACGGACGGGGCGTCGGTGTGGTCGCGATGAGGTCGGTCCGGACCGCGGCGGCGATCTGGTGAAGGGGGGTCACGGAATAGTTTCGTACCTCATCGCCCTCGCCTCCGCCGCATTGCCCCCGGCGGGAGAGACGCGACGGATCTGCAGGATGGTGGTAATTCACCCGGTACCGGGCAACTCTCACTCGCCGTGCCGTCGAGAGCGGAGCCGGCGCTCGTGAACGGCGCCAGCTTCACCCCAGGTCCCACCCTGATTAACGCGTGCAATTCGGCGATCTATCGGGGACGATTGGCCCCAAGACAGTCGAGGCGACGGGAGACCGCATCACCCTGGGAGGGCGGCAGCGATGCCTGACATACGACCCACAGTCGGCACCACCCTGGTACTCAATGCCACGTACGAGCCGCTGTGCGTCGTGTCCGTCAGACGAGCCGCGATCCTGGTCTTATCCGCCAAGGCGGTGTGCGTCACCGACGGCGATGGGGTGCTGCACAGCATCCGTTCCCAGTTGCCCGTCCCGTCCGTCGTGCGGCTCATCCGGTACGTCCGGGTGCCCTACCGCACCCACGTCGTCCTCTCCCGCCGGGCGATCTTCGCCCGCGACGGCAGCCGGTGCGCCTACTGCCGCGGCCCGGCCGAGACGATCGACCATGTGCTGCCGCGTAGCCGCGGCGGCGCCCATGTCTGGGACAACGTGGTCGCGGCGTGTGCCAAGTGCAATCACACCAAGGGCGACCGCACCCTGGCGGAGCTGGGCTGGCGGCTGCACGCGGCACCGAGCGCGCCGAAGGGTACGGCATGGCGGGTACTCGGCCATCGGGCGGCTGATCCGCGCTGGACGGGGTGGCTCGGACTGCCGGAAGTCGCCTAGAGGGGTTCCGGGTACCCCCGACGCGGCGTACGATGCACCGGCCGCTAACGTGAAGCCCGCATATTTGTCTCTTCGACGCCGGGGGGCGCTGGGCTTGTCAACAATTGAGACGGTGCTCATCTACGTCGGCATACCGGTCCTTGTGATCCTGGTCGTCACTGGCCTCGTGTTCGCCGGTGACGTCCGGCGCGGCAAGCGCTACCGGCCGGGCCGGCCGTTCGAGTTCCGCCCGGTCTGGTTCCTGTCGGCGCCGGAGCAGCTGGCCGACGCAACCTCAGGCGAGCACAAGGCGCTGCACGGCACTGCCGCGGCAGCGGCTCTGCCTGCCGGTGGTTCGAGTGCCGCCGAGTGGGCTGCCCGCCCGTCGGCTGAGCAGCGTGTGACTGGAGGCGCAAGTGACCGCTGGTGAGCAGGGGGGACGGCCAACCGGCCGCCCCGAGGTGCTCGACGGCCCGTTCAACACGCGACAGCTGTTGCGACTGGACGAGGCGCTGCGGTTGGCTGACCGGGGCACCGGGCTGACCTTCAGCGTGTACGTGGGCGAACTCGACGAGCCGGTGCGTGGCCACGCCGAGAAGCTGCACGGCCAGTTGGGCGACCCGGACCACTCGGTCCTCGTCGCCGTGTCGCCCAACCAGCGGGTGCTCGAGATCGTCACGGGTTCGGAGGCGCGCAAGCGTATTCCGGACCGCTCGGCCAAGTTAGCCGCGCTCTCCATGGCGGCCGCATTCGGCGGTGGCGACCTCGCCGGTGGCATCGTGTCCGGGCTTGCTCAACTCAGCGACCAGGCGGGTAAGCCGAGCGCCTGACGCGCACGAAAGCAAAAGCAAGGGCGCCCTCCGAATCGGAGGGCGCCCTTGCTGTATCACCACTCAGGAGGTGCTGGCGTCCTTGGCGCGCGCCTTCAGGGCGCGTGCGACGCCGTCACGGCCCTCGGCGACCAGCCGGCGCAGCGGGGCGGGGCTACCCGCGCCCTCGCCGGCGAGCCAGGCGTCGGTGCGCGCCACCGTCTCCTCGCTGACCTGGTAGGCCGGGTACGCCAGGGCCACGAAGTCCTGGGCCGGCTCGCTGTCGAGCGCCGCCCAGACGTCGTTCGCGACTCGGAAGTACTCCGCCGCGTACGGGGCGGTCAGCTCGGTCTGTGCCGCGTGCTGGAAGCCCTGCAGCAGCGACCGCTGCAGCCAGTTGGGCAGCTGGTGGTCGGAGACTAGGCGGCGCCAGGTCTCCGCCTTCGACTCACGCGTCGGCACCAGAGCGCGCGAGAGCGCCGCCTGCCGCTCGCCGCTCGCGGTCCGGTCGTTCTCCAGCTCGGCCTCGATCTCGTCCGGCCGGGCGGCACCGTTGGCGACGAGCGCGTGCAGCAGGCTCCACCGCAGGTCTGACGCGATGACGAGACCCTCCGGCACGTTCTCGCCCCGCAGCCAACCGGCCAGCACGGCGAGGTCGCCGCTCTGCCGGGCCGCGGCCGCGTACGCCCGCGCCCACGCCAGCTGGAAACCGCTGCCCGGCTCGGCCCGGGTGACCGCCTGCTGGGCGCACTGGGCCAGCTGCTGCCAACCCTCGGCGGCCCACGCCGGATCGACGTAGAACGCCAGGGCCGACCGGGCCTGGCCGAGCGTCGCCGTGACCAGGTTGATGTCCTTCTCGCTGGGCAGGCCGCGGATGACCATCCGGACGTAGTCCCGGCCGGCCAGCTCGCCGTCGCGGACCATGTCCCACGCGGCGGCCCAGCACAGCGCCCGCGCGAGCGGGTTGTCGAAGCCGGCGAGGTGGTCGACCACGGTCGCCATCGACCGCTCGTCCAGCCGCAGCTTCGCGTACGTCAGGTCGTCGTCGTTGAGCAGCAGGACGTCGGCGGCGGGGACACCGGCGAGCTGGGGGATCTCCGTACGCGCCCCATCCACGTCCACCTCGATGCGCTCGCGGCGCACCAGCGAGCCGTCCTGCAGGTCGTACAGGCCGATGCCGATGCGGTGGGTGCGCAGCGTCGGATACCTCTCCGGCGCCTGCTGGAGCACGGCGACCGATGCGTACGTCCCGTCCTCGGCCACGGTGAGCTCCGGCCGCAGAGTGTTGACCTGCGCGGTCTCCAACCACTGCGCGGCGAACTTGCGCAGCTCCTTACCGGAGGCCGCCTCCAGCGCGGTGAGCAGGTCGTCGAAGGTGGCGTTGCCCCAGGCGTGCTTGGCGAAGTAGGCCCGCAGCCCCGCCACGAACGGCTCGATCCCCACGTACGCGACGAGTTGCTTGATGACGCTCGCGCCCTTCGCGTACGTGATGCCGTCGAAGTTGACCTCGACCGCGTCCACGTCGGGGATCTCGCAGTAGACCGGGTGGGTCGACGAGAGCTGGTCCTGCCGGTAGCCCCAGTTCTTGCGGACCGACAGGAAGGTCGTCCAGGCGTCGCTGAAGCGGGTGGCCCCGGTGTTGGCCCAGTGGCTGGCCCACTCGGCGAACGACTCGTTGAGCCACAGGTCGTCCCACCAGCGCATGGTGACCAGGTCACCGAACCACATGTGGGCCATCTCGTGCAGGATCGTGTTGGCTCGCTGCTCGTACTCGAAGTCGGTGACCTGGTTGCGGAAGATGTAGTGCTGCTCGGCGTGCACCACGCAGCCGAAGTTCTCCATCGCGCCGGCGTTGAAGTCCGGGCTGTAGATCTGGTCGTACTTGGGCAGCGGGTAGCGGACGCCGAACTCGCGGTGGAAGAAGTCGAAGCCCTGCTTGGTGATCAGCAGGATGTCGTCGGCGTCGAGGTACCGGCTCATCGATGCCCGGCAGAACACGCCCAGGTCGATGCCGTCGTGGGTGTCGCGCACCTCGTGGTACGGGCCGCCGCAGATCGCCGTGACGTACGTGCTCATCCGCGGCGACCGGGCGAAGTGCACAACCTTGGCGCGCTCCATGCCAGCGGCCGGCTCCTCGCGCTCGATCGGCATGTTCGACACCAGCCGCCAGTGGGCGGGGGCGGTGACGTGCCAGGTGAACTCGGCCTTGAGGTCCGGCTGGTCGAAGCAGGCGAACACGCGCTGCGCGTCGGCGGTCTCGAACTGGCTGTAGAGGTAGACCTCCTTGTCGACTGGGTCGACCGAGCGGTGCAGGCCCTGTCCGGTCGACGAGTACGCGCAGTCGGCGTCGACGACGAGCACGTTCTCCGCGGCGAGGTCGGGAATGACCAGACCCTTGTCCGCGGCCCAGCCGGAGATGTCCAGCGGTGCGCCGTTGAGGGTGGCGCCGCGCAGCGAGTCGGCGGCGATCTCGATGAACGTGCTCGCGCCCGGTTCGCGGCAGCTGAAGCGCACTTCGGTCACCGAGCGGAACGTCCCCTCGCCCGGGAAGCCGGTGCCGTCAGTGAGGTCCAGGCTGATGTCGTACGCCGAGACGTCGAGCAGGCGGGCCCGCTCGGCGGCCTCCACCTGCCTGAGGTTGCGAACTCCGGCCACGGTCTTTGTCTCCATCTGTTGCGAAATCTTGGTTCGAGAGGGGCTTTCGCAGCCGCCATCCGAGCCGAGTGGTAAGAAACGATCCTTTCATAACCGGTCAGCGGCCATGAAGTGGCACAGGTCACGGTACGGCAGTTCCGCTGTGGTCGCCGGCTGGCGTAAGGATCGGTAGTGGACCCAGTACTTGCTGGACCGCTGTCACATTTGAAGATCGTGAGGAGCTGCCGTGACCGAGCGCGTCACCGCTGATATGTGGTTCGACCCCGCCTGCCCGTGGGCGTGGATCACCTCCCGTTGGCTGCTCGAGGTGGAGAAGGTCCGCCCGGTCGACCTCCGCTTCCACGTAATGAGCCTGGCCGTGCTGAACGACGGCCGTGACGACCTGCCCGAGGAGTACCGGGAGTTCCTGAAGACCGCCTGGGGGCCGGTACGGGTGGCGATCGCCGCCGAGCAGAAGTACGGCAACGACGTCCTCCGCTCGCTGTACACCGCCCTGGGCACCCGCATCCACATTGGCAAGGAGGAGCGGGGTCGGGCGCTGTACGAGGCGGCCCTGGCCGACGCCGGCCTGCCCGTCGAGCTCGCCTCGGCCGCCGAGTCCACCCAGTACGACGAGGCCCTGCGGGCCAGCCACGAGGCGGGCATGCGGCCGGTCGGCATGGACGTCGGTACGCCGGTGATCCACGTGCCGGGCCCCGACGGCGCGCAGATCGCCTTCTTCGGCCCGGTCGTCACGCCGGCGCCCAAGGGGGAGGCCGCCGGCCGACTGTGGGACGGCACGCTGCTCGTCGCCGGTACTCCCGGCTTCTTTGAAATCAAGCGAACGCGGGACGTGCCTCCGTCTTTCGAATAAACCTAATTGTCCGAATTCTGGGCATTACTCGCGTGACGCCGCTGTATCGCTCATCGTTGCTTCTCGACGAGAGCTTTTCCTGCCCGAGGAGGACCGGTGTCGACCGCTGCGGATGTGAAGCCCAGTGAGGCTGTCGTCGCCGACGACGTGGCGGCCGCAAGTCCCGCCGCGTGCTGGTCGGTCCGTGAGTGCGACTGGCGAGACGAGGTGCCCGCGGAGGTCGCGGCGCTGCTCGCCCCGCCGGTGATCGTCTCGGCCGAGGCCTTCGCTCCGGCGCCGGCTTCGGTGGATGTCGTCCCGGCTTCGGTGGATGTCGTCCCCGCGCAGGGCGCCGTGGACGCCGTTCCGGCGCCGGTTTTCCAGGAAGTCGCCGCGGCGCTGGTGCTGGAGGGCGCCGTCGCGGCTGCGGAACCCGAGTCGGAGACCGGCAACGGCGAGCCCGCCTACAGCCCCCGGCACGCCGCGCCGGAGGAGCCCCGGGGTCGTTTCCGGCCGAGCCTGCCCCGGCTGCGTCGACGGCGCTCCACGAACGCGGCCTGAGTACCGCGCTGCCGGCGTCCATCCAGTGGATGGGCGCCGGCCGGCGGGGAGTGATCCGCCTCGAACCGATAACGTCGCGCTCATGACGATCGCGCACCCGATCGCCCGGGCCTGGCTGACGACCGGCGGACGCGCCGGGCAGACCACCGCGGCGCAGAACTACGACGAGTTCGCCGACGACGCCGAGATTACCGCGATCATCGCGGCCAATCCGTTCAGCGCCCTCGGCGTCGAGATGCCCCACCGCGCTCCGGAGAGTGTGGGGCGCGCCTTCGCCGACTGCCTGCCCGACGCCGTCGCGCGCCTGGCCGCTGCCAAGGAGCAGGGTCACTACGCCGAGAGCGACGACGTGGCCGTCCTGTACCGGATCACCGCGCCCGACGGCGCGACCGCGTACGGCGTGTGGACGATGGTGGAGACGGGGCAGATCTCCACCAGCGCCGAGGAGCCCGGCCTGGTCATCCGCAACGAGGACGTGTTCATCGAGAAGGTGCGCGAGCGGGTCGCCCTCGCGCAGGCCGTCGGGCACCTGCTCTCACCCGTACTCCTCCTGCAGACCGCGCGCGGTGCCGACCTGCACGCGGCGCTCGCCGAGGCCATCGCGGAGGCGGGTGACGCGGCGGCGAACGACACCGACGCGGCCGGGCGTGTCCACGAGATCTGGCCGCTCGGGCCCGGTGAGGCCCGGGACCGGGTGCTGGCCCTGGCGGGCGGCGGGGAGTTGGTCGTGGCAGACGGCAACCACCGCAGCCTCGCCGCCCAGACCGCCGGCCTGCCGCGCTTCCTCGCGGTGGTCACCACGCCCGAGTCGGTGGCGATCCAGCCCTACAACCGCCTGGTCAGTGAGCTGGGTATCGCCCCGGAGGAGCTGATCACGCGCCTGACGGCCGCCGGTGCGACGGTCACGCCGGTGACGGGTACGCCCGAGGTGCCGGCCAGCGGTGGCACGGTCAACCTGTACACGAGGGCCGGTGCCTGGACGGTGACCTTGCCCACAGCCGGAACGGGCAGCGTCGTAGAAAACCTCGATCACGCGCTCGTCGAGCGGCGCGTCCTCGGTGACGCCCTCGGCCTCGACCCGGGGGACAAGCGGATCACCTACGTCGGTGGCGACTACCCGGCCGCCTGGCTGCGGGGAGAGGTGGACGCGGGCCGCGCCGAACTCGCCGTCCTTATCGCGCCGGTCACCGTCGACGACTTCGTGGCCGTCAATTTGGCGAGGCTGAAGATGCCGCGCAAGAGCACCTGGTTCACGCCGAAGGCGCGAGCCGGATTGGTTGCTGTCGATATCGCGCCGGAGGCGTAAGCCGTAAACTACCCAGACCGCTGATCGACGGTCCTGGGGGTTGGAAGGCATGCGCTTTTTGGTGGCGCTGGTGGTGTTCACGTTCGGGCTGGGGCTGTACGCGGTGGCGGCGCTGCTGTTCGACCGGCGCGGGGTGCTACGCGGATGGCACGCGGCTCGCCGCGCCCAGGCCGCGGGCGAAGCATCCGAGGCCGCCGAGGCGATGAGCCGGGCGCCGAGGGTGGTGCGGGCGGTCAGCACGTTCCCGCCGGCGACCATGATCGTGGGCTCTCTTGTTGTCGGCACCATCCTGATGCTTGGGTCGTGCGCGGGCCTGATCCTGTGGTGACAGACTCTGTCGCATGCGCGTTTACCTTGGCTCCGACCACGCCGGATATGAACTGAAGGTGCACCTCGCCAGCCACCTCGGCACGCAGGGGTACGAGGTCGTCGACGTGGGACCGTTCTCGTTCGACCCCGATGACGACTACCCGGCGTACTGCTTCCACACCGGTGCCCGGGTGGTCGCCGACCCCGGTTCGCTCGGCGTGGTGATCGGCGGCTCCGGCAACGGCGAGCAGATCGCGGCGAACAAGGTCCCCGGGGTGCGCGCGGCACTGACCTGGAGCGTCGAGACGGCGCGGCTGGCCCGTGAGCACAATGACGCCAACGTGGCGGGGGTCGGCGCCCGGATGCACACCCTCGACGAGGCGACCCAGATCGTCACCGCGTTCTTGACGACGCCGTTCTCGCGGGGCGAGCGGCACATGCGGCGCATCGCGCAGATTGCCGAGTACGAGAAGACCCACGAACTGCCCCCGCTGCCGTAGCGCCCGCCTCCCCCGCGATCGTGGACACCTAGGCCGCCTATAACCGGTCTAGGTGTCCACGATCGCCAATTCAGCGGCGCGGGCCCCGGGCCGGCAGGTCCTCGCGCGGCACCCACCCGCGACGGACGATCACCAGCTCCGCCTCGGCCGCCGCGAAGTCGGCCGCGGAGGGGCGGGCGGCGTCCCGCGCCCGAAGCGCCGCGTCAACGCTCACCTGTGAGGAACCCCCACCGACCAGACCGCGCAGGCCGCGCTCGGCATGCGGATCATCGGCCGGGCGGGCGTGGCCGGTCGGCTCGTCAGCTCCCCAGTCGGAGGCTTCACCGCGTACGCCGGTCGCTGCCGGATCGTCGTCGGGGTCGAGCACCCCGGCGGTCATCGCGAACGTGCCGCCCAGCTCTGCGATGTCGTGCGGGGTGGGGGAGCGGGGCGCCACCTCGGCTGCCTCGTCCTCTGCGCCGGGCGCCGGCGAGTCGACCGCCCAGGCGGACCGGGATGCTCGCCGCATCCGGCGGCGTCGCCGCTCGGTACCCATGCCCCGACTCTAGAAGATGTCGAGTGCGGACGGTGCCCGATGCCAACCGAACCGCGGTGCGACGGCTGCTACGGCCCCGGGGCGCAGTTCGCGTACGCGGCCCGCGGCGGCCAGCGCGCCGAGCCCGGTGCCGCCGAGGTACACCGCTCCCAGATCGGCGACGTCGCAGGCCAGATCCGCCGCGTCCGTCGTCGGCGTGCAGGCCGCGCCGGTCGCGTCGCCGGTCAACCGCCATCGCCCGGCATTGTCGGGTAGCAGGGCGTCGGTCACGTCGATCACCACGTCGACCGGTGCGGCGAACCGGCGGGTCGACAGCGCGGCCGGCACATCCACCAGCCGTACCCACAGCGAGTCCGCGACCCGGTCGCCGAGCGCTCGTGGCTCGTTGACCAGGTAGCGCAGCGGCTCGTCGGGGGCGGCGAAGGGGTAGCGCACCGTGCGGGCCAGATCCACCGAGAACAGGAACTCCCACAGCGCCAGGTACGCCTCCGGCGTCGCCGCGACCACCTCGGCCACGTTGACTTCGCCCTTCGGGCCGGTCTCGGCCCAGTCGCCCTTACGCCGCCACAGCGCGTACCCGTCGACGCGAGCGGGCCCTTCGAACAGCAGCGCGCGGCGCGAGGTGTAGCCCTGGCGGCGGCTTGGTGAGTCGTCCAGCAGTCGGCTCCACCAGTTCTCGTCCCGGCTCGACCAGCCGGGGCGCTCCGGGCGTACCCGCTCGTACACCTGCTGCAGGTCCTTGCGCACCTGCTCGGGGGAGGCGTCGCGCAGGCGGCCCGCCTCCGGGGTGGACGAGCGGTTCAGCCGGATCTCCCGCTTGTCGGCACCGGGGATGATGTGGCGCAGGGCGGCGATCCCGTAGCCGAAGCGTTGGTAGATGCGGCCCTCGCTGGCCCACAGCATCGCGACCGGCTCGCCGTGCTCGCGAACGTCGCGCAACTGATGTGCCATAAGGCGGGTCAGCAGTCCCCGGCGCCGGTGCGTCGGGCGGACGCCGACCAGCGTGACGTGTGCCGCCGGGATCACCCCGCCGGGCACCGTAACCTCCCGGGTGTAGGCGGCCGCGTGCGCCACCATCCCGTCGTCATCGTGCTCGATCACGTGGGAGCGGCGCGGTTCGAAGACCGACCGGGTTGTAGCCAGGTCCTCCGCCGGGAAGTCCTCGCCGAAGGCGGCCGCGAGGACGTCCAACACGCGGGTGAAGTCGTCGATCGACTCGAGGGTGCGCAGGTGGTACGGATCATCAGCCACCGACTCTGTCTACCGCGCGCGGCGGTTGTCCGCGAGGGATTTGACCGGCCGCTACGCTGAGGTTCGCCCGAGGGGGAGGTTGGATGACTGCGAACGGCGCGCGGTTGCTGGATCTTGTCTGTGGCCCGGCCGGTCCGCTGCCGGAGACCTACCAGCGCTACCGTCTCGTCGCGCACCTCGGCTCCGGTGGGCAGGCTGACGTCTACCGCGCGGTGCGGCTGTGCGGGGGAGTGTCGTCGGCTCCGCTCACGGTCAAGGTCTTCCGGGTCGACCCGCGCCGGCCGCTCGTGGACGAGCTGCGTTCATGGGACAAGGGCGACGCGGCCCTGATGGACCTGAACAACCGGGGCGTCCAGGCGATCTGCCGGCGCGCCGACGGCTTCTACGGACCGCCGCCGCACCGCCCCGGAGAGCTCCCCGACGCCGGTGACGCGGTGCCCTACCAGGTGTACGACTACCTGCACGGGATCAACCTGCGCGAGTACGTGTCCAACCGGGCCGGGCTGGCCGCTGGCGCCCGCCGGCTCAACGCCGTCGCCGCGCTGGACACGCTCGCCGGGGTGCTGCGTGCGCTGCACCATCCCCAGGAGCCCGGCGCCACCCCGGTGCTGCACATGGACGTGAAGCCGTCCAACGTGATGGTGCTGGCGACCGGGGAGGTGAAGCTGATCGACTTCACCGGCGCGCGGTACTGGCGGCCCGAGGAGATCACCCAGATTGCGTACACGCCGGAGTCCGGCGGCCCGGAGGCCTTCGGCGGCACCGCGCAGGTCGGGCCCGCGTACGACGTGCATGGCTTCGGAGCCGTCGCCTACTTCCTGGTGACCGGCGAGTACCCACGGGAGCCGGGCCGCCAGTCGCAGGCCGGCGAGGAGGCGCCCCCGGCCTGGTCCGTGCTGCGCCGCCACCCCGTACTCGAGCAGGTGCCCGCTCTGCGCGACCACCTGCACCACATCCTCGCCGATCGGCCCGGTGACCGGCCGTCCACGCTTGAGCTGCCGGCCTGGACCGATCGCCTCGCCGAGCTCGTGCGCCGCTGCGGCATCCCCGACTCAGGGGTCGACTGGGGCGAGCCGGAGACCGCGCGGGCGGTCGGCAGGGCCAAGCCCCGGCCTCCGGTCGCGGGTACCGAGACCGGAGCCTTCCAGCGGATCGAGAAACTTGAGCGCGAACTGGTCGAACTGCGCGCCGCCCTCGGTGCGCCCGATGACCTCGCCACGCCCGCAGCGGTCGCGAACGGGGCCGCCGTTCCCGCCCGCACCCGGGTC
This sequence comes from Planosporangium flavigriseum, assembly GCF_011947225.1. Classification (GTDB taxonomy): domain Bacteria; phylum Actinomycetota; class Actinomycetes; order Mycobacteriales; family Micromonosporaceae; genus Planosporangium; species Planosporangium flavigriseum. The sequence goes on along the minus strand of NZ_JAATVW010000017.1, from coordinate 7,572 downwards.
GCCTCCGAGCACCGGTTCGAAGCGCTCGACGGCCCCACCGGCGAGCAGCAGCGCGTTTCTGCGGTACGGCCGGGGCCGCAGGCCGCGGCTTCATCCGCGGCTGCGGCCCCGGTGCCGGTGTCCCCGGCTGCGCCTCCCGGCTCCGCGCCGGCAGGGCCGGCTCAGATCCGGGGACGGGCGAGCGTCCCGCCGCCCAAGCATGTGGACCCGACCGAAGCAGCGCTCGACCAGGGGAGCGGGCAGTGGCCCGGGGGGTCCGAGCGGCCCCGGGAAGAGCGTGGGATGCTCAAGCGGGGCTGGGAAATGTCGGGAATTGGGGCTTTCTTCGCCTTCATTTGTTGGGGAATCTGGGCGGCGAGCGCGCGCGGCCGGCTCGCGGGGCCGCTGTTGGCGTTCTGCCTCGTCCTCCTGGTCGCGGCCGGCGTCTTCGCGGTTTCCCGGCTGGTGGGCCGGGTCATCCTGGTGAACCGGCTGGGCCGGGTGCGGCGCAGCGCCAAGGGCGCTCACGCGATCACCGGAGCCTTCCTGGTCATCGCCGGGATCGCCTACCTACAGCAGACGCCGTGGGTCATGCAGGTGTACCGGTGGGTGAGCGGTACGTGATGATCGGCGCGCGGTCCGCTGGGTCGATGTCCGTTGACATGACGAAGGCCCAGGGCTGGCAATCGCGCCAATGACCTGGGCCTTCGTTCGTGGAGCGGGCGACGGGAATCGAACCCGCACCGTCAGTTTGGAAGACTGAAGCTCTGCCATTGAGCTACGCCCGCGTCGCCACGCGTGTGCGCGGCGCGGCACCAAGGGTACCGAATACTCGCGGCCCTGTGCGCGGGGGCTGTGCCCGAGATCTCGAGACGTCGCACCCGCGTCCGAGGCCGGCATCGAAGGCGACGGTCGCAGATGCGGTGGGCGGCGCGACGGGAGGTCGCGCGAACGCATACACTTCACGACGCCACCGGGGTGTGGCGCAGCTTGGTAGCGCACTCGCTTTGGGAGCGAGGGGCCGTGGGTTCAAATCCCGCCACCCCGACCGAGACCGCCGGCGGATGTCCCGCCGGCGGGGGTATAGCCCGTCCGTGAAGATCTCGGGCCGGCTCGCCTAGACTTTTCGCGGCCGATGCGGCCTTGTCCGTCACATTACCGAGGAGTACCTGTGAAGAGCACCGTCGAGACTCTCAGCCCGACCCGCGTGCGGCTGGCCATCGAGGTGCCGTTCGCCGAGCTAGAACCGAGCCTCAAGAAGGCCTACCGCGAGATCGGCGCGCAGGTCACCGTCCCGGGCTTCCGGCGGGGCAAGGTGCCGACGGCGGTGATCGACCAGCGAGTCGGTCGCGGTGCCGTGTTGAACGAGGCCGTGCAGGACGCGATCCCGACACAGATCCTCGCCGCGGTGCGCGAGCACGAGGTGAAGACGCTCGGCCGCCCGGAGGTGGAGATCACCGAGTTCGCCGACGGCTCACCGCTGAAGTTCACCGCCGAGGTCGACGTACGGCCGGAGATCACGCTGCCGGCGCTCGACGAGATCGAGGTGACCGTCGACGAGATCCAGATCGGTGACCAGGAGATCGACGAGCAGCTCGCCGGCCTGCGGGACCGCTTCTCCACGCTGAAGACCGTCGAGCGGGCCGCCGCCAACGGCGACTACGTGCAGCTCGACCTGGCCGCGACCGTGGACGGCGAGGAAGTGCCGGGCGGCACCGCGACCAACGTCTCCCACGAGGTGGGCAGCGGACAGCTGCTCCCGGGCCTTGACGAGGTCCTGGTCGGGATGTCCGCCGACGAGTCGACCACCTTCACCACCCAGCTCGTCGGTGGCGAGTACGCCGGCCGCGAGGCCGAGGTGGCGGTGACCGTCCGTACCGTCAAGGAGAAGCAGCTTCCCGAGCTCGACGACGACTTCGCCCAGCTGGCGAGCGAGTTCGACACGCTCGAGGAGCTGCGCGGCGACCTGCGTACCCGGCTGGAGCGGGTCAAGCGCGTCGAGCAGCTCTACGACGCCCGGGACAAGGCGCTGAAGGCGCTGGTCGAGGCCGCCGACGTGCCGGCGCCGGAAGGCGTCGTGCGCGAGGAGGTCGAGCAGCGCAAGGAGGCGATGAACGACCAGCTGCAGCGCATCGGCGCTTCGATGGACGAGTACCTTCAGTCCGAGGGCAAGGCCCAGGAGGATCTCGACAACGAGCTGGCCGAGGCGGCGGTCGAGGGTGTGCGGATCCAGCTCGTGCTCGACACGCTCGCGGACGCCGAGCAGGTCCAGGTCTCCGACGACGAGTTCGGCCACGAGGTCGTCCACCGCGCGCAGCGCGCCGGTGTCTCGCCGCAGCAGTACTACGACCAGCTCGTCCGGTCCGGCCTTGCCGCCGCCGTCTTCGGTGACGTTCGCCGGGGCAAGGCGCTTTCCGTGGTCATGGAGCGGGTCAAGCTCCGCGACGCCGCGGGTAACCCGCTCTCGCTCGATGACCTCCGTGGTCCCGCCGAGGAGGGCGAGCACAATCACGACCACGACCACGACCACGAGGGCTGACATTTAACGACGTAACACCCGCCTCGGCGGGTGTTACGTGTTTCAGCAGGGTTTACGCGGGCAGGTGCGCTCAGAGCGAACAACCTGCCCAGGCGGAAGCTCGTGTCGGCACCAGAGGTTACTGTCGGCATATCAAGAACTCTTCCGAAGGGCTGCCATGACCGACCTTCACATTCCAGCGACGCCGGTCGCTCGAGGCGCCGATTCCGGCCTCGGTGCCCTTGACGACTCGGTCTACAACCGGCTGCTCAAGGAGCGGATCATCCTGCTCGGCAGCGAGGTCAACGACCAGGTCGCCAACCGGATCTGTGCGCAGCTGCTGCTGCTGGCCGCGGAAGACCCGGACCGCGACATCAACCTCTGGATCAACTCGCCCGGTGGCTCGGTCACGGCCGGCATGGCGATCTACGACACCATGCAGTTCGTCGGTAACGACGTCGTGACGGTCGCGATGGGCCTGGCTGCTTCGATGGGCCAGCTGCTCCTGTGCGCCGGCACCAAGGGCAAGCGGTTCGCGCTGCCGCACGCCCGGATCATGATGCACCAGCCGTCCGGTGGCATCGGCGGCACCGCGTCCGACATCGCGATCCAGGCGGAGCAGATGCTTTACACCAAGCGGATGTTCCAGGATCGTGTGGCCTTCCACACCGGCCAGACCCAGAGCCAGATCGAAGCCGACTCGGACCGCGACCGTTGGTTCACCTCCCAGGAGGCGCTGGACTACGGCTTCATCGACCATGTTGTGACCGGGGCGCGCCAGGTGCCAGCCGGCGCCGGGACCCGGGACTGAGGAGAAGCACGATGACTGACCTGAGCCTGTCCTCGGGCATGCGTGAGGTTCACAACCGCTACATCCTGCCGTCGTTCGTGGAGCGCACGTCGTACGGGATCAAGGAGATGAACCCGTACAACAAGATGTTCGAGGAGCGGATCATCTTCCTCGGCGTCCAGATTGACGACGCGTCGGCGAACGACGTGATGGCCCAGTTGCTCACGCTCGAGTCGATGGATCCGGACCGCGACATCGTCATGTACATCAACTCGCCGGGCGGTTCGTTCACGGCCATGACGGCGATCTACGACACGATGCAGTTCGTCCGGCCGGACATCCAGACGGTCTGCCTGGGGCAGGCCGCCTCGGCGGCGGCTGTGCTGATGTCCGCGGGTACGCCCGGCAAGCGGATGGCCCTTCCCAACTCGCGGATCATCATCCACCAGCCGGCCACCGAGGGCGGCTACGGGCAGGGGTCCGATATCGAGATCCAGGCTCGTGAGATCCTGCGGATGCGCACGCTTCTGGAGGACCTGCTGGCCCGGCACTCCGGCCAAAGCCCCGACAAGGTCCGCAAGGACATTGACCGGGACAAGATCCTCACCGCTGAAGAGGCCAAGGACTACGGCCTGGTCGACCAGGTGCTCGCCAGCCGCAAGAAGTCGACGCTCACGCCGGCTCGCTGACGACTGCGGGGGAGGGGCGGACGCCATTGGCGATCCGCCCCTCCCCGTCCGGGCATTAGTGGCGGAATTGAGCGGCAAATCCGGTGCTCGGCCCTCTCGTCGAAGCGCCGCTGACCGGTACCATCAGCGTTGAAGACGTCGGGTGCCCCGACCTCGCCCCAGTGGCGTTGTCGACCGATGGGCGCTCCGCCGGGGTCGTTCAGCCGGATTTGCGCGTAACGCATCCGACGACGAACGGCAAGTGAGAAGACACCGCACAGCAGGGGTCGGATAAGCGCCCGTAACCGGGTAACGTCGAGGCAGCGGCTGGCACCAGGGGCCGACAAGCGCCGGGCGTTCCGGCGGTGGGCAAGACCGGACGATGGTCCGGCCGTGAAGGCAGGGAGATACGTAGGTGGCACGGATCGGCGACGGTGGCGACCTACTCAAGTGCTCGTTCTGCGGCAAATCGCAGAAGCAGGTGAAGAAGCTCATCGCGGGGCCTGGCGTCTACATCTGCGACGAGTGCATCGACCTGTGTAACGAGATCATCGAAGAGGAGCTCGCGGAGTCCGGCGACGTCAAGTGGGACGAGCTGCCCAAGCCGATGGAGATCTGCTCCTTCCTTGACCAGTACGTCGTGGGCCAGGAGCAGGCCAAGAAGGCGTTGGCCGTTGCGGTCTACAACCATTACAAGCGGATCCAGGCGGATACCGCGGGCGCTGCCGGCCCCGACAACGTCGAGCTCGCAAAGTCCAACATCCTCCTCATCGGCCCCACGGGATGCGGCAAGACGCACCTGGCGCAGACCCTCGCGCGCATGCTCAACGTGCCGTTCGCCATCGCTGACGCCACCGCGCTGACGGAGGCGGGCTACGTCGGCGAGGATGTCGAGAACATCCTTCTCAAGCTGATCCAGGCGGCCGACTACGACATCCGTCGCGCGGAGACCGGCATCGTCTACATCGACGAGGTCGACAAGATCGCCCGGAAGTCGGAAAACCCGTCGATCACCCGCGACGTCTCCGGTGAAGGTGTTCAGCAGGCCCTCCTAAAGATCATCGAGGGCACGGTGGCCAACGTTCCTCCGCAGGGCGGCCGAAAGCACCCGCACCAGGAGTTCATTCAGATCGACACCACGAACGTGCTCTTCATCTGCGGGGGCGCGTTCGCCGGGCTCGACCGAATCATCGAGTCACGGGTCGGCAAGAAGGGGCTCGGGTTCGGCGCTCACCTGCGATCGGTCTCGGAGCGCAACCTCGACGACATCTTCGCCGAGGTCATGCCGGAAGACCTGCTTAAGTTCGGCATGATCCCCGAGTTCATCGGCCGGCTCCCGGTGATCACCAGTGTGCGCAGTCTCGACCGCCCGGCCCTGGTCCGCATCCTGACCGAGCCGCGCAACGCCCTCGTCCGGCAGTACCAGCGCCTCTTCGAGCTCGACGGCGTCGAGCTCGAGTTCGCCCCCGAGGCTCTGGAGGCCATCGCCGATCAGGCGATCCTGCGAGGCACGGGCGCGCGTGGCCTCCGCGCGATCATGGAAGAGGTTCTCCTCTCCGTCATGTACGAAGTGCCGAGCAACCCCGATATCGGCCGCGTTCTGATCACCCGCGAGGTCGTGCTGGAGAAGGTCATTCCGACCATCGTTCCCCGCGACCTGGCTCGCCAGACGGTGCGCAGGCACCAGCGCGAGGAGAAGTCCGCCTGACCCTCTTGCGGTCCGGTACATGCGGGTAGCAATGGAACCGCTGTTGCTACCCGCATAGGCTGCACGTCATGAGGGTGGCGGTTTGTCAGCTGAACGCGCGCGATGATCGTGCGCAGAACCTGCGTGTGGCACGGGACCTGCTCGAGCGGGCGGCTGCCGCCGGCGCCGAAATGGCGGTGCTCCCGGAGTACGTCGATTACCTCGGGCCGGCGCGGGGAGCGCCCAAGCCGGAGCCGGTCGACGGGGAGTTCGGCGCGTTCTTCGCGGACGCCGCCCGCGGCCTCGGCATGTGGGTCCACGCCGGGTCATTCCACGAGGTCGGACCTGAACCCGAGCGGACGTACAACACATCTCTGGTCTTCGCGCCGGACGGAACGCTCGCCGCGACCTATCGCAAGATCCATTTGTACGACGTCGAAATCCCCGGACGGGTTTCCTACCACGAGTCGCGCGCCGTGGCCCCCGGTGCAGAGACCGTCGTAGCAGACGTCAGCGACCTGCGACTCGGCCTATCCATCTGTTACGACCTGCGCTTCCCGGAGTTGTACCGGCGGCTGGCGCTTGCGGGCGCCAACGTCCTGGTCGTGCCAGCCGCTTTCATGATGCACACCGGTCGGGACCACTGGGAGGTGTTGCTGCGGGCCCGCGCGATCGAAAACCAGTGCTACGTACTCGCCGCTGGCCAGATTGGTGATCACGACCCGGGCCGTACCTGCTACGGGCGCAGCATGATCGTCGACCCGTGGGGGACCGTCATCGCTCAAGCGCCTGACGCCGTGGGGGTCACCGTCGCCGATCTCGACCTTGACCGGCTGAGCACGATCCGCGCAGAGTTGCCGAGCCTCGCCAACCGGCGGCTGACAACGAGCTGAGCAAGCGCCACTGTCCCGCGCCGTCGGCATGCGCGTCGGTCGTGGCACCGCCACCCGCCTCGGAATATCCGGTACCGAGGGGTGTTGTAACCTTCGCGGCCCGGTGGGGTGTGCGGTGAGCGTCGGACGGTGAGGTGCCGGGGGCGCGCCGCGTGGAATACCTCTGCTGGCCGGGTGGTTATAACTGGTACGACCCACTGTGATCGGTGATCAGCGTCCGCTGGTCAGAACGCCGATGACGGCGAGACTGACGACGGCTGCTGCAGTCACGAGGAGTGCGGTGGTCATCCGCGACCGTCCGCGGCGTGCAAGCCGCACGGACGCGGCGACAAGGCAGACAAGCACGCAACCTCCGATCACGATCTGCCAGATCGGTGCGAGGGTAGCGAGTAGACCATCACCAGCGATGGTCGTCGTCGCGCGGTCAACCTCTTCGGAAGTGACAGTGCCGGGATACGCCGGGCTCATGTGCCCATTGAACTGCGTAGACCGGTGGAGCGGAAGGAGAGTGCCGCGTTCGGAAAGTGCACGTGACCGGGAACATTCAGCGCCGATTTGACGTTGAGACCCAAGGACACGTAACTTTCTCTCTGCCCGCGGGGCACCGGACGGAAACCGGCCGGATCCGCGAGTTCCACCTCCTGGTAATGGAAGTGGATGTTGAGCCGATCGCAGGCGAAATCCTGATGGACTTGCGGTTGCGATGTGGCTCGGCTAAAGTTGGCAAGCCGGCAGGAGCCGGGCGGGTGTTGCGCCGCGACAGTGGTGCCGCCGGCCGGTCTGTTGGATACCTATACCAACGATCACCGTGATGGTGAGCGTTGGTATGCGCGGTGGCAAGCCCAAGGAAAGTCCGAACGAGGATTTGACGCAGGGATTCCGATCGCGTAGCGTTAGGAAGTTGCCCCGGTTGTGGCCACTGGATGGTGGTTGTGGCGGGTGTGTGGTTGTTCTTTGAGAACTCAACAGGGTGCTTGTAAAGCCAGTGCCAAAGTTTATTTGATACCCCGGCCGGCTGTCTTTTGAAGATGGTTGGC
>NZ_JAATVW010000016.1 GCF_011947225.1 Planosporangium flavigriseum | reverse complement strand
CGGTCGCCGAGTCGAGCGCCTGCGCCATCTGGCCCAGCTCGTCCCGGGCGTCCACGTTCGCCGAGCGGGTCAGGTCACCGGCGGCGAGCCCCTCGGCGACGTACGACACCTTGCGCACCGAACCGACGATCAGCTTGGCCACGTACACGGCCAGCGCGAGGCCGACCAGCAGACCCACCACCAACACGGTGATCAGCGTGGTGCGCGCGGAACTGTACGCCGCCTCCGATTCCTGGTACCGGTCGTCGGCGCGCTGCTTTTCGATCGCGACCAGGGCGTCCACGTCTGCCGCGAGCGCCTTGTTGATGTCGGCGAACGTCGTGGTCCGCAGCTTGTTCGCCGTCTCGGTGTCGCCGGCGCGCAGGGCCCCGAAGTACTCGCCGTCGCGTAGCTGACGGTACTTCGTCAGATCGGTCTTGAGCTGGCCGAACGCCTGCTCCCGGCCGACCATGTACCCCGAGGAGTACTTGGTCAGCGCCTCGTCGACCTTCTTGTCGGAGGCGGCCACGGCGGCGGCCGCGTCTTCGAACGCCTTGCCGGGCTGGGCGTTCCTCGTGTTGGTCACGTCCACCCGCATCTGCATGTACGCGTGACGGATCTCGCCCATGTTGGCGGTCTGCATGACGCTCCGGTTGTAGAGGGCGTCCGACACGTCCCGCATCTTGCCCATCGACGTCATGTCGCTGATGCCCACCGCGATGGCGACGATCGCCATCGTCGCCACGACCAACAGGATCTTGGTGTTGACCTTCCGGTCAGCGAACCAACCCGTCACCGCGTTGCGCTTGCCCCGGCCAGCGGGTCGTCCATACCCGGTGCGGCCGCCCTCGTGCTCGGGCCGTTCAAACTCGACCGTCTGGTCCATCGCCTTACCTGTACTTTCGTCTCGCCCGGGCGCGTCCGGCCCGGTCGCTGATCTTCATGTTCAGTACTTCAGGCGTGAGCGACGGTCGTCTCGAGCTCGCTACCACCTGCTAGCAAGCAGGATCGGGGCGAATGGCCATAAGTTAAGAAAAGGACATAAAGTTGCAAAAGGCGCATTTTTGCCATACGTGCTAGCGTTCGGTCCGCGACTCGCTCGACAACCGGCATCCGGCGCGCGTTACGAACCGACGACCTGAATGACGAGGATGTGACCCTGAAGACCGGTGGTCGCCGCGCAGCTGCGGAGCTTCACGAGTAGCCCGTCGGTGATCACTTGGCCCCGCGCCACGAGCAGCATCCCGTCGGCGCCGTACACATCGTTTGCCAGTTCGTCACCGGTGACCAACTCGTCGACCCCGACTTCGCGTACCGCTTCATTCGGCAGGCGCAGCCCGTCGATCTCAGCGAGCGCGCGCAGCAGATCCGGGTCATGGATCTTCCGGGACGACAAGGTCGCAATCGCCTGGTCCGGGGACATCTCGCGCCAAATGAGCGAGTCGTACTCCCGCACGGCCTGGAGCAGCCGAGCACCCTCGGGTGCGTCCGGGCGCAACGGCGACATCGGGTTACGGTCGGTGGGCAGTTGATGGCGGACGATTTCGCGTACCGATTCCAGCCGCGGAATCCGCGCGAGCACACTGTCGGCGCGGTGGGGAAGGCTCGCCAACAGCTCCGCTTCCGCATCGCTGGAGGGCGTCCCACCCGCCAGTACGCTGGTCGCCGAGGACGGCAGCGCGATGGCCCCGATCTCACCCATCTGGGCGGCCATGACGATCTGCAGGGCGTCGGCGACCCCCAGCTTCTGGCACAGCCGCTCCACAAGACGCTGGAGCCGGGCCACCCGGCTCACGAGGACGGGCTGCGCCATTTCCAGTGCGTCTCTGAGCGCGTCGATAGAGCCCTTGAACGTAGCCTCGAGCAGATCCCGCTCAGCCCGTATCAGCCGGTGCTGCGCTACAGCCGCAGCCATCGTCGCCCTCAGGTGCCGGGGAGGGCAGGGCTTGAGCATGAACCGGAAGACGTTTCCCTGGTTAATCGCCGCGAGGGCACCGTCAAGGTCCGCGTCTCCGGTCAGCAGCACCCGGGTCGTGTCGGGAGAGATTTCCCGGGCTCGCTCCAGCACCTTCACGCCCGTCATCCGCGGCATCCGCAGATCGGAAAGGATCACCGCAACCGAACCGTCCCTGTCGGCGGCGAGCAAATCGAGCGCTTCCTGCGGATGCGTCGTCGTCAGGACGTTGTACTCGGAGCGCAGCTGTCGACGGAGCGCGTCCAGAACGTGCGACTCATCATCCAGACAGAGAATTCTGGGCTTACCCGCCATCGACTCTTCCTATTCACCCTAAGCCGCACGCACTCCTCCGCTGCGAGGATTGCCCCTTCCCATTCGGCCAGAGCCTGCCCACCCTTAGCGTCTCCGATGAGCTTCCCCGCGACCGACACGGCTAAGTACGCGCCGCGCTCCTAGCCGGCCCTCTCACCTGCCCTTCGGTACCCGCCCGAGTACCGCGCCGTAGGCGGCTGCATATCGCCCTCATCACTCACATTCGTTTCTTATGTATGTCACCACCCGGCCGATAGGTACCCGTCGGCCTGGGCGAGGACGCCCGGGCGAGAGAGAAGGCATGGGCAGGCAAATGGCACAGGCAGGGCAGGAGACGGCTTCCTCACCCGGTGGGAAGCGTTCTGCGAAGGGCGTGGCCGGCTGGATATCGAACCGGCCGATGAGGATGAAGTTCGTACTGGTGATCGTGATCGGCGCGCTCGTGTCCGCCGGCGTCGGCGTCACCGGCATGCTCGGCATGTCGTCGATGCAGACCAAATCCGACGAGATGTACGCGCAGAACCTGGTCCCGATCGCCAATCTCGCGGGGGTACGGAGCAACTTCCTCAACGCTCGGATCGCTGTGCTGAATGCGGCGGTCACCACCGACCCACAGAAGACCGAGAGCTACCTGGCCAAGATCCCGCCTCTGGAGGCAGCACAGGACAAGGCGTTCGCGGACTACACCGCGGCGGACATGACCGGGCGCGAGGCCGACGTGGCGGCACTGCGCGAGGGCATGGCCGGTTACCGGAAGGTCCGTGACGAAAAGATGATCCCGGCCGCCCGGGCGCACGACAATGTGGCGTTCCTCCGCGCGCGGGACCAGGACGCCCAGCCCTCAGTGGACAAGATCAATGCGGCGCTGGAGAACCTGATGCGCATCGAGAGGGAGGGCGGTGCCGCGTCGAACGAGGCGTCGCAGAACAGCTACTCCTCGGCCCGCCTGAACCTGGTCGCGTTCCTGGTGATCGGCCTGATCGTGGCGCTGTTGATCGGCCTGTACCTCGCCCGCATCGTCGTGAAGGCGGTTACGAAGGTCGCCGGCGCGGTGCGCGCGCTCGGCAACGGCGACCTGACCCGGTCCGCAGACGTATCCGGCAAGGACGAGATCGGCCGGATGGCCGCCGACCTCGACGAGGCCACCGGCCGACTTCGCCAGTCGCTCGGCGTGGTCGCTGGCAGCAGCCACGCCCTGGCAGGCGCCTCCGAGCAGCTGTCCGGAGTCAGCGACCAGATCGCGGCGTCGGCCGACGAGACCAACGCGCAGGCGGAGACCGTCTCCGCCGCGGCCGAACAGGTCTCCCGCAACGTGCAGACCGTCGCGGCCGGCACCGAACAGATGACCGCCTCCATCCGCGAGATCGCCACCAACGCCAGCGAGGCCGCGCAGGTCGCGACCGAGGCCGTCACCGTGGCCAAGAACGTCAACGGCACCGTCTCCAAGCTCGCCACGTCCAGCGCCGAGATCGGCGACGTGATCAAGCTGATCACCTCGATCGCCGAGCAGACCAACCTGCTCGCCCTCAACGCCACCATCGAAGCCGCCCGCGCCGGCGACGCCGGCAAGGGCTTCGCCGTCGTCGCCAGCGAGGTCAAGGACCTCGCCCAGGAGACAGCGCGGGCCACCGGTGACATCTCGCAGCGGGTCGAGGCCATCCAGGCCGACACGGCGGCCGCCGCACAGGCCATCGGCGAGATCGCCGAGGTGATCGAGCGGATCAACGGCTACTCGACCACGATCGCGTCCGCGGTCGAGGAGCAGACCTCAACCACGAGCGAGATCAGCCGCAGCGTCAGCGAAGCCGCCACCGGCTCGACCCAGATCGCCGACAACATCACCGGCGTCGCGACCGCCGCGCAGGTCACCAGCGGCGGGGTGACCGAGTCCCGCCAGGCCGCCAACGAGGTCGCCCGGATGGCCAACGAACTGCAGCAGGTGGTCTCGCAGTTCACCGTCTGAATGCCCGGACGGGCCGGGGAGACGATCTTTCCGGCCCGTCCGCGCCGACCAAGCGACCACAAGTTCGCGGTATATGGATGTTTAGTTCCCTTTGTGCAGTTATCCGTGTTTGATTGGGTTACCCGGCCGCGAACAGCAAAGGAGCCCGGTGAAGAACGCTGACCAGCTTGACCCCACGGCGCTCGCGCTCAGCTTGGAGCGCGTCGTGTCGCTGGTACGGCGACTGATACCGGCTCAGGGGTTTTCACCGACCGCCGTCTCTACGCTGCGCACGCTGGAGCGGTCCGGACCGTACCGGCTCTCCGATCTCGCCGCCGTCGAAGGCGTCACCCAGCCCGCGATGACCCAGATGGTGTCCCACCTGGAGCGCGACGGATACCTCGAACGCCGCAAGAGCCCCGACGACGCCCGGGTGGTCCTGGTCCACCTGACCCCCGCGGGCAGGAACCTGGTACGCCAAAGACGCGACGACCGGGCCCAGAGCCTGGCGAAGCTGACCGGCCACCTCTCGGCCGACGAGCGCGCAGCCCTCGCAGCGGCGCTACCGGCGCTCGACCGACTCACCGCCCTGCACCCGAACGACGCCGAGATCACCTGCGGATAGACCGGCCAGAACAGCGGGTCCAGAAGTTCGGTAAAGGCCCGGAGCGTCAGATCCGCGCCAGGGGGTAGCTGACCGGGCCTGCTTGCCGGAGGTGTCGCGATGACGAAACGACGCAAGCGCGGTGACACACGTGGTGCCCGGGTGGCGCGGTCAACGCGTTCGCTCGACAACCGGCTCGGCCTGGCCCGCCCCCTGCGGGCGGCCATGAACAAGGTCTTTCCGGACCATTGGTCGTTCCTGCTCGGCGAGATCGCGCTCTACTCGCTGGTGATCCTGATCCTCACCGGGACGTTCCTCGCTCTTTTCTACGAACCCACCCAGCGCGACGTCGTCTACCGCGGCAGCTACGTCCCGCTACGTGGGGTGCCCATGACGCGCGCGTTCGAGACGACCCTGAACATCTCGTTCGACGTACGCGGCGGGCTCATCATCCGGCAGATGCACCACTGGGCGTCCCTGCTGTTCCTGGCCGGGATCGTCGCGCACATGCTGCGGATCTTCTTCACCGGCGCGTTCCGCCGGCCCCGCGAGATCAATTGGGTGATCGGACTCCTGTTGTTCTGGCTCGGCTTCGTGGAGGGGTTCGCCGGATACTCGCTGCCCGACGACGCGCTCTCCGGCACCGGCCTGCGGATCGCGCACGCGATCATCCTGTCCATCCCGGTCGTCGGAACATGGGTCGCGACCAGCCTCTTCGGTGGCGAGTTCCCCGGCACCGAGATCCTGCCGCGGCTGTACATCGTCCACGTCCTGCTCGTCCCCGGTCTACTGCTGACCCTGGTGGCGGTCCATCTCGGGATAGTGGTCCGGCAGAAGCACACCCAGTGGCCGGGGCCGGGTCGTACCGAACACAACGTGGTGGGCGTACGCATGGTGCCGGGCTTCGCCGGCCGGAGCAGTGGCTTCTTCATGCTGGTGTTCGCCATCGTGGCCCTGCTCGGCGGGCTCTTCCAGATCAACCCCATCTGGATCTTCGGCCCATACCAGGCCGCGGTGGTCTCGGCCGCCACCCAACCGGACTGGTACGTGTGGTTCCTCGACGGAGCGCTGCGCCTCCTCCCGCCGTGGGAGCTCCGGCTCTTCCGGTACACCGTGCCCCCGGCCTTCTGGGCCGGCGTCGTCCTGCCGGGCGTGCTCACCATGCTCGCCCTCGCGTACCCGTGGGTGGAGCAGCGGCGGCGGATCTCCGGCGACCGGCCGCACCACCTGCTGCAGCGGCCCCGCGACGTGCCCACACGTACCGCACTGGGTGCGATGGCGCTGGCCTTCTACCTGGTACTGGCGCTGTCGGCGGCGAACGATGTGATCGCGTACAAGTTCCACGTCAGCCTGAACGCCATCGTCGTGGCCGGCCGGATCGGCCTCCTGCTCCTGCCACCACTGGCCTACTACGTCACCCACCGCGTGTGCCTCGCGTTGCAACAGCACGACCGGGAGGTCCTCGTCCACGGCATGGAGACCGGCATCATGAAGCGCCTGCCGTCGGGGCGGTTCGTCGAGGTGCACCAGCCGCTCGGGCCGACCGACGAGCACGGGCACGGCGAATTGGAGTACGGCGGATGGACGGTCCCCAAGCGGATCAACCAGGTCGGCGGGATCGTTCCGCCCGTCCGTGGCTTCTTCCGGCCGATCGAGGAGCCCGTCGGGGAACGGGAGCCGGATGAGCATGAAGTCCGGGCCGGAAAGGGGTCGGGGACCAGCCGCGACGGCTGATCCCCGACCCTGGGCTCAAAACCAGGTCCTCTAGTACCGGAACGAACTGACCAACTGCTGCAGCGTGGTGGCCATCGCGGCCAGGTCCGCCGCGGCCTTCTGGGTGGCAGCCGCATCGCTGCTGGTCGCCTGCGCCGTGCCCGCCACTCCGACGATGTTGTCGGCGATCTGCTGGGAGCCGGTGGCCAGTTCGCTGACGTTACGGTTGATCTCGCCCGTGGTTGCCGACTGCTCCTCCACCGCCGCCGCGACCGTCTGCTGGATCTCCGCGATCCGGCTGACCACCTCGGTGATCTGACCGATCGCCTCACCGGCCCGCTGGGTCGTCACCTGAATCGCGTCGATCTTGCCGATGATGTCCTCCGAGGCCCGTGCGGTCTCCTGCGCCAGGTCCTTGACCTCGCTGGCGACGACCGCGAACCCCTTGCCGGCGTCGCCGGCCCGGGCGGCCTCGATCGTGGCGTTGAGGGCGAGCAGGTTGGTCTGCTCGGCGATCGAGGTGATCGTCTTGACGATCTGCCCGATCTCCAGGCTCGCCGCGCTCAACTCGTCCACCGCGCCCTTGGTCGCCTCGGCACTGTTCACCGCGCTCGCGGCCACGGAGACCGCGGTCGCCGTACTGCGGGCGATCTCCTCGATCGACACCGTCATCTCCTCGGCGGCCGACGCCACCGTACTGACCTGACCGGACACCTGCTCGGCCGCGCTGGCGGCCATGCTGGCCTGGTCGCTGGCCGTGGTGGCCTGCGCGTCCATGCGACCGGAGACGGTGGAAAGCTCACCGGAGGCGTCGGTCAGCGCGGCGGCCCGCTCCCCCACCCCGGTCAAGGCTTCCCGCATCGCGGCGGTGGCGTTGTTGAACGCGTTCGCCATCTCGGCCACCTCGTCGGCGCCGGAGTCGTCCAGGGCCGTCGACAGATCCCGGTCACCCAGCCGGCGCAGGCCGTCGGCAACCTGCCGGACCGGCTCCACCACGCTCGCGGTGATGACCAGCGCCAGCACCAGAGCCAGCAGCAGCGCCAGCGCGCAACCAGCGATCATGATGGTGCGCGACTGTACGGCCATGCTGGTCGCCCGAGCCTGGGCGGCGTCGCTGCGCTTGGCCACCGACTCGGTCAGCTTGACCGTCGCGTCGAGGACCTTGAAGTACTTGTCATAGCCGGGGCCAACGATCAGTTCGCCGGCCTGCTTGTAGGCCGCTGGGTTCTCCTGGCGGTAGAGCGCGACGATCTGCTTGTCGAACTCGAGGAAGCCGACCAGATTTTCCTTGATCGTCGCGTACAGCGCGGCTTCCGACTTCGTGAGGTCGCGGACCGGAACCGCCGCCAGTTCCTTGTCCAGCGCAGCGGCCGAGTCGAAGAAGCCCTTGCGGTTGGGCGATTCGTCGGCCGTAGCCGCCCGCCCACCCATCGAGGCGACGTCCCCGGCGTACGCGACCTGCCAGCCACTCACGTCCGCGTCGCGGAACTTCAGCTGCATCACCGTGCGGTTGAGGACCGCGAGGCGGCCAACCTGATCAGTGATCTGGTGCTGCTGGCCGGCCTGATGGATGCTCAGCCAGGTCAAGCCCGCAAGCAGAACGCACAGCGCACCGAAGGCGCCAAGAAGGCGGCTACGCAGCCGCACTCGCCGTAGTAGACGGAACATGACGCACTCCTTCGCAGACTTCACGCCCTGTTGCCGCCTGATTCGGTAGTAATGGGCATCACATGAATAGTTTCGCGTCGTGCATTTCTGCACCGCTCACGTCTCCGTTTCGGGACGAGGTACCTGCTCTGCGTTTTCTCCGCGTGAACCGGGAAATCGGCCATGGGAGGCGAAGGAGAGTCAGATGCGCCCGGACACCCATACCATCACCAGGACCGAAAACCGGTTCGTCTATGACGCCCGCGATCACGGGCTCGCGGGTGACCGGACCACGAATGATCAGCCGGCGCTACAGGCGCTGGTCGACAAGCTCGGAGCGGCGTACGCGGCCGACGGCCAGCCCCGTACGATCTACTGCCCGTCCGGGGTGTATTCGATCCGGGACAGGGACACCGTCTGGCGAAGCGGCGTCTCCCTCGTCGGCGACGGCCCGGCCGCCACCCGGTTCGCCCTGGCCAACCCGGGAGAGCGGACCTGCCCGACGCCGTTGGCGCACTTCAGGAACTCTGAGCACGGCGCCAGCCGGGACAATTTCATAGCCGACTGCACCTTCGCCCACTTCGAGATCGACGGCTCGGACGTGTGGCTGCCCGAGTACGACGTGCGCGCCAAGGGGCTGGGCCTGCAGTACGTGCTGCGGGGCCGCTTCTACGACCTGTACATTCACGACACTCCGGCCAGCGGCTTCGGCTGCGACTTCCTCCAGAACACGTTCGTGGACAACCTGCTGATCGCGCACTGCGGGCGGCTGGAGAACGGCGAGTGGATGGGCGGCGCCGGCATCGGCATCGGCGTCGGGGGCTGGGGCGCCACCGAGCGGTTGAGCATCACTTCCTGCACCACCACCCGAAACGGCACCAACGGCATCTTCCTCGAACTGCAGGAACAGGAGTGGGTACCGCCCCGCGGTATCCGCATCATCGGCTGCCACTCCGAAGGCAACCGGTTCGGCATCTCCGACTGGGGCGCCGACGGCATGATCGTCACCGGCTGCACCATGATGGCCAACCACCAGGCGGGCTACGACGTCTCGTCCCTGGGCACCACCCACATCGCCGGGCGGGGCGGCGTCGTGACCGACTGCGTCATCGAGGACAACGTCTGGGACGGGATCGCGATCGGCAACACTCCCGGCCCGTACACGTTCCAGGGCAACCGCATCAGCCGCAACGGCCGCTACGGCTACTGGCAGCACAACCTCGCCGGCGGCGCGCAGGTCTCCGCCACCGACATGATCATTGATGTCAATGAGTTCTGGGACAACGCCCTCGAGGGCGTCTACGTCGACTCGTCGCTGGCCGACCTAGCTCTGGCCGGAAACCGGGTCCGCAACAACGGCCGGCGGGCCGAACCCGGATACTCCGGCGGCGGGGAAACCGTCTCCTACACCGAACGTTCCCTGACCGATACCGCGGCGAACTGGAGACCGGACGGACACCGCGGCAAATGGATGACCGCCGGTGGGCAGATGGTCATCGTCATGGGCAACAGCGCGACGAAACTCGTGCTCGCACCCCACCGCCCCGGCGCGCTCACCGCGTGGACGGGCGGTACCCCACTGCCGGGCACGCCGTACCACATACCCGACGCCCCCGAAATCAGGGCCGGCATCACGCTGGCCGCCGCCACCTACCGCCCCACGATCCACAACAATCGGGTCTGGGACAGCCAGCCGAACCAGACCCAGACCCACGGCCTGCAGATCACCGAGACCGGCACCTGCGAATCGGGGTGGGTGCACGACAACGACCTGACCGGCAACGCCGAGGCGCCCGCCCGCTTGGTCACCGCGCCCGCCGGGGGCTGCTGGCACCACAACCACGGCATCGACAAGTGCCCCAACGACCGGCCCTGACCGTCAACTCCCTGTCGGCGGGGGGACGGGATGCCAGTCGAGCGGGGTGGAGAGCACCATCGTGCTCGACGGCTGACCGTACGGGGCGAGCCGGTCGATGACCTGTTCGAAAGCGCCCATTGAAGCGGCGGCGACCTTCAGGATGCAACAGGCGTCGCCGGTGATCCGGTGGATCTCCAGGATCTCCGGCCAGCCCTCCACGCTCGGGTCACGCAGGATGCACCGCGGCCCGTAACAGGACATCCGGATGATCGCGACGACCGTCCAACCGGTCTTCGCCAAGTCCACGTGAGCGTGGTAGCCGGCGATGATGCCGGCCTCCTCAAGTCGCCGTACCCGCTCCGCGACGGCGGGCGGCGACAGGTGCACCCGGCGGGACAGTTCGCTGAAGGACAGCCGCGCGTCGACCTGCAGCTCGCGCAGGAGCGCCCAATCCATATCGTCCACGGACACCTTCAGTTCGTTAAGCCATCCACCGACTCTGATTGCGAGCTTGTCGGCACCACCGTAAATCACCTTTGGTTTCGCATTCCACGATCCACCCTTGTCGAGGGACCATTACGGCATGATGGTGTGCCCCTCGACGGCTGCGGAGCGCGCCGCCAAGGCGGCCGCCAACGCCGGCGAGCCGACCCTGGAATTCACCGACCCGCTGCCCTACGACGCGTACGTGCGCGCCAGCGTGCTGCACGCGCTACAGCAACCGCTGAGTACGGACGCCGGCGAGATGTCGTTTCTCATGATCAGCCAGATCATGGAGCTCTACTTCGGACTGACCTGCTTCGAACTGCGCGAGGCGCAGAAGCTGCTGCACGCCGACGCCGGGTGGGAGGCGCTCCGTCCGCTGCGCCGCGCCGCCCTGCACCTGGAAGGGCTCAACGCGGCCTGGCGCAGTCTGCGCTGGATGACGCCGGCGGATTTCAACCGCTTCCGCGACCAGCTCGGCGAGGGCTCGGGCTTCCAGTCGGCCATGTACCGGCAGCTCGAGTTCCGGCTGGGCCTGCGGAACGCCTCGCTCATCCGCCCCTTCCGCCGGCAGACCGAGGTGTACGCCGCGCTGGTGGACGCGCTGCACGCGCCGAGCCTGTGGGACGACGTGATCGCGCTGCTCGCCCGGCGGGGCTTCGACATCCCCCGCGACCTGCTCAACCGACACCTCGGTACGGAGCACGAACCGCACCCGGCGGTGGAGGCGGCCTGGGTCGAGATCTACCGGTCCGACACCTGCGACAACCACCTGCGGATGCTCGGAGAGGCGCTGACCGAGATCGCCGAGCGGTTCGGCGACTGGCGCTACCAGCATCTCAGGGCGGTACAGCGGACCATGGGCGCCAAGGCCGGCAGCGGTGGCTCCGCCGGCGCCGCCTGGCTTCAACGCAGCATGTCCCGCGTGGTCTTCCCTGAGCTCTGGTCCGCCCGGACCTTCATGTGAGCGGAGTGCGTTCGATGAGCGTCGACGAGAACGGCTTCACCGAAGACGCTTTCCCGGTGCAAGATCACATGGTGGAAGCTTTCACGGCGGATGACCTGACCGAGGAGGGCGCTCGGCGGCGCGACGCTGCCGACCCCGGCCACCGCGACCTCTTCCACGTCCCCCCGGCCGACGGCGGCCGGTACGCCGAGGTCGCCTACCTCGCCGGAAACTCCCTGGGCCTGCAGCCGAAAGCCACCGGGCCCGACCTCCTCGAAGACCTGGCCGAATGGGCCCGGCTCGGCGTCGAGGGGCACTTCGAGGCCCGCCGACCGTGGGTGTCCTACCCGGAGCTGCTGACCGAGAACACGGCGCGACTGGTCGGTGCCCTGCCGGAGGAGGTCGTCGTGATGAACACCCTGACGGTCAACCTCCATTTGCTGTTGGTGTCGTTCTACCGGCCGCGGGGTGAGCGGAACCGGATCGTCATCGAGGACACCGCGTTCCCGTCGGACAGCTACGCGGTACGCAGCCAGGCCCGTTTCCACGGCCTGGACCCGGACGAAGCGGTGGTACGGCTCCGCCCGCGCCCCGGCGAGGACACGTTGCGCACCGAGGACATCGTCGACTACCTCGCTCGCGAGGGTGACCGGGTCGCCCTCGTCCTGTTGGGCGGCGTCAACTACCTCACCGGCGAGCTGATGGACATCCCGGCGATCACCGAAGCCGGCCGGGCCGCCGGCGCGATGGTCGGCTGGGACCTCGCCCACGCCGCCGGCAACGTGCCGCTGCGCCTCCATGACTGGGGCGTCAACTTCGCGGCCTGGTGTAACTACAAGTACCTGAACTCCGGCCCGGGAGCGATTGCCGGCGCGTTCGTCCACTCCCGCCACCTCGACGACCCGACCATCCAGCGCTTCGAGGGCTGGTGGGGCAATGACCCGGCGACCCGTTTCGAGATGACCCCGGTCCACCGGCCGCTCGCCCGGGCGGACGCGTGGCAGCTGTCCACCCCGCCGACCTACGCGATGGCTCCGATCCGTACCTCGCTGGGAATCTTCGCTCAGGTCGGCATGCCCGCGCTGCGGGCCCGTAGCGAGCGCCTCACCGGCTACCTGGAACGCCTGCTCGACCTGGTCACCGCGGGCCGGCCGATCACCGTGATCACCCCACGTGACCCGCGTCGGCGGGGCTGCCAACTGTCGCTGCGCCTCGACAGCGGCAGCGCTGGCGCACTCGCCAAGCGCCTGCGCCACGAACACGGAGTGATCACCGACGCCCGGGAGCCGAACATTCTGCGAGCCGCGCCGACGCCGCTCTACTCGACGTACCACGACTGCTGGCGGTTCGCAGACGCGCTCACCCACCTCGTGGAGGAGACGCCCTAACCACCACAGGCCACATAAGACCGTGTCTCATTTGGTGACCTTGATGAGTCGGCGGTAGCAGATCAGGGCGCAGGCGATGGTGACGAAGGCCTGGAAGTGGTCGGGAAACGCGGCCGCGGAGTCCACCCACCGCAGAATCCACCTGGATTACGACTTGCCAACTCGGAAAGACGTCGTCTACTTTCCTCTAAGGAAAGTCGTAGCGACGAGAGGGACCACCGTGGGCAGCACCGATACCGAAGACGCGCGCCGGGCGCTGGAAGACATCGCCGCGCGCCGCCGGCAGGTAGACGCGGCGAACGCCGCCCCTCTGCCCTGGTGGTACCTCGTCGGCACCGCTGCGGGGCTGTGGGCGATCGGGGCCAGCCAGGACTTCAGCACCTCGGCGTCGATCATGGCCGCCGGCCTGGTTCTCTTCATCGCGACCAACACGGGCCTGGAACGGTCGAGGAGGGTGCGGTCGCGAGCGCGGATCCCGGGAGTATGGCTGGTAGCGGCTGGCGCGATCGGTGTGCTGCTGGTCGTCGACATCGGGGTCCTCATAGCGGCCCGACTCGCTCACGCTCCCCGACCCAACACGATCGCGGGCGCCGCCATGGCGCTGACCTTCGTCGCCCTCGCTGTATGCATCCAGCGCATCACCCGCGCCCGGCTGCGCGTCGGCCGAGGATGAGCGGCGTGTACCCCGGCTTCGACGAGGTCATCCATCCGCAGCCCCGACTGTCGATCATGGCCCTGCTGGCCGCCGCCGACTGGGCGGAGTTCGGCTTCATCCGCGACAGCGTGGGCCTCAGCGACTCCGCCCTGTCCAAGCACCTGTCGACCCTCGAGCAGGCCGCCTACGTCACGATCCGCAAAACCAACACCGGTCGGCGCCGGACCACCGATCTGCGGTTGACCCGCCAGGGGCGGGCCGCATTCGACGCGCACGTGAGCGCCCTGCAGGCCCTCATCGCCGCAGCTCGGACGCCCCCGGAGGGCGAGCCGCCACCCGGATCGTGACCTCCAAACTTTCGCCGACGCTGTCGATTTGCCGTAGGGTCGTTCGTCGTCTTGGCGGAGGTTAAGGTCTGGACCTTGACGCCGCCGTCCGCAAGTACCGACGGGCCGCATCCGGCATCGATGCGGCACAGCGGGCTGCCAAGCGTCGCGTCGATGCGGCGCGTGAGCAGGCGGACGCCGCGCGGGGCGAGTTGCACGCGGCGATGGTGGAGGCAGCGCACAACGGCATGCGGCCGGTGGAGATCCAGCGCAGGACGGGCTACACCAAAGAGCGAGTACGGCAGGTCTTGCGGGCAGGCGGCGTTGAGCCGCCCGGCGACGACTAAGGCGCACCACGGTCTACGGGGCGCACCTTGTGATCGCCGGCCAAGTGGCCGCGCAAGTCACACCGGCAAGCATCGCCCGCGGCCTCGGCCAGATCGCGCAGGGCGGCCAGCAGCGGCGTGGTGGTATCCGGGCTGTCGGCGTAGGTGAGTGAAATCGACATCCGCCGGTGGTCGGCGAGGGCGAGGTTGTCATACCCCGCCGGCGCATGCGGCAATCGGAGGGGCTAACAGGACCGGCGACCTAACGGGCCTTGCCGGCCCCGCTGCCGACGACGTCGTGCTCCGGAAGTTCGCGGTGCCTCGTGGGGGTAAGGCCCCGTTTGGGCAGGAGGAAGAGCCAGGTCGCGAACACGAACGGCGCGGTGAGGGCGGCGACGCCGACCGGTGCCAGAGCCGTGTTCAAGGCCGCCTGGACGATGACGGTGAAGACGACGCCGAGCAGCGCGTACGGGACCACCCGCCAGGACGGTCGGTAGAAGACGCAGCCCAGCGCGACGGCCGTGAGCACCGCGCTGAACCCGTACAGTCCGGTGGAGATCGCCTTGCCGCTCGCGCCGAACCACAGCGCGACCAGCGTGCTCACCACGGCACCCCCGACGGCGAAGCCCGCCGCCCAGAGCGAGTTGACCGCCAGCGCGATCAGGATGAGAGCACCGGTCACCCAGTTGGCGAGCAGGAACACCTCCGAGACGTCCCGGAGCATGCTGGGCGTCAGGAACGCCCCGGTGACGTGTACCTGGGCCGCTCTGGGGTCGACGGGGTGCGGCAACGATGGCGGACCGAGGTTGCCGCTCCGGATCCTGGCGAACTGGTAGGCGCCGAGCAGCAGGAACCAGGTCGTCAGGACAAAGGGGAACGTGAGCGGCGGAACGTCCCAGGTCTTGAGCACGTCCCCGATCGCCAGGGTCACCACGGTCGTCGCGGCGGCGCCGATCACGAGGTAGAGCCACATGAGCGGGCTGGGGCGCAGGAAGAGCGCGACCGCGAGGCCGGTAAGCAGCGGGTTGAATCCGTACAGCCCGTCACGGAGCGGTGTTCTCGGTACTTTGAGCAGCATCGCGGTGACCGTGCCCACCACGAGCCCCACGACCGCACCGATGGCCACGTGCGGGATCCGCCCGCTGATCGCTCCCCAGCAGACGGCGACCAGAATGATCAATCCGGTCAGCGGGTTGTTCTGGAGGAAGACCTGGGACGCGCCACGCAGGTTCACGTCGACGAAGCGAACCAGCGGATCGCGGTCGGCCGCGCGGCGCCACGCCTCCCGGTGCCATGACTCTTGAATATTCATTGCGTTCGGTGCCTCCTGATCATCGCCACGCGAACCGTGCCGGCACCGGATGGCCGGCGACCGCGACCCGGGCGACCGACCAGAAGTCGCGCACCATTGCCCGTACGGGCTCGGACTCCATTCCGAGGATCCGGTAGCTGATCCCGGCATCGTTCGGCAGCCTGCTCGCGCCCGCAGCCCACCCTTCCGTGCGGTCCACCACCGCCGGGACCTGCGCGAGCACCCGCTCTGCTCGCTCAGGCGCGGTGAGCAGCAGGACGTTGCCGAAGACGTGGAAGCCGCCCAGCACCCCGCACCGCGCGGGGGTGGAGCGCGCCGGCTCGATCAGGAACTTCTCCGCGAAGAGCAACGTCCCGTCCGGCCGGCTCACGCTCAACCGAGATGAGTAGAGGTCGTAGCGGAAGAGCTCCCCGTGGTGTTTCCGGCCCGGCATCAGGATTTCCGCGTACACGAGGGTTGCGCTCTCCGGCAGGCAGACGTGGGTGTGGGTGATGAAACGGCTGTGCCGGTACGGGATGATCGGCTCCGGGACGTACTCGAGGTAGGCGCCGTCGCGGAGAACGATGCGCTGGCTCTGCGACGCGTAGTTCGCGTCCATCTCCTGGACCTTCGCGGCCGCCTGGGTGGTCAGGTGGGCGCGGGCACCCTCGGCCACCTCGATCTCAAGCTCGTAACGGTCGCCCTGCACGATTCCACCGGCCGTGTCGATGATGATGACGCACGCGAGGTCGGGCAACTCCTCGTCCCAGTACAGGGCCTGGTGTACGAGTAGCGGTGTCCGTCGCCGCAGCCCGACCAGTGCCGTCCTCCCATCACGGCGGGCGAACCCAAGGTGAAGCAGGCCGTTCTTGCCCGGCGCCCCACTGGGCAGCTGCGCCGGCTCGTCGTGGTAGCCGGCCAGTTCGGGTGCGGCGTGCAGCGAGGTCACGTGCTCAGGTCCAAGTCGAAGAGCGCATCCCGGCCGATGACCGCCACCAGATCGTCGACGCCTTCCCCCGTCTTGCAGTTGGTGAAGACGACCGGCTTCCCACCCCGCAGGTCCGCGGCGTCGCTCGCCATGACGTCCAGGCTCGCGCCCACGTACGGCGCAAGGTCGATCTTGTTGATCACCAGGACGTCGGACCTCGTGATGCCCGGCCCGTTCTTGCGCGGGATCTTGTCGCCGGCGGCGACGTCGATGACGTACACGAAAAAGTCGACCAACGCTGGGCTGAACGTGAGGGTCAGGTTGTCGCCGCCGCTTTCGATCAGAATGACATCGGTATCGGGGAAGCGCGCCTCCAGGTCCTCGACCGCGGCCAGGTTCATGCTCGGGTCCTCCCGCACGGCCGTGTGCGGGCACGCACCGGTCTCCACGCCGACGATGCGCTCCCGCACCAGGACGCCCTGGAGGGCGCGCTGCACGTGCTTGGCGTCCTCGGTCGTCACCACGTCGTTCGTGACAACGAGAATCTTCAGACCCTGCTCGACCAGTCGCGGCGTCATCGCTTCGATGACCGCCGTCTTGCCGCTGCCCACCGGACCACCAATGCCGATCCGGCTGATCTTCTTCATGCCGGCCCCTAGTTCATGAACATCCGCACGTATGCGTTCACGTGAGTGGCCGCCAGGACATCCAACTGCGGCGCGAAGGCCGACATGTCGGCGAGGGTCAGCCCCGACGCGTACCGGTAGTCGTCGGCGACAGCCTCGTCGACCGCGTACAGGATGGCCTGGCCGTCGAGGTGGTGCAGCGGCATCAGGCGCAGCGCGGCGCTCAACATCATGAGTGCGACGCCGTGCTGGTGCACGGCGAACGCGTACGGCTCCGCCACCCCCAGCTCGGCGAAGACCAGGCCGAGGCCGACCGGGTAGGTCCCCGGCGTGGTCTCCTCGGTGATCTCGCGCAGCCACCAGTCGAGCGCCGGCCCGGCCGCGTTCATAGACCCACTGATCCGCGCTGCGGCGTCCGCGAGCTTGCGCCCCATCCGTACGGTCATGGCGCGCATCTCTTCGTTCGGTTTGCGGGCGTAGAGCGCCCGGTCGGCGGTTTCGGCCCGGCCCCGATCGCCGCAGCGGATTCCCCGGTGCGCCGCGATGAGGGCGACGCCGTCACAGGTCGCCGACTGGCGCGTCGCCGTGCGGACGAACTCGGCGAGCGTCGGCGGGTCGCGGACCACCCGTTCCTGGATCGCCGGCTCAAGTCCGTTGGAGAAGGAGAACGCGCCGACCGGAAACATCGAGTCGCCGAACTGCAGCGCGCGTAGAAAATCAATCATGTTCGGCTCCGCCGCTGCGAATCATGTTCGGCTCCGCCGAAGAGGTACCGGGCCTCGGACGGCGACAGCTCGGCGATGACCTCGGCAGCCGGGACGAACTGATGCGTCACGCCGCTGAACGCGTGGGTACGCAGCACCGAGTCCATCGCTGCGCGGTCTACGGCGACGGGTACGTAGATTCGCGCTCCGTTGACCACCACCGGCCAGTGCTGGTTGCCCAGCGCGTGGCCGACCTGCACGGCCGTACCTACATCCCATGGAAGGTCAACCACCATCACCTCGCCGAGGTCGACCCGGGCGACGATCGCAGTCTCGGCGTCGCGGTCCCAGGACAGGATGTCGCCGTCGCGCAGGTGACTGCCCCGGTCCAGGGAGACCGCGACGTCGGTGCCGGCCTCGGTCGCCTTGCGCAGCCGGTTCTTCTGCGCCTCCCAGCGGTCGAGCACCAGGTAGTCGATCTTTACCCCGTTGAGCCGGACTGGTTCGTCGAGGTTGCCGATGACGGATTGAACAAGCATCAACTGAAGAAGTAGAGCTGGTTGAGTGAGATCGACCGGGCCGCCGGCACAGTCGCGTGCTCACCGTTGACGACGACGGCGTAGGTCTCCGGGTTGACATCGATGTCGGGCGTGCAGTCATTTCGGATCATGGACCGCTTGCTCAGGCCACGCGTACCGGAGACCGGCATCACCAGCCGGCGGAGCTGCAGGCGCTCGGCCACGCCCGCGTCGTACGCCGCCCGGGACACGAACGTCACGCAGGTTTCGGGCAGCGCCGCACCGAACGCGCCGAACATCGGCCGGTACTTCACCGGCTGCGGGGTCGGCAGCGACCCGTTGGGGTCACCCATCACCGACCAGTTGATCAGGCCACCCTTGATGATCCGCCGGGGCTTGGCCCCGAAGAACGCCGGGTCCCACAGCACCAGGTCGGCCATCTTGCCGGGTTCGATCGAGCCGAGCACGTGTGAGATGCCGTGCGTGATGGCCGGATTGATGGTCAGCTTCGCCACGTAGCGCAGTACCCGGAAGTTGTCGTTGCCCTCGGCGTCTTCGGGGAGCTTGCCCCGCGCGCCCTTCATCGTGTCGGCCGTCTGCACCGTGCGGAGCCAGTTCTCCCCGACGCGCCCCATGGCCTGCGCGTCACTGCTGACGATCGAGATTGCGCCGATGTCCTGCAGGACGTTCTCGGCTGCGATCGTCTCGGCCCGGATCCGGCTCTCGGTGAACGCGACGTCCGAGGGGATGGCCGGGTTCAGGTTGTGGCAGACGATGATCATGTCGTACAGCTCGGCCTGCGAGTTGATGCCGTACGGCAGCGTCGGGTTGGTCGAACTGGGCAGCACGTTCAGCTCGCCGGCCACCTTGATGATGTCCGGGGCGTGGCCACCGCCGGAGCCCTCGGTGTGGTACGTGTGGATGGTCCTGCCCTCGAAAGCGGCGACGGAGTCCTCGACGTAGCCGCTCTCGTTGATCGTGTCGGTGTGGATCGCGACCTGGACGTCGAAGTCGTCGGCGACGCTGAGCGCGGCCCGGATCACGTCCGGGGTGGACCCCCAGTCCTCATGAATCTTGAAGCCGGCGGCACCTGCCTCAAGCTGCTCTTCCAGCGGCGCCCGGCCGGCGCAGTTGCCCTTGCCGAGGAGACCGACGTTGACCGGCCACCCCTCGACCGCGCGCAGCATCAGCTCCGCGTTCCACACGCCGGGGGTGACGGTGGTCGCCTTGCTGCCGTCGGTCGGCCCGATCCCACCGCCGATGAACGTGGTGATGCCGTTGCTGAGCGCGTGCTCGACCTGCTGCGGGCAGATGTAGTGCACATGGCTGTCGATGCCGCCCGGGGTGAGGATCTGATGCTCGCCGGAGATCGCGTCCGTCGCCGTACCGATCACCAGGCCGGGCGTGACCCCCGCCATCGTGCTCGGGTTTCCGGCCTTGCCGACCCCGGCGATCCGCCCGTCCTTGACCCCCACATCGCCCTTGACCACCCCGAGGACCGGGTCGACCACGGTCACGTTCGTGATGACCAGGTCGAGGGCGCCTCCGGACGAGGTGATCTGGTTGTGCGCTCCCATACCGTCCCGGATGGTCTTCGTACCGCCGAACAGCGCCTCGTCGCCCAGCGTGCGCAGGTCCTGCTCGATCTCGACGTAGAGATCGGTGTCCCCCAGCCGGATCTTGTCGCCGACCGTCGGGCCGTACAGACCCACGTACTCCCGTCGTGAAATCCGGTTCATCAGCCGCTCTTTTCGGCGTCGTGATCGCGCGGGATCATCAGGAACCCACGGAACGCGGCCCGAGCGATGGCCTCGGGCTTGTGGGGCTGGTATCCGGGCTTCGGACCGGTACCCGTCCAGCCCTGCACCAGGCCGTTGAAGCCGTACACCCGCTGTCTGCCGGCGTACCGAACCAGCCCGACGGTCTTCCGGTCGCCGGGCTCGAACCGTACGGAGGTCGCCGCCGGAATGTCGAGGCGCATGCCGAACGCGGCCTCGCGGTCGAACGCGAGCAGCCGGTTGACCTCGAAGAAGTGGTAGTGGGAGCCGACCTGGATCGGGCGGTCACCGGTGTTGGTGACCTCGATCGTGACGGCCTCCCGGCCGGCGTTGAGCTCCAACGGCTCGGCGGCGAGGACGTACCCGCCTGGTGGGATTCCCTCGGGTCTCTTCCCGAACTTGGGGACAGCTTCAGCTGGGGTTTCGGGCATGACGAACCCTTACTGGATGGGGCCGTGCACCGTCACGAGTCGGGTGCCGTCGGTGAAGACCGCTTCCACCTGGACGAACCGCGCAAGCTCGGGTACACCCTCCATCACGTCGGCCTTCGTCAGTACCGTCCGGGCGTCCGCCATGGCCTCCTCGAGGGTCTTACCCTCACGCGCCCCCTCCAGCGCGGCAGCCGCGATGATCGAGACCGCCTCCGGGTAGTTGAGCTTCAGCCCCCTCGCCTTACGCGCGTACGCGATCTGCGCCATGGAGAGGATCTGGAGCTTCTCCAGTTCCCTGGGCGTGAGGTACATGGCGAGCCCTTCCGGATTACTTTCCGGTAGCCCAACTCTGTGCCCGCTCGACCCGGAATTAACCGCTGAAACGGGCCTTGTCCACGGTGGCAATTTCGTTGCGGCGTCGGTGCGGATGAGCTTCCACCTGACCGGAATCGCCTTCAGGCCCATACGATCGACGTGTCTCCGCCCGTACCAATCTTTCGGAGCCGATTCCCGTGTCTAGCGCTCTGAACACGCTCAGCTCTGTCATGCCCGCCACCCCCACGCCCTACTACCTGGTGTCGATCGCCGCCGCTGCCGCGCTCGCCGCTGGACTCTGGTTGCGGTTCCTGAGTAGCCGGTAGTCCCGGCAACCACCCACCGAAGAAGCGCCTCACCGCCAGCGGTGAGGCGCTTCGCGTTTGGTTCTCGAAAATCCGCGCAATATATCGGGGTGACGGTGATGCAACGCGCTGGAGTTGACGATGTCCTCGCCAAGGCACGGGCCGGCATACGACGGCTCACTCCAGCGGAGACGGAGGCGGCGCGGCGCCGGGGCGCGCTGGTCATCGACACCCGGACGGAGACCCAGCGACGGGAGCAGGGCGAGTTACCCGGTGCGCTGGTGATCGACCGCACGGTCCTCGAATGGCGGTTGGACCCCTTGAGCGACGCGCGGATTCCCGAGGCGACAGACCACGACCTGGAGGTTGTGGTCGTCTGCCGGCAGGGGTACAGCTCAAGCCTTGCCGCGGCGAGCCTGCGCGCCATCGGGCTGTGGCGCGCGACCGACATGATCGGCGGCATAGAGGCCTGGCAGGAGGCCGGGCTGCCGCTGAACTCAGGCCCGGCCGACGTGCGTCGCTGAGCCCGGTGTCCCCACCTCACCCCGCGAGCTGCGTCGGACGCCTGGGCGGGCCGCCCGGCAGCGCCCGGTACGCCGGAACTCCAATTGCGACGGCGAGCATGCAGGCCGCCTTGGTGCCGAACACCGCCGACACCTCCTCGTCGGAGAAGGTCAGCCCGGTGCCGCCATGGTCGAGGGCGAACGCCGCCAACTGCAGGCGCTCCGCGGCCACGCCGGCCTCGAACTGGGCGACGCGGTACCCGCGGTCGCCGTAGCCGCCGACCACCAGATCCAGGTCCGCGCAGGCGAAATCGGTGTACGCGGAGTCCGCCGCGAGCTCCTGGTCCAGGCACATCCGCTGGCTCAGCTGCCGTACGACGTCCTCCGATCCAGACCGGTACGGCGCCGGCACGCCGTTCACCCAGTGGTACAGCCCGGGTGCCAGGCCTCGCACGCAGTGCACCGCGAGTTCGTGGGCGAGCAGGGACGTCCCGGCCGCAATGGCGTCGGCGGGCACGTGTCGGGTGGCCACGGCCATCCCCCAGGTCAGCAACTCGGTGGGCACGACGCCGTGCCGCATCCGGCGGGTCGAGCCGCGCCGCAGGATCACCGCCTCGATCGGTTCGGGCCGGCTGCCGGACGGTGGCTCCACCACGTCCGCGGCGGTGGGCAGCCCGGGGCGCTCCGCCTCGCGCCAGGTCGCCACCTCATAGGCATTGGCCAGGTTGCCCGCCTGTTGAGCCTGGACGATCAGCGGGAAGTTGATCGGCATCGGGGACAGCGGAGTCGGGGCGAGGCCGGCCGACTGGCACTCAACGGGCGTCAGCACGTCGCGGGGCGTACCGACGGTGACCACCGCGACCGGGAACTCCTCCACGCCGTCGATCCCCAGCTGTTGGCTCAGTACGGTGTCAACGAACCCGAGCAGGACGCGCGCCGGTATCCCGTAGCCTTCCGCGACCGCCAAGAGGTTGGCCAGCACCGCGCCCGCGTCCCAGTACACGTGGCGCAGTCCGCGCTCACCGTACTTCCACGCGGTCCGCCAGGGGATGCCGGTGAGGACGAGGGCGAACGGGCTGACCTCGACCTGGGGCGCCGCCGCTGCGTCGGCCAGGGCCGGCCGGCACTCCCCACGCGCAAGCTCCTCCAGCCCGAACACGTCCGGCGCGAAGTGGTACAGGCCCGGGTCCAGCCCGGGCATGGCGCCGGCGACCACGTACACCTCCAGCGGGTGGAGGTTCCCCGCCGAAGGTGCGGCCCGGAACCAGGTGGGCTGCTCCGGCGGGCCGGCGAAGCGCGTGACGCCGGCGGAGAAGTACAGCAGCCGGGCCAGCATCTCGATGTCCAGTTCCGGCTCGGTGAGCGACACGCCGCCCGACAGCGCATCGGTTGCCGGTGCTCCCCGCGGGGGCAGGAATTCCGGGAGGTCGTGCAGCCTCGCCTGCGGATAGCGCTTGAACGGCCGGGGCTGATTGCGCGGATCCATCGGGACGAACTCGGGGACACCGGGCCGCGGCCACCGCTGCGGGCCGAAGCTGGTGTCGCGGTGGTACTGCAGAGCAACCGCGCCGCCGCCCATGCATCGCCCCTACCCCGAGTCGCCGGCTCAAACGACGTGGCGGCACTCAGCCGATAAGGCATCGGAACGGTCAACCGTTCGGCTTCCCCACTACCTCAACTTCGACAGTGCGTACGCGTTACGTGTGCAGAGCGTCACATCCACACTGGATAGCTGCCGGCGCAACAATCTGTGATGCCAAGGTGACAGCGTGCTTGAGTTCACCGTTCTGGACGCGACATGGGTCGACGACTCGTCGCCGGCCGTGTTCGGATCGCCGCTGACCGAAGTAGCCGCTCCGGAGGATGGCGTTACTCGAGTCAGCCAGCCAGGAAAGACCCGGACAGCGCAGACCCGGACAGCGCGGCACGAGACGGTGCGCACGGTCGCCGAACTCGCCTCCGAACTCGACGCGATCGAGGTACTGGGATCGCAGCAGCTTGAGGGCGCCTTCGATCGCGCCGTACGGCTCGAAGAGGAGGCCCTCGCCGCGTCGGCCGTGGATCTCCAACTGCGGGCCCGGCTCATCCAGGCGGCGGTGCGCGGGCGCCGCGGTGAGACCGCGGAGAGCGGCCGCATCCTCCACGACGTGCACCGGTGGGCCGCCGAGCACAACCACCGATACCTGCTCGCCCGCAGCCACCGACTGCTGGCGACCTTCTTCCGCCAAGTGGGTGACCCGCACGCCGCGTTGGAGCACGCCGTTCGCAGCGTCGAGTTCCTCGACGACACCGCGCCCGCGCTGGTTCGGGCGTACCACCTCGCCACCCTTGCCGGCGCGCTGGCCCACACCGCGTCGTACGACGAGGCCCGGCAGCGCTACGCCGAGGCCGAGCGCATCGGCGTAGCCGTCGGGGATATACCGCTGCAGTTGCTGGTACTCAGCAACCTGGCGTACATGGAGCACGAGGCCGGCGAGCCGGTGCGGGCGCTCGCGACCGCCGAACGGATGGCGACCCTGGCCGCAGCAGCCGGGATCGCCCTGGACTCGCTCAGCCTCGACACGCTGGCCCGCGCCCAGATGCGACTGGGCCACTACGCCGAGGCCGAACAGACGCTGCGGGTGGCGATATCCGCGCGCGAGGTACTGGCGGCCACCGAGGTCGACGGGTACGCGGAGTGCCTGCTCACCCTGGCCGAGGTCCAGCGCCTGCGGGGCGCTACCGACCGCGCCCGGGCGACGCTCGACGAGTGCCTGCGGCTGTGCGACCGGTCCGACCTGCACGGGATCAGGATGCGCACGTGGGGCGAACGGGCCGAACTGTACGCGGCGCTCGGCTGCTTCGAGGACGCGTACGCGCAGTACAAGGTCTTCCACGCCGAGGCGATCGCGGTGTTCAGCGCGGAGCGCGACGCCCGGGCGCGGATCCTGCAGGCGGTGTTCGAGGCTGACGAAGCGCGCCGCTCCAGCCGGCACTACCGCAACCTCGCGCTGCGGGACCCGCTGACCGGCCTGTACAACCGGCGGTTCGTCGACGGGCAACTGCCCGTGCTGCTGCGAAAGGCGGCGGACGCGGGGACGCCGCTGTCGGTTGCCCTGATCGACATCGACCATTTCAAACGGATCAACGACACCTGCTCGCACGATGCCGGGGACCAGGTGCTGAGGCAGTTCACCGACCTGCTCACGGCCAGCGTGGACGAGCTGTTCAGCCCCGGCGAGGCCGGTGCGAGCGACGCGTTCGCCGCCCGACTGGGGGGCGAGGAGTTTCTCCTGGTGCTTCCCGGCATCGACGGTATGGAGGCGGTCGCGCGGCTGGAGAAGCTGCGGGTGGCGATCCGCTCGCACGCCTGGTTCCCGGTGACCGGAGACCTTCCGGTGACCGTCAGCATCGGCGTCACAACGGTCCCGACCACGGGCTCCAGCCAGTCCGCTCTGCTCCGGCGGGCTGACCACAACCTCTACACAGCAAAACGCGCCGGTCGTGACCGCACGATCGGCGACGGCTGAGAATCCGTACGCCACAGGATCTCGAATGCGAGCCGATCCGGGCGCTGCTGTCGATCAGTCCACCCCCGGTGGACACAGGCGCGGAATGGCACGAAGGCAGTCCTGACCACACAGTGGGGCCGCCTCCGTAAGAAGGCGGCCCCACCAACCCCCCGAGCCAATAAGCTCTGCCGATCGGAGCTTCCCCGGCGCCCCGCCTGGGAGGAGGAACGGGCGGGGCACCGGGTGTCCTATCCCCCCTGGTGCTGCGTTTCCCTTGTCGGTTCCCTCATCGCAGTGCGCGGTTGAAGCTGTCGGCGATCGCGAAGAAGCCAGGCAGTGCGGCCGGGTTAATGCAGCTCAGCAGCGGTATCGCCGGCAGCGCGAGCAGTTGGCCGACGACCCCGCCGAGGCAGGCCTGGCCGGTGTTGAGGGGAACGAGACCGATCAACCCCAGCTCCTTCGACTGGGCGAAGTCGGCCAGCCTACCCACGAGATCGGCCAGCTGTGACGACTTGGTGGCCAGGTCGTCGGTGCCGATGGCCGGGATGATGCCGAGGCTCCGCCAGGCCGTCGCGGCGTTCACCCCCTGGATCTTCATGAGCTGGTCGTGAACCCCGGTAGCCGCAGTGAGCAGGTCGTCGACCATCCCGGCGCTCCCGACGCGGCCGAGAAGGGGCTTCAGCACGTCGAGCGGCGCGGTGACGTCGACCGGCAGGACGTTGACCCGATCGATGACAGCACCAGCGCGCCTCGCCGCCACCAGCGGCCCGGTTACCGACTCCGCACGGATGGGCGAGCCGCCGGACCCGGCCGCGGGCAGACTGTACGAGATGCGAAGCCCCGGGTACCGCGCCTTGAGCCCGACGACCGCCTGGGCGAGCCTGGTGTTGACCGCTCCGTCGGCCAGCGATGCGCTTCCGATGGTGAAGTCGACCGACCGTACGCCGAGGTCGAGAAGCTTCTGGACCTGCGACTCGAGGGCGGCGACGCTGCCGCAGGCGCGGGCGAGGTCCAGCCCGTTCGCGGCGCCGATCGAGGCGATCAGCGCGATACCGGAGTTCGTCGCTTCGGCGATCTCTTTGGCGTACGCCTGCGGTTCGACCGCGCCGCCCCACTTCAGGTCACAGCGGCCGCCGGTAGACGGAAGGGCAGAGACCATGGTGAGCGTCCGCGCGCCGCTGACGTCGGCGATCGCCGACAGGGACGGCCGGTCGGGGTTGGTCACGTTGACCGACGGCGCGAAGGTCGTCGTACGCGGCGGGGCCGCCTGGACCGTGGCGTGGCGCGTACCCGAACGTCCGGGCGCGTTCGCCGCCGGTCCCGGCACGCCCGGCGCGCCCGGTGACGCGACGCCGAACCCCTCGGTCGCGCCGACCCGTGCGGGAGCCAACGCGGCCGCTGTGGCGACGAACTTGCAGGGCTTGCCGTTGATGGCGCAGTTGCGGGGCAGAACGGGACGTCCGGCGACCGCGGTGAGGCCGACCGTGATCGAGCGGTGCGCCCCGACGGTCCTGGTCGAAGCGATGGGCTTGATGACGTACGTGGCCTTGGACGCGTACAGCTCACCGTTCCATACGCCCGCGAACGTGGCGTCGCGGGGGAAGTCGAACGAGATGGTCCAGTCCGAGGCGCCCCGGTTCGACGGATTGCTGATGGTGAAGGTCCCGATGAACCCGCTTTCCCAGATCGCCGTCTGCGCGTACTCGGCCGTGAAGACCGGAGCCCGGTCCGCCGACAGGAGCCGGACGGCGACGCCGCTGGCGGCAAGGAGCGCCGCGGCACCCACGATGGCCAGGACGACTCTGGACTTCATGCGAAAGAAGTTATGGGCACCAATATTGAATTCAAGATCATTTAAGGTCTGTTTAGGAATCGTCGGAGGTTGATTTAATGTGCACCTCGATGCGGGCGCCCCCGTACCGGCCCCGTGCCACCACGACATGACCGCCGCACGTCGTGGCCAACCTCCGGACGATGTCCAGCCCCAGCCCCGTCGACCCGCCCGAACTGGCCCCCCGCTGCAACGCCCGATCCGGGTCGTCGATGCCCGGGCCGTCGTCCTCCACGACAAGGGTCGAGCCGATCACCCCCGCGCGGAAGGCCGTGCCCTCCGGCGTGTGATGGAAGACGTTGCCGATCAACGCGTCGACCGCCGCCTCCGCCTCGTCCCTCGGCACCGGTACCCACAGCGGCGTCGCGTCGCCGAGCACGGTCCACGCGCGGCCGTGGTCCTCGGCGAGCACCGACCAGAACGCCAACCGGTCAGCGAGCACCTCGGTCAGGTCACACCGTTCGGCGGCACGCTCCGACAGCGGCTCCAGCGCCGTCCGGATGATGCCGTCGACCTCATCGGAGAGCATCTCCACCACCTGGCGCAACCGCTGCACGTCCGGCCGCTCGCCACCCGTCTCCAACTCCAGCCGCAGCGCGGTCAACGGCGTCCGGAGCCGGTGCGACAGGTCCGCCGCGAGTTCCCGCTCGGCGCGCAGCAGGCCGACCATCCGGTCCGCCATCGCGTTGAACGACCGCCCCACCTCGGCCAGCTCCGGCGGGCCGTCCGGGCTGACCCGTACCGCGAGGTCATCCCGGCCCAGCCGGCGGGTCGCGACGGCGAGATTCCGGGTGGCGGCGACGATCCGCGCGCCGAGCCGATCCGCGACCAGCACTGAACCGGCAACCAGGCCCAGTGCCACCGCGCTGAGCGCCAGCCACGCATTGTGGACGCCCCGGCGAAGAGCGGCCTGCGGAAGGAAGACCTCGATCACGGCGATGCGACCCTCGTGGACCGCGACGGGCTGCAGGTACGCGACGCCGCCCGGGACATCCCGGACCGTCGCGTGCCGGCCCTGGGCCACCATGGCCACGTCACCCGGGCTCGCGTGGGCCGTCCCCACCGGCGAGCCCTCCGACGGGTGCAGTGCCAGCCGGCCGGCGGCGCCGGCTTCGGTACTCGCCGCGGCCTCCGCCAACTCGACCCGGTCATCGGTGACCGTCAGCGCAGCCACCATGGCGGATGCCTGCTGCCGGGCGTCGGCGAGGGCGCGCTCCGGAGCTATCTGGTCGACCAGCATCCACAGCGGTACGAGAAACGCCAGGGAGACCATGGAGGTCGTGGCCAGCGCCACCCGGATGAGCGCCCATCTCATGTGGGATCCACCAGCATGATCCCCACGCCCCGGAGCACGCGCAGGAAACGGGGCTTGGCGGCGGTCTCCCCGAGCTTGCGGCGCAGCCACGAGATGTGGACGTCGACCGTCTGCTCCGATCCCCGGTACGGCTGCCGCCAGACCTCCTCAACCAGCTCCTGGCGCGTGACCAGTTGGTCCCGCCGTGCGGCCAGGTAGGCCAGCAGGTCGAATTCCTTGCGGTTGAGGTCGAGCGGCTTCCCGTCCAGGACCGCCGCGCGGCGGGTCAGGTCGATCCGGAGCGGACCGACCTCGATCGCGGCGGGCGCGCCCACAAGACTGCCCCGCCGGCGCAGCACCGCCGAGATCCGGGCCAGTAGATGCTCGCCGGAGAACGGCTTGGTGAGGTAGTCGTCGGCACCGGCGTTCAGCAGCCGGATGATGTTGTTCTCGCCGGTCCGCGCGGTCGCGACGATGATGGGCACGTCGCTGTCGCCGCGCATCATCCGCAGCGCTGAGGCACCGTCCACGTCCGGCAACCCCAGGTCGAGTACGACCACGTCCGGGGGGCGTACCGCTACCTCACGCAGCGCATCCATGGCGGTACCAACCGCGCTGACCACATGGCCCGCGTTCGCGAGCGCCTTGACCAGCGCGCTGCGGATCATGCTGTCGTCCTCGACCAGTAACACCGTGGGCATGCACGGCACCGTACCGAGATGCGAGGATGGCGGCCATGCGCGGCCGGACCAAAACAGCGAAAGCCGTCGCTACGTGGGTCGTGGCGACCGGCGTGGGGATCGGCGTGACGTGGTACGGCGTACGCCCGGTTCTGGACGCGGCCGTTCCGGAGCGCCTGGTCGCGTTCCCCGCCGCCGGGTCGAAGACGCCCCGCCAGACCCCGGCCCTCCGACTGCCCGCGAGCCCCGCGCCGAGTACGCGGAGCGCCGGACCGAGCCCCGGCACGCCCGCTTCCCGGTCACCCCGCCCGGCTACGCGACCAGCCCCGCCCAGTTCGGCCGCCTCGCCGCCCGTACCCGTACCGGAGGGGTGGACAATGACCGGCAGCGGGCAGTACGTGCGCACGTTCCGGCTGACCGGCGGGGACGCGACCATCCGGGCCGCTCACGGCACCGTGGAACTGGTTTCCGCGGCCCCGCGCCCCGGGTACGTCATGAACGTGACCCCCGCCGGCAGCGATCCGCTCGGCGTCAGCTTCAGCATGATCAACCGAGCCTCCAAGGTGGAGGTGTCGTGGGTGGACAACGCGCCGGCATCCAAGGTCACCGAGATTCCGTAACCACGACTCCGGAGTCAGGAGGGTACAGCCGCTTTCGACGCCGCCTGCAGCAGTTCGGTGATGTTCTCGGCGGCCATGGGACGGCCGAAGTGGTACCCCTGCGCGAAGCGGTACCCGAGGCGGTGCAGGTGCTCTGCCTGGTCCGCGGTCTCCACACCCTCTGCCGTGGCCTGGAGGTGCAGGCCGCTGGCTATCTGGATCAGCGCCGCGGCGATGACGTCCTGATCGCCCGCGGTGACCTCGTCGACGAAGCTCTTGTCGACCTTCAGGATGTCCGCCGGGCAGGTGCGGAGCAGCCCCAGGGAGGAGTGTCCGGTACCGAAGTCGTCCAGTGCGATCGAGACGCCGAGCCGGTGCAGAGCCCACACCGAGTCCAGGGCCGCCCCTCCGTCGAAGACCGCCGTCTCGGTCACCTCCACGACGAGCCGGTGCGGCTCCAACCCGGTTTCGTGCAGGATCCCCGCGACGGTGGCGGCGAAGTCCGGTTCCCGCAACTGGCGGGCGGAGACGTTGACCGAAATCTTGCGCAGGCTGCGCGTGCCCGGGAGGTCCCGCCAGCGGGCCGCCTGCCGGCACGCCTCGCGCAGGATCCACTCGCCGAGGGGGACGATGAGGCCGTTGCGCTCGGCGACCGGCACGAAAAGACCCGGCGACACGACACCGTGCTGGGGATGCTGCCATCGGACCAGCGCCTCGACGCCGACGATGCGGCCGTGGGGAAGCTCCACGATCGGCTGGTAGACGAGGCGCATCTCGCCGGCGTCGATGGCGTGCCGCAACTGCGCACCGAGGCGGGCCTCCTCGATCGAGTGGAGGTCCATGTCGGGCTCGTACCGCGCCATGCACTGCTTGCCCCGGTCCTTCGCGGCGTACATCGCCACGTCGGCCCGCCGGAGCAGTTCGCGAGGCTCCTGCGCGCCGGTCGCGTCGGTGAGGCCGATGCTGGCTCGCATCAACAGCTCGTGCTCGCCGGCCGGCAGCGGTAGCCGCAGCCGCTCCGCCACCCGCCGCACCGCGGCGTCCGCCTCTGCCGTCGACGCCGGCGCGAACAGCATCGCGAACTCGTCACCGCCGAGGCGTACCAGGAGGGTGCCGGGTTCGGCGCTCTCGGTGAGCCGAGCCGCCACGGAGGTGAGCAGGTAGTCACCGATGTGGTATCCGAGCCGGTCGTTGACCTTTTTGAAGTCGTCGAGGTCGATGAGCGCCAGGTGCACGGTCTCCGGGGCGAAGCGGCACAGCGCCTCCGTCATGTGCCGGTCCAGCAGCCGCCGGTTACCGAGCCGGGTCAGCTCGTCGCGGGTGGCCTGATCCTGGACCTGCGACACGAGCCCGGCCATGCGGGCCAACACGAGGAGGAACAGGATCACGGCGCCGAGGCCGATCGCGGCCCAGTCGATCCGGGCCGGATCGCGCAGGCCCTGAGTGAACAGCAGCGCGGGGGCGAGCAGCGAGGTGGCGGCGAGCATCGTGAGCCGGCCACGGGTCAGCCTGGCAGCGTGATCCGGAGCCGGTTCCGAGAGCGTGCGCATGGACGGGTGCAGCGCGGTGGCGCCCCACATGATGTAGGCCAGCAGCCAGCCGCCCTCGACCGGCCCACCGGTGTAGCTGGAGAACGCGGTGAGCACCGCCACGGTGATGTCGGAGCCGGTCAGCACCAGCACCGCGGCCATCAGGAACCGGTAGCTCGGGGTACGCGCGCCCGGTCCGAACAACAGCCTCGCGATCATGGCGAGCATCACGAGATCGAGGGCCGGGTAGGCGAGCGAGACGATCCGCGCGAGTACGGGCAGCGAGGCGTCCTGGACGATCGGCCGCATCAGGAAGGACCAGGACAGCAGGCCCAGTCCGGTGGCGATGATCCAGGAGTCGATCATTCCGGCGCGGTCACGCCCGGAGGTGCGGCCTCGGAGCAGCGCGACAAGCCCGGTCAGCAGCACCGGATACCCGGCGAGGTACAGGATGTCCCCTGGCGACGGAACCAGATCGCGGTTGAGCACATAGCGGTAGACCGCGAACGTGACGTCGCCGAGCACCCAGATCACCTGGCCTGCGGCCAGGCAGTACCAGATGCGCTGCCGGGACGGACGGTAGCGGCGGACGCCGACCATGATCGCGGCGGCGGACGCCAGCCCGACGCCGTAGTACACGATGCCGGCGGACCAATGGTGGGTGGGCAAGAGGAAGTAACCTCCGACCGCCAACAGCCCGGCCACAAGCCACGCCTGCCACAGTCGTCCGGTCACCTTGCTCACTGGCTCAGAATTGTGGGTTTTGCACGTGAATTCCGGTGCCGACCGGTTTCCGCTGGGTTGCAACGCCCTCCGGGCGGACGACGGTCACACTGGGAGATCACCTCACTCCTTTGCGTGATCTTCACCGGCATGTTCGGCACCCTGGCGGGCATGCGCGTTGAATGCCGGAGCAGCCGGCCCGCACGGCCTACCGAGTCGCGCTCGTCATCATCACGATCGGTACGGTGATGGCGTCGACGTTCGTCGCCTCCTACACCATCGCGCTCGGCCGGCCGGAGCCCCGCCGCGTACCGACCGGGCTCGTCGGTGAGCCGGCGGCGCACCCCGCGCTCATCGAGACGCTCCAGGAAGCGACGGGCGGCGGGCTCGCCTTCCACCCCTACCCGTCCGCGCCGGCCGCCGCGGCCGCGATCGGACGGCAGCAGATCTCCGCCGCGCTCGTGCTGGGCCCCGGCCGCCCGCAACTGCTCATCGCCAGCGCCTCCGGCGCCTCGCTCGCTCTGGTCCTGGAGCGGGCGGCCGAGCGGGTCAACGAGCAGCTAGCACCGGAATCGGCACCTCCCCTGCGCATCGTCGACGTACGCCCGCTGCCGCCCAACGACCCACTCGGGCTGAACTCCTTCTACGTGGCCATCGCGGCGACGGTTCTGGGGTTCGTCACGATGTTCCAGCTACGCCAGCACGCGCCGGGGCTGTCGCTGCGCGCCTGGCTCGCGTCCATCGGCGTGCTCGCAGCCGGCGGCGGACTGGCGCTCGCCCTGGTCACGGGCCCCCTCCTGCACGCCCTGCCCGCGCCGCTCCCCGCGATCTGGGCCGGGATCGCCACCCAGATCACCGTGGCCGCACTGTTCAACTCGACCATGCTCGTTCTGTTCGGACGCTGGGCGATCATCCCGACCTGGCTGATGTTCATCGCCTTCGGCAACGCGTGGTCGGGAGGCGCGGTCGCCCCACCCCTGCTGCCGAGGATCTACGCCTTCGTCGGCCGCTTCATGCCGTCCGGCGCGGCGGTCGCCATCCTCCACAATCTCGCGTACTTCCGCGGCGCCCCGCAGGTCGAGCCGTTCGTGGTCCAGGCCTGCTGGCTGGTCGGCCTCCTCGTGGCGCTGGTGATCTCCGTACGGGTGAAGCGCCGGCGGCCGACCGGCCGCCCGGTCGACTAGCTCAATCCTCCCGGCAACGGCCCCGCCACAAGCAGCGCGACCAGATCCAGCAGAGCCCTGCGCAGCCGGTCGTCGTCGACCTCGGCGTTGAGCCCGATACGGACGCCGTGCGCCGACGTGGCGCGGCTGACCGCGTAGTCGTCACCCGGCGAGATCAGTACCCCGACCTGGCGGGCCGCGGCGACCACCTGCCCCGCGGTCCACGGCTCGGGCAGCGGGAGCCAGAGGTGCGGCGCCTGCGGTGCGGCCACGATCTCGTACGTGGAGAGCAGGTCCGCGGCGAGCGCTCGACGCTCGATGGCGGCGGCCGCCCGGGCGGCGACGATCCGCGCCGCCGTGCCCTCGTCGACCCAGCGCGCGAACACCTCGCCCAGCAACGGGGCCGCAAGCCAGGCGGTGGCGCGGACCGCGGCGACCAGTCGCGCGCGAGCCGCCGGTGGGGTGGTGAGCAGCCCGACGCGCAGCCCCAGACTGAGCACCTTCGCCGCGCTGGCCACATGACAGGTGCGCTCCGGCAGCAGCGCCGCCACGGGATCGGGACGATCGGCGACCAGCGCGCCGAGCGGGTCGTCCTCGATCACCCACACTCCGGCGCGGGCACACACCTCGGCCAGCGCCGCCCGGCGCGCCGCGGGCACGACGCGGCCGGTCGGGTTGTCCAGTGTGGACTGCAGATGTACGACGGAGACGGCGCCGCCGGCACAGGCGTCGGCCAGGGCGTCCGGGGTCATCCCGGCGCCGTCGGCCGCGACCGCGACGACCGGTAGCCGCAACTGGCGGGCCGCAGCGAGCAGCCCCGGATTGGTCAGGGCGGTCGTGGCGACGGCCGTGCCGGGCGCGACGAGCGCGCTGAGCGCGGCGACGAGCGCATGCTGACCACCGGCCGTGAGCGTCAGTTGGTCGGCGTCCGGCCGGAACGCTCCGTGCGCCAGCCAGTCCGCTGCCGCCTGCCGGTGCGCTGGCGCGTCGTTACCGCGCTCGGTGTCGATGACGGTCCGCAGAGCGGACGGGTCGGCAGCGACAGCATTGAGCGTCTCCGACAGCAGCGCAATGGTGTCAATTTTTCCCGCCGGGGGGTGCAGGCTCGCGAGGTCGACCAACTCGTCGCCCGCCGTGGGGCTGACCCCGAAGCCGGAGCGGATGAACGTACCCCGGCCGACCTCGCCGCCGACCAGCCCGCGTCGCTCGGCCTCGGCGTAGCCGCGCGCGACGGTGCCGACGGTGACGCCCAGCGTACGAGCGAGCGCGCGGTGGGTCGGCAGCCGGTCGCCGGGGCCGAGTCGGCCGTGGGCGATGTCGGCGGCGATGGCGTCGGCGAGCGCCTGGTACGTGGGGCGGTCCCCCGAAAGCGGGCGCGGACGCCAAGCGCCCGCAGCCGGAGCACCCGCCTGCTCCGTACTCGATTCTTTACGCGACCGCGCCATGGCGACGATCATCTCACGTTTATTGAACCCGTTCAAGTTCTAATTGACACCATGTAATTGTCCATCTACGGTGTCAATGTTGCGCCGACGGCGGCGTCACAGGCGGCAGGAGGGGTCGTGCAGGATCCACAGATTCCAGCCGAGAGCCGGCACGTGCGCCGGTTGTGGGGATCGGTCGGGGTGAGCCTGCTCGGCACCCAGGTCACGATGCTCGCCCTGCCGCTGACCGCACTCACCGTGCTGCACGCGTCGCCGGCGCAGGTCGCGGCGCTCGCGGCGGCCGGCACCGCACCGTTCCTGCTGCTGGGCCTGCCGGCCGGGGCCATCGTCGACCGCTGCCGGCCACGCCGGCTCATGGTCGTCGCCGACCTGGCCCGCGCGGCCCTGCTGATCAGCGTCCCGCTGGCCTTCGCCGCGGGCGCCCTCACGCTCGCCCACCTGTTCGTGGTGGCCGCCGGCATCGGAGCGCTCAGCGTGCCGTTCGACGTGGCGTCACTGTCGGTACTGCCGGCGCTGGTCCGGCCGGCGCACATCGCCGCCGCCAACGTCAAGCTGGAGTCCACCCGCGCGGTGGCGGAGACCGGTGGCCCGGCTCTCGGCGGCGCGCTGGTCCAGGCCGTCACCGCGCCGATCGCGCTGATCGTCGACGCGGCCAGCTACCTGCTGTCGGCGCTGCTGCTGCGCGGGCTGCCGGCCCTGCCGGCAGCGGCTCCCACCGGCACCCGGGAACCGCTGCTGGCCCAGATTCGCGCCGGCATCCGGTTCTGCCTCACCCACCGCTACATCCGTCCACTCGCGATCGCGGCGGGGTGGATGAACTTCTGGACGCAGGCGCTGATGGCCGCGTTCATCACGTACGCGGTGCGCCAACTACACCTGCCCGCATCGGCCGTGGGCGTCGTCCTGGGCGTGGCGAACCTCGGTTACCTGGGCGGATCCCTGCTCGTACCCTGGCTCAACCGGCGGATCGGGCTCGGGCCGACGATCGCGCTGGGCGCACTCCTGCACGGGGCGTACCTGCTGGCCGCAGCCGCACCGCACGCCCGCCCGCTGCCGTGGCTGATCGCCGGGTTCATGCTGGCGGCCGCCGGGCAGGGCATCTGGAACGTCGACGCGGTGAGCCTGCGCCAGACGACCACCCCCGGGCCCATGCTGGCCCGGATGAACGCCACCAACCGGTTCCTCATCTGGGGGACCATGCCGCTGGGCGCCGCCGCCGGCGGGCTCCTCGCCAGCGCGACCGACCTGCACACCACCGTCACCGTCGCGGCCGTCGCGATCCCGTTCGCCACCGTCGCCGTCCTGCTCTCGGCCGTACGCCGGCTGCGGACCATGCCCGCCTCACCGACGACGGCCCCCGCGCCGAATGAGAACGCGCCGGATGAAGACCTGGCGCTCACCCCGGCGACGTGACCTCAAAGTCGCGCGACAACGTCGTACCCGTGGGGCATCGTGTCAGAGGTGAACGCCGCCCCCAGTCCTGACCGCACGCACCTCCGGTCGTGGCTTCCCGGATACCTGCTGCTCGCGTTGATCTGGGGCGCCAGCTTCCTGTTCATCAAGGTCGGCATCCGCGAACTGCACCCGCTCTACGTCACCCTCGGCCGGGTCGTGGCCGGGGCGGTCACGGTACTCGCGCTGATACTCGTCACCCGGGTCCGGCTGCCGCGTGACCCGCGCGTGTGGGGCCACCTCGCGGTGGTGGGCATGGTCGGCGTGGCGATCCCGTTCACCCTCTTCGGATACGGCGAGCAGCGGGTCTCCTCGGTCCTCGCCGGCATCTGGAACGCCACCACGCCGCTGGTCGCGCTGCCGGTGGCGACGCTGGTCTTCCGTACCGAACGCATGACCGCACGCCGGCTCACCGGCATCCTCGTCGGGTTCGCGGGGGTCCTCGTCGTCCTCGGGGTCTGGCGCGGCGTCGGCGGCGTGCAGCTCACCGGGCAGCTCATGTGCATGGCCGCGGCGGCCTGCTACGGGATCGCGATCCCCTACCAGCGGCGCTTCCTCGGCGGGCTCGGCGGTTCCGGGCTGGTCGTGCCGGCCGGCCAGCTCATCACGGCCACGGTCGCGCTGTTGGTCTTCGCCCCGCTGGTCGCCGGGGCGCCACCCGCGCCGACCGCGCTGTCCGGGGACGTCATCGCCAGTGTGCTGGCACTGGGAGCGCTCGGCACCGGTCTCGCGTTCGTGCTGAACTTCCGGGTCATCCGCTTCGCGGGCGCCACCACCTCGGCCTCGGTCACC
This sequence comes from Planosporangium flavigriseum, assembly GCF_011947225.1. Classification (GTDB taxonomy): domain Bacteria; phylum Actinomycetota; class Actinomycetes; order Mycobacteriales; family Micromonosporaceae; genus Planosporangium; species Planosporangium flavigriseum. The sequence continues at coordinate 99,368 of NZ_JAATVW010000016.1, read as the reverse complement.
TACCTGATTCCGATCGTCGCCACCGTCATCGGCGTGGTGAATTTGCACGAGCACCTCAGCTGGTACCAGCCGGTCGGCGCGCTCGTCATCCTCGTCGGGGTCTCGGTGTCCCAGGGAATCCTGCGGCTACCGGCAGCTGCCCGGAAGAGCGCGGTGCAGCAGGGCGCAGTCGCCGCACATACCGCCGCCGTCGAGCCGGTAGTACAGGCAGCAGCTACGCCGCACGAAGCTCAGCCGTCCCCGATCGTCGGTGAGGTCGCCGCTGCCGCGCAAGGGACCGTACGCGAGTAGGGACAGCCCCGCAGGCGTCACGTTCCCCGGCGCCGCGGCTCGCAGCGCCCCCGCCAGCCCCGAGGCGACGTTCCCCCACAGCAGCCCGGCCGCCACGGGCACCACCTCGCGGACCGCGTCAACCAGCGGCCGCAGGTGGTCGTCGACGACGATCCTGCACCAGGCTGCGTGCAGCGCGGCGGGTTCACCGCGCGATGCGGCTGCCCGTACGAGATCCAGGGTGAACCCTGACCGTGGGTCGTAGCGGAACCGGACGTTCTCCGGCCGCAGGTCGAGCACCATGCCCTCGCGCAGGAGCACCGAGACGGCCGGGCCGACCAGCCGCGCGGAGTAGCCGAGGACCACCATCGAGGCGGCGACGCGACGCTCGCAGCCACCGAAGCGGGCGGCGACGCGGTCGACCAGGTCGGCGGCGGTGCCGTTGGGCGCGCAGAGTCGATCGGCCGGAGTTCCGGCCCGGGCGTCGACGCCCATTCGCAGAAACGGGTTGTCGCCACCCGCCCGCACAACGGCCGCCACCACGTCCGCACCGGCGACCGGCGTCAGCACCGGCCAGCCATCAACCGCCATCATGCTCCCCCGGCCGCGACCGCGGCATCGACCGGCTCCCGGTAGACATCCGACCTCCCCTGATCCGGCCGACGCTCAGGCTAGCCCCGCCACCGCCGATCAGTGTCCGCAGGTCGCACGCACCCGATAGACGGAGCCGACCGTAGGCGTTAATACCTTCGACGTTCCTACATACAGGTTTATCTGTGCCCAATGCGGAGATCGGGTCGCTACACGGCGGAGGGGCGAGACCCGGGCACGAGGCCAGGTCGGTCATGACCGAGCGGCGCGGGGATCGTAACGCCAGGAACACCTGAACGACTCGGCGTAGTCATCTGGCTACGTTTCCGTGGGGTGATCCGATCGAAGGACGCAATCAGCAGCACCACCTGTTGGGCAACCCGGGCGGAAGACCTGAAGGACGACGCGCGATGAGACAGGCCACCAATGGATCGTGAACGACTGAGCGCTCTCGACACCGCCTTCCTGTGTCTGGAGTCCCCGCAAGCGCCGATGCACCTGGGCGCGCTCGCGGTGTTCCAGTCGCAGCAGCGGGTCCAGTCAGCGCGCCTCCTCGCGGTGCTCGGCGACCGCATCGCGCGGCTGCCGCACCTCCGTCAGCGGGTACGGCCCACGCTTTTGCCCTTGGGCGCCGCGGCGTGGGCAGAGGACAGGTCGTTCGACATCGCGCACCACCTGTACCTGCACAAGCTCAACCGGGGCGGCCGGGCAGGCCTCGCCGCCCTGGCCGAGGAGTTGATGGCCGAACCCCTCGACCTCAACCGGCCCTTGTGGCAGCTTCACCTGATCACGGGCCTGCGCGACGGCCGCTTCGCCGTCCTGGTCAAGCTCCACCATGCGATGGCGGACGGCCTGCGGGCGGTGGAGTTGAGCGTGGGCCTTCTCGACGGGTACAGCGACGCGCTGCCGACGGCCCCCGCCTCGGTGGACAAAGGCGCGACCGGCCCGTGGTCGGCGCTGGTGGGAATGACCCGATCGGCCGCCGGAGCGGCGCTTCGCCCCGACCGACTGCTGACCGGCCTCGCCCACAATGCCGCCGGCCTACCCGGCGCGGTTGCCCAGATGGTGGGTACCGTGGGCATCGCGTCGTCCATAGTTGCCTGTGCCCGGCTCGGCGCCCTCCTGTCACCGGTCCTGAGCACGTCACCGAATGGCAGCTCAGCACCGGACGGCGGCGCGACACCCCACGGTGGCTCGCACCCTGCGTCCTTCGCGCACCCCCCCACCGGAAGGCTGCCGGCGACCAGAATCGCACCCATGGTCGCCCGGACGTCGTCGGCCAACCGCCGGCTGGCCCTGCTCCAACTCGATGTCGGCGCAGTGCGCCAGGTGCGCAAACGCCACGGCGGCACCGACAACGACGTACTGCTGGCGGTGGTCACCGGCGCGCTACGCGCCTGGCTCGCCGAGCAGGGCCACTGCGCCGAGAGCCTCAACGTACGGGCCTTCGTCCCGGTCAGCCGGCGCAGCCGCGCCAACGATCCGCGCCGCGGCAACGTGCTCTCCGGGTACCTGTTCGACCTTCCCGTACAGGAGAGGGACCCGCTCGACAGGCTGCGGCAGATCCGGGTCACGATGGATCGTCACAAGGCCGCTGGGTTCGCCCGCGGCCCCGGCGCGATTCCCGTGCTCGCCGACCGCGTACCGGCCGCGGTACACCGGGTCGCCGGACCCCTGGCGCGCCACGGAGCGCCGCTGCTGTTCGACACCATGATCACGAACGTGCCCATCCCCGGGCGACCCCTCACCCTGGCCGGGGCGCGGCTGCGGGAGGTTTACCCGATCGCACCGCTGGCCCGAGGCCAGGCACTCGGGATCGCCCTGTCGGCCTATCAGGGCCGGGTCCACGTCGGGCTGCACGCCGACCGGCAGACGCTACCCGACCTGCCCCGACTTGCCGCGGCGGTCCCCGCCGCCCTGGCCGCCCTGGCCAGCGCCGACGGCAGCGGTACGGGATGACGACGGCTTGATCCTCAATTGGACGGGCTAGCCTGGAACCATGACCACCCTCGGTATCGACATCGGCGGATCGGGGATCAAGGGCGCGCCGGTCGACCTGGACGCTGGAGATCTGGCCGACAAGCGATACCGGGTGGAGACGCCACAGCCCGCCACCGTCGATCGGGTCGTGGAGACGGTAGCGGAGGTGGCGCGCCAGTTCGCCGACGTGGACACCGTGGGCATCACGTTCCCGGGTGTCGTGGTCGGCGGCGTAACCAGAACGGCCGCGAACGTGGACAAGGCGTGGATCGACGCGCCGGCCGCCGAACTGTTCGCCCGCGCGATCGGCCGTCCGGTCACGGTCCTCAACGACGCCGACGCGGCGGGTATCGCCGAGATGACCTACGGTGCCGGCCGCAACCAGCACGGCACGACCGTCATGCTGACCTTCGGTACCGGGATCGGCAGCGCCCTGTTCCGCGACGGCCAGCTCGTACCCAACACCGAGTTCGGGCATCTCGAACTGGACGGGGTGGACGCCGAGGTGCGCGCGTCCGATCGCGCCCGCGACATCGACGATCTGAGCTGGCCCCAGTGGGCTCAGCGCGTGCAGCGGTACCTCAGACACGTGGAGCAGCTACTTCAACCGGACCTCATGATCATCGGCGGCGGGGTGAGCAAGAAGGCGGAGAAGTTCCTCCCGTTGATCGAGGTCCGCACGCCCCTCGTACCGGCGGTCCTGCAGAACAACGCCGGCATCATCGGCGCGGCCCTGGCCGCCGATCAGGGCACCAAGGTCCGGGCATAGGTGACGGCCCGCGTCTCGACCGCGAACCCCACGCGTCCATAGACGCCGACCGCACCGGTGGGGCTGTCCGCGTCCGCCTCGAGCGCCGCGGTGTCCATACCCGCTGCCCGGGCCGCGCGGAGGACCTGGCTGAGCAGCGCACCGGCCAGACCACGACGCCGCCACGGCCGCCGAACCCCGACATGACCGACGTAGAGGCGGGTCGGATCGGCATCCTTGTACCCCAACACGTACCCGGCGATCTCGTCGCCGGCAAAGGCGATCGAGGACAGTCCGGGGAGGAAGTTCTCGGAGTGGGGGACCATGGTCGCCCACTCCTCGAAGCTCCTGCGCTGGGACCCCCAGTGGTCGGCGAACGCCTCCACGTGGGCTTCGTAAAGATCTTTCTCGTACGCGCTCCGGTAGGGGGTGCTCCGCAAGCCCTCCGGCAGCGCGACCACCGGCACGGTCGCGGTGGACGCCGCCATGTTGAACCAGCACCGGACCGGGGTCAGACCGAAGCGCCGGTACAGAATGACCGCCGTCTGGTCCTCGCCCGGCGCCACAAGGTGGACCTCCCAGGAGGCGTCCGGAGCGCTTGCCCGGTGGATCTCGGCGGCTCGATTCAGCTCCCACCCCAGCAGCCCGCGCCCGATGCCGCGACCACGCCACCCGGGGTGCACGCCGCCCATCACGTCGAGCCGGAAGCCCCCGTCCGGCGGGGTCGCCAGGAGTCCGGCCGCCACGAGAACACCGTCCGGCGTGAACAGCAGCCGGGAGTCGGATGCCGGGTCGCGCACGATGCTACGGACGCGCGCGCCGATGAAGTCGGGGGTGAGACCGGCATGGGCGCCGCCCGCATTCTCGATCGCGTTGATCAGCTCACTCAAAGCAGGCGCGTCAGACTCTCGGTACTCCCGCGGCGTCAGCTCCAGCACGCGGCGACTCTACCGGCGGCACGGTGACGGTGGTACCGAATTAGGCGATCATCGGGTCCGGCGGCCGGGCCCTCCCAACGCCTCCACGGTGAGCTCGTCGAGTCCGTTGACGACCCGGTCGGCGAGGGCGATCGCATCGGGCTGCGGCGGGTAGGCGGCGTGCGGCACCGCGACGACGCGCATCCCGGCGGCGTGGGCGGCCCGCAGACCGTTGCTGGAGTCCTCGATCGCCACGCAGGTCCCGGGCGCGACGCCCAGCTTCCCGGCCACGGCGAGGTAGACGTCGGGCGCGGGCTTGCCGCGCGGAACCTCCTCGGTCGACATGGTCACCGCGAACCGATGCGCGAGGCCGGTTTCCTCCAACACGGACGCGATCAGCCGGGCCGGCGACGAACTGGCCAGCCCCAACGGCCACCGGTCAGCCAACCGGCGGACGGCCTCGACCGCTCCGGGCAGCAGCGGCAACTCCTGTTCGTAGCGGCGCGCCATCCGGTCGATGACCTCGGTCGCCACGACCTCCGGGGCGCGTCCGACCCCGAGGTCAACGCTGAGATACCGGGCCCACTCGGCGGTGCTCATCCCCATCAGCCGCTGCTGGCTGTCGGGCAGCCACCGGCCACCGGTCTCCGCGACGTACGCGCGCCGCACCTGCTCCCACACCGGCTCGGAGTCGATCAGTACACCATCGAGGTCGAAGACCACCGCGTCCGTCACGGCCCCATCCTTTCACCGGCAGCCAGCCGTCACCCGGCCACCTGACGCGCTTTCCATTCGTGATCAAGAATGGCGTACCCGGCCTCGTCGGTCCACTCGTTCTTGTCTCTCACTTCGCCGACCTCGGATATTTACCGGGAATCCGGGCAGGGCGCACCAGGCACCGACCGGAGGGGGGCGGGTTGAGCCAGGTACAGACCGCCACCGTCCGCACGAACGTACCCGCACGCCTGGACCGCCTGCCCTGGTCGCGGTTCCACTGGATGGTCGTCATAGGCCTGGGTACGGTCTGGATCCTTGACGGCCTCGAGGTGACGATCGTCGGCAATCTCTCCGGCCAGCTCGCGCAGCCGGACAGCGGCCTGCGCATCACCCAGAGTCAGGTCACCGGGCTCGCCGCCGCGCTGTACGTGGCGGGCGCCTGCCTCGGGGCGCTGGTCTTCGGCTGGATGACCGACCGGTTCGGACGCAAGAAACTTTTCATCATCACGCTGGGCGTGTACCTGACGGCCACGGCGCTCACCGCGTTCTCGTTCAGCGCGTGGTGGTTCTTCCTGTGCCGGTTCTTCACCGGCTTCGGCATCGGCGGGGAGTACGCGGCGATCAACTCCGCGATCGACGAGCTGATCCCGGCACGACACCGTGGCCGTATCGACATCATGATCAACGGTACGTTCTGGCTCGGCGCCCTGCTCGGCTCGCTGCTCACAATCCCGCTGCTGACCCGGTTCCCGCCGAACCTCGGTTGGCGCCTGGCGTTCGGCCTCGGTGTCGTACTCGGCGTGGTGATCCTGCTGGTGCGCCGGAACGTGCCGGAGAGTCCCCGCTGGCTGTTCATCCACGGCCGCGACCGTGCGGCAGAGGCGCTGGTCAGCGGGATCGAACGCGACGTCGAGCGGGAGATCGACCGGAACCTGCCCAGCCCGGACACGTACATCACGATCCGCCAGCGCGCGACGATCGGCTTCATCACGATCGCCCGGACGCTGTTCCGGCGCTACCCCAGGCGGGCGGTCCTGGGCTTCGCGCTCTTCATCGGCCAGGCGTTCCTCTACAACGCGATCACCTTCGGGTACGCCCAGGTCCTCGGCACGTTCTTCCACGTGCCGCCGGGGCGCACCGGCTACTACTACGCCGCCATCGCGATCGGCAATCTCGTCGGACCGCTGACGCTGGCGCCGCTGTTCGACATCATCGGGCGCAAACCGATGATCGCTGGCACGTACCTGCTGTCGGGAGCGCTGCTGCTCGTCACGGCCCTGCTCTTCAGCCAGGGCAGGCTGACCGCGACCAGCATGACGCTGTGCTGGTGCGTGGTGCTGTTCTTCGCCTCGGCCGGCGCCAGTTCCGCGTACCTGACCGTCAGCGAGGTCTTCCCGATGGAGACCCGCGCGATGGCCATCGCGTTCTTCTACGCGACCGGCACCGCAGTGGGCGGCATCACCGGCCCCCTGATCTTCGCCAAGCTCGTCGGCACCGGTCGGGTCGGGGACGCGGCGCTGGCGTTCGCCATCGGCGGGTTGGTCATGATGCTCGGCGGAGTCATCGAGGCGTTCCTCGGAGTCAGCGCCGAACGGCGCAGCCTTGAAGAGATCGCCCGCCCGCTCACCGCGCAGCCGGCGTGACGAGCACTGGTGGGACGATCAGTCCCGCAGCACCGAATCCCGCATCGCCGACCACTGCAGCGAGTGCCGGATGCCGTCGGCCACCGACAGCGTGGCGTGCCAGTCGAGCAGCTCGCCGGCCCGCTCGGTACGGGCGTAGCAGCCCGCCGAGTCGCCCGGGCGGCACTCGGCCTCAGCGGTCCGCAGCGGCCGGCCCAGCGCCTCCTCGAACGCGTTGAGCAGTTCGCGCACGGTGACGCCGTTGCCGGTGCCCACGTTGATCGCCTCGTAGCGCTTCGCCCCGTCGGCCGGCAGCACCTTCTCGAAGCGCCGCAGCGCCTGTACGTGGGCCAGTGCCAGGTCCCAGACGTGGATGTAGTCGCGGATGCCGGAGCCGTCGCGGGTCGGCCAATCGGTGCCCGTCACCGTGAACACGTCGTCGCTCTCGGCCGCCGTGATCATCTTGCCGAGCACGTGGGTGGGCTGGCGCAACTGCAGCCCGGTCCGCATCGCCGGATCGGCGCCGATCGGGTTGAAGTAGCGCAGCGAGATGACCCGCAGGTCGTGCGCGTTCGCCGTGTCCTCGAGGATCGCCTCGTTGATCGCCTTGGTCTGCGCGTACGGGCTGAGCGGCGCGAACGGCGAGTTCTCGTCGACCGAGAAGTCCTCACCGGGCCGGTAGATCGAGGCCGAGGAGCTGAACAGCACCTTGCCGCAGCCGTTGCGGAGCAGGTGGTCCACGAAGTCGATCGACTTGGCGACGTTCTCGCGGTAGTACCGCAGCGGCTGCTCGACCGACTCGGGAACAACGATCAGAGCGGCGGCGAGCACGGCCGCCTCGATGTCAGGGTGCTCCGCGAAGATCCGGTCGATCAGCGCGCCGTCCGCGATGTCGCCCTGGTAGAAGATCCGGTCCCGGGTGAACTCGGCGCGGCCGGTGCTCAGGTTGTCGAGGATCACCGGCGTCAGGCCGTTGTCCAGGCAGGCGGACGCGACCGTACTGCCGATGAAACCGGCCCCGCCCGCGATCAGGACCTTCATGTTGTGCTCCTCCCGCACGCGTACCGCCTATTGACAGCGGTCGTGCCGAGTGGCCTGACATTGCGGGCGCCACGCTACCACCTCAGGCCCACTCCCAATGAAAGCCGACCACCGCCTGCTCGATGGGGCCGAACCGGCAATGCACGGCCAGATCGTCGTCCAGCTCCACGACCTGACGATCAACGATACGCGCGTGGTCGATGCCGTCCCACCGGGCCAGCCACACCCGGGCCGGCACCCGGCGCTGATGGAACTTGACCCAGATGGTCACGTCATCGGTCCGGCGCACCACCCCGCGGCGGAACTCGGGGGCGGGCGGCGTCTTGTAGAAGAAGGTCGTTCGCACCTGGGTGAGGGTGGTCTCCCCCGCTTCGAGCGGCCGGGTCAGCAGGATGTCTACGGCGTACAGGCTCTCGTTGATCCGGTAGATCCGGTCTCCGACCCGCCCGCCCCGGATCACCTCGACGGCCAGCTCGTCGGTGTCGAACCGGTACGGGTACCCGGCCAGACCGTTCACGTTCGCCTGGATGACCTGGATGGTCTGGTGCTCGGCGGGCGTCCCGTCCGGCCCCAGCACGTGCAGTTCGTGCAGCGCGAGGGTCTGGTGGCGCGGCGGCCCGTCCCGCAGGTGCTCCTCCGACAGCGACTGCGCCTCGCCGGTGATGACCCGCACCGAGTCGGAGCCCCGCAGCAGGTCGTACAGCCGGATCGCGTCCCGCCCGTCGAACGCGAACGCGTCCACGAACAGCCGGAGGGCCTCGGCGTCGAGCACACCGCCGTCCAGCGCCTGCCGCACGGTCGCGACGAGGTCGGTGGCGGTGTCACCGCTCGCGTCCTCGGCGAGCACCCGAGCGACGGCGGCAATGTCGATCTCGCCCGGCTGCGGCTGGGACGCGTGCCGCTCCCACCTGCGCCGGTACTCCCCTGGGCGCAGCAACAGCATCCGGAGATAGGCGGACGTCTGTGCCACTCCACCGTCGGCCACGTCCGCCCACCTCCTTGAGCGAGTACGCATGAGTAACCGTCAGCCTAGCGACTACCATGCCATCTCCGCTGCGCAGGCGATCGTCGGCGATCAGTGCCAGCTGATGCTTGCCGTTTTAGTTAACTTTATTTATTGTCTCTGCTCAAATCGATGGTAGTCCATCGGTCATGCGCCTACACCTCGGGAGAGGCCATGAACAGAAAGCGGGCAAGCTTCATCGCCGCCGGCACGGCGGCCCTACTCGCCACCGGGGCGATCGCCGTCGTCGCCTCCGCAGCCAACGCCGCAGGCTCGGTCACCGCCTCGTTCACCACGAACAGTTGGGAGACCGGTCAAACCGCGACGTACACGATCACCAACGGCACCTCCAACGCGATCACGTCCTGGACCGTGGAGTTCGACCTCCCGGCCGGCACGGCGCTCGGCGCCTACTGGGACGCCCTGATGACCCAGTCGGGCACCCACGTTGTCGCCAAGAACCGCGAGTACAACGGCGCCGTGGCCGCCGGCGGCACGACGTCCTTCGGCTTCAACACGACGGGCGCGGGCGCGCCGACCAACTGCACGGTCAACGGCGCGCCCTGCGCCGGAGGCACCCAGCCCCCACCGCCGACCACAGCGCCCCCGACCACCACGCCTCCGACCACCACGCCCCCGACCACCAACCCGCCACCTCCGCCACCCGGCGGTGGCGGCAACCAGATCGTCGGATACTTCGCCGAGTGGGGCGTCTACGGGCGCAACTACCACGTCAAGAACATTCACACGAGCGGCTCGGCGGCGAAGCTGACCCACCTGCTGTACGCGTTCGGCAACACCACCGGCGGCCGGTGCGCCATCGGGGACAGCTACGCGGACTACGACAAGGCGTACTCCGCGGCGGACAGCGTCGACGGCGTCGCGGACACGTGGGACGCCGGCGCCCTGCGCGGCAGCTTCAATCAACTCCGCAAGCTCAAGAAGATGTACCCGCACCTGAAGGTGATCTGGTCCTTCGGCGGCTGGACCTGGTCCGGCGGCTTCACCCAGGCGGCGGCGAACCCAGCCGCGTTCGCCGAGTCCTGCTACAGCCTCGTGGAGGACCCGCGCTGGGCCGACGTCTTCGACGGCATCGACGTCGACTGGGAGTACCCGAACGCGTGCGGCCTGCAGTGTGACACCAGCGGGCCGAACGCCTTCACGAACGTGGTCTCCGCGCTGCGGTCCCGGTTCGGCCCGAGTGCGCTGGTCACCGCCGCCATCACGGCGGACGGCAGCAACGGCGGCAAGATCGACGCTACCGACTACGCCGGCGCGGCGCCGCACCTCAACTGGCTCATGCCGATGACGTACGACTACTTCGGCGCGTTCAACGCCCAGGGCCCGACTGCACCGCACTCGCCGCTGACCTCATACCCGGGTATCCCGCAGCAGGGCTTCAACTCGGACGCCGCGATCCAGAAACTCAAGAGCAAGGGCATCCCGGCGAACAAGCTGCTACTCGGCATCGGCTTCTACGGACGGGGCTGGACCGGCGTCACGCAGGAAGCCCCGGGCGGCACGGCGACCGGGGCCGCGCCGGGCACCTACGAGGCGGGAATCGAGGACTACAAGGTCCTCAAGAACACCTGCCCGGCCAACCGCACGATCGCCGGCACCGCGTACGCCAAGTGCGGCAGCAACTGGTGGAGCTACGACACGCCGGCCACCATCGGCGGCAAGATGACGTACGCGAAGAGCCAGGGACTCGGCGGCGCGTTCTTCTGGGAGCTCAGCGGCGACACCCCCGACGGTGAGCTGATCGGGGCCATGCGCAACGGTCTCGGCTAGTTTTTGGCGATCTTGGACACTTGGGCCGCCGATAGCGGTCCAAGTGTCCAAGATCCGCGAATTACGAGTGCGCGGCGTCGAGCCCCAGATGCGCGGCCACCCCGGCGATCCGCAGCATGGCGAGCACCCGCGGCTGTGGGTCGGCGACGGTGAGCTGGCAGTTGTGCCGCTGCGCGATCCGCCAGCCGTACAGGAGGGCGCCGCGCCCGGTGCTGTCGAGGAACGACACCCCCGACAGGTCGACAACGAGTTCACGGGGGTCGAACTCGGCCAGCGCCCACCACAGTCGCGCCTTGAGCCGCGGAGACGTTATGCAGTCGACCTCGCCGATGACGGCGAGCTGGACGCTGTCCGCCCCCGTCGGGACGACAACGACCTGCAAGTCCCCTTCGGAACGCCGGTGTCGATCCACCGCGGCTCCACCCTCCGTACCCACCCATCCGAGTTAATTCAGCCTATGCCCCGCGTGCCGCTCGCGCCTGCTGAGAAGAAGGCCGATCCTTTGGTACGTTTTTGCCACAAATTAGGAGTTCTATAAAGACGTGTAGACCAACGTTGATAGGGGCATCTCCAAGGCATGGGAGCCGTACGTCTGCTAGCTGATCGGTACCGCCTGGTCGACCGCTTGGGCGCAGGCGGGATGTCCGTGGTTTGGCGGGCCTATGACGAGGTACTCGGCCGCCACGTGGCCGTAAAGATGCTCAGCGGCCGATACGTTGGCGACGAAGCCTCCCGGGACCTCATCCGGGCCGAGGCGCAGTCGGCCGGCCGCCTGTCCCATCCGCACGTGACGAGCGTGTACGACTACGGCGAAGTGGTCGAGCAGGACGGCAGCCGCGTGCCGTTCGTCGTGATGGAACTCGTCGAGGGCAGCACGCTGGACGCCCGGCTCGCACAGGGGCCGCTGCCGTGGGCCGTCTCGGTACGGGTGGCGGCCGAGGTCGCCGCAGCCCTGGCCGCGGCGCACGCGCGGGGCCTGGTGCACCGCGACATCAAGCCGGCCAATGTGATGCTCACGCCCGCCGGGGTGAAAGTAGTCGACTTCGGAATCGCGGCGGTCGTCGGCGCGAACGCCGACAGTTCACCGACCGTACTCGGCACCCCGGCCTACCTGGCGCCCGAGCGGCTGGGCGGCAGCGCGGTGACCACCGCCAGCGACGTCTACGCCCTCGGCCTGCTGCTGTTCCGCATGCTCACCGGCCAGCTGCCATGGCAGGCGGAGACGGTCACTCAGATGATCACGGCGCACCGGTACACCGACCCTGGCCCCCTGCCGACGATCGCCGGACTGCCCGCAGCCGTCGCCGGCGTCTGCACGCGCAGCCTCGCCAAGGCGCCTGCGGACCGCCCCACGGCCGAGGAGGTCGCGAGTACGCTCGCCGCTGCCGCCGGCATCCGGGTACCCCTTCCGCGCGACGACGCGCTCACCTGGAACGTGCCGGTGTCGACGGATGGGGCGACGGAGCCCATCAACGACCGCGTGCCGGCCTCCCTCGCCGCGAAGCGGGACGAGCGCCGCCGGCGCCCCCGGGTCGCCGCGATGGCGGCGGGCGCGGCCGCGATCGTCACCGTCACCGGGGTCGCGACCTGGTCGACGATGGACGGGAAGTCGACCGCGACGGCGGCCGCCATGTCGGAGATCCCGGCACAGCAGAACACGACCCCACCGGCCACCTGCGAAGTGCGCTACCAGACCAAGAAGGACGAGGGCGGGGCGTTCGCCGTCGATGTCTCCGTCGCCAATGTGGGCAGCAAGCCGGTTTCCGACTGGACCCTGCGCTTCGACTTCCCGGCCGATCAGAAGGTGACCGGTGGCACCGGGGCGGCATGGACACAGTCCGGGCCTTCGGTCACTGCCCGCGGCACCGGGACCCTCGCTCCCGCCGCGACCGCGACGGTGAGCTTGACCGGCGGATACCAGGGATCGAACCCGATCCCCACGGACTTCACCCTCAACGACGCCGCCTGCCGCGCGACGGTCACCGGCGCCGTGGCCGTTCCGGTGGTCCTGCCCGGCACCAAGCCCGCGGATGCGAAGGCCGCCGGGACCGGCGCCGGGACCGGATCGGCGGCGAAACCCGCAGCCGCGCCTACCACCTCCGTCACCGCGAAGAGCGAGGTCGACGCTGCCAAGCGGCGCCTTGAGGAGTGGCTCAAGCAGCAGCGCGCCCGGACCGGCAACGGCAACGGCAAGGGCGGCAACGGCAAGGGCGACGGCTGAACCACCCTGTTCACTGACTGTAAGGAAGGGCGCAAACCGTGCCCGACTGTGCCAGCAGGCCTGCTGACCCTTTATGCTTCGCGGGGCTAGGAGGGCAGGTACTCGATGCAGAACAACAGCGGGCTGTTCGCCGACGCCTCCAACTTCGAGATGCGGTACGTCAAGAGCTACGACCAGATCTCGGAGATTGTGCAGGCGCTGCGCGTACTTGGGCTCAAGGTCGTCCTGACCAGCGGCTCGTTCGACATCCTGCACGAGGGCCACTCCATGTACCTCGAGGCCGCCCGCGGCTTCGGTGACTTCCTCATCGTCGGCCTGGACAGCGACGAGAAACTGCGCAGGCGCAAGGGACCCGGTCGCCCGGCCGTGCCCGAACTGGAGCGACTGCGTATGGTGACCCACCAGCGCGGCGTTGGCCTGGTCACGCTCAAGCACGTCGACGAGCCGAAATGGGCCCTGATCCAGGCGGTACGCCCGGACGTGCTGGTCGCGACCGCCGAGACGTACACGCCTTCGCAGATCGCCGAGCTCGAGGAGAAGTACTGCGGGCGGGTCGAGGTCCTGGAGCGGATGGCCACGGTCAGTACCTCTGCCCGGCTGCGCCGCCTGCAGATGGGGCTGGCCGAGGTCATGTCCCAGAAGCTGTCCGAGCGGCTGCCCGAGCTGATCCAGGACGTGATCGACGAGACCGGGGGCAAGTCCTGAAGCAACTGCTGCTGTACCTGCCGGTGCTCCACGCCGGGTACGAGGCGCTCCTGGAGCGGCATCGGGACGCTGCGGACGTACTGCTGCTGGGTCGCGGCTTCGGCGAGGAGTTCCGGGCGCTGCGCAAGGACATCCGGGCCCTGGCGCCCGAGCGGGCGGCTGCTTACCTACGCGCGACCGGGGTCCCGGCGGCGATCGTCGAGCCCGACGACCTGCGGCAGGCTGTCACCGCGGACACCCTGGTCGTTCCCGACGAAGAGATCATGCGAGAGCTGGTCGCCAACCGGAACCTCGCCCACGGCCGCGAAGTGATCTTCGAGCGGACCTTCCTGCGCTGGGCCCGGCCCTGGAGCCTGGCCGAGAAGCCGGCCGACTACGACGGTACGGTCACCGCCGACGAGGTCTCCCGCGAGCTGACCCGCCTGGCGGTCGTCGAGGCGCAGCACAGCTCCGACTGGTGGCGCCAGGTGGGCGCGGTCGCGGTACGCGACGGCAAGATCCTGAGTACGGCGTACAACCGCCACCACCCGACCGAGTACGCGCCCTACCTCGACGGCGACCCGCGCAACGAGTTCCACCGGGGCCTGCGCCCCGACCTGTCGACCGCGCAGCACGCCGAGGCGGCGATCGTGGCCCGCGCCGCCCGCGACGGGGTGAGCCTCGATGGCGCCACCCTGTACGTGTCGACCTTCCCCTGCCCGGCCTGCGCCCGGCTGGTCGCCGAGGCCGGCTTCACGCGCTGCTACTTCGCCGGCCCGTACGCGATGCTCGACGGCGACGCCATCCTGCGCGCCGCCGGGGTAGAACTGATCTGGGTGGATATCAGCTCTCAGGCCGGTGGCTCATCTTGAACCGCACCCCGTCGTGCTCGGGGTCGTCCACGTCACCGACGACAACGTGCACGTGGACGTGCGCGATCGAGCTACCGGTATAGCGGAAGTCGCCGTTGCGCGAGCCGATGCTGTAGAACATCAACCCGTACGTGTCCCTGATCCACTCCAGCACGGACCAGTACTCGTTGCGGGCCGCCGGCTCGAGGTCCAGCAGATCCTCCACGTGCGCCCGGGGTACCAGCAGCAGGTGCAGGCGGGTGTTCACGTACGGGTACTTGTTGTTCGTGACGACCCAGTGCTCGGTCTCGTGCAGCACCGGATGCTTTTCGTCAGCGGTGAGGTGCTCGGGGCAGAAGATGCAGATCCCGTCCCGTTCGAGCGCCTGCATGTCGGCGAGCTGTTCGGGTACCCGGAAGTTTTCCAACTGGTAGAGCGCCATGCGAGACCTATCCGCGCTCGTAGCGCTCGAACGTGTAGGGCAGTTCCTCACCGGCCGGGCCGGGCTCGCTCTCGACCAGCTTGAACCCGTCGAGCCAGCCGGCCGGCATCCGCACGTCGCCCTCGACCTCGGCGTGCACCCTGGTCAGGTAGATGATGTCGGCCTCGGGCAGCGCCTCGGTGTAGATCTGGGCCCCGCCGATGACGAAGACCTCGTCCTTACCGGCGAACTCCTCGATCGCCCGGGCCACCGACAGGGCCGCGGTGACCGACGGCTGGTAGATGACCGGCCCCTCGCCGGGTCGTACCTGACGCGTCGTGACGACCGTGATCCGACCGGGCAGCGGCCGCCCCAGCCGGTTCACGATCGACTCGTGGTTCCGCCGCCCGCACACCAGGACGTGTCCGCTCGTGAGCGACTTGAACCGCCGCAGGTCTGCGGGCAGGTGCCAGGGCAGATCGTTGTCCCGGCCGATGACGTCGTTCTCGCTGGCCGCGAGGAAAAGAGATGTCCTCACGGCGCGACCGGGATCCGGCCGACCGCCGGGTGCGGGTGGTAATCGGACAGCTCGAAGTGCTCGGCCCGGAAGTCGTGGATGTCGGTTATCTTCTTGCCCGCCTCGGTGAGGTGGACGGTGGGCAGCCGGCGCGGCTCCCGGTCGAGCAGTGGGAGCACCTTGTCGATCTGATCCTCGTACACGTGCGCGTCGGAGATCGTGTGGTAGTAGACGCCGGCGGTGAAGCCGGTCAACTGCTCCAACATCAGAGTCAGGGCCGCGTACTGCACCATGTTCGACGGAACGCCGACCGGCACGTCGCCGGAGCGCTGGAACATGTGCAGGTGGATCCGCTCGTTGATGACGCGTACGTGCACCCAGCCGTGGCACGGCGAGATCGTGGTCTTGGGCTGCTTACCCTCGCCCCGGATCTGGTACTGCGGGATCCACGGGCTCACGAAATGCGTGCGGTCGGCCGGGAACTCCGTCATCTGCTCGACCAAGTGCTTGAACTGGTCAAACGGCTGGCCCTCGATCGTGGGGAAGTCGTGGAACGCCCCGCCGTACGATCCCGGCCCGATGTCACCCGCCGGGAGCCCGCGCTTGGCCGTCTTCTCCGGGGTGGCCCAGGGCCCCCACCAGTCGCAGCCGAAGTCGGCGAACTCATCCAGGGTGGTCGCGCCGTTGATGAACGCGCACAGTTCCCCGATCGGCTTCTGCCAGAACGACGCGATGCTGCGGTCGGTGATCACCGGGAAGCCGTTGGCCAACTCGAAGCGCATCGTCTGCTGCATGAGCGTGCGGGCGGCCGGCCCCTGCCGGGTCGGCGAGGTCTCGCCGTGCTTCACGATCCGGGCCAGGACATCCCGGTACTGAGAGTCGGGCTCACGCTGCTCAAACGGAACGTATTGCACGTCGGGACTCTACAGGGCGCCGCCCGCGAACCCGGTGTAGGGAATCACTCATCGAGCCCGCGGCGCTGGCGCTTGGTCCGCGACCGTCGCCGCTTGGCGTCGAGCCGGGCCTGTACCGCGCCTCGGGACGGGCGGGTCGGCCGCCGGGTACGCGCGGGCGGCGCGATCCCGTTGACCAACAACGCGACCAGCCGGGCTTCAGCCGCCCGCCGGTTGGCAAGCTGAGACCGGTGTTCGGAGGCGGTCACGACGAGCGCCCCGTCAACCAGGCGGGACCGGAGCCGGTCGAGCGCCCGGTTCTTCAGGTGCTCGGGCAGCGCCTCCGTCTCGGCCAGATTGAAGCGCAGCTCGGCGCGCGAGTCCGCGGTGTTGACTGACTGGCCGCCGGGCCCGCTGGAGCGGCTGAACCGCCACACCAGCTCGGATCGCGGCACCGCGATCGAGCCTGTCACCTGCAGATACGCGTCCATTACCGCTCCCCTGGCTCCATGATCCAGGAGGAGGCGGCGGCGGCGCAACCGAGTTCCGCCGGTTATGCGGCGTTTCGTCACGTTTACGCTATATTGCAATGGCAGCCAGCTCGGCTGGGTGGGACAGCCGGGGGAGCCAACGTCGCCTCCCCCGGCTGGCGACACCCATCCCGCCGAACATCGTCAACGCCGGCGCGGCCACCTTGACCCCGAAAGAATGACCAGGTCGTCGGCCGAGGTCAGGCCGCGATTACTGTCCATCCATCATGCTGTCGCTCTTATTCGCCCTCACCACCGCCATCGTCTGGGGCACCGCCGACTTCTGCGGCGGAAAGGCCAGCCAGCGCGCAGCCGCGCTCGCGGTGGCAGTGCTGTCGCGGCTCGCCGGCCTGCCGGTGCTCGCGCTCGGCCTTATCTTCCTCGGCGGCGCACCGACAACGGCGGCCCTCGGATGGGGTGCGGTGGCCGGCCTGTTCGGCATGTCCGGCGTGACCCTGCTCTACCGAGCACTCGCGGCCGGGTCGATGACGGTCGTCGCGCCGGTTACCGCGGTCACGTCGGCGCTCGTACCCTTCCTCATCGGCATCGCCCTCGACGGCGCGCCGGGCACGGCGGCGATGGTGGGCGCCGCCTGCGCGATCGGCGCGATCGCGCTCGTGAGCGCCGGCCCCGGCGACGGACACAAACCCATCGGCCCAGCCGTTGTCGGCCTGGCGCTCGCCGCCGGCGCGAGCTTCGGCCTGTTCATGACGTTGCTGTCGCGCGCCGGCGACGGCGTCGGCCTCTGGCCACTGGCGGCGTCCCAGCTCACCGGCCTCGGCGTCGGCTGGCTGCTGCTGTGGCGCACCCGTACCGCCGCGCGGCTCACCGGCACGGCTCTGCGGTGGGCCGTGCCCGCGGGCGCCCTCGACTTCGCCGCCAATATCGCGTACCTGCTGGCCGCCCGCGACGGCGTGCTGAGCGTCGTCGCCCCGATCGCGTCGCTGTACCCCGCGACCACCATCCTGCTCGCGCTGGCCATCGACCGGGAGCGGATCCGGCCACTCCAGTTGGCCGGCCTCGTCCTCGCGGCGACCGCGCTGGTTCTCGTCGTCGTGTGATCAGCCCATGCGGGCGCTGTGGCCATTCAGCCTGATCCATCGGTACATGGAGGGGAAACCTTATAGACAAATTCCTTTCTCTCGCTCACCGGCCCGGTACAGGATCGGCGCAGCGTAGGTGAAGTTGTGACCTTCGACAGTCGTGTCGAGGACACAAGTTTCCCGACGTTGTGCCGATCTTGTATGCATGAATCAACCGGACCCGGCCACGTACCCCTGCCCGGCCTGTAATTCCCCGGCCAACCTGGCCACCGGCTGCCCCGGCTGCGGCCGGGGACCGGACCCCGAGGCCGCCGAGGTGATGCGGCTGGGCGGCGCGATCGAGCGGCTCGCGGGAGAGGTCGAGCGCGCCCGCCAGGGGTACGCCGAGGCGGTGGAGCGGCTGCGGGACGCCCAGCTGCGACGCAACGAACTGGCCGCACGGGTACGCGCCAGCGTCACGGTCCAGCAGACGCCAGCGCCCGTACCTGCTGCCCCCATGCCCGCACCGGAACCGGCGCCCACGCCTTCAGCCCGGCCGGAGGCCTCGACCCGCACGACGCAGAACGTCCTGTTCATCCTGGGCGGCCTCCTGCTCGCCAGCGCGGCGATCGTGTTCACCGCCGTGGCGTGGGCCAGGTTCGGCGTGGTGGGTCGGGCCTCGATCCTCGGCGTGGTGACTGCGCTCACGCTGGCCGCGCCGCCGGTCGCGCTGCTGCGCCGGCTCTCCGGCACCGCCGAGACGTTCGCCGCGCTGGGCCTGCTGCTGGTGCTGCTCGACGGGTACGCGGCCTGGTACGTCAACCTCGCCGGCGTCCACGCGATGCGCCCCGCGACGTACGCCGGGGTCGTCTGCGCGACCACCGCCTGCGTGGCGCTGGGCTACGGCGTGGTGACGCGCCTGACCGGTCCCCGTTTCCTGGCCCTCGTCGTGGCCCAACCGGTCCTGCCGCTGTTCGTGCTACACGCGGGCTTCGGCATGGCGGGGTGGGCCGGGGTCCTCACCGTGCTCGCCGCCGCCAACCTCGCCGTCGCACGGTGGGCCAACCGGGCACGGGCGCTGTCGATCGTCGCGTGGACGCTGACCGGCGTCGCCCTTGTCAGCGCCGCCGGGCCCCTGCTCGGGGCCCTGATATCCGGGGATGCGTACGGGCCGGCGATCCGGACCGGCCTCGTCCTCATCCTCGCCGCTGCCGTGGTCGTGGCCGCCGCCATGGCCGGGCCAGTGCCGGTCCTGAGGCACGTCGCGGCCGGTGCAGCGGCGCTCGCGGTGGTGATCGCCGGGGCGCGGGTCGCCCTGGTCGGCCGCCCAGCCTGGGGACTCGCGCTGGTCGCTGCCGAGATCGCTGCCCTCGCCGTCGTGGTCCGGGCTCTTCCGGTACGGGTACGCACGGGGCCGCGGGCCGGCATCCTCGCCGCGGCCGGGCTGCCCGGCCTGGGCGTGGTCGCCTGGGCGTTGCTCCTCGGGTTGGACGCGGCCGAGGCCGCGCTACCGGTCTGGCACGCGGAACTCCAGCCACCCGCCGCGTCGAACTGGTGGGTGCCGCCGGCGATCGTCCTTCTCGGCGTCGCGATCGCGGTGCTGCTGCCCCGTGGCGCGACCGCGGAAGCGGCGGTGGGCACGGGTGCGGTACTCGCGCTGGCCCTGCCCGGGGTGATCGGTCTGCCCTGGTGGGCGGCGTCGCTGGTGGCCGGAATGGTGGCGCTGCCGCTGGCACTGGCCTCGGTGACCGCCCGTTCGGTACGCCGGACGCTGGTGTACGGCGTACCGGCCGGCCTGCTGGCCGCGCACTCGGTGGCGGCCGGGCTGGCCCGGCCGGCGAGCACGGCCGGCGTACTGGCGGCGCTGGTCGCCGTCGGGACCGGCGTCGCCGTCCTGGGCCGGAACCGGCAGCGGATCGTCGGCGCCGTGGGCGCCGGCGTCGCCCTGCTCGCGCTGCCGTTCCTGCTGGCCGCGATCGCGGCGACGGCCGGTGCCACGCCCGCTACGGTCCGGGCGTTCACCGCCGCCGGCCTGGCGCTGGCGGTCGTCGCGGTGGTCATCCCGCGCGGCCGGTTGCCGGAGTACGCCGTATCCGGCGCGCTCGCCGTGCTCCTGGGAGGCGCGGGGCTCACCCTCTCGGCGGTGGCCGCGACGCCCCTGCCGTACGGGGTCTACGCAGGCGTGGCGGTACTCTGCGACGCCGTCGCGGTCCTCGCAGTCCTACCGATCCTGCGTGACCGCCCGTGGACCGGGCCGGCGGCCGCCGTGGCGGTGACCGTCCCCGCCGGGCCGGCCCTCGCCTCGGTCGTACCGGCCACGTGGGCGGTGCTGGCCGGCCCGTACGCCTGGGTCCACAAGGTCTGGTCGGGTACGCCCACCGGGATCGGCCTGGGGGTGGACGCGCCGGTCGCCCCGTACGCGTTCGGACCGGCCGCGGCGACCCTGGCCCTGTTCGCGCTCGCGCTGCTCGTCGCGTCCCGCGCGGGGCGGCCGGCGCTGACCTGGGCGGTCGTTCCGGCGACCCCGGCGATCCTGGCCACTGCGGCGGCACTACAAGCGCCGTGGCCGACGGTCGCGGCGCTCAGCCTCGCCATCGGGGCCGGCGCGGCCCTGGTCGGCGCGCTGCGGCGGTCGTCGCCCGCGCTGGGTGCCGTCGCGCTGATCGCCACCGGCGCCGGCCTGGCGGGGGCGCTGCCCACCCGGGCGGCAACACTGACCGCGCTGGCGGTGGTGCTGGTCGCGTCCGCGCTGTGCGGCCTGGCCGGTCGCGTTCGGATCGCCCGGGAGGCCGGGTGGCTGGTCGCCGCCGCGAGCGCCGCCGGTCTCGCCCTCGCCGCCGCGCTCACCGCAGACGTCGCCGTTCGCTGGGCCGCCCTGTGGGTACTGGGCGCCGCCGCCGTGACCCTGGCGGTGAGCGCGCTGCTGACTTGCTCCGGGCGTGTCGAGGGCCGACTCGTGGAGGGCGCCGCCCACGCGACCGCGTTCGTCGCGCTGCTGCTCACGATCCCGGCGATCCGGCACTCGGCCGGGGTGTGCACGCTGTGGGGCGTCGCACTCGGGCTGCGCGCGCTGCTGCCGGGCGAGGCGGCGGCCGGCCGTCGGGTACGCGTCGCCGCGGCAGCCACCATCGAACTGGTCGCGTACTGGCTGCTGCTGGTGGCGAGCGCGGTGGCGACGCTGGAGGCGTACACGCTGCCGGCGGCCGGGGTGGCGCTGCTCGCCGGCTGGCTCGCCGCGCGTACCCGACCGGGGCTGCACAGTTGGTCGGCGTACGGACCGGCGCTGCTGGCTGGGTTCGCCCCGAGCGCCGCGACGCTGCTCGGCGGCGCCGGCGAGCCCGCGCGCCGCTTCGCGCTCGGCGCCGCCGCCGTCATCGTCGTGGTTGTCGGATCGTTGCGCCGCAGGCAGGCGCCCGTCGTGGTGGGCGGCACGGTACTGGCCCTGGTCGCCGTACACGAGGTCGTGCGGTTCTGGGACCTGGTGCCGCGGTGGATCCCGCTCGCGGTCGCCGGCCTGCTCCTGGTCGGGCTCGCCACCACGTACGAGCGGCGCCGCCGCGACATGGCCCGACTCCGGGAGGCGGTCGGCCGGATGCGGTGACCCGGCTTCGGCACGCTAGGGCCGGTTCGGGCGCAGCGTCCAGAGCACCCGCATCTCGCCGGTGACCGTGCCGTCCAGCGTCGCGATCTCCACGGACACCTCGAACTCGGGGCGCCGGCCGGCGTCCAGTTCGGCGACGACGTCCGCGACCGGGCGGGCCAGCCGCGCGGTCGCGCGCACCTCGCCCAGGGCCAGTTTGCGGTACGCGATGTCGGCGCGGACGGCGAGCGGCGTGGCGCGCTCGAGCTGCGCGCCGAACGCGGCCATCACGACCGCGCCGGACGCGGTCTCCCCGAGGGTGAACATGGCGCCCGCGTGCGGGCCGCCGACGTGGTTGTGGAACTCGGCGACGTCGGGGAGCGCCACGACCACGCGGACGCCTCCGGCGTCGTCGGGCTCGACCTCCAGGTACCGGATCCCGAGGGTACGGGCGAACGGGACCGCCGCGGTCATGGTCGCCGCGAGCGTCTCCAGGTCAGGAAGAGCAGCCATGCCCGGATGCTACTTGCGAGTAGCATTACTTGCCAGTAGCTTCTCAGCGCCAGCCGACGTCGATCCGCTTCCCGCGCTCGTCGAAGAAGTGCAGCGCCTCCAGGCGCACCCGGACCGACAACGGCGCGCCATGGCTGAGCGCCGGATAGGGCGCCAACCGGACCGCCAGCTCAGCCGGGCGGCGATGGTGGCGACCGCCGTCGCCGAACACCCGCGAATCGCGCGGACCACCTCGGCGCGAGGTGACGTGGGTCGCCACGTCATCGTCGGAGCCGCCCCCGCCACCCCGGCCGGTGAAGCGGTTGACCAGGCGGCGCAGCCCTTGCTGCATGGTCGAGACCGGCGTCACCTGACCCGCCATCTCGTCCACGATCACCGCCGTGGCGCCGATGTCGAGGAACGCCAGCGTCTCGTGCCCGTGGTGCTCCAGGTAGCGAACGCGACCCTGGAGCACGTCGCCGGCGCCCGCGCTGGCCACCGGAATCAGGGCTTCGGCCCGGACCCCCACGATGATGCGCTCGCCGTGGAAGTGCGCCACATGGCGGGCCCGGACGTCGTTCCACGGCAGGTAGAGCGCCTGGTCGCCGAGGTGCAGGGCAACGTGGCGGTCGAGATTGACGTAGACCTCCGCCTCGAGCAGGTTCATCCGAGGGCTGCCGAGGAACGCGGCCACGTACAGCGTCGCCGGGCGGCCGTAGACCTGGGTGGGCGTGCCGACGTCCTGCAGTACCCCGCGCCGCAGGATCGCCACCCGGTCGGCCATGGTCAGCGCCTCGGCCTGGTCGTGGGTGACGTAGACGCAGGTGACACCCAACTCGCGAACCAGGCCGGAGATCTCGGCGCGCAGTTCGGCGCGCAGGCCACTGTCGAGGTTGGATAACGGCTCGTCCATGAGGAACAGGCCGGGTCTTCGCACGATCGCCCGCCCCATCGCCACCCGCTGGCGCTGCCCACCGGACAACTGGGCCGGCTTGCGCTCAAGGACATCGCCGATGCCGAGCGCGCTGGCTACCTGGGCGACCTGCTCCGAACGAGCGGCGGGCTCGACACCGGACAGGCGCAGCGGAAAGCCGATGTTGTCGGCGACGGTCATGTGCGGGTACAGCGCGAAGTCCTGGAAGACCATGGCAACCCCGCGCTCCCGGGGCGACATCTCGTTGGCGACCTCGCCGTCCAACAGGATGGCGCCGCTGGTGGCACCCTCCAAGCCGGCGATCATCCGGAGCAGGGTCGACTTTCCGCAGCCCGACGGTCCAAGCAGCACCATGAACTCGCCGGGCGAAACGTCGAAATTGACGTTGTCAACCGCGACTGTGCCGTCCGGGAAGACCTTCGTTACATCCTTGAGCGCGACGGCAGTCACCGTCACCCCTCCGCCCCACGGTCGCGTCGAACAGGGTTACTCCACGAACTTGGGTACTGACTGTGACCAATTAGTTCGCCCCCGCCTATCGGCTAAACGTCCCATGTGCAAGTGGTGACGGAAGGGCTACCGGATGATGACAATTAATATTGACGTCAGACCGAATATAGACCGACGACAATAAAAAGACACGCCCCGCGACAGCGCCTACGGCGCTGCGTAATTGATCTTTATCGAGGTGTACCCGAGCGACCGCAGCATCCCCTCCAGCATCCGGCGCGTGTTGTCCTCGGCCCGCTGCTGCAGCTCACTGCTTTTCGCGGCCTCCGCGATCTTCTGCTCCCCCAGCTGGTAGAGGCGCTGCAACCGGTTCGGGTCGCTCGCGAACACCTCGCCGAGGCGGTTGAGCATTCCTCGCTGCTGCGCGAAGACGTAACTTTTGTCGTGGTTGATGCTTGGCTTGTTCAGCTGGGGCGCCGGCAGCTTGATCTCGACGGTCTTGTGGTCGGGCGACTCGGTGATCGCACCCGCACCGATCGCGCTCAAATCGACGTACGCGTCGACCGTTCCCGCAGCCACGAACAGCGTCCGATCATTGAGCAGAAAGTCCGGGACGTACTTTTGGTCGTTCTGCACATCGACGATCACCTGGAAGTTCCCCTCGGCGGCGACGAACCGGTTCATGTCCTGAATGGACTTGAGCAGAGCCGGCTGGCTGCGGTCCGTACTCCGGCCACCGAACGGGTTTTTCAGGTGCGGCAGGATCCCGGCGGCGGTCATGCCCAGGACGATCGCGACGACCAGAGCCGCCGTCGCGGTCAGGAAGAACAGCCCACGAAGGACCCCGCCGCCGGTGCGTACGACGATGGGCCCCTGGGCTGGCGCGGCAGCCGGCGAGCCGGCGTCATCGACATCCGGATCCGGTCGCCCCGGCCAGCCGGTACCGGATTCATGGGAGGAGTATTCAGCGGTCGGGTGCGGATCGCCGGGTGACGCCGAGGCGGGCGCCCGGCCCGGCTCGAAGCGCGTGGTTTCGTCGTTCTGGCCCATGGATGCGCTCCCTCGTCCGTGAGACTGCCCATCGTGGAGATACCCAGAGTGAATGATCCCTACAACTACGGGCGTATCGACGCCCGACAGTTCACGAGGCGAACGCGGACAAACCGGTGAGCTGCTGACCCACGACAAGCTGGTGGATCTCCGAGGTCCCCTCGTACGTCAGCACCGTCTCCAGGTTGGCGGCGTGCCGCATCACCGGGTACTCCGCGCTGATGCCGTTGGCGCCCAGGATCGTCCGGCACTGCCGGGCGATGGCGAGCGCCTCCCGGACGTTGTTGAGCTTGCCCACGCTGACCTGTTCGGGCCGCAGGGTGCCCGCGTCCGCGCGGCGGCCCAGGTGCAGCGCCAGCAGGTACCCCTTCTGCAGCTCAAGGGCTGCGTCCGCCAACTTGGCCTGGGTGAGTTGGAACCCGGCGATCGGCCGGCCGAACTGGACCCGGGTCGTGGCGTACTCGATGGCCGTCTGGAGGCAGTCGCGGGCAGCACCCAGCGCACCCCAGACGATCCCGTACCTGGCCTCGGTCAGGCAGGACAGCGGCGCCTTGAGCCCACGCGCCTCCGGCAGCAGCGCGTCGGCGGGCAGGCGCACCCCGTCAAGGACGATCTCCCCGGTCACCGAGGCGCGCAGCGACAGCTTGTGCTTGATCGTGTTCGCGGTGACTCCGGGCTCGTTCATCGGTACGAGGAAGCCGTTGATCCCGTCATCTGTCCGCGCCCAAACGACGGCGACGTCGGCGACCGGCGCGTTCGTGATCCACATTTTGACGCCGGTGAGGATCCAGTCGTCGCCGTCGCGCCGGGCCCGGGTCTTCATCGAGGCCGGGTCGGAGCCGTGGTCGGGCTCGGTCAGCCCGAAGCATCCGATCGCGTCGCCACTTGCCATCGCCGGCAGCCACCGCTGCTTCTGATCCTCGGAGCCGTAGCGCCAGATCGCGTACATCGCCAGCGACCCCTGCACGCTGACCAGGCTACGTAGGCCGGAGTCGGCGGCCTCCAACTCCAGGCAGGCCAGCCCGTAGGCGACCGCGCTCGCCCCGGCGCAGCCGTACCCGGACAGGTGCATGCCGAGCAGGCCGACCGCCCCGAACTCCTTGGCCAGCTCCCGGACGGGGACCTCGCCCCGCTCGTACCAGTCGGCGACGTTCGGCCGGAGCTTGTCCGCGACCAGGCGGCGCACCACCTGACGGAACTGCAACTCCTCCTCGGAGTGCAGCGCGTCGACGTCGATCAGGTCCAGCGGGGATACACGATCGGCCATGCAGATCAACCTAGTGCTAGAGGATCAGAACGCGGACGTGGATCGAGGTACGTTGCTGCAGTGCGGCGCGCAGCGCACGGTGCAGGCCGTCTTCCAGGTACAGACCGCCCTGCCACTGCACCACGTGGGGGAACAGGTCGCCGTAGAACGTCGAGTCCTCGGCGAGCAGGCGGTCGAGGGCGAGCTCCCGCTTGGTCGTGATGAGCTGGTCGAGCCGGACCGGCCGCGGTGGGATCTCGGACCATTCCTTCATGGTCCTACCGTGGTCCGGGTACGGCCGCCCGTCCCGCACCGCTTTGAAGATCACGGCGGCTTACACCCCTTCCCCGCCTAGAGGACGCTGCAAGCCTACCGACAAGGCGCGACAGTTGAATTTAGCGTATATAGCGAAACAAATGTCTGATTCATGCGTGCCTATTTTCATAACCGACACCCCACCTGCCCCGGTGCGTTACCTGCGCCATCTCACGCCGACCGCGCCGCAGTGACGGAGAACGGCGATCCGCGGCGCCGTATCCGATCGTGATCGCACCGATCGGCGTATAGGCGTCCGGTACGTCGAACGCCTTCCGATAGCCGGGGATGCTCTCCGGCGGGATACCGAAAAAGCAGGCCCCGAGGCCCTCGTCGACCGCACCGAGCAGCATCAGCAGGCTCGCGAACCCGGCGTCGACGTGCCAGTACGGCACCGGCCAGCGCGACTCGCGCCGGTCGGTCCAACCCTTGTCCGGTTCGGCGTAGCGCTCCAGGTACACGTCCCGGTTGGAGTGCGGCACCACGATCAGCGGCGCCCGGCGCATCCCCTGCGACCAACCGCTCTCCGCCATACCCGCGGGCGTCGTCGCGGCCCAGAACGCCTGCCGGTCATCCGGCTCCTCCAGGACCAGGAAGCCCCACCCCTGGGAGAAGCCGGCCGAGGGCGCGTGCACCGCGTACCCGAGCAGGCGCCTCACCACCTCGGCCGGCACCGGCCGGTCGGGGTCGTAGTTGCGCACCATCCGCCGCTTGCGGACGACGTCGCCGTACTCCACGATCACGCTCCCCTCACGCCTCTGGTCGCCGAACCAGCCTTATTACTACTAAACCGCGCGCATACCCCAGCTACCCCGCCAGGTCTCACCCGGCTGGATCACGATGAGGTCCCTCCCGGAGCGGAACGCGTCGGGCGGGCAGGTCATCGGCTCGACCGCGACGGCCCGCCGGTACCGGGCCGCGGCGAGCGTGTCGCCGGTGAACACCTGCCACCAGTTGAAGGCGGAGTCGGCCCAGACCCGTACGCCCCTGCCATCGGGCGCCGTCAGGGTCACGGTCGAGCGGCCGTCGGCGTCCCGGATCAGATCGCCGTACGCGGTGTCCAGCGCGAGTCCGCCGATCGCGCGCGGCTCGGTGAAGTCGTACTCGCCGGCGACCTTCGCCGCCCCGATCGGCAACATCCGGCTGTCCACCAGGAGGCGGAGCCGCCCGGGCACCCCCAGCAGCAGCTCGTCGGCCTTCAGGCCGGGCACCTGGACGTACGGGTGGGTGGCCAGCCCGAAGGGGCAGGGCTCGGTGCCGGTGTTCGTGGCGCTGTGCTCGGCGGTCAGCCCGTCCGCATTGAGCGACCAGGTCGTCCGCAGCGCCAGCGGCCACCGGTACCCCGGCTGCGGCACCACCTCGTACTCCACGGTAATCGAGGAGTCATCGCCGCTCACCCGGCTCCAGCGCACCCAGTTGACCAGTCCGTGGATGGCGTTGTGCCGGCTCGGCTCGGTCAGCGCGAGCTGGTGTACGTCGCCGGCGAAGGAGTACCGCCCGTCCCGGATCCGGTTGGGCCACGGCGCGAGCACCTTCCCCGCGCTCGCCGGGCAGACCTCGTCCACCTCGTAGCCGAACAGCACGTCAACGCCGTTGACCTCGTACTTTCGCAGCCCCCCGCCAACTTCGACGACGACCGCCCGCTGGCCGGCCGCCTCGATCGTCCACTGTGTACCGGAAGGAGCGTGCGTCAGCGTGTCCATGACGAGACGATATCGCCCGGTTACCGAACGGTGTAGCGGCGCAGGGCGGGAAATGCGACCCCCAGGGCGATCGCGACCACAGCGGCGGCGATCCCGCCCCCCACCCAGGAGAACGTGAGCCCGAACGCGGGCGCCATCAGCCCGGCGCGCAGGTCGCCCAGGCGCGGGCCACCGGCGACCACGGCGGTGAAGACGCCCTGCATCCGGCCGCGCAGTTCATCCGGGGCGTACGTCTGCAGCATGGTCTGCCGGTACACCGCGCTGACCAGGTCGGCCGCACCGCCCAGCGCGAGCAGGAGCACGGCCAGCCACAGCGAGTGCGCAAGGCCCGCGGCCGCCACCGCCAACCCCCACACGACCACGGCCGCGATGAGGGCGACGCCCTGCCGGCGCACCCGCCCGATCCAGCCTGAGGTGAGCCCCGCGACCACGGAGCCGATGGCGATCGCCGAGAACAGCCAGCCGACCGCGCCGATACCTCCGAACCGATCGGAGGCGACCTGCGGGAACAGGGCACGCGGCAGCGCGAGGACCATCGCGGCGATGTCGATGGCGAACGACAGCAGCAGCACCGGCGTCGTGGCCAGGTAGCGCAGCCCGAACATGACGTCGCGGAGCCCGCCCGTGGTTCGCTTGGTCGTCTCCGGGCTCAGCCGGGGCAGGCGCAGGGCGGCCCAGAGAACCACCGCGAACAGCGCCGCGTCGATGCCGTACGCGGCCGCGATCGGGAAGTGGGCGAGCACCAGTCCGGCGCCGAGCGGCCCGGCCACGGTGGCGACGTTCGACATCGTGTAGTTCAGCGTGTTGCCCGCGGCGACCTCGTCGTCCGGCAGGAGCCTCGGCACGATCGCCGAGCGGGTCGGCGCGCTCACCGCGAACGCCACCGACTGCACCGCGACCAGCACCAGCAGCAGCGCCGGGCTGCGCGCCCCGAGTACGCCCTGCGCCAGCAGGCCCAGCGTGCTCACCCACATCAGCAGCGAGCTGGCCAGCAGCACGAGCCGGCGGTCGAAGGCGTCCGCGACCGCTCCACCCCAGAGCGCGAAGATTAACAACGGTACGAGGCCCGCGATGCCGAGGTACCCCACCCAGGCCGACGAGTGCGTCAGGGCGAACATCTGCACGGGTACGGCCACCGCGGTGAACTGGTAGCCGAAGAACGAGACGGCCGAACCGATGAACAGCCGCCGGTACGCGGGGTGCCGCAGCGGCCGGACGTCGATCGCGTGCCGGCTCAGCCAGCCGCCCCGCTCGCCGGATTTCTCAACGCCTCTTTGTACGCCCGCCTCGCCGGCCACAGCTTCGGGCAGCGGCTCGCCACCGCCCGCCCCGTCCACCGCCGCGGTAGGCGCGAATCGTTCCTCGCTCAGTTGTCTGCCTTTCCTCGCTGCTGCGTTCCCCCATCGTTGAGGAGGGCGCCCCGGTAGGGGTATAGGCCGGAACAGGGGCCCCTCCCCACAAATGGGGGAAGATTACGGGGCGAGTCGCTCGACCACCCAGGTGCCGTCCGTACACCGGTAGCGCAGCCGGTCGTGCAACCGGCCCTGCCGCCCCTGCCAGAACTCCACGGTTTCGGGCACCACCCGCAAGCCGCCCCAGCGGTCGGGTGGTGGGATGTCCGCATCGTCGGGCCAGCGCTGGTCCATCTCGGCCCAGGCGTCGTCGAGTACCTGGCGGGACTCGATCACCTGCGACTGGGGGCTGGCCCAGGCGCCGAGCCGGGCACCCCGGGGGCGCAGCGCGAAGTACGCCTCGGTGTCGGCCCGGTCGACCCGCTCGACCGAGCCGCACACGACGACCTGCCGGTGGATGGCGAACCAGGGGAAGACCAGGCTCGCGTACGGATTCGAGAGCGCCTCCCGACCCTTTCGCGAGTCATAGTTGGTGTACAGCGTGAAGCCCCGGGCGTCGTACGCCTTGAGCAGGACCGTCCGCGCGCTCGGCCGACCTTTTTCGTCAGCGGTGGCGAGGACCATGGCGTTGGGCTCGGGCAGCCCGGCGGTGACCGCGTCCGCCAGCCACCGCCCGAACTGAGTCAACCAGTCAGGTGCGAGATCCGCCTCGTCCAACCCCCCGCTGGCGAGGTACTCCCGCCGCATTCGCGCCAGGTCGGCTTCATTGGCAGGTGTGCTTGGAGTCACGCC
Organism: Planosporangium flavigriseum; assembly: GCF_011947225.1. Lineage (GTDB taxonomy): Bacteria > Actinomycetota > Actinomycetes > Mycobacteriales > Micromonosporaceae > Planosporangium > Planosporangium flavigriseum. Next base: position 69,635 of record NZ_JAATVW010000016.1, on the reverse strand, counting down.
ACCAACCTTCCGCTATCGACCTGAAATACGTGAAGATGTGTCACGCGAAACACAACCGTGTGGACAGTTTTCCTCGCCTGACCGTTGGCGGGGCACGAAAATAAACCTGAGGGCTACCGCCCAGTAACGTCAGTGCAGACGTAGGAGAGAGACATGTCCGATTTCAAGCCTGGCCTAGAGGGCGTGATCGCCTTCGAGTCCAAGATCGCCGAGCCTGACAAGGCCGGCGGTTCGCTGCGCTACCGCGGGGTCGACATCGAGGACCTCATCGGCCAGGTCTCCTTCGGAAATGTCTGGGCGCTGCTGGTCGACGGCAAGTTCGGCCCCGGCCTGCCGCCCGCCGAGCCGTTCCCGCTGCCGGTGCACTCCGGCGACATCCGGGTGGACGTGCAGTCCGCGGTCGCGATGCTCGCTCCCTACTGGGGCCTCGGCCAGCTGCTCGACATCAGCGACGAGCGGGCCCGCGAGGACCTCGCCCGGGTCAGCGTCACGGCACTGTCGTTCGTGGCGCAGGCCGCGCGCGGTCTCGGCCTGCCGGCCGTGCCGCAGAAAGAGATCGACAAGGCCCAGACCATCGTCGAGCGCTTCATGAAGCGCTGGCGCGGTGAGCCCGACCCCCGCCACATCAAGGCGGTCGACGCGTACTTCATCTCCGCGGCCGAGCACGGCATGAACGCCTCCACGTTCACCACCCGCGTGGTCGCCTCCACCGGCGCCGACGCCGCGGCCTGCATCTCGTCAGGCATCGGCGCGCTGTCCGGCCCACTGCACGGCGGCGCGCCGTCGCGCGTGCTGAGCATGCTCGAGGAGGTCGAGCGCACCGGCGACGCCGTCGGGTACGTCAAGGGCGTGCTCGACCGCGGCGAGCGGCTGATGGGCTTCGGCCACCGGGTCTACCGGGCCGAGGACCCCCGAGCCCGCGTTCTGCGGCGCACCGCCCGCGAGCTCGGCGCGCCGCGCTTCGAGGTGGCCGAGGCCCTGGAGAAGGCGGCGCTGGAGGAGCTGCACAACCGCCGCCCGGATCGGGTCCTCGCGACCAACGTGGAGTTCTGGTCGGCCGTGGTGCTCGACTTCGCCGAGGTACCCGCACACATGTTCACCTCTATGTTCACGTGCGCCCGGGTCGCGGGCTGGAGCGCCCACGTGCTGGAACAGAAGAAGCTCAGCCGCCTGGTGCGCCCGTCGGCGAACTACGTCGGCCCCGGCCCCCGCAAGCCGCAGGACGTCGAGGGCTGGAACGAGATTCCGCACGGCGTCTGACGCCCCCGTACGCTCCAATCGTGGCCCACGACGACCCGGCGGCCGACGAGGAGCGAGGTAGCTGGCACCTGCGTAGTGCGGGTTCCTGGACCTTCGCGCTCCTGCTGTGGCTCGCCGGCCTGGGCGGCGCCGTCCTGTTCTCGCAGGACGGCGCCGAGGTCGCCTGGGCCCGCCTGAACGGCGTACCCGGCACCGTGAAGATCGAGAAGTGTGCCCATAGCAGCAGCTACGCGCTCTGCTATGGGCCCTTCGACGCTGCCGACGGCTCGGTGCGCGGGCGGCGGCTCGAACTGCGTACGCTCCATCACGACCGCCCCGGCACGACTGCGCGGACCTGGCTACCCAGCCGAACGGCTACGCACGCCTGGGCCAGTGACGTCAACCCGCTGCGCCAGTTCCTGCCCGCCGCGCCGCTCGCGCTGCTGGCCCTGATCCAGACGGTGTGGATCACGTTGAGCTGGCGGGCGTGGCGACAGCGCCGGCGGCGGCGCATCGAGGCGGCGCGGCCCCGCCCGATCGGGGTCGCCAAGGTCGCACCCGGACCTGTGACCACGCAGTTGGCCCCACCATTGATCACGTCTGGTCACCGGGGGCTTCCGCAGAGTGGGACGGGTGGGGAGGATCGACGACCGGAGAGGTGGCAGGATCTGCGGGGTACAGCAGCGTCGTCGGGCCCGTCCGTCCCGCAACAGCGGGCTCGCCGCCAACCATGGGAGACACCGGGACATGGCTGACATACGAATCCCCGACAACCTCAAACCGGCCGACGGCCGGTTTGGCTGCGGACCGAGCAAGGTCCGCGCGGAGGCGGTCGACGCGCTTGCCGCCCTCTCCCGCACGTACCTCGGCACCTCGCACCGCCAGCAGACGGTGCGTGACCAGGTCGCGCGGCTCCGTCGGGGGTTCGCCGAGCTGTTCCGCCTGCCCGAGGGGTACGAGGTGGTACTGGGCAACGGAGGCAGCACCGCGTTCTGGGAGGTCGCGACGTTTTCCCTGATCCGGGAGAAAGCCCAGTTCGCGGAGTTCGGCGAATTCGGGGCAAAGTTCGCTAAATCGGTTAAGGACGCTCCGTTCCTGGGGGAGCCGACCGTGATCAGGTCGGAAGCCGGCTCCGCACCGGCGCTCCGCGCCGAGGCCGGCGTCGACGCGTACTGCACGCCGCAGAACGAGACCTCTACCGGTGTGGCCGTACCGGTGAAGCGGGTCCCGGGCGCCGACGCGGGCGCGTTGATGCTGCACGACGCCACGTCGGCCGCCGGCGGCCTCGAGGTCGACCTCGCCGAGACCGACGTGTACTACTTCGCCCCGCAGAAGAACTTCGGCTCCGACGGCGGGCTGTGGATCGCGCTGATGTCGCCGGCCGCGCTCGCCCGCGCGACCGAGATCAAGGAGTCGGGGCGCTACATCCCCGCCTTCTTCGACCTCGTCACCGCGATCGAGAACTCCCGGCTGGAGCAGACCCTCAACACCCCCGCTCTCGCCACCGTCTTCCTCGCCGCCGAGCAGGTGGACTGGATGCTGGCCAACGGCGGGCTGTCCTGGGCGGCCAAGCGCAGCGCCGAGAGCGCGGCGATCCTGTACGGCTGGGCCGAGCGCTCCGACGTCGCCAGCCCCTTCGTGCTCGACCCGGGGCTGCGCTCCAACGTCGTCGGCACGATCGACTTCGTCGACGAGGTCGACGCGGCGGCGATCGCCAAGGCGCTGCGGGCGAACGGCATCGTCGACACCGAGCCGTACCGCAAGCTCGGGCGCAACCAGTTGCGGGTGGCCATGTTCCCGACGATCGACCCGGCCGACGTGGAGGCGCTGACCCGCTGCGTCGACTACCTGGTCGAACGGCTCTGAACGGGGTCCAACGCGCGCTGGAGCGGATGGCGGAGGCCGGGTACGGACCCGGTCTCTTCGCGCGCGTCACGCAGGACGGCGCCGAGGTGTGCACGGCTGCGGCCGGAGTGCGCGACTTCACCGACCCCAGGCCGATCGGCGTAGACGACCGGTTCCGCATCGGCAGCATCACCAAGACGTTCGTCGCGACGGTGGTGCTGCAACTGGTCGGTGAGGGGCGCATCGCGGTCGAGGATCCGGTCGGCGGCTGGCTCCCGGAGTATCCGCTGCACCCGAACCTGACCCTGGGGCACCTACTGGGGATGCGGTCGGGACTGCCCTGCTACGCCAGGGAAATGGTCGGCGACCCGCCCGACTGGAGCGTCTACGACCGCTACCACGCTCCCGAGGATCTGGTCCGCCTCGCGCTCACGCTCGACGGCCAGACCGCGCCGGGCCTCGTCCGCCGCCACTCCAGTACCGACTACCTGCTGCTCGGACTGGTCGTGGAGTGGGTCACCGGACAGCGCCTCGACGCGCAGGTCTGGCAGCGGGTCATCGCACCGCTCCGGCTCGGCGACACTTACTTCCCCACTGTCGACCCCACCCTGCGCGGCCGGCACGCCACCGGGTACGTCCGGTGGGGCGGCCCCTACGTCCCCTGCGCCGAGGTCACCCCGTCGCAGTCCTGGGCTTCTGGCGCCATGGTCTCGACGCCGGCGGACCTGGCCCGGTTCTACGATGCTCTGCTCGGCGGCGACCTGCTGCCCGCCGCCCAGTTGGCGGCGATGCGCGACGCGGTCGCGATCGACGAGCACCACGGGTACGGCTACGGTCTGTACCGGTTCCAGCTCGACGACGGCAGAACGGGTTTCGGCCATCGCGGCGCGGCTCCGGGATACAGCTCTCTGATAGTACGTATCGACGATGGTAGAACTGTCGTGCTATATCGGAACAGTTTCGACAAGGTCCTGCCATTGCCCTGGAACAACCGGGTTGTGGCGGCCGCACTGCGCTGACCTTGCATCTTTTCGAGTTACTCGGCGCGGCTAACATCTAGCGGTTAGTGTGGCGCGTACTGTTTCCTCAAACGAGCACTGCTGATTGCTGCTCACGGGTGGACGGAGGGATGGGATGCGACCGGTTCGGTTCGTCGCCCTCTCCGAGGACGGTAACGCGCTCGTACTCACCGACGAGGTCGGGCGCCTGCTGGCGCTGCCCGTCGATGACCGCCTCGCCGGGGCGCTCCGCGTGGAACGTCCGATGGGAGCGCAGGCGCCGACGAGGGTGGTCAACGACGCCGCCGTCACTTCGCCACTGTCCCCACGCGACATTCAGGCCCGCATCCGCGCCGGCGAGTCCGCCGAGGACGTGGCGCGGGTGGCCGGGGTGCCGGTCGACCGGGTGCTGCGCTACGCCGGCCCGGTGCTGCAGGAGCGGGCGATGCTCGCCCAGCATGCGCGCCGCACGAAGCTGAGGAGCTCCGACAAGGGCGCCTCGCTCGCCGACGTGGTCGACGCCCGGCTGGCGCAGCACGGCATCGACAGCGAGAAAATCTCCTGGGACGCGTACCGTCGCGACGACGGCACCTGGCGCATCCTCGCGACCTGGCCCAGCGGCAAGGCGACCGCCCAGGCGATGTGGGAGCTGGACAAACTGCGCCAGCTCGTCACCCCGCACGACGACATGGCACAGTACCTGTGCGCTGAGCGCCCCACCCAGATCCTGGGTCAGGACCCGCCGGCGCCGCAGCACGTCCCGGGCGAGCTGACCCGGGGCGGGCACGAGCCGATGCGCCCCGCCGCCGACACCGCCCGTCGCGAGTCACGCCCCGGCCGAGGCCTCGGCGGGGACCCCATCCGCACCGGTCGGGACGCGCTGCTCGCCTCGCTCGACCGGCCGCTGGAAGGTCAGAGCGGTGGCACCCGGCTCAACCCGGCCACCGCACCCGCCGCCAACGCCGGTCGCGGCCCCGCCCGCAGCGGCGCCGCAGCGCTGATCGGCTCGCCGGGCTCGGCCTTTGACGAGGAGCCCGACACGGCGCAGGCCATTCCGGAGGTGCCCTCGCTGGCCGTGCTCCGGCCGAAGCGCACCACCGCCCCGGCCGTCGGTGGCACCGAGGCGGGCGGCGACAAGCCGCGCAAGCGGCTCCCCAGCTGGGACGACGTGCTCTTCGGCGGCGCCCCCGCCCGCGAGACCTCCTGACCCACCATCCGCCCGCTTAGGGTGGGGTGATGGAGTACACGAATCTGGGGCGCACCGGACTTCTGGTGAGTCGCCTCTGTCTGGGCACCATGAACTTCGGGCCGAAGACCTCCGAGGAAGACAGCTACGCGATCATGGATCGCGCGCTCGAACGCGGGATCAACTTCTTCGACACCGCCAACGTGTACGGCTGGAAGACCGGCGAGGGCGTCACCGAGCAGATCATCGGGCGCTGGCTGGCGCAGGGCGGCGGCCGGCGCGACAAGGTCGTCCTCGCCACGAAGGTGTACGGCAAGATGGGCGACTGGCCCAACGAGCAGGGCCTGTCCGCGCGCCACATCATCCGCGCCTGCGACGAGTCGCTGCGCCGGCTGCAGACCGACTGGATCGACCTGTACCAGATGCACCACGTCTCGCGGAGCACGCCGTGGGAGGAGATCTGGCAGGCGATGGAGATCCTCGTGGCGCAGGGCAAGGTGCGCTACGTCGGCTCCTCGAACTTCGCCGGCTGGCACCTGGTCGCGGCGCAGGAGTCGGCCGCCAAGCGGCACTTCCTCGGCCTGGTGAGCGAGCAGTGCATCTACAACCTGCTCACCCGTTACGTCGAACTGGAGGTCGTGCCCGCCGCGATCGAGTACGGCATCGGCATCGTCCCCTGGTCGCCGCTGCACGGCGGGCTGCTGTCCGGCGCGCTCCGCAAGCGGCGGGAGGGCACGGGGTCGCGGTCGACCGAGGGCCGGTCGAGCCAGGACCTCGAGGCCAACCGCGAGGCCATCGAGGCGTACGAGAAGCTCGCCGCCGAACTGGGCCACGAGCCGGCCGACGTGGCGCTGGCGTGGCTGCTGTCCCGGCCGGGCGTGACCGCCCCGATCGTCGGCCCCCGTACGGTCGAGCAGTTGGACAACTCCCTGCGCGCGCTGGAGATCACGCTCGATGAGAAGACCCTCGCCCGGCTCGACGAGCTGTTCCCGCCGGTGGGCAAGGGCGGCCCGGGCCCCGAGGCCTGGGCCTGGTAGGACCTTTCCGCGATCTTGGACACTCAGGCCGCCCATAGCCGGTCCAAGTGTCCAAGATCGTTAGGTTAACGCGACCTCGTGCATCGACTCGTACGCCGGCCGCGGGCCGAGCTGGCTACGCATGAGGCGGATGTTGTCGACCGTCCACGGCGGGCTCTCGTACGCGTCCAGCGCGGCCAGGTCGGCGGTCAGCTCGTCCGGAGTGATCCGGTCACCGGGACGGGCGATCGTCACGTGCGCACGGAAGGGCTTGTTGTCGTACGGCAACCGCGCCGCGCGCAGCTCCCGGCGCAGCGCGTCGGCGACGTCACCGAGCTCGTCGACGTCGCCGCTCAGCCCCGCCCAGAGCGTGGTGAACCGGTTGCGACCGAACCTGCCGCCGCCGGCGATCCGGACAGCCGGGGCGTCGCCCGAGTCGGATTCCCGACCGGCGCGCCAGCGCTCGACTGCCCGGTCCACCACCAGCCGGACGTCGTCGACCTTCTCGTCCGGCACGTCGCCGAGGAACGCGAGCGTGACGTGCCAGTTCTCGGGCGAAGCGAGCCGCACCGACTGCCCTTGCTCGCGGGGCTGGCCGACGACGAGGTCACGTACCACGTCCTCGAAGTCGCCACGCACATCCGCCGGTGGGTACGCGGCGACGAACAGCCTCACGGTAGCTCCTGCGGCCGTCGCGGGCCGGTTTGCCGGAGAGTGCACAACCGCGCCACACCCCGAGGCTATGCCCGGTCGGACGTGACCTGCCAGTGCGGTCAGCGCGCCGCTGGCCGGATGGCGGGCATGCGGAAGTCGATGACACGGCCGTCGGCGGCGGGCTCCCGGACGTAGACGTGCGGGCGTGGCCGCATGTGCACGCCGATCTCCGCGTCCGCGCGGCGTAGCTGGACGACGCCCATCACGATGGCGGCCAGTACCGACGCGAGCCCGCCCAGCCACATGCCGGACCTGGGCCCGAACTGCTCGGCCGCCCAGCCGATGAGCATGGCGCCGAACGGCGTCGTACCGAGGAAGACGAGCATGTAGAGCGCCACGACCCGGCCCCGGAACTCGGGATCGGCGCCGAGCTGAATCCGCTGGTTGACCGCCTGCGCAAAATAGATCATGAAGAAGCCGGTGGGGACCAGCAGGATGATCGCCGCCAGGTAGGTGGGGGCGAACCCGACCAGCGTCTCCAACACGCCGAACACCAGGGCGGCGGTGAGCACGATGTAGATCGACGGGCGGCTGCGCCGTCCGCTGCCCGCCAGGGCGCCGCCGAGGGCGCCGAGGGCGAGCGCGGTGGAGAGCAGCCCGAACGACTGCGGACCGGCGTGGAAGACCGTGGTGGCGGTCACCGCGAGCGTGACCGGGAAGTTGAAGCCGAACAGCCCGACGATCATCACCAGCAGCATCGGGATGACGAGGTCCGGACGGTGCCAGGTGTAGCGCAGCCCGTCGATGACACGGGCATCCCGCGACGCGACCTGTCCGGGCTCCCGGCGGTACAGCTCCGCGGGGCGCATCCGGATCGAGGAGACCAGCGGGCCGACGCACATCACCGCGTTGGCTAGGAACACCGGACCGATACCGATCCAGCCGATCGCCACGCCCGCGACGGCGGGCCCGATGATGCGGGCGGAGTTGAAGGTGGCCGCCGACAGGGCGAGTGCGTTGGGCAGCAGCTCCCGGCCGACCAGCTCGGAGACGAACGACTGGCGGACGGGCCCTTCGATGGCATTGATCGTTCCGCTGACGGCGGCAACCGCGAAGACATGCCACAGCTGTACGTCGCCGGTCGCGACCAGTACGCCCAGCACGGCGGCGACCGCGGCGAACGCGGCGTTGACGACGATGAGCAACTTGCGCTTGTCGTACCGGTCGGCCATCTTGCCGCCGTAGAGCGTGAGAATCAGTACGGGTAGGAACTGCAGCGCGGTCACCGTGCCGAGCGCGGTCGGGCGGTGGTGGGACAGCTGCAGGACCAGCCAGTCCTGCGCCGTGAACTGCATCCAGACGCCGGTCAGCTTGACGAGCTGACCGGTGGCGAAGAGCCGGTAGTTCCTGACCCGTAGTGATCGAAATGTGTTGCTCAGCCGTAACCGCACGCTGGTGAGCGCCTCCTTAAGTACTCGTCCCTCGGGGCCGGCCAACTGAAACGTGTCGGTCAGGCCCTGCTTATCCGGTCGACAATGTGCGCCGCCCGCCGGAGCGTCTCCTGCTCCTCCGCGCTCAGCGTCGCGACCTGACCGCCGAGCCAGGCTTCGCGGGCCCGCCGATTCGCGGCGAGCACCGATCTACCCGACTCGGTCGTCGAGAGGACCACCTGCCGGCGGTCGGTGGGGTGCGGGAGGCGCTGAACCAACCCGCGCTCCTCCAACCTGTTGACGATCCTCGTCATGGTCGGCGGCTGCACCCGTTCGGCCTCGGCAAGCTCACGCGGTGTGAGCGCACCGGCCAGGTCCAGGCTCGTGAGCGCGGAGAACTGGCTCTGGGTCAGTTCCCCGACGGGCCTGGTCTGGCGCAGCCGGCGGGTGAGCCGATTGATCGCGTCCCGCAGCAGGGCTGCGGTCTGCTCATTCGACGCCATGCGTACCGGCACAATCGTTAGCTTAACTAATGAGCTTAGCTAAACAGTTGTATTTGTGAGGGCAGTCACGTGATCGCGCAGCTCACACCGCGTACCCTGACGCCGTGCCGACCACCGATAAGCCGCAGCCGACCGACGGCGCCCAGCCAGCGCCGCCCTCCCGGCTCGCCGCGCTCGACCCGCCGATGGTGCCGTTCGCGATCGGCGGCATGACGATATGGGCAATCGCCGGCCTCGCGCTGTTGCCGTTCCGCGACACCTTGGCGACCCACGGCCACGGTGACTGGCTGGCGATCTGCCTCGCCGGCTTTCTGTGGGGCTTCCCCGGCCTGGCCGTCATGATCAAACACGACGCCAACCGGCGGCGCCGGCACGGCGAGTAGCGGCAAACTTCCCCGGTACGTGAGGAGGGCGCCCCTCTACGGCCATAGACCGCAAGAGGGGCGCCCTCCCCCAAAAAGACGCCCGATCAGTGGACCTCTTCGACCTCACTGTCGTCGTAGACCGTTGGCAGTTCGTCCACCGGCGCATTGTTCTGCTCGGTGAGCACCTCGGAGTGGGCGCCGCACCCGTGGTCGACGCTGACGACCCGGCCGTCGTCGGCCGCGTACATGTTGGCGCAGACCCCGAAGGCCTGCCGCATCGAACCCGCGAGGGGCAGGTAGAAGCCGCAGCCACCGCAGCGGGCCGTCCGCGGCGCGGCGACCGAGATCGGCGCGTCCGGACCGTGATCGCTCTCGTACCACCGCTGCGCGGTGTCCAGCCGGCCCTCGCGCGACATCACCCGCGGCCGGCCCAGGCCGAGCTCCCAGGACACCTCCTCGACCGCCCAGTCGTCGGACTGCAGGTAACCGGGGACCAGCCGCTCGTCATCGGCGTCGGTCGGCAGGATGTCGCCGACCCCGAGATCACCCGGGCGCAGCCGCTCCTGCCACGGCACCCACTCGGGTGCGAGGAGCGCGTCCGGACCGGGCAGCAGCGCGGTTTCGGAGATCGTCACGTGCCGGCTGCGGGGAGCCCGGGTCACAGTGACGGCCCAGCGCCAGCCCCGGTAGCCGGGCAGCAGGCAATTGAAGAGGTGGGTCACCACCCGATCGCCCTCGGCGAGCGCCGACAGGTGCTCGCCGACGTGGTCGGGGTCCACCTCCGACAACGCGGAACGGGCCACGCCCACCGCGTCAGCACACGTCTGATCCAGCTTCGCCGCCCGTGCGGCACCCCTGCCAACTGCCCTTGTCACTCGAATATTCTGCCTCAACTTTCTCCACATCACGGCATCGAGCGGAAGTCGTTCATGCCATCGACGCAATCTGCCACCGGTGACATCGACGCAGAACGTAGCCTACGGGGGCCTGCGGGCGGCAGCGATGGGTCAGGATGGTGGGCATGTCGGTAGTGCGTACCCTCGGCCGCACCGCGCTGCTGGCCGCGCTCGCGACCCGGGGCCTGGCCGGGGCAGGCGCACGCACGGCGCGGTTCGTGAGCCGCAATGTGCTGGTGGCCCGGCAGCGCGGCGGCGCCGGCGAGGCGGGGATGATCCGCCTTCTCGACCTGCACGCCGCCTCCTGTGCCGGTGACACCCTCGTCGCGATCGGGCTGGCCGGCACGATCTTCTTCAGCGTGCCGGTCGGCGAGGCGCGCGGCCGGGTGGCGCTCTACCTGCTGGTCACGATGCTGCCGTTCGCGCTGCTGGCGCCAGTCGTCGGCCCGGTGCTCGACCGGTTCCGGCACGGCCGGCGATACGCGCTGGCGCTGACCATGCTCGGCCGCGCCTTCCTCGCGTACATGATCTCCGAGCACATCGGGGGGTACACGCTCTACCCGGCCGCCTTCGGCATGCTCGTGCTGTCCCGGACGTACGGGGTGGCCCGCAGCGCGGCCGTGCCCCGCGTCCTCCCGGCAGGGCTCGGCCTGTCCGCGGCCGGCGCGCGGGCCTCGGTCTTCGGCACCGTCGCCGGTGCCGTCGTCGCGCCGATCGGCCTCGCGTCGGCCGCCCTGTTCGGCCCCGCCCTGCCACTGCGCCTGTCGCTGATCGTCTTCGTGTTCGGCATGGTGGTCGCGCTCCGCCTGCCCCCGCGCGCCGACTCCCAGCCGCCCGAGGTCGTCCCCCGGGCCTTCCAACTCCCCGGCCGCAAGGGCGCCAAGGTGCTCTCCGGCCGCCTGGTCATCGCGAGCCTCGCCGGCAGCGCCACGCTCCGGGCGGCGTACGGCTTCCTGACCCTGTTCCTCGCCTTCGCGATCCGCTCACGGGACCTACCGGCCCCGTCGCTGAACCCAACCACCGCGATGGCCGTCGTCGCCGGGGCGCTCGGGCTGGGCTCGTTCCTGGCCACGGCGGTGGGCACCACCCTGCGCATCCGCCGTCCTGCGCTCCTGCAGGCCGGCGCGGTCGCCGCCGGCACGGTCGCCGCCATCGCCGCCGTCGCCGTGTACGACCTGGTCGTCGTCGCCGCGCTCTGCCTGGTCACCGCGGTTGGGAGCGGGCTGGCCAAGCTCACCGTCGACGCGGTGATCCAGGAGCGGGTCCCCGAACGGGTACGCGCGAGCGCCTTCGCCCACTCCGAGACGCTGCTGATGTTCGCCTGGGTGGCCGGGGGCGCGCTGGGGCTGATCCCGTTCCACGGCCGGCTCGGCCTGGGGATCCTCGCGGCCCTGCTGGTGCTCGCGCTGGCCCGGGCGGTGCTGGCCGCCGGGCGGCTGCGCAAGGACCGCCTGAACGGTTCACCGGCGCCGGAAGAGTCGCCCACGGCACCCGTGCCGGCCACTCCCGCAGCGCCGCCCGCGCCGGCAGCGGAGCGGACGGTACGGGCGGATCCGACGACCACCCGCACGGGCGGTCCCGAGCCCGAAACGAGCCCGACGCGCGTTCTCGTAGAGTCCGAGGCGGACCCGCCGGCCGGATACCACCTCTACCGGCCGTCCGGTACCGATCCGACCTTCGACCTCAAGGACGACTCGTGAACTTTCTCGGCCACCGTCGGGTCCTCGTCGTCACCGCGGTCGAGCCCGAGCGGCAGGCGGTGCTGCGAGGGCTCAGCGGGGCCGGCGTCGCGGCGGAGAGCGCCGTCATGGTCGAGGCCGGCGGCGTCGGTTCGGCTGCGGCTGCTGCCGCAACCGCACGGGTACTCGCACTGGGGCGCTTCGACGCGGTGCTGTCGGCCGGTATCGGCGGCGGCATCGGTGTCCCGATCGGTGGCACGACCGTCGCGACCGCCAGCATCGCGGCGGATCTCGGCGCGGACTCGCCGGACGGGTTCATCGGCCTCGACGAACTCGGCTTCGGCACGGCCACCCTCGCCACCGACCCGGAGCTGGTCGCTGCCGTCACCGCAGCCGTACCGCACGTGGCCACCGGGCCGGTGCTGACCGTCTCGACGGTCACGGGCACCCTCGCCGGTACCCGCGACTTGACTGCCCGGTATCCGGACGCGGTGGCCGAGGCGATGGAGGGCTTCGGCGTCGCGACGGCAGCGGCGCAGGCAGGCGTGCCATTCGTCGAGCTACGGACGATATCGAACCCGGTCGGTCCGCGTGATCGCGACGCCTGGCGGATCGGCGACGCCCTGGAGGGGTTAAGTGAAGCATTCACCTGCCTGGCAAAGTTGACGCCGTGACGCTCTCTCTCGCGATCTCCCCCTGCCCGAATGACACGTTCGTCTTCCACGCGCTCGTGCACGGTCTGGTACCGGACGCGCCACCGATGGACGTGACGTACGCGGACGTCGACGTCACCAACACGTCCGCGGCGAAGGGCAAGTACGACCTGGTGAAGGTGAGCTACGCCGCGCTGCCGTGGCTGCTGGACAAGTACGCCCTGCTGCCCTGCGGTGGGGCGCTCGGGCGCGGCTGCGGCCCGCTGGTCGTGGTACGCGACCCGGAGGCGACGCCGAACCTCGCCGGACGCACCGTGGCCGTGCCGGGCGACCGCACCACCGCGTACCTGTTGATGCGGCTGTGGGCGGCCGACACCCCGCCGGCGAAGGTCAAGATCGTGCCGTTCCACGAGATCATGCCCGGGGTGGCCGCCGGCAAGTACGACGCCGGGCTGGTCATCCACGAGGCCCGGTTCACGTACTCCAAGCACGGCCTGCACGCGCTGGCCGACCTGGGTGAGTGGTGGGAGCGCGACACCGGGCTGCCGATCCCCCTCGGCGCGATTCTCGCCCGCCGCGGCACCGTCGACCCGGACCAGGCCGCGGAGTGGGTACGCGCATCGGTGCACGCCGCTTGGAACGACCCGGAGGCGACCCAGGAGTACGTGCTGGCCCATGCCCAGGAGTTGGAGCCGGCGGTGGCGAGCCAGCACATCGCCCTGTACGTCAACGACTTCACCGCGAACCTGGGCGACGAAGGATACGCCGCGGTGGAGGCGCTCCTCAACCGCGCGGCCGCCGCGGGCCTCACGCCGCCGCTGCCCACGCCGCTGCGCTGAGTGCACGACTGAGGCCGCCGGCGACCGCAGCGCGCCGGCGACCTCAGTACGCCATCAGATTTCGAGTTCGCGGGCGACCGCGTGCACGACCTCCGCGACCGTGCGGGAGGCCTTCTTGTCCGGGAAACGGCCGCGCCGTAGGTCGGGCTGCACCTTCGCCTCGAGAACCTTGATCATGTCCTCGATGAGTCCGTGCAGCTCCTCGGGCGGGCGCCGGCGCAGCTCCGCCATGGACGGCGGGGCCTCGAGCAGCTTCACCTGCAGCGCCTGGTTGCCCTTACGGCTCTCCACGACGCCGAACTCGACCCGCTGGCCCGTCTTCAGGTCAGCCACGCCGTGCGGCAGGGCGGCCTTGTGCACGAACACGTCGCCACCCTCGTCACGGGTCAGGAAACCGAAGCCCTTGTCCGTGTCGTACCACTTCACACGCCCCGTCGGCACCGCTCGCCCTCAACTTCTGATTAGAAGGGACAACCGTTCGCCCGTCGCCAGACCGGGCTTCCGAGATAAGGCTATCCAGTCGCGCCCAGGCGTCCAACCGAGATCCCGACAGCCGACCACCACGCCGGAAAGCCCCTCAGGTCCGGCAGCACGGTAGCCGCCCCGGCCGCCCTGAGCGCGTCGTCGTCGCACGGTCCGGTCAGCACGCCCACGCCGACCGTGTCCGCCGAGCGGGCCGCGGCCATGTCCGCGGTGTGGTCGCCGACGTAGACGCTCGCGCCGTACTCCCGCAGGGCTGCCGCCTTGCCGTCGGCCCAGGCGTCGCCGACGAGCACGTCCGCGGCCAGGGCGAGATGCTCGAGGTGCAGTCGCGCCAGCTCGGCCCGCTTGGCGGTGACGACGATGACCCGGCCACCCGCCGCATGCACCGCCGCGAGCGCCTCGGCGGCGCCGGGCAGCGGCAGGGTCGGCTCGATCGCGTGACCCGGATAGAACGACCGGTAGAGGTCCACCGCCTCGTCGATCCGGTCCGGCGGGAACCAGTTGGTCATCTCGTGGACCAGCGGCGGCCCCAGCCGGCTCACCACGGCATCCACGTCGATGTACACGCCCGTGTGTGCCGCCACCGCCCGGTAGGTCGCCCCGATCCCCGGCCGACTGTCGATCAGCGTCATGTCGAGGTCGAACCCGACGGTCAGGCGTTCAGGCGAGGACATCGGACGCGCTATCGACGGCGGGGCTCAGTGACCCTCGGCCCAGGGGTTCTCCGTCGGATGCAGGTAGACGAGCGAGCTGACCGGCAACGGGAAGGTCAGGTCGTCACCGAACGGCGAGTTGGAGGCCGGCCGGTCGGACGTGAACTCGGTGACCGGGAGGTGCCCCGGCTTCACGACGTGGGCACGGGAGGACGTGGAGTCCTTGGAAACCGCCGAAGAAGCCATCTCGATCCTTTCAACGCAAGCCCGGGTAGTTTGCCATGACCTACGCCGCCGGATCGGACCCACCACCCGCAACGGTGACGCCGCGGACCTCGTCCAGGCTCTGATGAGGCTCAAATCACATGCCCACACGGCCGCCGGGAAGCACCGACATCGTCGCCATCCGACGCAGGTCCGCGCCGGCCGGATAGCGTAATTGACGATGGCTGCCACACTCGCCGACCACCTGCGCTCGCTGCCCGACCAAGAACTGGCCGCGCTCATCGCGCTGCGTTCGGACCTCGTCATGCCCGTGCCCGGGGACATCTCGGCGCTCGCCGTACGCGCCCAGTCACGGCTGTCGGTCGCGCGTGCCCTCGACGGGCTCGACCGGTTCACCCTCGAAGTGCTCGACGCGGTGCGGGTCTCCCGCGCCCCGGACACGGCGACCACCTCCGTCGAGGCGGTCCTGCTACTGACCGGCGAGGGCGGCGTGGACCAGTCCCGCGTACGCGAGGCGCTCGGCCGGTTGCGCGCGCTCTCGGTCATCTACGGCTCCGACGCCAGCCTGCACGTCGCAGCCGGCGTGGACGAGATGTGCTCCCCGTACCCGTCCGGCCTGGGCCGGCCCGCCGCGGACCTCGACGCCGACGCGGCGGCCCTGGTCGCGGACGCCGCCGGGCTGCGGCGCACGGTGCTGGCCGCGCCCCCGGCGGCCCGAGCGGTCCTCGACCGGCTCGCCGCCGGCCCGCCGATCGGGACGGTCAGCCGCTCGGCGCTGACCGACCCCGCAGCCGACTCGCCCGTGGGCTGGCTGGTCGCCCATCACCTGCTCGTACCGACCGCCGACGATGCCGTCGAACTGCCCCGGGAGGTGTCCCTGCTGCTGCGCCGGGACGTCGGGCCGCTCGGCGCGATGCAGCCGGAGCCGCCGACGGTCGAAGCGCCCGTACGCGAGATCTCGGCGGTCGACCGGGCCGGCGCCGGGCAGGCGATGGAGGTCGTACGCCAGACCGAAGCGCTCGCCGAGGCGCTCGCCGCCGAACCCGCGCCCATCCTCCGCTCCGGCGGCGTGGGCGTACGCGAACTGCGCCGGCTGGCCCGCGCGGTCGGGCTGACCGAGCCGATCGCCGCGCTGCTGTTGGAGGTCGCGCATGCGGCCGGCCTGCTCGGCGAGTCGGGCGGCGAGACCGGTGACGTGGTGGTCCTGCCGGCCGCCGGGTACGACACGTGGCGAATCACCTCGCTCGGGCAGCGGTGGGCCCGGCTCGCCCGCGCCTGGCTGCTCATGTCCCGGCTGCCGAGCCTGGTCGGCCAGCGGGACGACCGGGACCGGCTGCTACCCGCGCTCTCCGCCGACATCGAACGGGTCGGCGCGCCCGGGCAGCGCCGGGCCATCCTGGGCGTACTCGCAGACCTGCCGCCCGGCACGGCGCCGACCGCCGAGGACGTCCGGACTGTCCTGGTCTGGCAGGCTCCGCGCCGGATGGGTCGCGGCGCGACGTCGGCCGGGTACGACGCGGCCGTGACCGAGGCCGCCACGCTCGGATTGACCGGGCTCGGCGCGCTCACCTCGTACGCCCGGTCGCTGGTCGCCGAGGTGGCAGCCGCCGAGCAGATCGATCCGGACTCCGATCCGCTCGGCCTGACCCCGGAGCCGCCGGCGTCGGCGGCGGTCGAGGCGCTCGACGCGCTGCTGCCGGCGCCGGTCGACCATGTCCTGGTACAGGCGGACCTGACCGTCGTCGTCCCCGGGCCGCCGGAGCCGGCGCTCGCGGGCGAGTTGGCGCTGGTCGCCGACGCCGAGTCGGCCAGCGTGTACCGGGTCACGGCCGACTCGGTCCGCCGGGCGCTGGACAGCGGGTACGTGGCGGCCGACCTCCACGCGCTGTTCGCGCGGCGCTCCCGTACGCCCGTGCCGCAGGCGCTGGCCTACCTGATCGACGACGTGTCGCGGCGCCACGGTGGCCTGCGCGTCGGGTCGGCCGGGGCCTATCTGCGCGGCGACGACGAGGCGCTGCTGGCCGAGGTGCTCGCCGACCGGCGCCTGTCCATGCTCAGCCTGCGGCGGCTGGCTCCGACGGTGCTGATCACGCCATACGCGCCCGGCCGGCTGCTGGCCGCGCTGCGGGAGGCGGGGTACTCGCCGGTACCTGAGGACGCCACCGGCACGGCCGTACTGACGCAACCGCGCTCCCCACGCGCCTCGGCCCGCCCGGTGGGCCCACCTCGGCGGGTCGAGGACCCGATGACCGCGCCGCGGCTCACCACCGCCCGGCTGGCCGGCATCGTGGAGCAGCTACGCCGCGGGGATGCCGCGACGCGCGCCGCCCGCCGAGCCCCGGTGACCGTACGGGCGAACGGCGGGACGGCCGGGCTGTCCGGCGCGCAGGCACACACCCAGGCCATGGCCGTACTGCAGCAGGCGCTACGGGACAAGGCGCGGGTGTGGGTGGGTTACGTCGACGCGCACGGAGCGACCAACTCGCGCCTGGTGCGGCCGGTGTCGATGGGTGCCGGGTACCTGCGCGCCGAGGACGAGCGCACCGAGATGCTGCACACGTTCGCGCTGCACCGCATCACGGCCGCGGTCCCGGAGGAGACCTCTACCTGATGATCCCGGGACGGGCGGGAGAAGATCAGGTGCCGGGGCGGTTGCCGAAGACCTTGACGGTCGTACCGACGCCCGCTGTGCTCCACAGCGCCACCGCGTCGGCGTGCAGCAGGTTGACGCAGCCGTGCGAGCCGAGCGAGCCGTCATGGATGTACGTGGTCGTCTCGTGGAACCCGATGCCGCCGTTGAACGCTTGCCAGTACGGCAGCCAGACCTTGTAGGGCACCGACCATTCCCGCTTCGCCCGCCGGAAGATCTCGTACGTGCCGGTCGGGGTCTGGTAGCCGCCGCGCATGCCGGTACGCACGACCGTCGGCCCCCACACGACGGCCCCGTCGCGCACAGCCCACGCCGTCTGCTGGGTCAGGTCGATGCAGATCGTCAGCGCCGGGCCCTTGACCCGGCACTTGGCCTGCTCGGCGGCCTCCAGGCTGGCGGCCAGCCGCCGGGCCACCGCCGCCGTCGTGGGACCGGCCCGACCGGCGGCCGGGCTGATTCCGTACCTGGTCTGGAACTTTTTGACCACTTCGCAGTCGGCCACCGTCTGGACCCCGTCGACGGTGATCGACCTGTACCCGTCGATCCTGGCCAACGCGGATTCGACCTCGGTCTGACTGTCCCCGCCCTGACACTCGGCCGGGACCGGAGGCTCCGGCGAGGGGGTGGGCTCCGGCGAGGGGGTGGCCACTGTCGAAGGAGTGGGGCCGGGGGACGTGCCCACCCCCGTTGTGTCGGCCCCGGCGGCCGGCGGTAGCGGCTGCTGGGCGACGGCCGCCCGGGCCGACCCGAACACGTACGCCCCGGCTCCCACCGTGACGGTCACGGCGATCACCGCGAGCGTGATCGCCATCCAGGGCTTGCGCCTCCGCGCCATCTGTTCCTCCCCGTGACCGTCATGACTAATGACGCCCATGCCCCGGTCCGAGGTTGCTCCGCAGCAAGGACTTCTTGTCGACATCGGCAGCCGCTGACCCGCCATTACGGATCTCTGGCACCGGGCGTCCCGTGCCACACTGGAACGTCTGTCTGCAACGGAGGACCCCTTGACCGACGGCCCATTGATCGTCCAGTCCGACAAGACCCTGCTCCTCGAGATCGACCACCCGGACGCCCAGGCCTGCCGGATGGCTATCGCACCGTTCGCGGAGCTGGAACGCTCGCCGGAGCACGTGCACACCTACCGGCTGACCCCGCTGGGGCTCTGGAACGCCCGCGCCGCGGGCCACGACGCCGAGAGCGTCGTCGACACGTTGCTGCGCTTCTCGCGCTACCCGGTGCCGCACGCGCTGCTGGTCGATGTCGCCGAGACGATGGACCGGTACGGCCGGCTGCAGCTGGTCAACCACCCGAACCACGGCCTGGTGCTGCAGGCGTCCGACCGGGCGGTGCTCGTCGAGGTCGCCAAGTCCAAGAAGCTCGCCGGCATGCTGGGCGCCCGCCTTGATCAGGACACGATCGTGGTCCACCCGTCCGAACGCGGGCGGCTCAAGCAGGCCCTGCTCAAGCTGGGCTGGCCGGCCGAAGACCTGGCCGGGTACGTCGACGGCGAGGCGCACTCCATCGACCTCGCCGAAGACGGCTGGAAGCTGCGGTCGTACCAGCGGGAGGCGGTCGACTCGTTCTGGGCCGGCGGCTCCGGCGTGGTCGTACTGCCGTGTGGCGCGGGCAAGACCATGGTCGGCGCCGGCGCGATGGCGGAGGCCAAGGCGACGACCCTGATCCTGGTGACCAACACCGTCGCCGGTCACCAGTGGAAGCGCGAGCTCCTCGCGCGCACCTCGCTGACCGAGGACGAGATCGGCGAGTACTCCGGGGAGCGCAAGGAGATCCGGCCGGTCACCATCGCGACCTACCAGGTGCTGACCTCCCGGCGCGGCGGCGCGTTCACCCACCTGGATCTCTTCAGCGCCCGCGACTGGGGCCTGGTCATCTACGACGAGGTGCACCTGCTGCCCGCGCCCATCTTCCGCTTCACCGCCGACCTGCAGGCCCGCCGCCGGCTCGGCCTCACCGCCACGCTCGTACGGGAGGACGGCCGCGAAGGTGACGTGTTCAGCCTTATCGGCCCGAAGCGCTACGACGCCCCGTGGAAGGACATCGAGGCACAGGGCTGGATCGCGCCGGCTTCGTGTACCGAGGTGCGGGTGACGCTAGCCGAGGACGAGCGGATGGCGTACGCGACCGCCGAGCCCGAGGCGCGCTACCGGTTCGCCGCGACGGCACCGGCGAAGCTGCCAGTGGTCAAGGCGCTGGTCGACAAGCACGCCGGTGAGCAGGTCCTCGTCATCGGCGCCTACATCGACCAGTTGCACGAGCTCGGCGAGTACCTGGAGGCGCCCGTCGTACAGGGTTCGACGACGACGAAGGAGCGCGAGCGGCTGTTCGACGCGTTCCGGTCGGGTGAGCTCTCCACGCTGGTGATCTCGCGGGTCGGCAACTTCTCGATCGACCTGCCGGAGGCGGCGGTGGCGATCCAGGTGTCGGGCACGTACGGCTCCCGGCAGGAGGAGGCGCAGCGGCTGGGCCGGGTGCTCCGGCCGAAGGCCGACGGCCGGCAGGCGCACTTCTACACGGTCGTCGCGCGCGACACCATCGACACCGAGTACGCGGCCCACCGGCAGCGGTTCCTCGCGGAGCAGGGCTACGCGTACAACATCGTCGACGCCGACGACGTGCTGTCCGCCTGACGCGCACCGTAACTACCCCCGCTTGGGGCTGTCGGTGTAAGCCGGCATCTCGACGCCGGCGCCGGCACAGCCGGCATGCAGGTTCTGCAGGTGGGTGACCCGGGGGGTGTGGGCGAAGTAACCGCCGGCACGCAGCATCGCCAGGGTCTTCTCGTCCACGGCGGTAGCGCCGACCGCATCGCGAATAGCGGGCGTGGTGGCAGCGGCGGCCCGCCCGGAGACGAGGAGCGAAACGCTCGCCTTGTCTTCGTTTTGGCCGGTGTACGGGCTGCGCAGGTCGCCACGTAGCCAGGTTGCGAGCATGCCGCAGGCCTCGGCGCCCTGCTCGTCACGGGCAGCGAGCTTGTCGAGGCCGCTCTGCTTGGGCCACAGCGCCACGACAGCGGCGGCTGCGACGGCCACCGACACAGCGGCGATCGAGAAGGGCAGCCATAGCTTTCGGCGTTGAACAGCGGCCGTCGATGTCTCCACCTGAGTCATGCGGCTGACAGTACGGCTCGGATCAACAGCGTGTCATCCATCAAAATGGAAGAGCACCAATATCGCACGGTCTGTAGCGGGGTCGGCCACAGCCGGCGACCTGGCGCGGCGGCACGTGCTAGCGGCTGAGCTCGGCCGCCAGCAGTTCGGCGATCTGCGCGGTGTTCAGGGCGGCGCCCTTGCGCAGGTTGTCGCCCGTCACGAACAGGTCGAGCGCGCGCGGGTCGTCCAGCGAGCGGCGGATCCGCCCCACCCAGGACGGGTCGGTGCCCACCGCGTCGATCGGCATCGGGAACTCCTCTGCCGCCGGGTCGTCAACGAGGATCACGCCGGGCGCGTGGCGCAGCGCCTCGCGCGCACCCTCGGCGTCGACCTCGGTACCGAACACCGCGTGCACCGCGACCGAGTGGCCGGTCACCACGGGCACCCGTACGCAGGTGGCAGAGACCTTCAGGTCGGGCAGGCCGAGGATCTTGCGCGACTCGTTGCGCATCTTCAGCTCTTCGCTCGACCAGCCGCCGTCACGCAGCGACCCGGCCCACGGGACCACGTTCAGCGCCAGCGGCGCCGGGAACGGGCCGAGGTCGTCGCCGACCGCCTGGCGCACGTCGCCCGAGCGGGAGCCGAGCGCACGATCCCCGCTGACCTTGTCGATCTGTCCCAGCAGGGTGTCGATGCCGACCTGGCCGGCACCCGACACCGCCTGGTAGCTGGCGAGCACCAGCTCCTTGAGCCCGTACTCGCGGTGCAGCGGCGCGATCGCGACGATCATCGCGAGCGTGGTGCAGTTGGCGTTGGCGATGATGCCCTTCGGCCGGCTGCGCACCTGCCCCGGGTTGATCTCGGGGACCACCAACGGGACGTCCGGGTCCATCCTGAAAGCGCCGGAGTTGTCCACGGCGACCGCGCCGTACTTGGTCGCGATCGGAGCCCACTCCGCCGCCACCTCGTCCGGCACGTCGAACATGGCGACGTCGACGCCCTCGAACACCTCCGGCGACAGGGCCCGGACCGTCAGCTCCTCACCGCGGACCACGATCGTCCTGCCTGCCGAACGCTCCGACGCGACAAGCCGGATCTCGCCCCACAGGTTCTTGCGCGAGGACAACAGCTCGCACATGACGGTGCCGACCGCGCCGGTCGCCCCGACCACGGCCAGGGTGGGCAGCCCGGGCATGGGAGCTACCTCCCGGTCCCGGCGTAGACGACCGCCTCCTCTTCACCGCCCAGCTCGAATGCGTCGTGGATAGCGCGGACAGCGACGTCGAGGTCGCTGTCGCGGCACACCACGGAGACGCGGATCTCCGACGTCGAGATCATCTCGATGTTGACCCCGGCGTCGGCCATCGCCGCGAAGAGCGTGGCCGCCACGCCCGGGTGCGATCGCATGCCCGCACCGATGAGCGAGACCTTGCCGATGTGGTCGTCGTAGAGAAGGCCCTTGAAGCCGATCTTCTCCTGGACCTTGCCCAGCGCGGCCATGGCCGTTGGGCCGTCGGCCTTGGGCAGCGTGAAGGAGATGTCGGTGCGCCCGGTGGCCTCGGTCGACACGTTCTGCACGATCATGTCGATGTTGCTGTCGGCGCTCGCGACCGTCTCGAAGACGCGCGCGGCGACGCCCGGCTCGTCCGGTACGCCGACGATCGTGATCTTCGCCTCGCTCCGATCGTGGGCGACACCAGTGATCATTGCCTGTTCCACGGGAACGTCCTCCATCGCGCCGGTGACCATCGTGCCTGGGTTGTTCGAGTACGAGGAGCGCACATGGATCGGAATCCCGAACCGACGCGCGTACTCCACACAGCGAAGCATGAGCACCTTGGCGCCGCACGCCGCCAGCTCGAGCATCTCCTCGTAGGTGATTTGCTTGATGTGCCGGGCGTTCGGCACGATCCGCGGATCGGCGGTGAAGACGCCGTCGACGTCGGTGTAGATCTCGCAGACGTCGGCCTTCAGCGCCGCGGCGAGCGCGACAGCCGTCGTGTCGCTGCCGCCCCGCCCGAGCGTGGTGATGTCCTTGGTGTCCTGGGAGACGCCCTGGAAGCCGGCCACGATGGCGATCGCGCCCTCGTCGAGCGCGCCGCGCAGGCGCCCCGGCGTGACGTCGATGATGCGGGCCTTGCCGTGCGTCGACGTGGTCAGCACGCCGGCCTGTGAGCCCGTGTACGAGCGGGCCTCGTACCCCAGGTTGTGGATCGCCATGGCCAGCAGCGCCATGGAGATCCGCTCGCCGGAGGTGAGCAGCATGTCCAGTTCGCGGCCGGGTGGGAGCGGACTGACCTGATGGGCCAGATCGAGCAGTTCGTCGGTCGTGTCACCCATCGCCGAGACGACCGCCACGACCTCGTTACCGGCCTTACGGGCGGCGACGATGCGCTCGGCCACGCGCTTGATGCGCTCGGCGGTTGCCACTGAGGAGCCACCGTACTTCTGGACAACCAGCGCCACGTCGGTCAATTCCCTTCACACGTGCCAACGCCGCCGGTGGTCTCCCTCCGCGGTGAGGACAGGCCGGCGGCGCATGTGGGACCCCATGAGCGTACCGGCGTACCCTAAACCGCCGGGAGTGGCGTTCCCACCATCCTCCCGATAAACCCGCCAGAATGGCGCGATGCGTAGCCTCAAGGCTTCGATCCCCGTACTGGCACTCGCGGCGTTCACCGCCTCCGGCTGCGCCGGTTCGTCGGCCCCGCCCGTGGCCACCACCGCCGAGCAGTCGTCCCAGTCGACGGCCCCGCTGGACGCGCGTACCCAACTGGCCGGCCTGGTGGCCGCGGCCAAGGACCACCGGTTCACCGCCGGGTACTCGTTGCAGCAGGCCGGGCGCCCCGCGCGGACCGTGACCGTCACACTCGCCGCCGACGGCGCCTGGCGCGTCGACGTGCCGGGTGGCGCGCTGGGCGGCCAGGCCGACATCGCGCTCGTCAGCAACCGGAGCGGCCTCTTCCAGTGCCGTACGTCCGGCGCGGGTGCCGCCTGTGTGAAAGCCCCGGACGCGTCGTTCCCGGGCTGGGCGGACCCGCAGGTGCAGCACCCGTTCGTGGACTGGCTCGACCCCCTGACCGACCGCCAGTCACCGATCTCGGTCGCCACCGCCCCGCCACTGACCGGAGCGCGGGGCTCGTGCTTCTCGGTCGAGGCCAACACGGTGGCGATCGCCGCACCGGTCGATGCGGGGAGCTACTGCTACGACGTGGACGGCACGTTGACGGCGGCGAAGGCCGCCTTCGGGACGCTCTTGCTCACCACGCCGGTGACGCCGGGCCCTCCGACCATCGCGCTACCCGCACCCGTCACCGCCGGACCGCTGCTGCCGACCGCCGCGCCGCCACCCGCGCCGGCCACGTCCGCCTCCCCGTCCACGAAGTAGTGTTCTCACTATTTGGACCGCAATCCCATTTCACACCTGATCGAACGCCCTGACCAGGGCGTACGTCACTAACAAGCATTGGCTGTTCCCCTGACGTCGACGTCAGGCGTGATGTACCGTGTCAATCGTCATGTGGCAGGCGCTTCTTCTTCCGTGCCGCGACGAGGCCCCATCCGGCCGGCACCTCGTCGCGGAGTGCACGCGCGCCACCGCCTAAGAGCGCCGAGCGCAGCCGGTCGATCCCCTCTCACGGATCGTCCCTTTCGCCATGACCGCAGGAGCAAGCTCAAATGCCTGACCATGTTTCCACCAGTGTCGACCCATTCGGACGCCAGCGACCCAGCCGGATGCCGGTCCACCGCTACACGCCGTACCACGAACAGTTCGCCGTCGATCTTCCGGACCGGCAGTGGCCGTCCCGCCACATCGAGAAGGCGCCGCGCTGGTGCGCGGTCGACCTGCGCGACGGCAACCAGGCGCTCATCGACCCGATGTCGGTCGAGCGCAAGCGGCGAATGTTCGGTCTGCTCGTCGCGATGGGATACAAGGAGATCGAGGTCGGCTTCCCGGCTGCCAGCCAGACCGACTACGACTTCGTACGCCTGCTCATCGAGCAGGACCTGATCCCGGACGACGTCACGATCCAGGTGCTGGTGCAGTGCCGCGACCACCTCATCGAGCGCACCTTCGAATCGCTGCGCGGCGCGAAGCGCGCGATCGTGCACTTCTACAACTCCACCTCGACCCTGCAGCGGCGGGTCGTGTTCGGCCTCGACAAGGCCGGCATCACCGACATCGCGACGAGCGGCGCGCGGCTGTGCCAGAAGTACGCCGAGGCGCTCACCCCGGACACCGAGATCCTGTACGAGTACTCCCCCGAGTCGTACACCGGCACCGAACTGGACTACGCCCTGGAGGTGTGCAGCGCCGTCATCGACGTGCTGCAGCCCACGCCGGACCGTCCGCTCATCGTCAACCTGCCGGCGACCGTCGAGATGGCCACGCCCAACGTGTACGCCGACTCGATCGAATGGATGTCCCGTAACCTCCCCCGGCGCGACTCGGTCATCCTGTCGCTGCACCCCCACAACGACCGGGGCACCGCCGTGGCCGCCACCGAGCTCGGCCTGCTGGCCGGCGCCGACCGGGTCGAGGGCTGCCTGTTCGGCAACGGTGAGCGCACCGGCAACGTCGACCTGGTCACGCTGGGGCTGAACATGTTCAGCCAGGGCATCGACCCGCGGATCGACTTCTCCGACATCGACGAGATCAAGCGAACCGTCGAGTACTGCAACCAGCTGCCCGTCCACGAGCGCCACCCGTACGCCGGCGACCTGGTCTACACCGCCTTCTCCGGCTCGCACCAGGACGCCATCAAGAAGGGCCTGGAGTTCCTGGAGCGCGACGCGGCCGCCGCCGGTGTACCCGTCGACGAATTCACCTGGGGCGTCCCTTACCTGCCGCTCGACCCGAAGGACGTCGGCCGCTCGTACGAGGCCGTCATCCGGGTCAACTCGCAGTCCGGCAAGGGTGGCGTCGCGTACATCATGAAGGCCGAGCACCACCTCGACCTGCCGCGACGCCTGCAGATCGAATTCTCCGGCGTCGTCCAGCGGCACACCGACGACGAGGGCGGCGAGGTCGGCCCGCAGGAGATGTGGGACATCTTCGCCGCCGAGTACCTGCGGCCGGGCCCGCTGGCGCTGCGCGACTACCGCAGCGCGACCGTGGATGACAAGGTCGAGGTCTCCGTGGTCATCGAGCTGAACGGCGCGCGCCACGAACTCGACGGCCGCGGCAACGGACCGATCGAGGCGTTCGTGAACGCGCTGTCCGCGGTGGACCTCGACGTGCGGGTGCTCGACTACGCCGAGCACGCCCTGACCGCCGGGGAGAACGCGCAGGCCGCCGCGTACGTGGAGTGCTCCGTCGGCGGCCAGACGTACTGGGGCGTCGGGGTGGACCCGAACATCCTCACCGCCTCGCTGCGCGCCGTGGTGAGCGCCGTGAACCGGGGCGTCTGATCCCACTCAGGAAATGTCCGGCCGGCCCGCGCGGGCCGGCCGGACATTTCATGGCGATCAACAAGTGTCGAAGTTGTGACGAATACTGCGCCGTGCCGTGCTGGTAGGGGCACGGGCGCATCATCCACATTAGCGGTGTGCGTACCCCTCGTCTCCTCGCCGCGGTGCTGGCCCTCGGCACCGCGCTGTCGGCCAGCGGCTGTGTTCAGGCCAGTTCCGGAACCAGCCCCAGCACCGACCCGTCCCGCGCCCAACACGAACTCGACGGGCTGACCGTCGCGACATCCCAGTCCATGGCCGGGTACAGCCGCGACCGCTTCCCGCACTGGAGCCAGCAAGGCAACGGCTGCGACACCCGGGAATTCGTCCTCAAACGGGACGGCAAGTCGGTAAATGTCAACCAGAACTGCCGCATCACGAGTGGACAGTGGCACAGCCGCTACGACAACAAGACCGTCAACGACGCCAGCGCGCTCGACATCGACCATATGGTCCCGCTCGCGAACGCCTGGCGCTCCGGCGCCAACTCCTGGAGCGACGACAAGCGGTCGCAGTTCGCCAACGACATCACCCGCCCGCAACTGTTCGCCGTTTCATCGAGCGTCAACAGGGCAAAAGGTGATCAGGACCCGTCACAGTGGAAGCCTCCGTACCGCGGGTACTGGTGCCAGTACGCCCAGGACTGGGTCACCGTGAAGCGGTACTGGCAGTTGACGGTGACCGAGACGGAAAAGAAGGCTCTCGTCGATATGTTGGGGACATGCCAGTGGCAGAGCAGCGGACAACCGACGTAACGGCCGGACCGGGCGGCGTCATGACCGACGAGGTCGGCGTCGTGACCGGCGAGCTGACCCTGCGTACGGAACTCGACGACGGCGGCAACGTCGTGCTGCGGGTGCAGTACAAGGACGCGGCGGAGTGGTACACGGCCACCGGCGCCAAGACCAGGTTGACCGA
This sequence comes from Planosporangium flavigriseum, assembly GCF_011947225.1. Classification (GTDB taxonomy): domain Bacteria; phylum Actinomycetota; class Actinomycetes; order Mycobacteriales; family Micromonosporaceae; genus Planosporangium; species Planosporangium flavigriseum. Next base: position 42,842 of record NZ_JAATVW010000016.1, on the reverse strand, counting down.
CCCGGCGGACCTCGACGCGGTGCACAGCATCGCCGTCGCGCTGCTCAACCGCCCCGAGGGCTGACATGAAAGAAGGGGCACCCCGCACGGGGTGCCCCTTCTTTCATGTCGCGTTACAGCGCCGGTTCAGCGGTGTTGTCCGGCGGGATCTCGGCCGCCGCCTGCTGGGCCGCCATGCGCCCCTGCGGGGTGCGCTCGGCCTCCTCTACCGGGAAGTGGCAGGCCACCCGGTGGCCGCTGGCCAGTTCGCGCAGCGGCGGAACCTCCTGGGCGCACTTGTCCTGCGCCTTCCAGCAGCGGGTACGGAACCGGCAGCCCGACGGCGGGTCGATGGGGCTGGGGACGTCACCGGTGAGCAGCACCCGCTCCCGCTGGGCGCGGTCCCGCCGGGCCGGGTCGGGTACCGGAACCGCCGACAGCAGCGCCAGCGTGTACGGGTGGAACGGGGTGGCGTACAGGGCGTCCCGGTCGGCGATCTCGACGATCTTGCCCAGGTACATCACCGCGACCCGGTCGGAGATGTGCTTGACCACCGACAGGTCGTGCGCGATGAACATGTACGTGAGGTTCAGTTCGCGCTGTAGGTCGTCGAGCAGGTTGACGACCTGGGCCTGGATCGATACATCGAGCGCCGACACCGGCTCGTCGCAGACGATGAGCTTCGGCCGCAGTGCGAGGGCCCGGGCGATGCCGATGCGCTGACGCTGGCCGCCGGAGAACTCGTGCGGGTACCGGTTGTAGTGCTCCGGGTTGAGCCCGACAAGCTCCAGCAGGTCCTGTACCGCCCGCTTGATGCCCTGCGGCGTCGGGATCTTCTGTACCCGCAGCGGCGCGCCCACGATCGTGCCGACCGTGTGCCGGGGGTTCAGCGACGAGTACGGGTCCTGGAAGATCATCTGTACGTCGCGCCGCAGGTCACGCATTGCGCCCGTCGACAGGTGGGTGATGTCGCGCCCCTCAAACGTGATCTTCCCGCCGGTCGGCTCCAGCAACCGGGTGACCAGCCGGCCAGTGGTCGACTTGCCGCAGCCGGACTCGCCCACCACGCCGAGCGTCTCGCCGGCGCGGATCGAGAAGTCGACCCCGTCGACGGCGTGCACCGCGCCGACCTTGCGCCGGACGAACGCGCCGCGGGTGATCGGGAAGTGCTTCTCCAGGCCGCTGACTTCGAGCAGGTTGTCTGTTGCCGGGCGGGTCGCGGTGCGCTCGGTCTGGGTACTGCTAGCCACAGGGTGCTCCTTACGATCCGCGTTCACAGCGCCGGGGCGATGTCTTCGGAGAAGATCCGCTGACGGTCAGCCGGCGGGATGTGGCATGCAACGCCGTGGTCACTGCCCTCCGCGAGGGTGGGGACCTGGGTACGGCACGGGATGCCGTTACGCCCCTCGTAGGGGCAGCGCGGATGGAACGCGCAGCCGCTCGGCAGGTTGATCAGGCTTGGCGGGGTGCCCTTCACCGGGATGAGGCGCTCGCGGACCTCCCGGTCCACGCGGGGCATCGAGCCGAGCAGGCCCCATGCGTACGGGTGCTCGGGACGCCGGAAGATCGTCTCGGCGGCGCCGTACTCGACCGACTTGCCGCCGTACATGACGAGGATGTCGTCGGCGAGTTCGGCGACGACGCCCAGGTCGTGGGTGATCATGATGACCGCCGACTGGAACTCCTCCTGCAGGTCCCGGATCAGGTCGAGGATCTGCGCCTGCACCGTCACGTCGAGCGCCGTGGTGGGCTCGTCGGCGATGAGGAGTTCGGGGTTGTTGACCAGCGCCATGGCGATCATCGCGCGCTGGCGCATACCGCCCGAGAACTGGTGCGGGTAGTCGTCCACCCGCTTGGCCGGCTGCGGGATGCCGACCCGGCCCAGCATGTCGATGGCGTGCTGGCGCGCGACCTTCTTCGACACGTTGTGGTGCACCCGGTACGCCTCGACGATCTGGGCGCCGACGCTGAAGTACGGGTGCATCGCGGTCAGCGGATCCTGGAAGATCATGGACATCCGCTGGCCGCGGAGCGAGCGCACCCGCTCCGCCGACGCGGCGATGAGCTCCTCGCCGTCGAGCCAGACCTCGCCGGACACCTTCGCCCGGCTCTGCCGGTGCAGGCCGAGGATGCCCAGGCTGGTGACGCTCTTACCCGAGCCGGACTCGCCCACGATGCCGAGCGTCCTGCCGCGTTCGAGGCTGAAGGAGAGGCCGTCCACCGCCTTGACCAGACCGTCGTCGGTCGGGAAGTGGATGCGCAGATCGCGGACGTCGAGGAAGGTCTGCGGCCCGGAGCGCGCAGTGCCGCCGGATGCCGATTGTCCATCTGCAAGCAGGTCGGTCGCCATGTCAACCCCTTTCATGAAAGCCGAACGCGCGGGTCGATCACGGCGTAGACGATGTCGACGAGGAAGTTCGCGAGGACGATGAACATCGCACCGAAGAGCGTCACGCCGAGTACCACCGGCAGGTCCTTGGTGTTGACCGCGTCGATCGAGAGGCGGCCGATGCCGGGGAGGCTGAAGACGGACTCGGTGAGGATCGCGCCACCGAGCGCCGCGCCGAGGTCGAGGCCGAAGATGGTGACGATCGGGGTGAGCACGGAGCGCATCGCGTGCTTCCCGACGACAACGCGTTCGCGCAGGCCCTTTGCACGGGCGGTGCGGATGTAGTCCTCGCTGACCGTCTCCAGCATCTGGGCGCGGGTCAACCGGGCGTACGTGGCGGCGTAGAGCAGCGCGAGGGTAACCCAGCCGAGGAAGAGCTTGTTGGCCCAGCCGAACGGGTCGTCGGCGAAGTTGACGTACTCGCCGCCCTTGAACCAGTGCAGGTTGTGTACGAAGAACAACTGTGCGAGAAGGCCGGTGAAGTAAATCGGTAGCGAGACACCCGCCAGCGCGACGACCATAACTATCCGGTCGAGGACCGATCCTCGCCGCAGGGCGGAGATGACGCCGGCGAGCACACCGCCGAGAAGCCAGATGATCGCGGCGCCGACGGTCAGCGAGATGGTCACCGGCAGCCGGTCAAGCAGCAACGGCCAGACCGGCCGGTCGTTGCGGAAGGAGTAGCCGAAGCAGGGCGCGGCGCAGTGTGTCTTGTCCGGGCCGTTGTCGTACTCACGGCCGGCCACGAGGCCCTTCATGAACTCGCCGTACTGCACGTAGATCGGCTTGTCGAGGCCGAGTTTGCGTGCGGTGGCCGCCACGTCGGCCGGGGTCGCCGACTTACCGACGTACAGCTCGGCCGGGTTGGTGCCGGCGAGCTTAGGGACCATGAAGAACACGCCGAACGTGACCATCGAGATGATGATCAGCAGTACGACGGAGGTCACCACCCGGCGAAGGATGAAATTGATCATGTCTTAGGCCTCGCGCCGGCCGACACCGTGGGGACTCCCACGACGCCAGCCGGCGCGGTGGCCTTCACCTGCCTTCGACTACTCGCAGAGAGGGGTACGGGTCGGCTTACTTGCCGTCACTGACGCCCAGCTGACCGAAGCTCCACTCGCCCCAGTACTGGTCCTGGAAGACGTTGGTCAGGCGCGGGTTGCGGTAATTCATCGCCTTCTCGTACACGAACGGCACCAGGCTCGCCGTGTCCATCACCTTGGCGTTGATCTGACTCCAGATTGCCTGCGCCTTCTTGGCGTCCGGCTCGGCCTTGGCCTGGTCGATCAGGCTGTTGATCTCCGGGTCGTTCAGCTCCTCGTAGTTGTTGTTACCGCTCGGCAGGATCAGCCGGCCGTCGACGAGCACGTCGAGGTAGCCGTAACCGGTCGGGAAGTCGGCCAGCCAGCCGGCGACCATGATGCCGTAGCCCTTACTGTGCACGTTGGCCGGCGAACCGATGGTCGACCGGAAGTACAGCGAGGCGTCCGACTGGTCGATGGTGGCCTTGATGCCCACAGCAGCGAGCGACTGCTGCAGCGCCTCGGCCATCTTGGGCTCCTTGCCCTTGTTCCGGACGGCGATCTTGGTCTCGAAACCGTTCGGCTTGCCGCAGAGCTTCAGCTCCTCCTTGGCCTTGTCGACCTGGGGCTTACCGCTCTTGGTGTTGTACGGGTCCAGCTTCGGGTCGTGCCCACCGATGTTCGGCGGCAGCATGTTGACGGCGATGTCACCGCCGTTCTCCGAACCGCCACGGGCGGTCTGGATGGCCGTCTTGTCCGTGGCGTACTGCACGGCCTTACGGCAGTGGACGTTGTCGAACGGCGCGACCTGGGTGCTGAGCGCCGCGTATCGGATGGCGCCGTTGTTCGGGGCGTCCGCGTTCTTCTTCAGGTTCGGGTCGAGCAGAATCTTGGCCTGGGCCGCCTGCTGCACACCGGTCTGTCCAAAGTCGAGGTCCAGCGTGCCGTCGAGCAGCTGCTTGTCGAGCTCGTCCGCGTTCATCTGCAGCGTCATCTCGATGCGATCCGGCAGCGCCTTGCGCGTCTTGTCGGTGGCCGGGTCCCAGTTGGGGTTACGGACCATCGTGAGCTTCTTGCCCGGGTCGAACTTCTCGACCATGTACGGTCCGGTCGAGACCGGGTGGTTGGTGTACTTCTCGCCGGTGTCCTTCGCCTTCGGAACCGCCCCGGCCGCCATGACCAGCAGGTACGGGAAGTCCGAGAACGGCGCGGCGAGCTTGAATACGATCGTCGAGTCGTCCGGCGTCTGGACCGACTTCAGACCCAGCTTCTCCGGGTCGGTGTCCTTGTACGGGCCGGGGTAGTTCTGGCCCTGGTCGAGCATGTCCTTGAGGTACGGCGGGCCACCGGAGAGCACGTCCGTGGCGAAGGAGCGCTCGATGCCGTACTTGACGTCCTTGGAGGTGACCGGCGTGCCGTCCTCGAACTTCAGGCCCTTCTTGAGCTTGAAGGTATAGGTCAGCTTGTCAGCGCTGATCTCCGGCAGGACCTCGGCCATGTCCGGCTCCAGGATGAGGCCGTCCGCGCCCGGCTTGGAGGCCGGAGTGAGCAGCGTGCGGTTGTAGAACGCCCGCATGAAGTTCTGGCCGGAAGCGTAGTAGATCCGGGTCGGGTCGAGCGAGTCCACGTCGGAGGTGTACCCGAACCGCAGCGTGCCGCCCTTCTTCTCGGACGGGTTCACGATGCCGTGGACTCCGGCGTTGTAACCGCTGGCGCCCTTGCTGGCGTTGTCGCTGGAAGAACCGCCGCCGCCACAGGCGGACAGTCCGAGAGCGAGGGCGACCGTACCGGCCACCACCGCCCCTCTCTTGATCCTCACTGGTGTATTCCCTCCTTGTTTGCCGCGGCCCTCCGAGGGTCGGGCCGTGCCGGCGCTACTGCGAGCGGGGTGGTGGTGAATCCCCCCGAACCGAGTGGTCACCGACCGGGTGATCATCGGTTCGACTTGGGGTCGAGCGCGTCACGCAGACCGTCACCGAAGAGGTTGAAGGCCAGCACGGTGATGAAGATTGCGGTACCCGGAACGACCATGTACATCGGGTCGTACTCGTAGTAGTTGACCGCGTCCGACAGCAGCCGGCCCCACGACGGCGTGGGCGACGGCACACCGACTCCGAGGAAGGACAGGGCCGCCTCGAACAGGATGTTCGTCGGGATGATCAGCGTGCTGTAAACCAGGATTGGCGCCGCGAGGTTGGGCAGCAGCTCGCGGAAGATGATGCGGAAATTCCCGGCGCCGATGCTGCGCGCCGCCTCGACGAACTCCCGCTCGCGCAGCGACAGCGTCTGGCCGCGCACGATACGACCAATGTACGGCCAGCTGAACCCACCGATGATCAGCACGATGACGGTGACGCGATACCAGTACGTCGGAGGCAGCACCGAGATCAGTGCGATCGCGAACAGGATCAGCGGGAAGGCGAGGATTAGGTCCATGAAACGGCTGAACAGCGAGTCGATCCAGCCGCCGAAGAAGCCAGCGGTGATGCCGACGACGATTCCGATCATGACCGCCAGCAACGTGGCGAGCAGCGCGATGAGCAGCGAGGTCTGCGCGCCGTAGATGATCTGGCTGAACAGGTCACGGCCGGTGACCGGCTGCACGCCGAGCAGGAAGTCCGTGCTGATCCCGCCCCAGGTCCCGATCGGCGGGATACCGCCGAGGTTCGGGTCGATCTTGTCCTGGTGGAACTCATTCACCGGGTGCCCGAAGAGCTTGTTCAACACCGGCGCGAAGATCGCGACCAGGATGAGGAAGATGATGATCCCGCCGCCAGTCAGCGCAACCTTGTCGCGCTTGAGCCGGGTCCAGGCGATGCGGCCGAGCGATCGGCCCTCGATCTTCTTACCGTCAGTGACGGTGGATGCCTCTTCCTCGGCTGGCGTTGTCAGGTCGGTGCTCGATGTCACCGGTCCGAGTGTCATTAACGCCGTGCCCTCCTCCGACCGCCGCACTGTGCCCAAGCAGCGACCGTCGGCAGAAATGCCGCGCCGGCGAGACCGGGGCCCGGTGCAGGCGGCAACCGATCTGGTCGCCCTTGCGTGGACTCCTGCGCTCCCAACCTTAGGACACTCGTTCAGTGGCCCTGCGGAGAGTACAGACGAAACGGACTCGGTAAGTCCACTTCGTTGGGGGAACCATGTCGCCCAGGCTGCCCGGCGTCAATGTTCAAGGGATCGCTGTAACCAAGTTCAGGCCACACCGTGATGATGGCGTGATCCAATGTCGACTGTTTGGTGACGGCCAGTAGACCGCTCAGCGAAATCGACGGGTTCCCGGCCTCAGATCGCGCGCCGGCCCTCGAACGCGCGACCCAGGGTGATCTCATCGGCGTACTCGAGGTCACCGCCGACCGGCAAGCCGCTGGCCAGCCGCGTCACGTGCAGTCCCATGGGCTTGACCAGCAGTGCGAGGTAGGTCGCGGTCGCTTCCCCCTCGGTGTTGGGGTCGGTGGCGAGGATCAGTTCCTTCACGTCACCCGACGACAGCCGGGCCATCAGTTCGCGGACCTTGAGGTTGTCCGGCCCGACGCCCTCCAGCGGATTGATCGCGCCGCCGAGCACGTGGTACCGGCCCCGGAACTCCCCCGTACGCTCGATCGCCACCACGTCCTTGGGCTCCTCGACCACGCACAGCACCTCGTTGGTGCGGCGCGGGTCGCGGCAGATCCGGCACTGCTCGGCCTCGGCCACGTTGTAACAGGTCCCGCAGAACTTGACGAGGTCCTTGACCCGTTGCAACGCTGCGGCGAGCCGCTTCACATCGACGGCATCAGCCGACAAGACGTGGAAAGCTATGCGCTGCGCGCTTTTCGGGCCGATGCCGGGCAGCCGGCCGAGTTCGTCGATCAGATCCTGGATTGCGCCTTCGTACACGACCTGCCTACATTCCGGGCAGGCCGAGGCCGCCCGCGAGTGGACCCATCTTCTGCTCGGTGAGCTCTCTGGCCTGCTCGGCGGCGTTGTGTAGCGCGGCGACCACCAGGTCTTCGAGCGTTTCGACGTCGTCGGGGTCGACCACCTTGGGGTCGATCATGACCTTCACGACCTCGCCGGTACCGGTCACGGTCGCGGTGACCAGGCCACCGCCGGCGGTGCCGGTGATCTGGGTGGCGGCAAGCTCTTCCTGGGCCTGTGCCATCTGCTGCTGCATCTTCTGAGCCTGCTTCATCAGCTGCTGCAGGTTCGGCTGTCCACCGGGGCGCACCGCATACTCCTTCACGTCGGCTGTGACTCGCAGCCTAGTCTGTCGTGCTGCTGAGATTACGTGGCGTACGTAGTCCCATGCCCGGAATCGGCATGAGTCCAAACCGCCGGTAGTAGGGCACTAGCGGCTCATCGCAGAGAAGATCTACCGAGTAGAGATGCCCGAGGCGGTCGAGCATGCGGCGCATCAGCTTGGCCCCGATCCCACGACCGCGATACTCGGGTACGACCTCGAGCCACGGGATGAACGCGGCCGCGACGCCGTCGGAGAGCGCGTTGACGAAGCCGACGACCCGGTCCTCCCCTGCGATCGCGAACTCGACGGCGTAGCTGCCACGCAGGGCGGCTTGGAAGGTGGCCTCGCTCGGCGGGTTCGGCCAGCCCTCGAAGAAGTCGCTCGCCCGCGCGACGGGATCGTATCCGTACCCGCTCCGGTACGTGATCTTCTCCCTCACCGGCGCCCTTCGTCTATCTTCTCCGCACCTAGCGCCTCGGCGAGCAGCCGCAGGGCCTGCTCTTCCGTGGACTCGCGGACCACCCGCTCGTCGATCACCTCGTCGGTCGGCTCGTCACCGGGATCGAAGCCGGGGTACTGGGGATCCTGTACCGGCGCGTCGTAGTCCGGGTCGTACGGCGGCTCGTCGACGGCCGACCCGTCCCGCCAGTGGTCACCGCTGGGTGCGGGCGCTCCCGTGGGGCCAGGTGCTGGCGGTGCTGCTGGTGCGGCGGTGGCCGCAGGTGCGGGCCCCGCCGGTCGACCGTTTACCGCCTGCCGGCCGACGGCGCCTGCTGCGGCCGCCCTGGCCGCCGCAAGGGCGGCGGATCGACCGCCGGCCGCTGGCGCGGCGGGCTGACCGCTCGTCGGTGGCGCGGACTGGCTGGCGGCGGGCGGGGCCGATCCAGCCGGCGCGGATACGGCCGGAGCGGACCGGGCGGACGCCTCTGGAGCGGCGGCTGCCGGGGCGGGCGCCGCCGCGCCAACCGGTCGATCCGGCCGGCTGGCCATCTCCTCGCCACCAGGCCGGGCTGGAGTCGGCCAGTCGTCGGCGTCGGTCTCGGCCTCAGGCATCGCGACCGAACCGGCGCCGCTCGCCGGGGCACTCCCACCTCCGGGCTGGGCGGGGGTCGGCCAGCCGTCGTCGCCGTCGTCGGAGGCGTCACTCGCGCGCGGCCCGGACGCCGGACGCGAGTCCCGAGGCGTGGCGGTCGGGTGCCCGGACGAGGGCACGTTCGCCGGGGCGGGCGCATTCGCCGGGGCGGGAGCGCTGCGCTGAGGCGCCGCGCTCCGACGCGCTCCGGCCGGAGCACCGCCCACCTCACAGCGCACCTGCCAGGTGCCGCCGAAGACCTCGGTGATCGCCTGGCTCAACACGTCGGCCGACCTGGACAGCATCTCGGCGAGGGGACGGTGCTGGAGCAGCAGCACGACGGTGGTTCCCTCGACGTCACGCACGGTCGCGTCACGCGCGAGCGCCGCGGTGGCCTTCTTCTTACGCCCGGTGGCGTTGACGATCTCGTCCCACCTGCGACGGATGGCGGCCGCGTCGAGCGCCCCCGGCGCCTGGCCTGCCACGGAGGCAGGAGCGGTGGCCGGGGCCGGGTCGGCGGGCGCGGCCGGCTGGGCGGGGGCGGCCGGCTGGGCGGGGGCGGCCGGCTGGGCCGCTGGCCGCTCAGCCGTAACCGGCTCGGTCGGCGGCGTGGAAACCCGCTCAGCGACGGGCGGCGCCGGTGGTGGCGCAACGGCGGGCGGCGCCGGTGGTGGCGCAACGGCGGGCGCGGACGGCGAAGCCGCAGACGGCGCAGGTAGCGAAGGCGCAACGGCGGGCGCTGCCACCGCTGCGGCAGGCGCCGCCTGCGGGGATGCCGGTACAGCCTCGCCCGCCGCACCCAGGCGACGCTCCATCCGCTCCAGCCGCTGTAGCAGCGCGGCCGACGAGTCGTCGGCACTCGGCAGCAACATGCGGGCCGTGATCAACTCCAGCAGCAGCCGGGGTGCCGTGGTGCCGCGCATCTCGGTGAGCCCGTTGTGCACGATGTCGGCGAAGCGGGACAGCGTCGCCGGACCGAGCCGGGCGGCCTGGGCGGCCATGCGTTCAAGCTCATCGTCGGGTGCGTCGAGCAGGCCCTTGCGCACCGCGTCGGGGACCTGCTGCAGAACGATCAGGTCCCGCAGCCGTTCGAGCAGATCGGACGCGAACCGGCGCGGGTCGTGACCGGCTTCGGCAACCTGGTCGACCGCGGTGTACGCCGCAGCGCCGTCACCGGCCGCGAGCGCGTCACACATCTCGTCGATCAGGGCGACATCGGTGACCCCGAGCAGGGCGACGGCGCGGACGTAGCTCACCCCGTCCGGTCCGGCGCCGGCAATGAGCTGGTCAAGCACTGACAGGGAGTCCCGGACGCTACCCGCGCCGGCCCGCACCACGAGCGGGAAGATCGCCGGGTCGACCTTCACCCCCTCGTTCTCGCAGAGCTTCTCCAGGTAGGGCCGCAGCACTCCCGGTGGGATGAGCCGGAACGGGTAGTGGTGGGTGCGCGACTTGATCGTGCCGAGCACCTTCTCCGGCTCAGTCGTGGCAAACACGAACTTGACGTAGTCCGGCGGCTCTTCAACGAGCTTGAGCAGGGCGTTGAAGCCGGCCGACGAGACCATGTGCGCCTCGTCGATCACGTACACCTTGAACCGGCTGCTGACCGGCGCGAAGAACGCTCGTTCGCGCAGTTCACGGGCGTCGTCGACGCCACCGTGGGAAGCCGCGTCGATCTCGATGACGTCAATCGAGCCGGCTCCGTCCGGCGCCAGGTCACGGCAGGATTGACATTCGCCGCAAGGCTCGGGGGTCGGCCCGTTGGCGCAGTTGAGGGAGCGGGCCAGGATCCGGGCGCTACTGGTCTTACCGCATCCACGTGGCCCCGAGAAGAGGTACGCGTGGTGCAACCGCCCGCTCCGCAAGGCCTGGGACAGCGGCTCGGTCACGTGCTCCTGGCCGATGACCTCACCGAAGGTGCGTGGACGGTACTTGCGGTAGAGCGCGAGCGCCACCTACGACCTCCCTGCGCCGCTGTCGTCGACTCTGGCGCCACCGTATCGCGCCCGCCTGACGAAAAGGGCCCCTCGTGCACCCGTCAGAGCCTGCTTACCCTTGCTGCCTTCCGGCCCTGGGGGAGTTCACAGGATGTACGCCGCACGAGGGGCGACACCTACTGTACCCGGTTCCAAGACGCTTTGGCGTATGGGTATCCTTGCCGACGGAGGATTCGCCTAGAGGCCTAGGGCGCACGCTTGGAAAGCGTGTTGGGTTCACACCCTCACGAGTTCGAATCTCGTATCCTCCGCCAGTCTGAACAGGCAAAACGTAGGGCCGGCCCGCGCGGGCCGGCCCTACGTTTTGCCTACGGTCTCAGTTTTGGTCTCAGACGGCCGCCGGTAGCCCGCTCGGGCCATCCTCTCCCCCGCGCTTCGGCCGCTTCTTCTTACTGTTGCCCTTCTTCTTCGGCGGCTTAGGGACCTGCCACAGCAGCCCGCCGACCCGCTTGGCGATGTCCTGGCGCACCGGGTCGGTCAGGTGCTGGTACCGCTTCGCCAGGGCGGTGGTGGCCCAGCCCATGACGCCCATCGCCGCCCGCTCGGTCACTCCGAGGATGAGCAGCACCGTGGCCGCGGTATGACGAGCGTCATGCACCCGAGCCCCACGGAGACCAGCGTCACGGAGAAAGTGCCCTCCGGCTGGATGTGACACGGGCTCGGGTGGGCCTCGTCGTTCCAGCCGGAGGGCACTGTTGCGGTTGCTGTTCAGCGTGCGGCTTACGGCCGCGTGGGGTTTGGGTCAGGCGGTGAAGCGTCGACGCCGGATCAGCAGGGCGCTGCCGGCCACCAGGGCGATGCCGACGCCGACCAGGGCCGCGGCGACGATGGCGTAGCTCTGGCCGCGGCCACCCGTGACGGGCAGCGACGCCGGCGTGGCCGTCACGGTCGCGGCCGGGGTCGCTGTGGGCGTGGCGGGCGTGGGCGTGGCGGCCACGAGGGGCCTGAACGCCACGGCGGAGGGGTGGGTGCCGACGGTGACGGTGGCGGTGACGGTGTTGCTGGCGGTGTCGATCACCGACACGGTGTTGGCGCTGTTGTTGGGGACGTAGGCGTGCGCGCCGTCCGGCGTGACCGCCATTCCGTAGGGGGCGGCGCCGACGGTGACGGTGGCGGTGACGGTGTTGGTGGCGGTGGCGATGACCGACACGGTGTTGGCGCCGACGTTGGCGACGTAGGCGTGCGCGCCGTCCGGCGTGACCGCCACGGCGAGCGGGCCGGTGCCGACGGTGACGGTGGCGGTGACGGTGTTGCTGGCGGTGGCGATGACCGACACGGTGTTGGCGCCGGCGTTGGTGACGTAGACGTGCGCGCCGTCCGGCGTGACCGCCACGGCGGAGGGGTAGGTGCCGACGGTGACGGTGGCGGTGACGGTGTTGGTGGCGGTGGCGATGACCGACACGGTGTTGGCGTCGTTGTTGGCGACGTAGGCGTGGGCGCCGTCCGGCGTGACCGCCACGGCGAGCGGGCCGGTGCCGACGGTGACGGTGGCGGTGACGGTGTTGCTGGCGGTGGCGATGACCGACACGGTGTTGGCGTCGTAGTTGGCGACGTAGACGTGCGCGCCGTCCGGCGTGACCGCCACGGCGGAGGGGTAGGCGCCGACGGTGACGGTGGCGGTGACGGTGTTGCTGGCGGTGCCGATCACCGACACGGTGTTGTCGTCGCTGTTGGCGACGTAGACGTGCGCGCCGTCCGGCGTGACCGCCACGGCGGAGGGGTAGGTGCCGACGGTGACGGTGGCGGTGACGGTGTTGCTGGCGGTGTCGATGACCGACACGGTGTTGTCGTTGCCGTTGGTGACGTAGGCGTACTGCCCGGGAGCGGGGGCCGCGGTAGCCGGGGATCCCGCCCCCAGGACCGCCGCGCCAACCGGCGCGGTCAGCATCGCCATCCCGGCCACGAACAGGCCCATCCGAGACCGCCGGGCGTGCGGCTTCCGGCCACGCGCCGTCGACCGATCAGCGAGCCCGCCGTCGGCGCTCAAACCATCGTGTAACACCCAGAACCCCCACGCGGTGCAAACTTGTACAAAGGAAACGATTGATCGTAGCCGTTCACGCCACTGTGGAAGCAGGTTCGGCGAACATGGCGTGTCACCGTGACGCCGATCATGATGACGGCCTTTCCCCTGCTCAGCACCCCGGCGGTGGGGTTGTCACACTCATTGGCTCCATAACCCCACGATCACAGCGTCATTCATCCGCAGCCTAGGTGGGCCTAACCCGTTCACGATCCCCGGAGATGTGACGACGGTGCCGGGACGACCTGAGCGAGCAGCGGTCTCACTTGTGGTCTCATTCGTCCGCGTCCGGGGCTGTCCGCCATTGTCCGACCGGCACAATTATCGCTGCTCCGACCACTTGCGATCCGCGCCGAACAAGCCTCAACAGGCATACGTGGGGCCGGCCCCTCGACGGGCCGGCCCCACGTTCGTTGTGACCTGCATGATGCGCACAATTCTCAGACCTTTCCCACCCGTGCCGATCAGTTGTGCACTTAATTCCAACTATTTGGTTGGAATTTTGCATGGAGCGCAACGACTACACGATCGGAAGTAACGGCCGCATGGGCACTGACACCGCGCGAAGGGGGCGGACCAACTGGTTCGCTGACCGCAGCCTCACCACGAAACTCCTCGCCAGCGTCCTGGTTGCGTGCCTCACGACCGGCGTGGTGCTGGCCGTCGCCCTGGTCCGGATGGCCAGCCTCCGCGACAGCGCCCAGCAGATCCAGACGCAGGCCATCACTCCGATGCTGCACATCACCGAGATCCGCCGGGCCTACCTGCAGGCTCGGATCGACAGCCTCGCCGACCAGACGCTGGCCGCGGACGCCAGCAGCGCCGAGCACCAGGCGTGGCTCAAGGACATCGCGACGATGAACGACGCGATCGCCACGTACGGCAAGAACGATCTGACCGCCAGTGAGCGGGCCACCCTGGCCGAGCTGACGACTGCGTGGAACTCCTTCCAGGACATCGTCACCAACCAACTCATCCCGCTCGGCTGGGCCGGTAAGAAGTCCGAGTGGATGCCGATCCGCAGCGAGAAGGTCAAGCCGCTCTCGGCGCAGGTCCAGACCAACCTCGACAAGCTGATCGCCAGCTCGCAGGCGCGGGTGACGGACCAGATGAATCGGAACGCCGACGACTACAGCACCGCCAGCACCACCGTCATCGTGACCGCCATCATCGGCGTCGTGCTGGCCGTACTGCTGGCGATCATCACGGTCCGCTGGATCATCGCCAACGTGCGCAAGGTCTCCACCGTCGTGGACCGGCTCGCCGAAGGCGACCTGACGCGCTCCGCCGACGTCACTGCCGGCGACGAACTGGGCCAGATGGCCCGCGGCCTGGACACCGCCACCGGACGCCTGCGCGAGATGATCGGCGCCGTCGCCGGCAACGCGCACACCCTGGCCGGCTCCGGCGAGGAGCTGACCGCCGTCAGCCAGCAGATCGCCGCCTCCTCGGAGGAGACCTCCGTCCAGGCAAGCGTCGTCTCCGAGGCGGCCGACCACATCAGCCGCAACATCCAGACCCTGGCCTCCGGCGCCGAGCAGATGGGCGCCTCGATCGAGGAGATCTCCTCGAACGCCACCGAAGCGGCCCGCGTCGCGCAGGAAGCGGTCGAGGCGGCCGCCACGGCCAGCACCACGATCAACCAGCTCGGCACGTCGTCGGCTGAGATCGGCAACGTGATCAAGCTGATCACCTCGATCGCCGAGCAGACCAACCTGCTCGCGCTCAACGCCACCATCGAAGCCGCCCGCGCCGGCGAGGCCGGCAAGGGCTTCGCCGTCGTCGCCAGCGAGGTCAAGGACCTGGCTCAGGAGACCGCCCGCGCCACCGAGGACATCGCCCGGCGCGTCCACGTCATCCAGGGCGACGCTGGTCACGCCGTCGATGCGATCAGCCGCATCGGCGAGGTCATCGGCCGGATCAACGACTACTCCACGATGATCGCTTCGGCCGTCGAGGAGCAGAGCGCGACCACCAGCGAGATGGTGCGCAACGTGGCGGAGGCGTCCAGCGGCGCCGCGGACATCGCCGGGAACATCACCGGTGTGGCCGCCGCCGCCGAGTCCACCAACGCCGGCATCGCCGACACCAACCGCGCCGCCGCCGAGCTGGCCCGGATGGGCGGCGAGCTGCAGGAGATGGTCGGCCGCTTCAAGTACTGACGCAACAGAAACGACGACGGCCCGGACCGCACTGGTCCGGGCCGTCGTGCTCTTCATTAAGAGCGGTGGCGGGTCAGAACTAGGCCGTGGTGAAGTTCCGGCGCCTTCCGGCGCGAAGGAAGACGAATCCGAACAGCACCAGCCCGATGGCGACGCCCGCGATCACGAACGGCCGGGCGCCGGTCACCGGCAGGGCGGACGCGGCAATGGTCACGGCGATGTCCTGGCTGAGGGGCAGGCCATTGAGTCCGGTGCCGACCGCTCGGGCGGTGTGGCCGCCAGTGAGGTTCTTCGGCAGCGCGGTCGTCAGGGTGGCGACGCCACTGGCGTTAGCGTTCACGGTGCCGAGCAGGACCGGGTCCGAGTGCAGGTAGAAGTTGACCGGAGTACCCGGGCGGTATCCCTCAGCGACCAGGGTGACGGTGCCGCCCGGCTGCACCG
This sequence comes from Planosporangium flavigriseum, assembly GCF_011947225.1. Taxonomy (GTDB): domain Bacteria; phylum Actinomycetota; class Actinomycetes; order Mycobacteriales; family Micromonosporaceae; genus Planosporangium; species Planosporangium flavigriseum. The sequence continues at coordinate 27,532 of NZ_JAATVW010000016.1, read as the reverse complement.
ACGGCTTGTCGATGGACAGGTCCTTGCTGGTAACCGCCGTGGGGGTACCGGGGTCGCTGGCGGGGCTGGCGTTCGAGTCGCCGGCGCTGGAACGGGCGACGACGGTGAAGGTGTACGCCGTCCCGTTGCGCAGGCCGGCGATGACGCACGAGGTGGCGTCGGCGGGCCCGGCACAGGTCGCGCCGTCGGGGTTTGCGGTGACGAGGTACCCGGTGATCGGCGCGCCGTTGGCGGCCGGAGCGACCCAGCTGATTTCCGCGGCGCTGTCGCCGACGACGGCCGTCGGCTTGGCCGGAGTCGCCGGTGGCTGCGGAGTCGCCGGTCGGGCGGTTCCCGTGCGGGTGGCCGACTGGGTCCCGGTGTATCCGCTGTCGGCGTTGGCTGTCGCGGTCACGGTGACCGTGGCGCTCCCCGCTGCGGCCAGTCCGGTAACGGTCACCAGGCCGTTCGCGTCGACCGTGGCGGTGGCGTCACCGGTGGCGCTGACCGTGTAGGTGTACCGGGTCGTGTTGTAGTCGGTGATGGTGAAGGTGAACCCGTCCGCGGTGGCCGTTGCCGGACTGAGCGTCGGCGCGACGGCCGAGAACGGCGGCCTCACGATTGATTGCAGAGACGTGCCGCTTGGGAGCAGGTTCGCGCTGACCTGCACGGTGGAGGCCTGGTCCACGGTCAGGCCGGTGACGGTGGCGAGAAGTGGCTGGTCGCCCTGGTTCCAACTCGTACCGCTGATGGTCGCCGTGCCTGCGGACGGGGTGAGGGTGATGTTGGTGGCCCCCGTGAACGAGGAAAGGATAGTCACCTCGAAGGTGAAACCATCGGACGTCCGCACCGCGTTGGCGAACGTCAGCCCGTGGCTGGCGAGCGCCGGCGAGGCGGTCGCGGTCACGACGGCGGCCGAGCCGCCCAGGGCAAGGACGCCAGCGAGGATCGCACGTCTGAGACGACCCGCACCCCGTCCGCGTGATCGAAGTGTGTGCACGACTGAACTCCGTTCTATGTCAGCGATCGACAGCTGCGCGGTGCGAGGGCGCGTGTCAGCAGTCCGAGAATGATCACATTCCATAACGGGTAAGTCGAGCAAAAGGTGCATAGTGGGCACCATATCGAGCCCATCGAACGTCCTGCTGGTGTCGGATCAGGGAAGTAATTCGTCCAAGAGGGCGGCGTACCCGACCCGGGGGTAGGGGCAACTCGGCCCGCAGGTCGCCGAGGAAGGCACACTGATACCGAAACTGAGACCAGACAGAGAAGCGCCCGGCGACTCACTGTGAGTCGCCGGACGCTTCTCTGTTACAGAGCGGTGGCGGCGGGATTTGAACCCGCGGAGGGGTTGCCCCCTCACACGCTTTCGAGGCGTGCTCCTTAGGCCACTCGGACACACCACCGCCGAGAAGAGTACCCGATCGTCAAACGCGCCATCGCGCAGCCCACGCCGATCGCCTGGCAGGATCAAGCGCATGAGTACGCATATCGGCGCCAAGCCCGGTGAGATCGCCGAACGGATCCTTCTGCCCGGAGATCCGCTGCGCGCCAAATGGATCTCCGAGAACTTCCTCGACGACACCAAGTGCTACTCGACGGTCCGCAACGTGTACGGCTTCACCGGGACCTACCGGGGCGTGCCCGTCTCGGTGCAGGGCACCGGCATGGGGATGCCGTCGGCCTCCATCTACGCGCACGAGCTGATCAATGAGTACGGCGTGCAGACGCTGATCCGGATCGGCAGTTGCGGCGCCCTTTCGGAGAACCTCCAGCTCGGCGACGTGGTGGCGGCGATCGGGGCGAGCACCGACTCGGCGATGAACCGCCAGCGGTTCGACGGCCTCATGGACTACGCCCCGGTGGCGGACTTCGGGCTGCTGCGTACTGCCGTCGACGTCGCGGCCGGTCGGGGCGTCGGGATGTCCGTCGGCCCGGTCCTGAGCACCGACGCGTTCTACACCGACCGGCCCGACCTGTACGACCGGCTCGCCGATTACGGCGTCCTCGTTGTGGAGATGGAAGCCGCGGCGCTGTACACCATCGCCGCACGGCACCGGGCCCGGTCGCTCGCGCTGCTGACCGTCAGCGACCACCTCCGTACCGGCGAGCGCAGCAGCGCGGAAGACCGCGAACAGGGCTTCAGCCAGATGGTCGAAGTGGCGCTCGACACAATCATCACCTGACCGCCGGGCAGAAACCTCAGCGCCGCCGGCCGAAGAAGTCGAGCAGCAGGGCCGCGCACTCGGACTCGAGCACGCCGGCGTAGACCTCCGGCCGATGGGTCAGCCGGCGGTCGCGTACGACGTCCCACAGCGACCCGACCGCGCCGGTCTTCGGCTCCCACGCGCCGAAGACCAACGTGTTCACGCGGGCCAGGACGAGCGCCCCGGCGCACATCGTGCACGGTTCGAGGGTTACGACGAGCGTGCATCCGTCGAGATGCCAGCCGTCGCCGTGGACGGCCGCGGCCCGGCGCATCGCGACAATCTCGGCGTGCGCGGTCGGGTCTCCGGTCAGCTCACGCTCGTTGCGGCCGGTCGCGAGTTCGCGCCCGTCCGGCCCGTACACGACGGCGCCGATCGGTACGTCGTCGCTGCCCGGGGTCGCGGACACCGCTCCGGAGGCGACTTCCAAGGCGCGGCGCATCCACGCCTCGTGCTGGGCTCGACGCCCGGCACCCATTGGCGGCTGGCTCACCCCTCGCGCAGCTCCTCCATCTCGTCGCCGCACCCGATCGTCTGACAGACCTCAGCGGTGACGTCGGAGGGCAACATGCCGTCCCGGGCGCACAGCTCCAACAGGCGATGCGCGGGTAACCCGAGGTCGACGAGCAGGTCCGGGTCGCCGACCGGCTTGATGTCAGCCTCGACGGCGCCGACCTCCTCTTCGTCCTCCCCAGCTTCGCCGCGATGGCCGTCCACCCCACCGGCAACGCTGTCGAGGTCGATCGCGGGCTCCTCGACGTCGCCGATCAGCAGCGCCCCGAGCCTGGACTCCTCCGCGAAGACCGAGTCCGAGCCGAAGACCCTCAGATCCTCACCGTCATCGAGGCGCAGGATCGCCAGGTACGTCTCGTCGGACTCGACGAACAACAGCGACACCTGCGCATCGGCGTCGACCTCACGCAGCAGGTCGGCCACCTCTTCGATGTCCGCGGCTCCGGACAGGTCGATTTCGGTCGCGGTCCAGCCGTCGGAGCCGCGCACGATGGCGGCAGCGAAGTACGACACGGTCCCCCCGGTCGATGAGTGGGTGCTGCGGGAACCCGATGAGAACAACGATGTTCCCAACGATGGACGCTAGCGAGGATATGCAGCCAAGGTGTCGTGGCGCGCTCGTTCGCGTCAGACCCGGGCGTGTCGCACCACGGAATGGCTGATTTCGCTACCGGTCGGGCCGCAGCGACCGTCTATCCGACGAGGCGCCGGCGTCTGGCGACGAGTTGGCGCAGGCGGTCGGCCCGCACCCGGCGCGGCGGCACCGGGTCCCGCACCGCCTTCGCGTCGGCTAGCGCGGCGAGAAGTCGGAGCCGGCGGCGGCGCCGATCCGGGTCAAGCCGTTGCAGCGTCAAAGCCATACGGCCGAGATTGAAGGCCCGCCGGCCATACGTCAAGACGACCTACGTTCGGCGATCAGCCCGATACGAAAGGCTATGCGCGTCGGCACTGTGCGCTCCGGCGAGAGCACGGCAGGTATGAGGGGATCACCACAGGATCCAGTCACCACCGACCCACCGGACCGCCACCACGATCATGGCGATCGACAGGCCGACGGCCGCCGACATCGCGATCCCGACGGCCGCGCCGCGGTCACCGGTACGGACCAGCGCCAGGGCCACCAGCCAGGCGACGACCCCGGCGATGATCGTGATCCAGGCATAGCCACCGGCGGTGGAAGCCAGCAGCCCGAACAGCATCATCCACAGCCCGCCGCCGACCATGCCCAGCGCGACCGCCCCGCCCCGCACCGGAAACGGCTCCCGGAAGATCGGGCGCGGCGGCCCGCCCGGGAACAGCCCGGTGGTCGTGCGCATCATGCGCGTACCCGGCGGTTGGTCGGGCGGCCACGACGACGGCCGGCCCGTGCCCGGACCGGCCGCGCTGTCGTTCATGTCCCTGTTCACCGCTTCGCAGCCTATCGTCGCGACCAAATCACAAGGGGGTGGACAGCGCTGGCAGGATGAGCGGGTGTCGCGTCGCCTCCGCCGCGTACTCGCCGCCGGTCTGCTGTTGACCGCTGTGGCGAGCGGCTGTGGCGGCCCGGGCGGCAGCTACCTGACGGTCAGCTGCGGCCGGCGTACCCGCTCGCGGAACAGGATCCACAGGGCTTCGACGCCGTCTTTCCAGGTGATCTTCTTGCCCTCTTCGCGGGTGCGGGCCCGGTAGCTGATCGGCAACTCGTACGGGCGGTAGCCGTTGCGCAGCAGCTTGCCGGTGACCTCGGCCTCCATGCCGAAACCCTTGGACTTGATGTCCAACGACCGGTACAGGTCCAGCGGCATCAGCTTGAAGCAGGTCTCCAGATCTCCGATGTAGCAGTTGAAGAGGATGTTCGCGGCCATGGTCACGCCCTTGTTGCCCATGACGTACCAGAACGAGAACGAACTGTGGCCGCCGAAGGTCCGATTGCCGTAGACCACGGTGGTATGCCCGTCGAGTATCGGCACGAGCAGGCGCGGGATGTCCTTCGGGTCGTACTCGAGGTCGGCGTCGAGAATGACGATGTAGTCGCCGCTCGCGTGGTGAACGGCCGTCTTGATCGCCGCGCCCTTGCCCTGGTTGCGCTCGTGCAGAACCACCCGCAGCCGGGGATCGTCGGCCCGGTTGAGGATGTCCCGGGTGCCGTCCTTGCTGCCGTCGTCGACGACCACCATCTCGATCTCGCACGGGTAGTCGACGTTCAGAGCCTGCTTGAGTGCCTCGGGCAGACGCGCCTCCTCGTTGTACACCGGCATGAGGATGGACAGCTTCACGGCACACACTCCGAGAGGTTGGGAGAACGGACGCAAGCCTACGTTCGCGTCGGTCCGCGGGTCATCTCACCCACGGCCGACAGTCCGCACTCATATCTCGGCAGGCCCCGGCCGCTGGCCCGCCAGCACCGGAGCTTCCCGTCCGACCAGCCGTGGCGCGGGAAGCGGGGCGGCTGCCGTACGGCTGTTGTACAGCCACAGGGCGGCGAGGCCGAAGAGCGCGAGCGCCGTGATCGCGTACGCGTCGACGACCAGCGCCCTGATCATGGGAGAACTCCAGTTGTCGGTCCAGATGAGGCCGACCGGCCCCATCGGCCCGGGCTGCGGTTCGTCGAGGTTCCAACTCAGAAAGGGCACCATGGCGACCGCCGGAAGTCCAGCCGCGAGGGTGCGCGCCCGACCGTGGTTGCGCGCCGCGACGTCGACGAGAACAAGGGCGAGCGGAGCGATCCACACCCAGTAGTGCGACCAACTGCTCGGTGACACCAGGAGCGCGACGAACGCGGTGACCACCACACCCATGCCCTCGAAGCCGCTCCGCTGTGCCCGGGTCGCGAGCGCGAGGCCGGCGGTACCGACGAGGGCCACGGTACCCATCCAAGCCGGGCCGTTGTGCGTGGAATTATCGAGCAACCGGGCGACGGTGCCCTGTAACGCCTGCTCGCCCACGAACCTCGGGTCGAGCACAACATTGTGGGAGTCCAACCCGCCGCCGAACCAGTACGTCGCGGACGCGCCGGGTTCGACGATCCAACCGGCGGCGGTGAGCCCGGCGAAGACGCCCACCGCCGTGACGACCGCCCGCAGCCGTCCGGTCAGCAGCAGGTACACCACGAACAGCGCCGGGAACAACTTCAGCGCCGCAGCCGCGCCGACCCCGACGCCCTTGAAGCGGCTTCGATCCGACTGGGCCAGGTCCGCGAGAACGAGCAGCAGGATGACGACGTTGAGTTGGCCGTCGAGAAAGGTCGTCTGGAACGGCTCGGTCCACAGCATCAGCGCGATCACGCCGGCGACCAGGCCGATGCGGCCGGCCAGCCCGTTGTGACCGAGTACGCGGGTGGTGCACAACAGCGCGACGAACGTGCCGACCAGCCCGAACACCAGCATGGCGGTCGTCATCGTGGCGTGGCTGACGAACGTGGTGGGCAGCATGACGACGGCCATGATGGGCGGGGAGGTGAACGGCAGGTCGTTCCACCTGACGCCGTAGATCGGCGCTCCGTCGCGGAGCGCCTGCGCGGCCGCCTGGTACATACTCAGGTCGGCACCGTGGAGCGGATGGAAGTGCACGTCGGTGAGGTACAACGCCGCCGACACCACCAGCGCGATCAGGCCCGGAAGCAGAAACCACGGCGGCACCGAGAGGCGCCGCCGGGTGGTGAAGTCGGGTACTGCTCGCCACGCGGCAAGCCGAACTCGGGATAAATCAGCCATGGGTGGCAAGATCCTCGGCGACGGCGTTCCAGGGTGTCCCAGAGACTAGACGAAAGACATTGCGCCGGTGCCCGCTCACTGCCGGCGCCCCGACCCCAGCACCTCCCCCGTGTCCAGGCGGATCACCCGCCGGTCGGTCACGATCGCGGTCACCAGCGGGTACGGGGTGACGTCGAATGCGGGATTGGCCGTGCCAGCGCCCTCCGGGGCGAACGCGACGCCCCGGAACGCCACCACCTCCGCCGCTCCCCGGTCCTCGATCTCGACCGCGTCACCCGACGGGGTGTCAAGATCCACCGTTGACTCCGGCGCCACGACGACGAACGGGATACCGGCCGCCCGCGCGCCGAGCGCGTGAGCGTACGTCCCCACCTTGTTGACCACGTCCCCATTGGCGCAGATCCGGTCGGCGCCCACGATCACCGCGTCGACCTCGCCCCGGCTCATGAGAAACGGGCCGGCGCCGTCGACGATCAGCCGGTACGGGATGCCGGCCCGGCCCAGTTCCCACGCGGTCAGCCGCGCCCCTTGCAGCAGCGGGCGCGTCTCACTGGCCACCATGCCCGCCAGCGCACCGCGCCGGTGCAGCTCGAACGCGACCGCGAGCGCGGTACCGCCGGTCACCGTGGCCAGCGCACCGGTGTTGCAGTGGGTCAGCAGCCGGGGCCGCTCCCCGCACAGCGACACCAGCAGGTCGGCGCCGAGTTGGGCCATCTGCTCCGCGCTGTCGATCTCTTCGTCGCGGATGCGCAGCGCCTCCTTGAGCGCGGCGTCCGGACCGTCGGGCAGCCGGTCCGCGACCCGCCCGGCACAGCGGGCCAGGTTGACCGCGGTCGGGCGCGCCGTGCGTACCCGTTCCACGGCCGAGGCCAGCCCGTCCGGGTCGCCGGCGAACTGGCGGGCGGCCAGCGCGACGCCGAACGCGCCGGCCACGCCGATCGCCGGTGCGCCGCGGACCGCAAGGCGGCGTACCGCCTCGACCAGCTCGTCAACAGTGGACAACCGCAGGATCCGGGTCTCGTCGGGCAGCGCGGTCTGATCGATGATCTCCACCGCGCCGTCGACCCAGTCGATGGTCCTCATTGGTTCAACGTACCGATTAACGTCATCCCCATGGCCACCCGTGACCCGATCGAAGACCTGCGTCGAATCGCGTTCCTGCTTGAGCGTGCCCATGAGGCCGCCTACCGGGTGAAGGCGTTCCGGACGGCCGCCGCCACGCTCGCCGCGCTGCCTCCCGACGAGATCGCCGAGCGCGCGGGCAGCGGTACCCTCACCGACCTGCCCGGGGTTGGAGAGGTAACCGCCCGCTGCGTGGCCGAGTCCGTGGCCGGCGAGGAGCCGGTCTATCTGCGCCGTCTGCTGGACACCGAAGGTGCGGACCTCGACGAGGCGACTGCCGCGCTGCGGGCCGCGCTGCGCGGCGACTGCCACAGCCACTCCGACTGGTCGGACGGCGGGTCACCGATCGAGGAGATGGCCCTGGCCGCGGTCGAACTGGGCCACGAGTACCTGGTCCTGACCGACCATTCGCCCCGCCTGAAGGTCGCGCGCGGCCTGTCCGCCGACCGGCTGCGCGAGCAGCTCGACGTCGTCGCCGCGCTCAACGAGAAGCTCAGCGAGTTGGCCGCGCAGGGGGCCGTGAAGCCGTTCCGCCTGCTCACCGGTATTGAAGTCGACATCCTGGAGGATGGGTCGCTCGACCAGTCCGACGAGCTGCTGGCTCGGCTGGACGTCGTGGTGGCCTCGGTACACAGCAAGCTGCGCGACGCCAGCGCCGTGATGACCAAGCGGATGGTGACTGCGCTGGCCAACCCGCACATGGACATCCTGGGTCACTGCACCGGACGGCTCGTCACCGGACGGAAGGCGACCGGCCAGAACAAGCGGCCGGAGAGCGAGTTCGACGCGGACACCGTGTTCGGCACGGCCGCCGAGCACGACAAGGCGATTGAGATCAACAGTCGGCCCGAGCGACTCGACCCGCCGAAGCGCCTGCTGCGCCGGGCGTACGAGCTGGGCTGCCGGTTCAGTATCGACACCGACGCGCACGCCCCCGGCCAGCTCGATTGGCTACCGTACGGCTGTGCCCGGGCCGTCGCCTGCGGTGTCGGCCCGGATCGCATCGTCAACACGATGCCCGTCGGTGGACTACTCGACTGGGCCCGCTCCCACAGCTGACCCTCCCCTCGACCCTTCGGTACGCCCACCCGGTCGGCTTCCTGTCCACCCGCGATCCCCCGGGTCAACTAGGGTCGGAACCGTGGACCGCGTGAACGACATTGCCAACCGGTACGTGGACGAGTGGGCCGTACTGGACCCGACCGGGGCAACCCATGCCGGCATCGCCGGCTACGACGACCGGATGACCGACCTGTCCCCCGCGGGGTACGCGGCCCTCGCCGACCTCGACCGGCGGACGCTCGCCCAACTCGACGCCGCGGTCCCCACCGACGAGCGCGAACGCGTGGCGAAGGAGGCCATGCAGGAGCGGCTGGGCCGGTCGCTGGCGCTCTACGACGCGGGCGACATCACCAGCCAGGTCAACGTCATCGCGAGCGGGCTGCACTACGTACGCGGCGTGTTCGACCTCATGCCCACGTCGGGCGAGGAAGCTGCGGCCAATATCGCCACCCGGCTGGCGGCCGTACCTGGCGCGTTGGCCCAGTGGCGGCAGACCCTGCTGCACGCGGCCGACCAGGGGAGCGTGTCGTCACGCCAGCAGATGATCGAAGTCGCCAAGCAGTGCGACATCTGGACCGACCCGGCGGGCGACAACTTCTACCCCGCCCTCGCGGAGCGGGTCAGCGCGGGAGTGAGCGAGGCGCTGCGCGCCGACCTGTCACGCGCAGCCGACCGCGCCCGCGAGGCGACCGTCGAGACCGGCCGGTTCCTGCGCGAGGAGTTGGCTCGGCGGGGCCGCGAGAAGCAGGCCGCCGGCCCCGAACGGTACAAGCGGGCCATCGACTACTTCCTCGGCGCCGACGTCGACGTCCATGAGGCGTACGCGTGGGGCTTCGACGAGCTGACCCGCCTGGAAGCGGACCTGCGCCAGATGGCCGAGAAGATCGTCCCCGGCGGGTCGGTCGACGACGCTGTCGAGGCGCTGGACGCCGAGCCGGCGCGAAACATCACCGGCAAGGAGGCCTTCCGCGACTGGATGCAGGAGCTGGCCGACCGCGCGATCCGCGAACTTCACGGCGTGCACTTCGACATCCCGGAGCAGGTTCGGCGGATCGAGTGCTGCCTCGCGCCGACCTCCGACGGCTCCATCTACTACACCGGCCCCAGCGAGGACTTCTCCCGCCCGGGGCGGATGTGGTGGGCAGTGCCGCAGGGTATCGACACGTTCTCGACCTGGCGGGAAGTGACAACGGTCTACCACGAGGGCGTGCCAGGCCACCACCTGCAGATCGGGCAGACGGCCGTCCGCGCTGAACTGCTCAACCGCTGGCAGCGCCTGCTGTGCTGGTGCTCCGGGCACGGCGAGGGCTGGGCACTGTACGCCGAGCGCCTGATGGACGAGCTCGGCTACCTCGCCGATCCGGGAGACAAGCTGGGCATGCTCGACGCCCAAACGTTCCGGGCCGCCCGGGTCATCGTCGACATCGGCATGCACCTGGAGCTGGAGATCCCGCGTGACAATCCGTTCGGTTTCCACCCGGGTGAGCGGTGGACTCCGGAGCTGGGGTGGGAGTTCATGCGGGCGCACTGCCGGGTGCCAGACGAGAACCTGCGTTTCGAGGTCAACCGCTATCTCGGCTGGGCCGGGCAGGCGCCGGCATACAAGATCGGCGAGCGGATCTGGCTGCAGGCGCGCGCGGACGCCCGGGCTCGTAAGGGCGCCGACTTCGACCTGCGGGCATTCCACCGGGACGCGCTCAACCTGGGCTCGCTCGGCCTGGATCCGCTCAAGGCGGCGCTCGCTCGGGTCTAGGCCGGCCCTCGCGCCTCCGTCAGCCGCAGCCGGGGTCCGGCCATGGTCCGGTCGTGGTCCGGTCGGCGTGGCGGGTGCGCCACCCCGACCGGTAACCGCGGTCACACCACGCTGATGTGGAGGTCGTCGGCGGTCAGGACGTCGGAGTTCACGAACGCCAGGTCGAGCGTGACGTCTCTGAACTCGATCCGCGGGAACGTGATGGGGGGAAGGAACAGCAGATTCGGTGAATCGGGCGCGAGCGTCAACGTCGTCAGCGGCTTCAGGAGATTGAGCAGCTCGGGCGGGATCGTGACCGGGACCACCGGAAGGGTGACGCTGGCCAGCGTGCCGGTGAACTTGGACGCGTAGAACGTCACCTTGTCCGACTCAGCCTGGATGATCAGCTTGCTGCTGTCGATCTGAGTGGCCTTGCCGCTGCGCTCCGGCACCTTCAGCTTGAAGGGCGTCGTCGTCGCCTTCGACAGGGTGAACTTGAGCGCCTTCACCGTCCCGCTCTTCGTGGACAGCTCAACCTGGCCTTCGAACTTGAAGTCCTCCATGACCTGACTGGCCCCGGTGATCACGCCCGGCACCGCGGAGACGAGCGGCTGGCTGGGCACCACCGCCGCGGTGTTGATCTGGCAGGGCGCGGCCGACGACGAGGGAGACGCCTGCGCTCCGCCCTGCTTGGCTCCCGTACCGGCGGACGGCGTCGGTACACCCAACGGCGCGCCACCGGTGCTTGAACTCGCACTCGCGCCGGGGCTCGCGCTAGCGCTCGGGCTCGCCGATGGAGCGAGGTCGGCCGGTGGGGCATCGTCGTTACCGCCACCGAAGAACCGTTTCACCCCGTCAACGAACCCGTTCCATGCGTCGATCAACGGGTTATCGCTGCTCTTGTCGGCCTCCTGCGCGGAATCCCCGGCGGGCGGCCCACTCGGCGCGGGCTGCGCGGCGCTCGGGCCGTCGGAGTTGAGGGGCACCGGAAGCTGGCCATTCTGGGGCGCCACCTGCTGCCCGGGCTTGGCTGACGCCGCGTTCTGTCCGGGCTTACCGGGCGTCGCCTTCCCGGCTGCCGAGGCTGCGGGGCGCGGTGTCGGACACGGGGCCGCGTACGCGGGCGTGGACCCGTGCACGACCGTCACCAGTGCGGCGGCGAGCGTCACCGGCACGAGCGTGATCGCGAGTATCCGAGTGTGGCCGCCGCCGGAGCTCGTCCCGTACGGGGGCGGCTCCTCCCCGCGGCGATGCGCACCGGCCTCCGGCGCTGGCCACCTTCGCTCCGGGCGCTCCACCTGTCGCGGGATCTCAGCCGTGTCACCGTACGCCGCGGCGCTCCGGTACGTCTGTCCGTGGCCGTGCGCGGGCTCAGGTGAGGGCTCGCTGAACCGATCGAGGACCGTGGTCGGCTCGGACTCGAAGTCGGCCTCCTCGCCCTCGACGGGGGCATCGGGGCCCGGCTCGTCGTCCTCGGCCGGTGTGTCCGCAGCCTCGCCGGTCGCCGGTACCGGAGACCACGCGATGGCCATGGCGCCGCCGATGATGCCGAACAGCAGGCCGAGCAGGAAACCGCCGAAGTTGAGACCGATCAGCGAGTACACGGCGACCAATGAGCCGAGGATGCCGTAGAACATCCGCAGGTTGGGTGTCATCCAGACACCCGCGCCGCAGAGGATGAGCAGCGCGGGGATCACGTACGACAGGAAGCCTGTCGGTCCGAGGTGGACCTGGAGGTTGCCCAGGTTCATGTTTGCGCTGAGGAAAAGTTCGACGCCTGACAGGATCAGCAGCAGTCCGCCCCAGAAGGGGCGCGTGCGGCGCCATTGACGGAAGTTCCGCTTGGCGCCGGCGGCTTTGCTCGCCTGCGGCGTGTGTGCGCTCGGCACGTACTCCTCCAGCATGTGACGGTCAGGACGCACGACGTGAGCGAGGCCCGCGGACAGCGGGTGCCGCGGGCCTCGTGCCGTACGTCAGAAGCACTCGAAGGGATTGCGGCCGATGTCCAGACGGAGGTGCAGCCCGGTGAGCGTGAAGCTGCCCGCCGCCGTGGACAGGGCGGTCTGCTCGAGGTTGTCGATCACGACCCCGTCGGCCTTCTGGCCGAAGTGGGCCGGCGCACCGTTCGCCCTCCGCTCGCTGTTGTTGAGGGTCGACGCGTCCTGACCGATGTTGATGTTCGTGAAGGTCGCGTTGCCCTTCAGATCGGTCATGTCGATCAGCAGGCCCTCGGCTAGGGCCGGGTTGCCGCCCCCGCCCGCGTTGATGACCAGACTGACCGGCGCGCCGGGCGTCCGGACGGACTGGCACAGGTCGTACAGCTTGGCGCTCCCGATGTAGGACACGGCGACCGGTTTGTTCCTGGGGTCGTTCTGGTCGTTGAACCTGGCGCCCTTCGGCGAGGCGAGCCCGCCGTACTGGGTGAAGTCGGTGCCCACGAGCTTCGAGGCCTTGACCTTGAATTCCTCACCCGAGACGGCGAACTGGGCGGGGACCGCGCCGTTGGCCATCCCAGTCATGATCGCGGCTGTGGCCACCGCTGCCGGCAGCACCACTGCGGCAAACCGCCGCCATCTGATCCGACCCTGCACCGGGCCGCCTTGCGAATCCTTCACGGAGTTCCTCCTCGCGAGTGGTGTCACCAGCGCTGTCGCGGGGGGATGCGACTTAGGGGGCATCGCTGGTGACGAAATGCGTGAAGCACATGTCGGCGCCAGACCGGCCGCACGGACCGACGTCGGCTGGGAGTGGCGTGCGAGTGATGTTGCCGTGGCCGACCGTCTCGTACAACCCCGTGCTACTCGCCAGTAACAATGATCGCGACCGATCAATACTAAGAGTTACCAAGATAGCGATGTGGGCGCAATCACAGAATTGTATTCCCGCGACATTTCATATCGAAACGACACTGTGAGCACTACCACAAGTAGTCGAGGAAAAGGCACATTACGTTTCGATAACGAGCCCTCGCGATGACCTGCACGCGCCCCTAGCTGCAAATTCGGTCACGTTGAGCCCATGAACCCGACACCGTAAGCAATCATTTGCAACCCCTCGACAAACCCTTTGCCTGGTACATCGAATGGCCGCGCGAATATGCAACCGGCCTGCACGTATAGGTGAAGCGCGCCACAGTGCCCTGCACGTAGCGCGACAATGTCGCCGGGATGGGGAGTCAGTCGCCGACCCCGCTTGGATCATTCACCGGGAGGAAAGGCGCAGAACTCGTTACCCTCCGGGTCGGCGAGCACCCACCAGCGGATGTCACCGCCCCGCTCGCGCAGCACGACCGCCCCGGCCGCCACGAGCGCTTCCGGCCCAGGACCGATCAGATCGACGTCCCAGTGCATCCGGTTCTTGACCACCTTCGGCTCCGGGACCTCCGCGAAGACCCAGTACTGCCACGGGAACCCGGCCGCTTCCTCAACCCAGGCGAACGCTCCCTCATCGGAGCGCTTCGCGTTGCCGCCGGTGATCTCGGCCCACCAGCTGGCCTGCGCCCACGCATCGCGGCACTCCACCACCAGCTCAAACACTCCCGGCGGCGGGGCATCCTCGGACTTGGGCGGGAACACGCAGAACTCATTGCCCTCCGGATCGGCGAGCACCCACCACGGATTGTCGCCCGGCTCTCGCACGACGGTGGCGCCCGCCCGCAGAATGATCGCCGGGCCGGCCTCGGCCAGCCGGAGATCGAGATGAACCCGCGTCTTGACGGTGCGAGGCTCCGGCACCGGGTCGATCCAGACCACCTCTCCGGAGCTACGACCGGGCACCGGGGCGAGGCGGGCCGAGCCGTCACCACGGTCGACAGGCGAAGCGCCGAGCACTGATGCCCAGAAGCGTGCCTGGGAGAGCGCGTCTACCGCGTCCATGCACAGATCTTTGAACCTGGCCACCGTCATGGCATCAATCTTTGTCCAAGCGGCCGGCACATATGCGGTAACGGCCTGTTGCCTGTTTAACGGTTTAACGTCCGAGTTACCGGACGGCCAGGCCAACGAGATCTGTGACTCAAACAAATCAGCATTGCTAATTCTCTACGGACGGACGACCGACGGGGGACTCGTACATCCAGCCGGGCCGGCGGACTCCGCTGTCCCGGATATGGCCGTTCGGATCGATCGGCGGCCGCGCCGCTATCGCTGCGGATGCAACTGCCGCTCGCGGTGCCGGGCGCTGATAGCGCTGATCAGTTCGTCCCGGCGCATCTCGTCGGCGCCCTCGATGCCTTCTTGACGCGCCCGCTCGCGCAGTTCCGGCATCTGCATGCCGCGCAGCTCGGTCTCGCTCAGGTCTGGGGTGGCGGGGCTCTGATTACCCGGTATGAACTTGCCCTCGGCCGGCTGGCCGCTGTCGCGGCCCTGCCCCTGGCCGCCACCCTCAGGCTGCTGCTGCCCGGCGCTGCCGGACTGCTGCTGACCTGAGCTACCCGACTGCTGCTGACCTGAGCTACCCGACTGCTGCCCGGCCGACTGCTGCTGCCCGCCGGCACCAGCGGACTGCTCGCGGCGCTGGCGGTGCACGGCGCTGATCGCCCTGATCAGGTCGTCCCTACGCATGTCGTCGACATCCGGTATGCGCTCCTGATGCGCCAGTTCGATCAACTCCGGCATCTTCATGGCGCGCAGCTCCGTCTCGCTCAGGTCAGGAGTGTTGGCGCTCTGATTACCCGGTATGAACTTTCCCTCGGTCATAGCGGCCCGCTACCCTGAGTAACCGAGACATACCCTCTGGTCGGTCAGGCGCGCATCACCGTGGCGATCGGGATGCGGGCGGCCCGGAGCGCCGGGATAAGGCCACCCAACAGGCCGGCCACCAGGCCGGCGATGACGCCGGCGACCCCGGCCTGCCACGGGAACTCGACATTCTGCAGAAACGGCTCCCGGTCTCCGACCAGCGTACTGACCAGGTGCAGGCCGGCCGCCCCGACGCCGATCGCGGCCGCGGCGGTGAACAGGCCGGTCAGGAGAGTCTCGGCGAGCACGATTCCGGCCAGCAACGACCGTGGCGTGCCCACGGCACGGCGGAGCGCGAACTCCTCGATGCGTTCACCGACGGTGGCGAGCCCCACGTTGAGGATGCCCGCGACACCGATCAGCAGCACCAGACTCGCCATGCCCAGGAAGATCCATCGCATGATGGCCAGCTGCGTCTTCGCATGCTCGCGTGCGTCGACTCGGTTGGTGTTGACCTGACCGGCCGGCATACCGGCAGCCAGCAGCCGGGCCCGCAGCGTCTGCTCGAGGCCGGTCGCCGACGGCGCCATCAGCACCTGCACCCCCTGGCCCCGGCCGCTGACCAGTGCCGTTTCCGGAAGCCAGGTCAGCAGTTCATCCGCGCGGACGTACGCCGCCGGCTGGAACCCGCCGTCATCGACCACCCCGATGATCCGCGGGGTCGAGTTCGCGACGGCGCCGTCGATACGCATCTCCGCCGGTACGCGGTGCCGCGCGAAGCCCTTGGCCGCCTCGCGATTGATCACAATTCCGGGAGACAGTGATGGTGCCGACGAGAAGTCGAGCCACCGGCCCGACTCCAGCCGGTAGGGCCGGATCTTTCGGACGTCGCCGGTCAGCGCGGTCAACTGCAGCTCGATCGCCTTGCCCGGCGGCTGCCCGGCGGTCGGTGCGTCGACGTTGTGGCAGCCGCTCTCGTCGCACGTCACGTACGGGCTGTACCCGCCCGGTCCGTCGAACGATGCTCCACCGGGGTTGACCGGAGTCACCCCGGGCTCGCCGATGATCGCCTGGGTACCGAAGGTAGCGACCGCATCCGACCTGCCCCGCAGCGTCTCCAGCGTGACCGGTACCGCCTTGGCATGGGATGCCACGTACATCTGGACGGTGCCGTCCTTGCCCTCTCTCAACTCGGATTCGGACAGCAGGGCACGCTCGGCGATGGAGGCGCCCGCCTGCACCACCACGACAGCCATCACGCCCAGGAACAGGCTCACCATCGACAGGAAGGTGCGCAGCTTTCGGGCCCGGATCCCCTGCCCGCCGATGATCAGAGACGAACGAAACCGCCCGGACAGCCGAATCACACGCCGACCCTCTCCGTGGCCGGGGCCAGGACCCCGTTGTCCAACTGCAGGACGCGCCCCATTCGGTCGGCGTGCTCACGGTCGTGGGTGACCAGGATCAGGCCGCACCCCCGCTCGGTGGCGGCGTGCAGCGCGCCGATGACGAGCCTGCCGGTCTCCGTGTCGAGAGCGCCGGTCGGCTCGTCGGCCAGCAGCACACGCGGTTCGCGTACCAGAGCCCGCGCGATGGCGACGCGCTGCTGCTCCCCACCGGACATCCGCGGCGGTCGCTGCTTCGCCAGGTGGGCGATACCGACCTGCTCCAGCGCCGCCATCACCTTCGCTCTGCGCTTGCGGCGCGGGAGCCAACCCTGGCCGTTGACGAGCGCCATCGCGACGTTCTGTGCCGCCGTGAGGTGTTTGAGGAGGAAGAAGCGTTGGAAGACGAAGCCGAACTCGGCGCTTCGCAGGGCGGCCGCCTTGCGTTCCGGCAGCCGGGTGATGTCGCGGTGGCCCAGCAGGTACTGGCCGCCGTCCGGCCGGTCGAACAGACCGATCAGGCTGAGCAGCGTACTTTTTCCGGAGCCCGAGCGGCCCAGTATCGCGACGCTTTCCCCGCCGTGGACGGTCAGGTCCACTCCGGACAGGATGTCCCGCGGCGCACCCTGGCCCTTGAGCGTCTTGGTGACGCCATTGAGCTGGATCAGGGGCGTCACTTCGGCCCCTCCGGCGACCCGTTGGCGTCCGCCTTGGCCGGCGGAAGGTTCGGGCCGGGCACCGCGACCGTCTCGTCCCCGGTCAGGCCGGACTTGATCTCCACGACCTTCCCGTCGGTCAGCCCCAGCACCACGTCTCTGATCTCCCGGGTCTTGTCCGCCCGGACGACATCGACCTTGCCCTTGCCCTGACCACCCGCGACGGCCTCGACCGGCAGCACAAGTACGTTCGCGGCCTTGTCGGTCACGACCTCGATGGTCGCGGCGGCGCCGTTGATGAGCTTGACGTCGGCAGGGGCGGTGCACACCAGTCGCATGCCCGTGGGCTCGGACGCGGCCCCGCCGCCACCGCGGTCCACCGGCGCAGCGGTGTCGATCGGGGCCGGGGCCTGCTTGCCGGGCTGCTGGTTCTTCGCCCCACCCGGCTGGGGTGCGGGCGGATCGGGGATGGTCCCGGCGGGCAGGGCCGCGATGGTGCCGAGCACCGTGCAGGCGAACGGGCCAGGGCCGTTCTTGATCTGTGCCTGTACCGAGGTGAGGGAGTCCGAGATCTTGTACGCCTGGGCCGCGTCGATGTCGGCGACGATGCCGTACCCCGTGAGCTTCGCCGACGCGACCGGCATCCCGACGGGGACCGTGGACCGGTCGTCGACCAACCTCCCCGTGAAGATCGCGCCCGCCGGGACCTCCACGTGCGTCGGCTTGTTGTTGGCCCAGACGGTCGCCACCCTGGTCGGCTTGGTCGGGGTGCCCTGCACCGGCCCGACCGTGAGGTATCGGACCTGCCCGGCGACGGGCGCCGCCAGGCCGATGACCGGGTTCGTCGTGACCGTGCCCGAGAGGCTCACCCGGTTCGCCAGATCCTGGCGGGTGGGCTTGGCCGTGGTCATGGCCGTGCCACGCGCGGCAAGTTCAGGGTTGGTCGCCTGCGGTCCCGAGGAGCCACACGCGGCTGCCGTGGTCGCGACCACCGCGAGCACAGCCGCGCGGAGCAATAGTTGCCTGTGCACCCGTAACCCCCATGGCTTGCTTGGCTGGTCCACGAACTTCTATGAAGACGGGCGGTAGGCCGGGAAAGCTTGCCCTGGGACCGCCCCCGAACGGTGCCTGCACGCTATGGCGCTGTGTCAAGCCGCACCGGCAGCCGGAGCGGCGGTAGGATCATATCGACGCTGACCGACGTCCGCTGCCCCTAGATCACCGTCACCCGCGCGGGCCGCATACTTCTGCTATCCGCGTCCGAACGCCCTGTCCAGGGCGAAGACCGCAGCGAGGTGTCGCATGTACGTCCCAGCGCATTTTGCCGCCGACGATGCCGCCGTCCACGAACTCCTCGCCAACCACGGCGCGGCCGACCTGATCACGGCAACGCCGCAGGGGCTGCTCGCGACGCTGCTCCCGTTCGTGTACGACCCGCAGGCGGGAGAGCACGGAGCGCTACTCGGACACCTCGCCCGCAACAACGAGCAGTGGCGGCAGCCGGTACTCGGGGAGGCGATGGTCATCGTGCGCGGGCCCGACGCGTACGTGACGCCGTCGTGGTACGCGTCAAAGGCCGAGCACGGCCGGGTCGTACCCACCTGGAACTACGTGACGGCTCACGTGTACGGCCGGCTGGTCGTCCACGACGACCCCGCCTGGCTCGACGCGCTGGTCCGGCGGTTGACCGACCGGCACGAGGCGGCCAGCCCGCAGCCGTGGTCGGTGGACGACGCACCGCCGGCGTTCATCGCGGGGCAGCTACGCGCGATCGTCGGCGTAGAGGTGGTCATCAGCCGCATCGAGGCCAAGCTGAAGCTCAGCCAGAACCGCCCCGCTGCGGACATCGACGGGGTCATCGCGGGGCTGGAAGCGCGTGGCGACGCCGCCAGCGCCGAGGCAGTACGCCTAGCCAGACGCTGATCAGCCGGGTCGACCCGGAACGCCAGGTACTCCAGCAGCGTCGGCGCGCTGCCAGCCGGCCGGGCGGAGGCAGTCCCGGCCGGTAGGCGGTTTACCGGAAGCGTTGGCGCGGGTACCGGTGCGCGCATGGCGGAACTGGAATGGCTCGGCATCGTCCGGCACGGCGAGAGCACCGGCAACGTCGCCGCCGCGCAGGCCGAGAACGACGGAGTGGAGCTGATCGACATCCCGGAACGCGACGCGGATGTCCCGCTGTCACCCACCGGGCGCGAACAGGCGGCCGCCGTACGCCATTGGCTCGCCGACCAGCCCGCCGGGCAGCGGCCCGAGGTGGCGGTCGCCTCCCCGTACCTGAGGACCATGCAGACCGCCGAGCTGGCCCTCGACGGCCTGGACATTCCCCTCCTGCGCGACGAGCGGTTACGCGACCGGGAGCTGGGGATCCTCGACCTGCTCACCACGCACGGGGTACAGACCCGGCTGCCCACGGAAGCCGTACGCCGGCAGCGGCTGGGCAAGTTCTACTACCGGCCGCCGGGCGGCGAATCCTGGGCCGACATGGCCCTGCGCCTGCGCAGCCTGCTCGGTGACCTGCGCCGCGACCACGAAGACGGCCGGGTACTGCTCATCGGGCACGAGGCCGTGGTCTTCCTGCTCCGCTATCTCCTGGAGAACCTGACCGAGGCCGGGTTGAACGAGGTCGCCCGCGACAACACGATCAGCAACTGCTCGATCACCAGTTGGCGGCGCGGAGCGGACGGCACCCTCTCCCTCGCCGACTTCAACCGGGTCGATCACCTGCGCCGTGAAGGTGCGACGCCGACCCAGGAGGAGGAGGTCCATGCCGAACCGGTCTGAGCCCGTGGTGATCACGCCGCGGCTGCTGCGGGAGTGGCCGCTGCCCGTACCCGAGGGCGACAAGGCCAGCCGGGGCACCGTTCTCGTCATCGGTGGCTCCCGCTTCAATCCCGGCGCGGTACTGCTCGCCGGCGTCGCCGCCCTGCGCTCCGGCGCCGGCGTGCTCCAACTCGCGGCGGCCGAGTCGACCGCGGCGGCGCTGAGCATCCAGGTCCCCGAGGCGTTCGTGGTCGGCCTGCCGGAGACGGCGGAAGGGTCAGTCGCCGGCAAGCCGCCGGAGCGCCTCGCCGACCTCGCCGAGCAGGCGCAGGCTATCGCCGTCGGGCCGGGCCTGGACAACATCGACGAGACCCGCGCGCTGCTGCGCCAGGTGCTCGACGCGGCCGGCCCGGAAACCGCGCTGGTCCTCGACGCGTACGCGCTGGGCGCGCTCAGCCACGACCGTGACCTGCTGTCCGGGCGCAAACAGCCGGTCGTCCTGACGCCCAACCTCGTCGAGGCGAAGTTCCTGCTCGGCCGCGAACCGGGCGACGATCTCAGCGAGGCCGCCGCCACCCTGGCCGACCGGTACGGGGCCGTCGTCTCGCTGTTCGGTCACATCGCCGCCCCGGACGGACGGACCTGGCGCGAGGAGAGCGGCGACGCCGGCCTGGGCACCTCGGGCAGCGGCGACGTACGCGCCGGGATCGTGGCCGGCCTGCTGTCGCGCGGCGCCGACCCGGCGCAGGCCGCCTGCTGGGCCGCGTACGCCCATGCGGGGAGTGGCCAGCGGTTGGCCCCGCGGTTCGGCCGGATCGGCTTCCTCGCGCGCGAGATCCTCGACGAGGTGCCGCACACGCTCGCCGAACTGTCAGCGGGGTGAAACACCACCGGCCGGGTCACGAGGACGTGACCCGGCCGGTTCCTGCGGTGAGCGTCAGATGACGAACACGGTGATCGTCAGGCGACGAACTTCGTGGCGCGGCGGCGGCGCATCAGGAACAGCCCCGCACCGACGGCGACCAGCAGCACACCCGCGCCGGTCAGCACGACGGCGTTGGTGCCGGTCACGGGCAGGGACGCACCGTTGCCGCCGCCCGTACCGGGCGCCGGGGCGGGGCTCGCCGGGGCAGGGCTCGCCGGGGCGGCGCTCGCCGGTGCCTCTGCCTTCGGCAAGCAGACGCGCAACAGCGAGAACGTCGGGAACTCGGGAGTCGGCAGCGTCCGCACGGTCGCGGCGGAGCCCTCGGTCTCGTCTGCGGGCGGCGTGGAATCCTGGACAGCCGGAACGGACAGCAGCATGCCCGCCTCTATCTGCCAGCCTTCGGGCGTCTGCAGCCATCCCTCACCGCCCTTGGTGAGGCCACCCTGCACGCCCGCAGGAGGGGCGACCGTGCCGTCGTCCTCTTCGGTCGCCTTCGCCAGCGACTTCACCTTGTCGCGGTTCAGCGCGCCGGCCCGGAGGCCCCGGAACACCGCGGGGTCGATCGTGAGGCCAACCGCGCCGTCTCCATCGACCCCCAGCACGACCGTCTCGTGACTGCTGCCGGTCATGAGGAAGGCGTATCCGTAAAACTCCGTCTCGCCCTCGGGCTTGCTGAACACCCAGCCGTCCGTGCGCTCCTTGGCGCCACCGGGGATGCCGTCGCAGCCCTTGGTCCCGAAGTCCTTCGCCTTCACGGGAACCGGGTCCAGGACCGCGATACCGGGGAAGGGAACGTCTACCGTCGCTGCAGCCGGGGTGGCAGCGATGATCGCGCCGGCCAGAACCGCGCCAGTGGCTACGGCAAGGCGGGCGAGCCCACGATGCATCATTCAATGTCCTTATAGAGGGGGTCGAGGTGAAATGGAACTTGCCAAGACCGCCCTGGAACCGCAACGGAATCGATCGGGATGAATGGGCGCATATCACCCACATCGATCAAACTCCCTACGATCAGCGGAGATCGACATCCACCGAACATCCGATCTCTCCGCAACCCTGCGTTAGCTAGGGATTACTGATCCGAACTGCTATCCAATGAGGATGATGCGGCGGGCCACCTCGTCGACCGTCCGCTCTGCGCTGCGTACCACCGGGTTCTGCGGCAGGCTGTGAGCGTGGCAACCATGACCAGATTCGAGGCGATCGGATTCCTCGCCGAGGGCACCCGTACCGGCAAGCTCGCGACCGCGTCCCCGTCCGCGGAGCCACACGTAGCACCGATCTGGTTCGTCCTCGTCGAGCAGGCGCTCGTGTTCACGACCGGCCGGGATTCGATCAAAGGCCGCCACCTGCGCGCCAACCCCCGCGCCGCGCTCACCGTCGACGAGGAGCAGTTCCCGTACAGCTTCGTACTCGTACGCGGCCCGGTCGAGGTCGTCGAGCGCCCCGCCGACATGGTCGCCTGGACGACCAGGATCGCCGAACGGTATGTGCCGGCAGGCAAGGCGCACGAGTACGGCGAACTCAACGCGCAAGGTGACCAACTGCTGTGCCACCTGCACATGGAGCACCTCACCGGCGTACGCGACATCGCGGCGGCGTGAGGCGCTGACCGGGGCCGATCAGGCTACGCGCGGCCGGGGCGGCCGCCGAACCTCGCCGCGAGCGCGCAAGGTGCCCTCGATGTCCTCGAGGCTGCGCCCCTTGGTCTCGGGTAGGCGCCGGTACAGGTAGATGAAGCCGAGGATGCCGAAGACCGCGTACATCCAGAACAGCCCGGTCGCGGTCAGCATGCTGATCGTGGTGAGCACAGTGAGGGAGATCAGGAAGTCGAGCCCCCAGTGCGTCACCGTGCCGAACCCGGCGGCCTTGCCGCGAACCTCGGTCGGGAAGATCTCGCTGTTGATCAGCCAGATGCCGAGTCCGAGACTCGCGGCGAAGGCGGCGATGTACACGCACAGGGCGCCGACCAGGAACCACCGGACCGCCCCCGCCTGCGCCGGCAACAGGTAGAGGGCGCCGAGGAAGATCAGATCCAGTACGAGCACCACGGTGCCGATAAGCAGCAACGGTCGCCGGCCGATCCGGTCGACCAGCAACAAGGCCATGATCGTCACGATCATGTTGACGAGACCGATGCCGACGGTCGACAGGATCGCCGCAGCGGGCCCGAATCCGGACCGGGTGAGCAGCGTCGGCGTGTAGTAGATGATCGCGTTGACGCCGACGAGTTGGTTGGTCGCGGCGATCGCCACGCCGAGGAGAATCGCCGGCCGCAGCTGAGGCGTGAGAAGATCGCGGAACGTCAGCCGGCGCTCCACCTCGGTCATGCGTCTGATCTCGGCGATCTCCTCCTCGGCCTCTCGCGGCGACCGGGTCCGGAGCATCACCGCGCGCGCCTCCGCCTCCCGGCCTCGGGTCAGCAGCCAGCGCGGGCTCTCGGACAGGCCCACCAGGCCGGCGAGCATCACCACGGCCGGCACCACGGCCAGGCCGAGCATCCACCGCCAACCCCCGCTTGGCGCAAAGGCGTAGCCGACCAGGTACGAGATGAAGATCCCGACTGTGATCATCAGCTGTTGCAGGGAGACGAGGCGACCACGGATCGCCCTTGGCGCCATCTCCGCGATGTAGGTCGGCACCACCAGGGACGCCGTCCCGATGGCGACACCGAGGACGAAGCGGGCCGCGATCAGGACGCTGACATGCGTGGCGAATCCGGCGGTCAGCGCCCCCGCGGCGAACACGGCCGCCGCGACCATCAGCATGCGCCGGCGGCCGAACCGGTCCACGAGCGGACCGGCGACGAGCACGCCGGCGATCGCGCCGAGCAGGAGGGACGCGACCACGACCTGCTTGAGCGGGTCGGACAGGTGAAAGGCGGGCCCCAGGTACAGCAGTGCGGCGGAGATGACGCCCGTGTCGTACCCGAAGAGAAAGCCACCGATCGCCGCAACCAGCGAGGGGCCCAGGATCGGCCACACCGTGTTTCGTCTTGCAACCTGGTCAGCCATGACTCACCCCAGAGCGCCCGAGTTGGTGGCCCGCGCCCTTCTTCAGCATCTCAAGCAACCGCCAGCTGAGCCACTTGGCCGGCGGCCGGCGGGCACGCCAGGCAGGATTCCGGCATGGAAGTACTCAGCAGCCGGGTCCTCCTCCGTCCGTCCGATCCGCGACGCTCGCAGCGCTTCTACCGCGACACCCTGGGCCTGGCGATCTACCGGGAGTTCGGGCCGCCGGAAAGCCCCGGTCTGGTGTTCTTCCTCGGCCAGGGGCTCCTCGAGGTGTCCGGGCAGTCCAGCGGTCAAACCGGAGACATGCTGCGAGTCGCGCTTCAGGTACGCGACGTCCACGCCGAACATGAGCGCCTCCGCGCGGCAGGCGTGACGGTGATGCGCCCGCCACAGTTGGAGCCGTGGGGACTCATCGAGATGTGGATCGAGGACCCCGACGGGGTACAGATCGTCCTGATCGAGGTGCCCGCCGACCATCCGCTACGGCGTGACCAGCGGGCCTTCAACGATTAACCCCCGCCCGAATGGGGCAAGCTGGACCTGGTGGAAGAAGCACGTCCCCAGGCAGAGATGCCGACCATCGACGATCTGGGCGAACTCGCCGCCCTGCTGGATCGAAGCGATGACGAGGAGCTGTACGTCCGGTGGTCGCGCGGGCCGGACGTCGACCTGTCCCCGGGCGACCACAAGCCCGAGCAGTCCAGTCGGGATTCCCTGACCGGCATCAAGCTGCCCGGCCTGTCGGCCAACCCGTTACGCGTGGAGCCGTGGTGGGGCGATCGTTCCACCCGCCTGTGGGTTGCCCGCCGCCTCTACGACTACAGCCACCTGCGCAAGCTCCGCGGACCGGGTGTACGCCCGTGGGTGCTGGTCGGCGAGCAGTGCGGCCGTGGCCCCGACAACGAACCGCTGGTGATCTGCCACCGGCCGGTAGCGTGGGTCTCCGAGGAGGCCCTACGGCAGAGCGACAAGGCCGTACAGGAACAGGGCTCCCAGGAATGGGGTCCGCTGAACCGGGCGGACTAGCCCGGTCAGCGCGTCGACTGAACCGTGGCCGCCGGTTTCGGCGCGTGGTGGGCGGTGGCTCCGCTGACGGTCCAGCCAATCAGTGCGGCGGCGACAACTCCGACGATCAGGATCCAGCCGGCGGCCGAGCCAAACAGGTTCAGGAACGTCCGGCGTAGCAGCGGAATGGTCGCCCTGGTCCTCTTCCAGTCCGCGCGGGCGCGCTGCGCCGCTTGGTAGGCCCGACCGGTGAAAAACCCGACGATCATGCCCAACAAGGCCAGCATCGTCGCCATACCCCTGTCCATCGGACCCAGCGTGCCCGAGGTGATCGGCGGCGGCCACTGACGCGACTGAGACTCCAGCCAAAGGAGTGAACTGGCGACATCACCAACCATGTCGGAAATGCGCATGTAGTCCGGCGTCGCGGACGGCAGGGACGTGTCCCCTACCATCACTAAGCCACCTAGCTCGTCCCGCCCGGAGACCGCCGAGTCATTAGCTTGCCGAGCCGGCCCCACAATACTGCCGCGCTTGCATAAATAAGCAAGGCGGCAACTTCGCCTCGAAGCCATCCGCGTTGCCTAGCTCGGATAGATCACCCAGTCTTCCGACTCGGAAACGAAGATCCCCTTGCCCTGGTGCCGGTAGATCAGCTGTCGCGCTTCCAGCCGTACCATCACCAGCTGGATGGTGGTGCTACCGACGTTGAACATCTTCTGCAGCTCCGACAGGGACGGCAGCTTGGAGTGAGGAGTCCGCTTCCCTGACCTGATGGACTCCTCTAATTCGTCGGCGATGCGTACATAGTCAGGCGTGATCGGCATGGAGTCGTCCTCTTCCTGCGTGGCAACCCCATCTGATCACCTGCGCGGTTAAGCACTCAAGTTCCACGTACCGTTCGCGTTGACTCTTCCTAGTGTCACGTTTAAGTTGGCGAGCGAGCCTCTTCCTGCGTGGCAGCGGTCGAGGTTCGCCCTAATGGGGATTGCTCCAAGTGCAAGCGCCCGGCGGGGAGCCGTGCCACTGAGCCGCCTCCTCGCCGGGTCACCCGCCGGACATTGGTCGCTGCGCTATCCATCGGTAGCCGTCCAGGAGGTCTTGCGATGCCACGCCCGTACATCTCGGGGTACCGGACGGCGATCCGCAACAAGCACCAGCGGAGGTGGTCATGGAAGAAGTTGCGCCGGATGTGCGGGTGCGGAGAGCGATGGCCCTGCGGCGTGCTGCAAGCGCTCATTACGGACGCGCCGGGTCACTGGCCGGCGTGAACCTCCACTCACCTCTACGGCCGAGTTGGACGTGTACGGGTTGCAGCGCTCCGTGGCCCTGCCAGACCCGGCGGGGGCAACTGCTTGCCAGCTTCGACAGCACGCCGGTATCGCTGACGTTGCTGATGGGTGGGTACTTCATCGACGCCGCGCAGGACTTGCATGCCGAATCAGCCAGCGCTCTGTACCAACGGTTCATGGGATGGCTCAAACAGTGACCCAGACCTGATGGGCCATCGCTTCAACCACCGCGCACGGCCCGACCTCGGTAAACACGGTCCACTTACGACGCCTACGGCTGTTTCGTTTGGAAGAACCGGTAATCGGAGATGTCATGCACATGCGTAGATGGCCGTTCGGTCTGGCTATGTGGTTGGTCGTGCTCGCGGCTGCTGAGGTGGCCGGCTTCATAGCGGTCTGTCAGTTCTTCGTACAGTCCAGACACGGACAACAGCTGGACTTGGTCGCCTTGACCGGCAACAGGATCGGGCAGTCCCAAGTGGAGGGACCCGTCGACACCATCCTCAACGCCATCTCCGTCCTGTCGTTGGTGATCGCCACCGCGGTCGTAGGCTTCATCGCACTGATCCGGCGCCGTCTCGCAGTCGCGTTCGGAGCGGTTCTTCTCATCGTCGGCGCCAACGCGACGACCCAGATCCTCAAGCTGCTCGTCAACCGACCTGAACTGGGCGTCGATCTGGAACGGGCGGCGGCCGGCAACAGCCTGCCCAGCGGGCACACCACCATCGCCGCGTCAGTCGCCGTCGCGTTCATGCTGGTACTGCCACCGCGCCTGCGTGGAGTCGGCGGCGTGCTGGGCGCCCTCTTCGCCGCGATCGCAGGGGTCGCGACCCTCTCAGCCGGCTGGCACCGGCCCAGCGACGCGGTAGCCGCACTGCTCGTCGTCGGCGTTTGGGCCTGCGCCGCCGGGCTGTTCATCGTCATAGCGCAACGCCGGCACGGCGGTGTCGACTACGGCCGGTCTCACCGGATCGCGGTGCGCGTGCTCACGATTGCTGGACTTGTGCTGCTGGCTGGCGCCGGGATCGCGCTGAAGCTGACCGATCAGGTGTTGTCGACCCCGCCCGACGAGTTGAGCCGGCTCCGGCTGCTGACGGCCTATGCCGGTGGCGCGATGGGCATCGCCGGCACAGCCGGCCTCGTGTTCGCGTGTGTACTGGCGACCGTTCGTCGGGTTGTGCCGAAGGTGGTGCCACGGGCGGTCGAAGTCGAGAAGGATCGGGTGGTTGCGGCGGGCTGAAGCCGCCCCGATCAGCCCTCACCGGGCGGAGATCACGTCAAAGGCGGTCGGCGGTGCCGGCCAGTGCGCACACCGCCACCAGGCGCAGCAGGTACGCCGGAGCGTTTGCCCAGTCCACGCGGCCCGGGCCCGGCATCCGGTGCCCCGCAGCCATCGCCGCGGCGTGCACCTGCCGGGCGTACTCGGCCAGCGCCCGCGCCTCGGTGACCCCCTCACCCAGCTCGTCGCGTACCACCGCCGCGTGCTGATCGATCGTCGCCAGCAGTCCC
>NZ_JAATVW010000015.1 GCF_011947225.1 Planosporangium flavigriseum | reverse complement strand
ACGGACGATCCAGGTAGCAGAACCTGCCGATCAGGTGCACCGGTCGCCTGGTGGCACCAGCGATCAAAACGGCGGTGACGCCAGCCGCTGGCTGGGTACCTGTACACGCCGATGCCCAATGAACCACCCTCCGTGCCCGATTCGGGCGAGGATTGCTGGCGATGAGCTTGCAACAGGTGTATCTCCTGCTCCTCGCCGGAGCCGTCGTCATGCTGGTCAGCGTCGTCGCGGCGCGGTTGGCCCACCGGATCGGCCTGCCGGTGCTGCTCGCGTTCCTGGGTGTCGGCGTGATCCTCGGCGAGGACGTCCTCGGTCTGCGCTTCAACAACGCCGCCCTCGCCCAGGCGCTCGGCACCGCCGCGCTCGCCGTCATCCTGGTGGAAGGCGGGTTGAACACCGAGATGTCGGCCATCCGGCCGGTACTCGTGCCCGCCGCGGTTCTGGCCACCTTCGGCGTCCTGGTCAGCGTCGCCGTCGTCGCCATCATCGCGCACTTCGCGCTCGGCATGTCCTGGCAGTTAGCGCTGCTGCTCGGCGCGATCGTGTCGCCCACCGACGCCGCGGCCGTGTTCTCGGTGCTGCGCACGATACCGCTGCCCCGGCGCCTGACCGGGCTGCTGGAGGCGGAGTCGGGCTTCAACGACGCGCCCGCGGTCATCCTCGTCGTGGCGCTGAGCGCGTCGGCGCTGCGCCCCGAGGGCGTGGCGCGGCTGCTGGGCGACCTCGTCTACGAACTGGCCGCCGGCGCCCTGGTCGGGCTCGCCGTCGGGTACGCCGGGGTGTGGCTGCTGCGCCGGCTGGCGCTGGTGGCCTCGGGCCTGCACTCGATCGCCATGGTGGCGACGGGCATCCTGGGGTTCGCGGCCGCCGGGATGGTCCACGCCAGCGGCTTCCTCGCCGCGTACGTCGCCGCGCTGATCCTCGGCAACGCCGGGCTGCCGCACCGGCGGGCGACCCGGTCGGTGGCCGAGGGGCTGGGCTGGATCGCCCAGATCAGCGTGTTCGTCATGCTCGGCCTGCTCGCCACCCCGCACGAACTGCGGGCGAGCCTGCTGCCCGCGCTCGCCGTCGGGGCCGTTCTGCTGCTGCTGGCGCGGCCGATATCGGTGCTGCTGAGCCTGACGCCGTTCGGGATACCGCTACCCGAACAATTTTTTCTTTCGTGGGCCGGCCTGCGCGGCGCGGTGCCGATCGTGCTCGCGACCATCCCGATCGTCGCCCACGTGCCGGGCAGCCACCAACTGCTCAACCTGGTCTTCGTCCTGGTCGTCATCTACACGCTGCTGCAGGCGCCGACTCTGCCGCCGCTGGCGCGGCGGCTCGGCCTCGTGCCGAAGGTCGCCGGGCGGGAACTGCGAGCCGAGATCGCACCGCTGGACACGATCGACGCCGAGCTGATCGAACTGACCATTGAACCGGGATCACGCCTGCACGGTGTGGAGGTCTTCGAGCTGCGGCTGCCCGACCCGTGCGCGGTCGCCCTCGTGGTACGCGACAAGCGGGCCTTCGTACCGCAGCCGACGACCCGGCTCACCACCGGTGACCAGCTGCTCGTGGTCGCGACGACCGCCCAGCGCGAGGCGGTCGAACGCCGGCTGCGCGCGGTGGCGCGGGCCGGGCGGCTCGCGAGCTGGTTCGGCGAGACCGGCGACCCGGACGGCCCGACGCAGGTCAGTCAGTGACACCTCTCGCTTTACCCACGGGTCACTCGAAGAAGCGCGCCAGATGCACCTCGTCGGGGCGTTCATCGTGCTCCCCCAGCGGCGTCAGGTCGCCGAAGATGCTGGCGCCGTCGCAGCCGGCGTGCAGCGGGTACCACCGCAGCGAACTGCCGGGCCGCTCGGCGATCCCCTTGATCGTCTGCACGTCGAGCAGCCGGACGTGCGTCGGGTCGGCGACCGCGTTCACATACCGCCACCACGGGCTGAGGATGTGCAGCACCCCGTCCGGACGCAGTACCCGGTGGCACTCGTCGACCAGCGGCAGGAAGTCGATCAGGTGCTCCAGGATGTGCACCGCGAAGATCACGTCGACGCAGGCGTCGGCGAAGGGCAGACCGTGCGCGAGGTTCGCCCGTACGTCCACACCGGACGCCGGTCGCAGGTCGACGCCGAGGTTGTCCGGGTACTGCTTGATGTCGCCGCTCCCGATGTCCAGCACGACCGGCGCCCGCCCGCCGACGCGTACCCGAGACCAGACGGCGAGCACGCCGTCCAGCCGGCCGATCAGCCGGCGGACCAGCAGTAGCGCCTTGCCGTCGGGTACGTCCCCGGTCAGGTGGGCGACGGCGCCGTCGAACCGGACGTCGACGGCGAGGCCGCATAACCGGTCGTCGTGGGCGAGCAGATCGCGGGCGGCCTCGGTCAGTTGACGGTCCAGCGCCGCCATCCGGCGCCGCCCGTACGGCGCCGCTCCCCCGTTCCAGGTCATCCGGCCAGCCCTTCCCGCACTCGGCTTACTCGGCTTACTCGGCTTACTCGGCGCTGATGAGATGCTCGGTCCGCGGCTCGCCCCGGACGTAGCGCTCGGCCAGTTCGTCCATCATCCGGTCGGCCTGGGTCATGCGCTCGGTGTGCTGGCGCATGTGCTCCTGCCAGTTGTTCGCCGTGAACGTCTCGACGTACCGGGTCGGGTCGTGCGCGTCGTGGTACAGGTTCCAGCGCTGCGCGCCGAAGCGGCGCCGGCTGCCGCGCACCAGCCTCATCGCGTTCTCGAACTCGTCGGCGTGCTCCGGGTCGACCTTGTACTCCCGGACCACCAGCACCGGGCCGGAGTCGTGGTCCGTACTCGGCCCGACCCGCGGCTCGATCGACAGCGGCTCGATCTCCCGCTCGTAGTGGGCACCCATCCCGACGTGGTAAGCCGCCGCGGCGAATGGCCCGACGACCACGCCGGCGCCGGCGATCGCCAACGTGAGAGGGGTGCCGTAGGCCTGGGCGAACGCTCCCCAGACGGCGGCGCCCACGGCCTGGGTCCCCTGGAAGACCAGCAGGTACACGGCCATCGCCCGGGCCCGGACCCAGCTCGGCAGCGCGGTCTGTGCGGCGGCGCTCAGCGACGAGAGGGCGCCGATGAAGGCGACACCCATGAACACCAGTACGACCAGGTCGACCGGAAGGTTGCGCGGGGTCAGGGAGATCTCCACCATGCCGAGGCCGAAGATGATGGAGCTGGCCATCACCACCCCTTCCAGCCCGAACCGCTCCCGCGCCCAGTGCAGCAGCGCCGCGCCGATCACCGCGCCGATCCCCACCATGCTGAGCAGCAGTCCGTACCCGGCGGAGGACAGGCGCAGGTGCTCGGCCGCGAGGATCGGGAGCAGCGCCCACAGCGCGGCCGAGAAGAACAGGAAGATGGCGGAGTGTACGAGCACCGCTCGCACCGGCGGCGAGTAGCGGACGTAGGCCAGCCCGGTGCGCATCGCCGAGATGATCGGTTCGGCGCCGAGCGGGCGCGGCTCCGGCGGGCGCGGCCAGCGCTTCAGGGCGATGAGTGAGCTCAAGTACGACAGGGCGTTGAACGTGAACGCGGCCGCCGCGCCGAGGACCGCGACGATCACACCGCCGATGGCGGGGCCGACGGCGCGGGAGAGGTTCATGCTCACCGCGTTCAGCGCGGTCGCGTGCGGAATCTCGTCACGCTCGACCAGTTCCGGCTGGACGGCTATCCACGCCGGGGCCATGAGCGCGCCACCGGTTCCGATGAGGAACGTGAACAACAGCAGCAGCCAGGGCGACACCAGCCCGGCAAAGGTGAGCACGGCCAGCCCCGCCGCCGCGACCAGTGTGAAGGCCTGCGAGACGATCAGCAGGCGGCGGCGGTCGACGATGTCGCCCAGCGCACCAGCCGGCAGACCGACGAGGAAGACCGGCAGGCTCAGCGCCGTCTGCACCAACGCCACCGGCAACGGGGCTCTGGTCAGCGTCAGCATCAACCACTGGGCGGCGACGGTCTGCAACCAGCCGCCGACGCTGGAGGCGAACTGCGCTATCCACAGCACCCGGAACCACTTGTGGCGCAGTGGCGCCCAGGCCGCCCCCTTCTCTTCCGGGACCGGCACGGGCGCGGGCGGCATGGGTTCGGCTTGGGGCGTGGTCACGATCTGTTCCTTCAGTCCAGCAGCCGGATCTGGTCGACGTCGACCGTGCTCGTCTTCGACTCCAGCGGGCAGCCGCGGTGGATGCAGATCGCGACGCCGGCCAGCAGTACCCGACGCCTGGTGACCTGCTTCATCGCGCTGCCTTCCGTCCACGTACGGCAGTCCTCGCTACCCGGCTGTGACCTGGATATGCGGGCATTCGCAACGACGATGGTTACCGAAGCGGGGAAGGGGTAGTCGCGCTGGCAAAAGATCCGCGGCCTTAAGGAGAGACCGTGCTACCGCGAACGTTTCGGACGAGGCGGAAGGAGGCCGGTGGGTCCGGCCCGGACCTGTCCTGCCGCGTCGAGCGGCAGTCTCCCGTCGCACTGGTGCGCCTCGCCGGAACGCTGACGGTCGAGACCGCGCCCGCCGTCCGCGCCACGCTCTTGCAGTGTCTAGCCAGCCAGCCCGAGCTGATCGTGCTGGACGTGTCGACGCTGGACACCGATGATGACATCGTACTTTCCGTCCTGCCTTCCATGGCAAGCCACGCCGCGGCGTGGCCCGGCGCGTCGCTCGTACTCGGCGCTCCGGGACCGCAGCTGTCGGCCGCGCTCGAGCGGATGGCGGTCTGCCGGTCGGTTCCGGTCTACCCGACGGTCGAGCAGGCGCTCGCCAGCCGGGTCACCGGGGTGCCGCGCCGGCGCGCCAGCCAGGTTCTCAAGCCGGTGCCGCGCTCGCTGGGCAAGGCGCGCTCGCTGGTGAAGCGGGCCTGCGCCGGCTGGAACGTCGGCACGGTCACCGACCGGGCGCAGATCGTGACCACCGAGCTGGTGGCCAACGCGCTGCGGCACGCCGGCACCCCGATGGAGCTGACCGTGTCGCTGCGCCAGCGCTACCTGCACCTGTCGGTACGCGACGACTGCCGTACCGCCCCGAGGCTGGGCGGGTCCGATGACGAGTTCGGGGTCGACGGCCGCGGACTGAAGATCGTGGAGGCCCTCGCCACCGGCTGGGGCAGCACGCCGACCGAGAACGGGAAGGTGGTCTGGGCCACGCTTCAGTTACCAGGAGGCAACCGACGGTAATGGCCTGCGGCCAGGGAAAATGTTGTCGACCAAGTTAGGTTTCAGCCGCCGTAGAGTTGGAAAGGACGTGGGGTCTCTCCGCGACGATGGGGGCCGCTCATGGCCGAAACCGCACACGTCGAAGTCTGGCGTTTCGACTCCATACATCTAGTCAAGATCACCGGCGTACTGGATTTTGCCGCCTCGGTGCGACTCAGGCTCGTCCTGTTCGAGCAACTCGATGCCGGCGCCGACCAGGTCGTCGTCGACCTTGCTGGAGTTCGGTTGATCGACGCCAGCGCAGTCGGCGTGATGCTGCGTGTACAGGAACAACTCGCCGAACGCGGCGGAACGCTGCGGGTACAGGGCGCACAGGGGCTCGCGCTCGAGGTCCTCGAGATCACGGGCTCCGCCAAGGCTCTAGCCGCGTACGATCCGCCGCTCGAACTGCCGTCGTCGGCGGAGCGCGCCGACAACGTCGAGCACCTCGGCACCGACCGCCACCAGTGGCAGGGCCTGTGGGGCGACGAGATCAACACGCTGCTGTGGACCATCAGCCAGTTGCCGGCCGACGATCCACACCGCCGCCACCTGCGCCAGAAGGTGGTGGAGGCGTGTCTCCCATACGCCGAACGGCTCGCCCGGCGCTTCCACGGCCTCGGCGAGTCGGCCGCCGATCTCAATCAGGTTGCCGCGGTCGGCCTCCTCAAGGCGGTCGACCGGTTCGATCCCAGCCATACGACGGACTTCGCCAGCTACGCCACCCCGACGATCGTGGGCGAGCTCAAGCGGCACTTCCGCGACCGCGGCTGGAGCGTACGGGTACCGCGCCGGCTCCAGGAGCTTCGGCTGGAGATCAACCAGGCGCGGGAGTCACTCACCCAGCGGCTCGGCCGCTCCCCCACGGTCCGGGACGTGGCCGACCACCTCGACATCGACGAGGAGCCGGTGGTCGAGGCCATGGTGGCGGCGAGCGGGTACCGGGCCAGTTCGCTGTACGCGCCTACGCATCCGGGTGAGGACGCCATGACCCCGGCCGACTGGCTCGGCCAGGAGGACGACGGGCTCGACGCGGTCGAGTTCCGCGAAGCGCTGCATCCGCTGCTGGCGAAGCTGCCGCACCGCGAGCAGAAGATCCTGAGCCTGCGCTTCTACGGCAACATGACGCAGGCGGAGATCGCCCGCGATCTCGGCATCTCCCAGATGCACGTGTCCCGGCTGCTCAGTCGCACCCTCGACCGACTGCGGGAGGACCTGCTGCGCCAGGACTGACGTAAGCGGGAGGTGTGGGATATGACCGAACCGGACACCGAACGGCCGAACGGCGAGCCGCCGGATACCGAGCGGCCGGGCCCCGAGCGGCCGGCTCCCGAGCCGCCGGGGCCCGAGCCGCCGAGCGTCACCCGCTGGGACGTCGTGACCGGCGGGCTGGCGAGCGATCCGATCGACGAGTCATAGCCGGTCGAGCGGCTTCAGATCGCCTGGCGACGGCTGCCTCGCCTCGACCGGAGCACCCGACGTGGGCGAGGCGTCCGGCACCGGCGAGCCGACCGGCACGGGCTGTCGCCGTGGGAGGTACTGCCGTGCGCACCAGACCGCCGCTGCGATCACGGCGATGAGGACCGCCAGCGAGCCCGGTACCTGGGTGGGGCGGGAGAGGCTGTAGCCGTCCGGCAGCGCCAGGAACGCCACCGCCGTGGCGACGACGATCGGCCAGCGCTCCTGGACCCCGGCCGCCGCCAGCACGGTCAACGGCAGCAGCAGGTACCAGGGGTGGAAGACGGGCGCAAACGCGGTGGCGGCGACCAGCGCCAGGCCGGCGTACAGGATCGTCTGCCTGGCGTCCCGCCCGCGCGCCCGCCACCACAGCACCACCAGGACCACCGCCATGACGGCCATTCCGACGCTGCGGGCGGCGTTGACCGCGTGGTGCATCAGGTGCGTCGCGCCGAAGGCCCGGCCGATGTACCCGATCGCCATACCGACCGCGGTCGGCAGCGAGGTCCACTGGATCGTCCGCCCGCTGTAGTGCAGGCCCGCGAGCCAGCCGAAGCTCAGGCCGGTGGCGAGCGCGATGGCGCCGTACGTGACCGCGCACCCCAGCGCGACCCAGGCCGCCCCGGCGACCAGCCGCCGCAACGATCGGTCCGGGCGCACCACCGCGAGTACCGCGAACGGCAGCGCGACCCCGGCGGTGGCCTTCACCGCCAGGGCGAGGCCCAGTAACGCCCCGCTGGCGACTGGCCGGCGGCGCACCGCGAGGTACAGGCCGGCCAGGCAGAGGCCGACCATCAGGGCGTCGTTGTGGGAACCGGCGACCAGGTGCACCCCGACGACCGGGCTCGCCAGCCCCAGCCAGGTCGCCCGCGCCTCGTCCACGCCGCAGGCGCGCGCCAGGCGGGGCAGGTAGACCGCGGTGAGGACGACGCCGGCGACGGCGGCGAGCCGCAGCAGCGTGATGACGACCCAGAGGCGACCGTCCGCGACTCCGACGGCGCCACTGGCGATCGCCAGGTATCCCGGGCCGTACGGCGCCGGGGTGTCGCGCCAGACGTACGACATGGTGTCGAGCCACGGGCAGGGCAGCACCTCCGCCCCGTTCTGGTACGGGTTGAGCCCGCCGGCGTACACCGCACCCTGGCACGCGTACGCGTACACGTCGCGGCTGCCCAGCGGGGGCGCCAGCACGAGCGGCAGCGCCCAGATCGCGACGGTCGTGAGCACCCAGCGGGTGGTGAGCGGACCCGCCCGGCGGGCCAGCAGCCAGGCCGCGACCATCACCGCGGTGCCGACCACCCACGCCGCCAGGCACCACGGACCCGCGGGCGCCGCCAGGATCCGGGCGATGTTGGCCCGGAGGTCGCTGCCGGGCAGCGCTCCACCCAGGTACGCGGCGGCCGCCACCACGACTGCGCCCAGCAACCCGAGATAGCGGGAGACCCGCAGTCGATCCAGACCTGACATAGCGCTCATGCTCGCACCTTTGCCCCAGGGCTCCCAGCCGGCCTGCGCCTCACCGCTCCCACCTGGGACTTCAACTCCGCCGACATCGTGAACCTCATCGATCGAACCGTGCGCCGCGTTGCGCCGTACCAGTGAGTGGTCTGTGCACATCGACAGCTTGAGCGGAAGGGACAGCGATGACACCCATCCCATCCCCCCGGGAAGCCGCGAAACGCGGCGGGCGGGCCCGACGAAGAGGCGCCGCGGCCGCGGTCGCCGGCCTGGCGTTGGCCGCGTCGCTGTACGGGCTCGGACCACGCTCGGCCGCGGCGTCAAGCCACCGGGAAGCACCGCTGGTCGCCGCCGATCCCGCGATCGACAATACGGACTTCTACGCGTTCACCAGCCCCGATAAGTCGGACACCGTGACGTTCATCTCGAACTGGATCCCCTTCCAGGAGCCCAACGGCGGCCCGAACTTCTTCCCGTTCGCCACCGACGCGTCGTACATCGTCAACGTGGACAACGACGGCGACGCGGTCCCGGACGTCAGGTTCCGCTGGACGTTCAAGAACATCGACCGGCGCACCAACAACACGTTCCTGTACAACGACGGCGTGGTCACCTCGATCGACGACAAGAACCTGCTGTTCCGGCAGGTGTACACGCTGGAGAAGTGGACCGTCGGCGACCGCTGGAAGACGCTGGTCAAGGACGCGCCGGTCGCCCCGTCCCGGGTCGGTAAGGCCTCGATGCCCGACTACCGGAAGCTGCGCGACCAGGCGGCGCTCTCCCTCAACGCCGGGGTGAAGAGCTTCGCCGGCCAGGCCGACGACCCGTTCTTCGCCGACCTGCGGGTGTTCGACCTGCTCTACGGCGCGAACCTCAGCGAGACCGGCCAGGACACCCTCGCCGGCTACAACGTGAACACGATCGCGCTCCAGGTACGCCGCAGCGACCTCGCCCTGAAGGGTGACGCCGCCCGGAATCCGATCATCGGAGCCTGGGCCACCGCCGAGCGGGCCCGCGTGCAAATCAACGGCTTCGACGGCAACAACAACCGCGCCTCGGACAAGGCCGGCTGGCAGCCGGGCGGTCGGGACAACAACAACCCGAACCGGTACGACGACAGCAGCCGGTACCAGGACAAGAACCACAGCCGCAACTCCGACGTCGACGGCTACCGCGCCAACCGCGACAACGACCAGGTGCAGGTGTCCCGGCTCGGCAACCCGCTGGTCAACGAGGTCGTCCTGCCCGCCGGCCTGAAGGACGCCTTCAACTCGCTGTCGCCGGACAAGGACGCGAAGATCAAAGAGGTCGTCGACCGCGTCCTCTACCCCGAGATTCCCAAACTCGTCCAGGGCATCTACAAGATCCAGGCGCCGCCCGGACCGCGCCAGGACCTGGCCGAGATCTTCCTGACCGGCATCACGACCAAGGCCGGTGGCCCGATCAAGGCCGACCTCAACTCGCAGCTCAACAACGTCGACGTCAACGCCAACCGGTTCGTCGCCTCCGAACAGCTACGGCTCAACATGTCGGTCGGCCCGAACAAGAGCCCCAACCGGCTCGGCGTCCTCGGCGGCGACCTGCAGGGCTTCCCCAACGGGCGGCGCCTGGGCGACGACGTCATCGACATCGCCCTGCAGGCGATGGAGGGCGCGGCGGCCAGCGGCACGCTCGTCGACGCGCTTGCCGCCGGTGACAAGGTCAACACCAACGACCGCGGCTTCGAGCACGCTTTCCCGTACCTCGCCCTGCCGAACGCCGACGGGGTCAACACCCGCGGCTCGGTCGCCGCCCCGGAGAAGAAGGGCTTCTTCGGCTTCGGCAGCGGGTACGCCGGCAGCGCGCCCATGGCAGTAGGCGGCCTGGCCGCCCTCGTGGCGCTCGGGGGCTTCATGGTCAGCCGGTACCGCCTGACCATCCGGCGCCGCCGCGATGAACCCGCCGTGGCCCCGGTCAGCACCACCTCCGCGACCATCCCCCGATGCGACGACCGCTGAGCCGGCTGAAGCTGGCCGCCATGGTCGCAGCCGCGGCCTCGGCCCTGTTCGTGGCGGGCGCCGCGCTCGGCCCGACGGCCGGGCCCGGCCGGGGTGCCACCACCCCGGCCGGGCCCGGCGCCCGGATTTCGCCGGATGACCGCCTCGGCATGACGATCGCCCGGCAGCAGAAGCGGCTGCGGGAGGTGCCGGGCGACTGGCGGGCCTGGGCCGCGCTCAGCTCGGCCTACCTGGAGAAGGCCCGCGTCAGCGCCGACCCCACGTACTACCCGAAGGCCGAAGGCACCGCCCGCGAGTCGCTGACCCGCCGGGCGGAAGGCAACGCCGACGCCCTCGTCGCGCTCGGCGCGCTGGCCAACGCCCGCCATGACTTCGCGGCAGCCCGCGACCAGGCCCGGGCCGCGCTCGCGGTCAACCCGGCCAGCGCCGACGCGTACGGGGTGCTCGCCGACGCGTTCACCCAACTCGGCGACGCGGCCGGAGCCACCGACGCGGTGCAGCACATGCTCGACCTGCGCCCCGGCCTTCCGGCATACGCCCGTGCCTCGTACGACCTCGAACTGCGGGGCCTCGTCGATCAGGCGGCCGACCTGATGCGCCGGGCCCTCGACAATGCGGTCGACCCGTACGACACGGCGTTCTGCCACAACCAACTCGGCGATCTGGCCTGGCAGGTCGGGGACGTGGCCGGCGCCGAGCGCGCGTACGCCGCCGCCCTCGCGGCCGACCCGGAGTCGATCGCCGCGCGGCGGGGCCAGGCCCGGACGGCGGCCGCGACCGGGCGTACCGACGTGGCCCTGTCCGCGTATGCCGAACTGACCCGCCGCACCCCGACCCCGTCCGACCTGCTGGAGTACGCCGACCTGCTGCGCGCCGCAGGGCAGGACGCGCAAGCCGCCGAGCAGCTACGCCTCGCCACGGCCGCGCACACCCTGTTCACCGCGAACGGAGGCGTCGACGGGCTGGCTGCCGCGGCCCTAGCGCTGGCCGACAACCGGCCGGCCGACGCGGTCGAGGCGGCCCGCGCCGAGTGGGCGCGCCGCCAGCACGTGGACGTCGCCGACACCCTCGCCTGGGCGCTGCACCGCGCGGGCCAGGACACCGAGGCGTCGGCGTACGCCAAGCGCGTCGCCGCAACCGGAGCGCGCGCTGCCGGATACGCCTACCATCTGGGGATGATTGAGCTGGCTCTGGGCCAGCGCGACGAGGCCCGGGCTTCACTCACGCGGGCGCTCCAGACAAACCCACACTTCTCCCCGATCGACGCACCGACCGCACGCAAGGCACTGGCCGACCTGGGAGCCACCCCGTGAAGCGTCTCGTGAAGCGTCTCGCACTTGTCCTCCTCGCTGGCGCGCTGGCCGCCGTGGCGCTGATCATCGGCACCACCGAGAGCGCAGCCGCACATCCGCTGGGCAACTTCTCGGTCAACCAGTACGCAGGGCTGACGCTGCACGCCGACCGGGTGGAGGTCGCCGCCGTCGCCGACGTCGCCGAGATCCCCACGATGCAGGAGCGCGCGAGCGCCGACGCCAACTCCGACGGCATGGTCGACGACGCGGAACGGTCCGCGTACGCCGTTCGCACCTGCGCCGAACTGGCCAGGGACTTCGAGGTCAGCGCCGGCGGCAAGCGTCTGCACTGGACGGTGACCGGGCCGGCGTTCACGTACACGCCGGGCGCGGGTGGCCTGCCGACGAGCCGGCTGACCTGCACGCTCACCGCGCCGGCCAGGCTCGGCACGGCGGCAGGCGTCACGGTCACCAACCGGTGGCGCGCCGACCGGGTCGGCTGGCGAGAACTCACCGCCGTCGGCGACGGCGTACGGCTGATCGACTCC
The DNA here is from genome assembly GCF_011947225.1 of Planosporangium flavigriseum. Classification (GTDB taxonomy): domain Bacteria; phylum Actinomycetota; class Actinomycetes; order Mycobacteriales; family Micromonosporaceae; genus Planosporangium; species Planosporangium flavigriseum. The sequence continues at coordinate 134,457 of NZ_JAATVW010000015.1, read as the reverse complement.
CCGCTGCCGAGCAGCAGCGTCAGCGACCGGCTCCGGTCGTACCCCGCCGATCTGCTCTCCTCCGCGCTGGACGTCCGCACCGCGGCGCTGCGGGTTGAGCCCGCTGGTCCCGGCGCGCACGCCGGCGGCGGTAGCGCCGGATCTGCTCGGGCGGCCACCGGCGGCGACCCCCTGACCCGCTGGCTCGGCGCGGCCGACCGGCGCCTTCAGAGCCTGGTCGCCGGACGGCACCTCACGCCGGTGGTCGGCATCCTGGCGATCGGAGTCGCGGTGCTGCTGGGCGCCGGGCACGCCGCGCTTCCCGGGCACGGCAAGACGGTGCTGGCCGCCTACCTGGCCGGCCGGCAGGGGCGGGTACGCGACGCGTTCGTCGTGGGCGCGACCGTGACGCTGACCCACACCGGTGCCGTCCTGGTAATCGGCCTGTTGCTGAGCACGTCGAGCGCGCTGGCCGGCGACCGCCTCCTCGGCTACCTCAGCCTGGCCAGCGGCGTACTCGTCACCGCCGTCGGCGTCGGGATGCTGGTAACCGCGCTCCGCCGCCGTGGCGACTCGCACTCGCACTCGCACTCGCATGATCACCACGACCACTCCCACAACCACTCCCCCGACCACTCGGACCGTGGCCGGAAACTCGGCCTCGCCGGCATCGGGCTGGCCGGCGGTCTCGTTCCGAGCCCCTCCGCGCTGGTCGTACTCCTCGGCGCGGTCGGGCTCGGCCGGGTCGGCTTCGGCGTCTTGATCGTGCTCGGCTACGGGCTGGGCATGGCGGCCGCGCTCACCGGGGCCGGCCTGCTCCTGCTGTTCGTACAGCGCCGGATGACAAGCACTGCCGGATGGCCCCGACTGGTCCGGCGGCTGTCCCCGCTCGCGGCCCGGGTACCCGTGGCGGCGTCCACCCTGACCGCCGTCCTGGTGGTGCTCGTCGGCATGGGACTCGCGGTCCACGCCGCCGCCGGGGTGCTGTGACGCGCCCCTCCTCGCAGATCGGGGGGAAGGTTGCGGTATGGACCTCGTCGACCAGGTCTCGGAGCCCGGCCCGGAGCCCACCGCGCCGCCTCGTAACCGGTTCGACCGATTCTTCGAGATCACCAAACGCGGTTCGACGATCCCCAGGGAGATCCGGGGCGGTCTCGCCACCTTCTTCACGATGGCGTACATCGTGGTGCTCAATCCGCTGATCCTGGGATCGCGCCCGGACGGCGACGGTAGACGGCTGCCGCTGACCGCGCTGGCCGCCGCGACCGCGCTCGTCGCCGGCAGCATGACGATCCTGATGGGCGTGGTGGGCCGGTTCCCATTGGCGCTCGCCGCCGGCCTCGGCGTCAATGCCATCGTCGCGTACGAGGTCGCACCGCAGATGACCTGGGCCGACGCGATGGGCCTGGTGGTGATCGAGGGCGTGGTCATTTCGATCCTCGTCCTCACCGGCCTGCGTACGGCCATCTTCCGCTCCGTGCCCACCCAGCTGAAGACCGCGATCGGCGTCGGCATCGGACTGTTCCTGGCGCTGATCGGATTCGTCGATGCCGGGTTCGTCCGAGGCAACGTCGGAACGCCGCCGATCAGCCTCGGCATCGGTGGCAAGCTCTACAGTTGGCCGGCGCTGGTCTTCGTGCTCGGCCTGCTGCTGACGATGTTTCTGATGGCGCACCGGGTCAGGGGCGCGATCCTGATAGGCATCCTCGGCTCGACGATCCTCGCCATCATCGTGGAGGCGATCGCGCACGTCGGCCCGTCGGTCGCGCACGGCCGGCCCAACCCGAAGGGGTGGAGCCTCAACGTCCCTACGCTGCCCAACAACGTCCTGGACGTGCCGGACCTCTCCCTGCTCGGCAAGTTCGACGTGCTGGGCTCGTGGGCCCGGGCCGGCTGGCTGGTCACGATCATGTTCGTGTTCGCCCTGATCCTGACCGATTTCTTCGACACGATGGGCACGATGGTCGCGGTCGCCCAGGAGGGCGGCATGCTCGACGAGAACGGCGCCCCGCCGCGGGCGCGGGAGATCCTTCTGGTCGACGGGGTCGCGGCGGCGGCCGGCGGCGCGGCGAGCGCGTCCAGCGCCACCTCGTTCATCGAGAGCGCGGCCGGGGTCGCGGAAGGCGCCCGTACGGGGGTCGCCAACCTGGTCACCGGTGGCCTGTTCCTGCTGGCCATGTTCCTCGCGCCGCTGGTCACGATCGTGCCGTTCGAGGCGGCATCGACGGCCCTGATCGTGGTCGGTTTCCTGATGATGACGGCCGTACGCGGCATCAACTGGAGCGACTTCGAGATCGCGATCCCGTCGTTCCTGACGATCGTGCTGATGCCCTTCACGTACTCGATCTCCAACGGCATCGGCGCCGGCGTCATGTCGTACGTGCTCCTCAAGGCGCTCGGCGGCAAGGGCCGCCAGGTGCATCCGCTGCTGTACGTGGTGGCCGCCATGTTCACCCTGTACTTCCTGCGCGGTCCCCTGGAGACGCTGGTCGAGCGCTGAAACGGGTATTTACCCACCCAACCGGGTAATCATCGATGAACGAAGGAGGAATCATGGCCACCGCGACAGCCCCCGGAGCCGTCCGCCGCCGCCGGCCCTGGCTACGGATCTTCATCTCCGGTCTGGGGCTGTGGGTGCTCACCGTGGTGGTCACGTTCGTGACCGGCAACCCCAACCTGGTGCCGACGCTCGTGCTGCTCGGCAGCTTCCTCGTACCGGTGACGTTCGTGGCCTGGGCGTTCGAGCGCCGCGACACCGGCGAGATCACGGCCGAACTGATCCTCAACACGTTCATCACCGGCGGGGTGCTCGGTGTCCTGGCCGCTTCGCTGCTGGAGTCGTACCTGCTGCACCCGTCTCCCGGGCTGTTCCTCGGCGTCGGCCTCATCGAGGAGGGCGTCAAGCTGGTCGCCCTGGCCTGGCTGAGCCGTCGCCTCAGGGTGAAGTCGATCCGGGACGGGATGATCCTCGGCGCGTCGGTGGGGTTCGGGTTCGCCGCGTTCGAGTCCGCCGGGTACGCGTTCACCGCCCTGTTCACCGAGCACGGCCTGTCGCTGATGCAGGTCGTACAGACGGAGATCCTGCGCGGGCTGCTCGCCCCGGTCGGGCACGGCCTGTGGACGGCGATCCTCGGCGGCGTGCTGTTCTCCCCCAGTACCCGCGACGTGTACCTGATCTCGGACCGCCTCGTCGCGGCGTACCTGGGGGTCTCTCTTCTGCACGCCCTCTGGGACTCGATGCACCAGATCGCGCTCGTGCTCACGCTGCTGCTGACCGGGACGCCGTGGCAGTACAACCTCCTGTCCCGCGGTTACCTCCCGCAGCCGACAGAGACCCAGGTCGAGCTGAGCGTGTTCCTGGACTGGGCCGGCTTGATGCTGGTGTCCGGCATCGGCATCATCTGGCTGCTGGTGCTGTGGCACCGGGCGCCGCGGGCGCGCCCGCCGTTCGCCGCCTGGCGGGTACCGACCGGACGGCCCGCGGCCGCCCTATGACGTGAGAACGGGATCGCGCACGACCGCAACCCGGCGCCCCCGGTCCATCCGGTAGCCGACGCCGCGGACGGTGGTGATGATCGGTCCGCGGCCACCGAGCTTGGCGCGCAGGCGGCGGATGTGGACGTCGACCGTACGGCCGCCGCTGGCCACCGTGTACCCCCACACCTGGCGCAGCAACTGCCCGCGGGTGAGCACCCGGCCGATGTTGTCGGTCAGGTAGAGCAGCAGGTCGTACTCCAGCCTCGTCAGGTGCAGCAGTACGCCGTCGAGCAGCGCGACGCGGCGATCGGCGAGCAGCATGAGGTCGGGTACCGGCGACGGTGGCAACTCGGGCCGGCTCCCCGTCTCGTCGGCGAGGACCAGGACGGTCGTCGACACCCGATCGGCGTCGGCGTCGTCCACGGCCAGCGCGTGCAGGCGATCGGCGAGCGCGAACGCCCGCTCGGCGGCCGGAGTGTCGCGAGGCAGCGCGATCTGGACGTTGACGACGAGGGTCGACGCTTCAACGGTCGGCAGCACGGCTGTCATGTCGCCTCCTTTGCTGTCTCGATGGGCAGGCCGGCGGCGCGCCACGCGCTGATGCCTCCGGCGAGATCGGTGGCCCGGAACAGGCCGAGGTCCTGCAGCGCTGCCGCGGCGAGCGAGGAGGTGTAGCCCTCTTCGCAGTACACGATCACGGGCAGGTCGTAGCGGTCGGCGATCGGCAGCCGGGCGTCGCTCGCCGGATCGAAGCGCCATTCGAGGACGTTGCGCTCGACCACGAGCGCGCCCGGGATCTGGCCGCCGGCGATCCGCTGGGCGACCGGTCGGATGTCGACCAGGACACCGCCCTCGCGCTGCGCGTGCTGGACGGCGTACGGTCCGAGCCGGTCCAGCCGGGTGCGGGCCTCCGCGAGCACCTGGTCGATCGTGCGACGGACCGTCACCAGCCGGGCCGTCACCAGTCGACTCCCGCCGTCTCGACGGCTGCGACGCGCAACCCGCCGTCGTCAACGCGGTACCTGGTCATCTCCCGCAGCGCCGGCGCGTAGACGTGCAGGCTGATCGCCGGCGCGGTGCCGGAGTTGACGATGCGGTGCACGTGCCGGCGCCCGAAGCTGCGCACCTGCCCCTCGACGAAGGCGGTGTCGACCAGCGTGGCGCCGCGCCGCACGACCTGCTCGGTGAGCACGCCGCCACCGACCAGGAACGCCCCGGCGGAGCCACCGTGGTCGTGCAGGTCGGTGGCTTGTCCCGGCAGCCAGGTCAGCAGCCAGGCCTCGTGAGTTGAGTCACCGCCGATCCGGGCGTACCACCGGGACTCGGCGTTGAAATGCGGTGCTATCGATAGGTTTTCGGCGTACCGGCGCGCCAAGGCTGCGAGGCCCGTCACTGGGCGAATGCCACGGCGATGGGTAAAAGTGATGGACATGCCTGCGCTTTCGAGAGAGTTCGACCTGAATGGAGACGGGGATCTGGCAGGCTCGTCCCGGGAACGAGGGGACGGCGACCGCTAGCGACAGCGCGCGAGGCCACCGGCAGCGCAGTGCCGGCCGGGCGAGGCTTTCGGGGTAGCTCGCATGACCGCCACCATACCCCACTTTTCCTACTGGCTAGATATGGTTTCTTCACCTGAACGGATGGCTGCATGAGCCTGTTGTTCGAGCCGCTCCCGCTGCGAGCGGTCACGCTGCCCAACCGCATCGGCATGACTCCGATGTGCCAGTACAGCTGCTTCGACCACGACGGACTGCCCACCCAGTGGCACGCCGCCCACCTCGGGTCGCGGGCCGTCGGCGGCGCCGGGCTGATCATCACAGAGGCCACCGCGGTCACCCCCGAGGGCCGCATCACCCCGGAGGACACCGGCATCTGGTCCGGCAAGCATGTGGACGCGTGGCGACCGATCGCCGCGTTCCTCAGCGCGCACGGCGCGGTGCCCGCGATGCAGCTCGCGCACGCCGGCTTCAAGGCGTCGACCTACTCGCCATTCGCGCTCGGCCGTGACGGCGTGGCCGACGAGGACGGCGGCTGGGAGCCGGTCGCGCCCACGACGACGCCGTTCAGCCTCACCTACCGCACGCCCCGCGCGCTGGACACCGCCGGCATCGCTGAGGTGATCGACGCGTTCGCGGCCGGCGCCGTCCGCGCCCTCGACGCCGGCTTCCGCGCCGTCGAGGTGCATGCCGCGCACGGCTACCTGCTGCACGAGTTCCTGTCCCCGCTGGCCAATGACCGGACCGACGAGTACGGGGGAAGCCTCGCCAACCGGATGCGGCTGCCCCTCGAGGTGACCCGCGCGGTCCGCGCCGCCGTCGGCGAGGACGTGCCGGTGCTGGTGCGGATCTCGGCGACCGACTGGGTCGAGGGCGGCTGGACCGGCGAGGACAGCGTGGAGCTGGCCGGCGAGCTGAAGGCGGTCGGGGCGGACCTGATCGACTGCTCGACCGGCGGCGTGGTGCCGAAGGCGACGATCCCGGTCGGCCCGGGATATCAGGTGCCGTTCGCCTCGCAGGTCCGCACGAAGGCCGACATCCCCACCGCCGCCGTCGGGATCATCACCGAGCCGGAGCAGGCCGAGGAGATCCTGGCCGACGGGCACGCCGACGTAGTGCTGCTCGGACGGGAGCTACTGCGCGACCCGTACTGGCCGCGCCGGGCCGCGATCAGGCTGGGCGTCGACCCGGGGGTACCGCCGCAGTACCGCGGGGCGTACTGAACATAGTCTGCCAACCATGGTGCTCAAGGCCCTCTGCATCCTGTCAGTGATCTTCGTGTCCGTCGGGATGGTCGGCATCGCGATCCGTCGTAAGCGCGGCCTGTAGGCCGCGCTTACGACGCCACCGCCACCGCGACCGTCGCCAGCCCCGCGCCGAGCAGGGCGTACGCCCAGATCCGGTCCAGGTTGACCCAGGCGGTACGCAGGATGCTCAAGCCGACGACCTCGTACACGACAAGCGCCACCGCGCCGGCGACCCCGACCATGGCGACGGTGTGGACGGCCGTCGCGGCGGCACCGGCCCACAGCGACGCGCCCGCCGCCGCGGCCACGTGCTGATGGCCGGCCGGCGCCGGACCCGCCACCAGTACCGGCAGCAGCATCAGCCCGGCGCCGTGGATCGACGACATCAGGAACGACCACGATGCGAGCTGCGCCGCGGACAGCCGCATCCCGGCCCACCGGAAGTGGCGCTTCGACAGCGCCCGCCACAGTCCGTACGCAACCAGCACGGCACCCCCGCCGATCGCGACGAGCCGGGTCGCCAGCACCGACCGGAACACGCCGACCAGGCCGGCCACGATCAGCACCGAAGCCGCGTGGCCGGCCGCGATCGGCGCACACGCGCGCAGCAGCGCACTACGGCTGCGCTCCTGCAGGCCGATCGCGACCGCGAACAGCCAGCCCATGCCCGGGTTGAGCCCGTGGAAGGCGCCCAGCCCGGCGAGCGCGAGCCACTGCCAACCGGTCACGGATAGCAGTACGAGTCGGAGGACGCGTCGCCGCCCTGCAGCCGGACCTGGTGCACCCGGCGTCCGCGGAAGTCGTCACCGTGGGGGAAGAACCGCTCGTCGAGGGCGATGCCGCCGCCCGGGTCGGCATCCAGCTTGACCGCCCAGGCACCCACCCCGTCCGGGTAGAACTGGTCGTCCCAGGAGCCGTACAGCGAGTTGGTGACGTAGACCCGGCGACCGTCCCGGCTGATCTCGACCATCTGTGGGCCGCCGCGTAGCGGCTGGTCCGGCGCGGCCGGGTGCGGCACCTGACCGACGATGCCGCCGATGCGTACCGAGCCGGTCTTCACCGGCTTGAACGGGTCGCGCACGTCGTACTGGAGCAGCTCACCGGTCCCCCAGCACGACACGTACAGCGTCTTGTCGTCGACGGACAGGTCGATGTCGGTCACCAGCGGCGGGACCGCGCCGAACGGCTGCAGGATCGGCGGCAGCAGCGCCGGGTCGGCCGGCTCGGCCGGGATGTCGATCACCTTCGTGGCGGCCCATTCCTTGCCCGACCTGTGCCAGAGCCAGACCGACGCGGACAGGTCCTCGACGCTGACCACCACCCCGACGAACCCGTAGTCCTTGGTCGGGTCGTGTGCCGGCCGCAGCTCCAGGGCCATCTGGTACTGGTCGCCGAGGTCGACGGTCTGCTGGTGCCGGCGCTTGCGGAGATCCCAGAAGTGGATGGCGTGCCCGTACTTGCGACCCAGCAGCAGCTCGCCGACGAGCCCGTCCTCGACCATGGACGGGGTCCCCCACTCGCTCGTGACGAGCGTGTCGTGGCCGAGGTGCCACCAGGCGTCGTAGGCCAGGTACTGCGGGCCGCGGTCGATCTCCCACTGGCCGAGCACCTCGAATGAGGTGTGGTCGAGCAGCGCGATCCCGCCCGGCCCGTCGTTGCCGTTCGCGCCGCCGAGCGCCGAGACGTAGATGCCCTCCGGCCCACAGTGGATGGTGTGCGGACGCGAGTAGCCGGCGTGCTTGGCCAGCTCTTCGGGCTCCAGCACCTTGACGATCTCCGGCTGGCGCGGGTCGGCCTTGGTGTCGATGACGTAGATCCGCGAGGAGCGCAGGCCCGGGACGATCAGGTACCGCCGCTCGACGTGCGGGTGCGGCGCGTACGGGCAGAGCGCGCTGCTGCACGCGTTCCAGCCGAAGTGGTGCAGCTCGTCGCCGACGTAGGGCAGGTCCGTCCAGCCGACGACCTGCCCGTACGTGTGCGAGTCGGCGTCGGTGTCGAGCACCGCGATCGCGTCGGGCTTCTGCGCGGAGCGGTCGAAGGCGGCGAGGTAGGCCAGCTTCTCCGGCGGAGCGCTGACGGCCTGTCTCGGGGAGGGGTAGAAACTTGGGTCGGGCTTCCACAGCGTCATGGGGCCTCCTTGGCCAACCAGAGCCGATCGGGGCCTGTACTACGACCACCCTACGGCCGCGCGGGGATCTCGCGACAGTAAAAACCTATCAAATAAGTAGGTTAAGTCGTCAAGATCGGCGCCCGGCCGCTAACCCGCCGACATGACAGTCACCCGGCAGCCGCCGCGGCCACGATGGCGGCGCAGATGCGCTCGAGGTCGGCGTCCTCGGTGACGTACGGCGGCATCGTGTAGATCAGGTCCCGGAACGGGCGCAGCCACACGCCATTCGCCCCGGCCGCCCGGGTCGCGGCGGCGATGTCGACCTCGTGGTCGAGTTGGACGACCCCGATCGCGCCGAGTACGCGTACGTCGGCGACGCCGGGGACGCCCGAAGCCGGCGCCAGGCCCGCCCGCAGGCCGGCCTCGATGCGCTTCACGTTCGTCTTCCAGTCCCCGTGGGCCAGCAGGTCCAGCGAGGCGTTCGCCACGGCGCAGGCGAGCGGGTTGCCCATGAACGTCGGCCCGTGCGCCAGCACCGGTACGCTCCCCCGCGAGATCCCGTCGGCCACTTCGCTCGTACACAGGGTCGCCGCGAACGACAGGTACCCGCCGGAGATCGCCTTGCCGATGCACATGACGTCCGGGCTCACGCCGGCGTGGTCGGCGGCGAAGAGCTCCCCCGTACGCCCGAAGCCGGTGGCGATCTCATCGAAGATCAACAGCACCCCAGCGGCATCGCAAGCCTCCCGCAGCACCCGCAGGTACTCCGGCGAGTGGAACCGCATGCCCCCGGCACCCTGCACCACGGGCTCGACGATGACCGCGGCCAACTCGTCGGCGTGCTGTCCGATGAGGTCAGCGAGGCGCTGCGCGTACCCGGGGTCGAACTCGACCGGCGGGGCGTCGGCGAAGACCTGACGCGGCAGGACGCCCGTCCACAGGTGGTGCATGCCGCCCTCGGGGTCGCACACCGACATGGGGTGGAACGTGTCGCCGTGGTAGCCGCCGCGCCAGGTCAGCAGCCGCTGCTTGCCCGGGCGTCCGACCGAGCGCCAGTACTGCAGGCACATCTTCGCGGCGACCTCGACGGAGACCGAGCCGGAGTCGGCGAAGAAGACGTGCTCCAGGCCAGGTGGCGTCACCTCGACGAGGCGGGCGGCGAGCCGTATCGCCGGCTCGTGGGTGAGGCCGCCGAACATGACGTGGCTCATGCGGCCGAGCTGGTCGCGGACGGCCGCGTCGAGCACCGGGTGGGCGTACCCGTGGATGGCCGCCCACCACGAGGACATCCCGTCGACCAGTTCCCGGTGGCCTTCGAACGGCTCGGCCAGCCGCAGCCGGACCCCGGAAGCCGACTCGACGACCAGCGGGGTGGACGTGCCGGGCACGGGTGAGTACGGGTGCCACACGTGGGCGCGGTCCAAGGCGAGGAGCTCAGTTTGACGCACGCGGGAAGCCTAGACCTCGCCGATCCCACAGGTACGGTGACATCGAAGGCGCGAAGAGGGAGACGACAGTCGATGACCAGTAGCATTCGTCGGTACGCCTGCGCGCTGGCTGCCGCCGCCCTCATCGTGTCCGGGTGCATCGAGCCGGACTCCAGCACGAAAGCGGCGCCCGCCGACTCCGGCACCGCGGCTGCGGCCAAACCGTCGAGCCCGCAGATTCTGAACATCGTGGACGCCACCGGGAATCTGCAGTTGACCCAGGGGATCCTCGACAACTTCCAGAAGGAGCACCCGGAGGTCGTCTCGAAGATAGTCACCAGAACGGCAGCCCCGGCCGAGATAACGTCGGCGATCAAGGCGGAGCAGCACTCGGGACACCTCGGCGCCGATCTGGTGCTCGCCGGCACCGACACCCTCACCGCCGGTCTGGCGCAGGGCATCTGGCAAAAGGTCAGCCCACCCGAGGGCGTGTACACCGAGGACGCGGCGAAGATGCAGGAGTTGGCTCAGGGGCACGGCGTGGTCGTGACCGAGTACCCGGCCGGCCCGCTGTTCATGTACAACCCGAAGACCGTCCCGACCCCGCCGACCACCGCGGCGGAACTTCTCGCGTACGCGAAGGCGCACCCGGGGAAGGTCTCGTACGCCCAGCCGCGCAACTCCGGGCCGGCTCGCACCATGCTCATGGGCCTGCCCTACCTCCTCGGCGACCGTGATCCGAAGAACCCGGAGACCTGGCACCGGACGTGGGAGTTCCTGACCGAGATGACGCCCTACAACCCGCCGCACCCGGGCAGTACCGCGCAGACGATGACGGACCTCGCGAGCGGCACGGTGGACATCATCGCCGCCACGACCGGCTGGGACATCAACTCCCGCGCGCTCGGCACGGTGCCCGCGGAGATGAAGGTGGTTGCGCTCGGCGGCTTCCACTGGGTCATGGACGCGCACTACGCGGCGGTGCCGAATGGCATCGGCACGAACAAGCTGTCGGCGGTGCTCAACCTCATCCGGTACATGCTTCAGCCGAAGCAGCAGGCGATCACCTTCGACAACGGTTACTTCTACCCCGGCCCTGCGGTCAAGGGCGCGACGATCGACCTGGCGCCGACCGACAGCCAGGACGTCATCAGGAAGTTCGGGCGCCCGGAGTACGACAACCTGATCAGGAACTCTCCAAAGGAGACGCCGCTACCCGCCGACGCGCAGGCTCGGGCGTTCGACCTGTGGGACCGGATGGCGGCGTCGCTGGCGAAGAAATGATCAGACGGTACGCGTGACCGAGCGTGGCGGCCGGGCGGCGACAGGGTCTTGTCACTCAAAGTTACGGCTCGTGGCCCCCTCAGAGACCACCTTGTCCCCTGGTTAGACCGATTCCCGTGCCGAGTTACCCAAGACCCTTGTCACAATGCGTAACAGATCATAGGTTTCGATACGCGGTCAGTCGCCAGTCCGACCCTGGCGGCTGACCGCAGCACGAATCAGCCGATTCGGTCCGCGAAGCCTGACGCATAGGCCTCCGTGGCGCCCGACAACTGAATCGGCACGGGGGAAAGGGGGCGCCGGATTCGGCGCCCCCTTTGCGGCGCGAGGCGCCCGTTCAGCCCCCAGGAGGCGCCTGGCCGCAAATTTTCACTGAGTGAACCATTACTAATCGGACAAAACCCCACAGGACGCCGAGGTTCATCGACGAGAGTCCTCAAGTTCGCACCCCCGTCGCCGACCGGACGGGTGTCTCGCGTACGCGAGACGAGGCTACGGCAGAGGGTGCAGGACATGGACCGTGGTGACGATCTGAGCGACGCCCGCGCGGCGACGCTGTCACCAGCGCGCCCAGTCAGCGCACCGCCCGCACCGTGGCGGCGGTCGCCGGGGTCGACCCTGCTCGCCGCCTGCGCGTTCATCGCGCTCACCGCAATCACCTGGTACGTGCTGCGCCGGACGCACCCGTTCGGGCCGCCGATCCTCGGCTGGCTGCTGGTCCCCCTCGGCCCGACCCTTGCTCTTTTCGCCGCCCTGCAGGTCGCGCGTAACGCCGATCTCGCCCTACCGGCCCGCCGATTCTGGCGTCACGGCGCGGTAGCTATCGCTATCGCGCTCGTCGCACTGCCCAGCCTCGTGCACGACGCCCTGGCCGGTCCCGATGCCCCGTCCCACCGGATGGAGCCGATCACGATTGGACTGTTCGCGGCGGCGCTGGCCACGGTCATCTGGGCGCTGCTCCGACTGCCGGTCCACGCCCGGTCCCGCCGCGAATGGCTCACGGTCGGACTGGACCTCGGCATCATGGCCGTGGCAACCGGCCTCCTGCTCTGGTATTTCGGCGCCCACCAGGACGGTCGGCCCGCCGTCATCCACGACACCGTGACGTTGATGGTGATCGTCGTACTCACCCTCGGCGGTGTGCTGGCCAGCTTGAAGATCAACCTGACCGGCCCCGACGGCCTCGACCCGCGCGCCGCCTGGGCGCTGGGCGGCACCGGCCTGGTCACCGCCGTCCTTTTGATCAATTCTCCGGTCCTGCAGAGCCGCCCGGAACTGTCCGCCTTCATGGCGATCTACCCGCTGCTCTTCTGTGGCGTCGTCCTCGCCACGTGGCTCCAGCAGCGGCCTCCCGCCGGCGCCCGCCGTGCCGGCCGGCGCCGGCGCCATCGCTCGTTCAGCCTGCTCCCGTATGCGGCGATCACCGGCACGGACGCGCTGCTACTCATCACGGCGCGGCAGAGCCCCGGCGGCATCCAGCTCATGGTCGCCGGTTCGGTGGCGCTGACCGCCCTCGTGGTGATCCGCCAGATCATCGCGTTCCAGGACAACGCCCGGCTGCTGTCCCAGGTAGACGCCAGCATGCTCGAACTGCGCCGGCACGAGCAGCGCTTCCGGTCGCTGGTGCAGAACTCCGACGACGTCATCAGCATCATCGACGCGAACGGGCGCTTCACGTACATGACCCCTGGCTCGTACCGGGTGCTCGGCCACCAACCCGAGGAACTGGTCGGCGAGCGGGCCGACAGCGTCGTGAACCCCGACGACGTGGCCGCACTCAACGAGCTGCTCCGGCAGCTGCACCACGACCCCCGCCCCAGTCTGCGGGGCCAGGCCCGGATCCGGCACGCCGACGGTACGTGGCGTTGGATGGAGGTCACGTACACCAACCTGCTGCACGACCCGAGCGTGCAGGGGTTCGTCTGCAACGCCCGCGACGTGTCCGACACCCGGCGGTACCAGGACCAGCTCGCCTACCAGGCGTCCCACGACGAGCTGACCGGCCTGGCCAACCGGGCGCTGTTCACCACGCGTACCGAACGGGCCCTCGCCACGGCCGAACCGGGCACCGTCGCCGTGGTCCTGGTGGACCTGGACGACTTCAAGACCATCAACGACCGGCTCGGGCACCCGGTGGGCGATTCGCTACTCGTGGCCGTGGGCGCCCGGCTGCGCGCCTGCATCCGGCCGGACGACACCATCGCCCGCCTCGGCGGTGACGAGTTCGCGATCCTGCTCAACGACCTCCGCTCCGGCGAGAGCGGGCACGTCGCCGAGCGGATCATCGGAGCGCTGGGCGCATCGGTGAACGCGGCAAACCACGACCTGCTGATCCAGGCGAGCATCGGGCTGGCCGACAACGAGGCCGGAACGGACGCCGAGGACCTGCTGCGCCGGGCCGACATCGCCATGTACGCAGCCAAGGAGCTGGGCAAGAACCGGTACGTGCACTACGACGCCGACCTGGACGCCCGCGCGGTCGAGCACGCGCAACTGGCCGCCGACCTCAGCCACGCGCTGGAGCGCGACGAGCTGCACCTGCTCTACCAGCCCGTCGTCGACCTGCCCAGCGGCCAGGTGGTCGGAGTGGAGGCGCTGGTGCGCTGGAACCACCCCCGCGACGGGATGGTCTCGCCGATGCGGTTCATCCCGGTGGCAGAGCGCACCGGCCTGATCGTGCCGTTGGGCGAGTGGATCCTGCGGACCGCCTGCCAGCAGGCCGCCCAGTGGATCCGCGAATACGGCGCCGACGCGCTCAGCCGGATCAGCGTCAACGTCTCGGCCCGGCAACTGCTCGAGCCGACGCTTCCGCAGACGGTGGCGTCGGTCCTGGCCGAGACCGGCCTGGACCCGGCCCAGCTCACGGTCGAGATCACCGAGACGGCCGTGTTCGGCGGCGGTCGCGCCGCGGAGACGGTAGCCGCCATCCACGCGCTCGGTGTCAGCATCGCCCTCGACGACTTCGGCACCGGCCACTCCTCGCTCGGCCTGCTGCGCACCTGCCCGGTGGACGTGCTCAAGGTGGACAAGTCCTTCGTGGACGGCGTCACCGGAACGGTCGAGCAGGAGGCGATCGTCACGTCGATCATCGAGATCGCCCAGGCGCTGGGCCTGCACGCGATCGCCGAGGGTGTGGAGACCGGCGCTCAGGCCGACCGGCTGCACACGCTCGGGTACCGCCTCGCGCAGGGCTTCCACTTCGCCAAGCCGCTGCGCGCGACGGAGATCGAAAGCCTGATCACGTCGAACGGCGACGGGTGCGCCACGGCCGCTTGACCTGGCTCACATGTAGTTGCGCTACATGTAGGCGAGGCACTTAAATCTGAGCCGGGACCTCTCGCGCGCCCGGCCGGACTTTCGGCCCTGATCTTGGGCGCACGCTAGATCCGATGCTGCTTCCAGGCCCGTCTGGAAAGGATCCGCGCGTGGACGCACTGGACCTGGCACGATGGCAATTCGCCGTCACCACGGTGTACCACTTCCTGTTCGTACCGATCACCATCGGACTGTCGGCGCTCGTCGCGGTGCTGCAGACGGCCTGGGTACGCACCGGGAAGGAGCACTACCTCCGGGCCACCAAGTTCTGGGGCAAACTCTTCCTCATCAACTTCGCCATGGGTGTCGTCACCGGGATCGTGCAGGAGTTCCAGTTCGGAATGAACTGGAGCGAGTACTCCCGCTTCGTCGGCGACGTCTTCGGCGCGCCGCTCGCCATCGAGGGGCTGCTCGCGTTCTTCCTCGAGTCCACGTTCCTCGGGCTGTGGATCTTCGGGTGGGACCGGCTTCCCAAGAAGGCGCACCTCGCGAGCATCTGGCTCGCCTCGATCGGCACAATCCTGTCGGCGTACTTCATCCTCGCGGCGAACTCCTGGATGCAGCACCCCGTCGGGTACCGGATCAATCCAGCCACCAACCGGGCCGAACTGACCGACATCGTCGCCGTGCTCACCAACTCCACGACGCTCGTGGCGTTCCCACACACGATCGCCGCCGCGTTCCTGACCGCGGGCGTCCTGATGCTGTGCGTGTGCGGTTGGCACCTCATGCGCGGCAACGAGATCGGGGTGTTCCGCCCCAGCCTGCGCCTGGCGCTGTGGACCATCGTGATCTCCGGCGCGGCGGTGGCGATCAGCGGCGACGTCATGGGCCGGGTCATGACCGAGCAGCAGCCGATGAAGATGGCCGCCGCCGAGGCGCTGTACGAGACCTCCCAGCCCGCGTCGTTCTCGCTGTTCTCGATCGGCCCGCTGGACGGCAGCGCCGAGACGTTCGGGCTGCGCGTACCGCATGCCCTGTCGTTCCTGGCCACCGCCGATCCCAACGGCAAGGTCGAGGGGATCAACGACATCCAGCGCGAGTACGAGCAGCGCTTCGGCCCGGGCGACTACACACCGTACGTACCCGCCACGTACTGGTCGTTCCGCCTGATGATCGGCCTCGGCATGATCTCGGTACTGCTCGGCGTACTCGGGCTGTGGCTGACCCGCCGCGGTCGGATGCCCAGGGGCAAGCTGTTCTGGCGCGCGGCCGTCTGGTCGGTATCACTGCCGCTGCTCGCCAACTCGTTCGGCTGGATCTTCACCGAGATGGGTCGCCAGCCGTGGACGGTGTTCGGGGTGTTGAAGACGTCGAACAGCGTCTCCCCCACCGTCGGCATCGGCAGCGTCGTCACCTCGCTGGCCGTCTTCACGCTGCTCTACGGCGCCTTGGCCGTGGTGGAACTGTTCCTGCTGCTGCGCTACGCCAAGGCCGGACCGCCGGAGTTGCCGGTTCACGACCCGGACGCCGAGTCCGAGACCGAAGACCGCCCGCTCGCGTTCGCGTACTGATTCGGAGTGCGACCATGAACCTCAACGACGTGTGGTTCCTGCTCATCGCGGTGCTGTGGGCCGGCTACTTCCTCCTGGAGGGCTTCGACTTCGGCGTCGGCGTGCTCCTGCCGGTGCTCGGCCGGTCGGAAACCCAGCGGCGGGTCCTGCTCAACACCATCGGCCCGGTCTGGGACGGCAACGAGGTGTGGCTGATCGTCGCCGCTGGCGCCACGTTCGCCGCGTTCCCCGAGTGGTACGCGACCCTCTTCTCCGGCTTCTACCTGCCCCTCCTGCTGATCCTCGTCGCGCTCATCCTGCGCGGGGTGGCGTTCGAGTACCGGGGCAAGGTCGACAGCGACCGCTGGCGGCGCAACTGGGACCGGGCGATCGTGTTCGGCAGCCTCGTCCCGGCGGTGCTGTGGGGCGTCGCGTTCGGCAACATCGTCCGGGGAGTGGCGCTGAACGCCGACCACCACAACGTGGGCGGGTTTGTTGATCTCCTCAACCCGTACGCCCTACTCGGCGGCCTGACCACGCTCCTGCTGTTCGTGACGCACGGGGCGGTGTTCCTGGCGCTGAAGACGACCGGCCCCATTCGGGCGTCCGCGCGGGCGGTCGCGGGCGGGGTCGGCATCGCGGCCGTGGCAGCCGCAGGCGGGTTCCTGGCGTGGACCCAGATCCTGCGTGGGGACGCCATCACCGCCGGCACCGCCGTGGTCGCGGCAGCCACGCTGGTCGCCGCGCTGATCGCCAACCGGGCCGGGCGCGAAGGCTGGGCGTTCCTGGCCACCGCGGTCACGGTCCTCGCGGCCACGGCGACCCTGTTCCTCGCGCTGTACCCGAACGTGCTGCCGTCGACGCTCGACCCGGCGTACAGCCTGACGACCACGAACGCGGCCTCCAGCCCGTACACGTTAAGGATCATGACGTGGGTGGCGGTAGCGTTCACTCCCGTGGTACTGCTCTACCAAGGCTGGACGTACTGGGTGTTCCGCAAGCGCATCGGCGTCCAGCACATCCCGCCCGCGACGTCCGCACCTCCCCCGGCAGGCGCGGCGAGACCGTGAAACCGCTGGATCCGCGGCTGATCCGCTACGCCGGGGCGACCCGTTGGTACCTCACCGTCTGCGTCATCCTCGGCCTGGCCGTCGCCGGACTGATCGTGGCCCAGGCGACGCTGCTCGCCGGTGGCATCACCGCGATCTTCCTGCACGGGGCCGGCGTCAGCGCCCTGCGCGGCGCCCTGATCGCGCTGGGCGGCGTCGTCGTGGCCCGGGCGGTGCTGGCCTGGGCGCAAGAGGTGGCCGCCCACCGCGCGGCCGCGGCGGTCAAGACCCAACTCCGGGAACGGCTGCTGGGCCACCTGGTCCGCCTCGGCCCGGGCTGGCTGACCGGGCAACGACGTGGTGAGCTGACCACGCTCGCCACCCGAGGGGTCGACGCGCTCGACGGGTACTTCGCCCGCTACCTGCCTCAACTCGTCCTCGCCGCGGTCGTACCCGCGATCGTGCTCGCCTGGCTGCTCCCGGTCGACCTGCTGGCCACGGTGACGATCGCAGTCACGCTGCCGCTGATCCCGATCTTCCTGGCGCTCGTCGGGATCACCACCGAGGCCCGCAACCGGCGCAGTTTCCGGATGCTGACCCGGCTGGCCCATCACTTCCTCGACGTCATCGCCGGGCTGCCCACACTCAAGGTGTTCGGCCGGGCGAAGGCGCAGGCCGAGACGATCCGGCGGGTCAGCAACGAGCACCGGCGGGCCACGATGCGCACCCTTCGACTGGCGTTCCTGTCGTCGCTGGTGCTCGAACTGATCGCGACGATCTCCGTGGCCCTGGTCGCCGTGGCGGTCGGGCTGCGCCTGGTGGAAGGGCGGCTGGACCTGCGAACGGCCCTGCTGGTGCTGATCCTCGCGCCAGAGGCGTACCTGCCGCTACGCATGGTCGGCACCCACTTCCACGCCAGCACCGAGGGGCTCGCCGCTGCGGAGCAGGTCTTCTCGGTACTGGAGGAGGAGCCGCCGCCGCGCGGCACGCGTACCGACGTCCCGTCCGGCCCGATCGTGGTCTCCGGAGTTACCGTGCGCTACCCGGACCGGGCGGTTCCGGCTGTCGACGGGGTGGACCTGACCATCGCGCCCGGCGAGGTGGTGGCGTTGACCGGCCCGAGCGGCTGCGGCAAGTCGACGCTGCTGAACGTGCTGCTCGGGTTTGTTTTGCCGGACGCCGGGCGCGTTGCGGTCGGCAGCGTGGATCTTTCCGTGCTCGACCCGGACGCCTGGCGCCGGCACGTGGTGTGGATGTCGCAGCGGCCGTACCTGTTCCCCGGCACCGTCGCCGACAACATCCGGCTCGGCTGTCCCGATGCCCCTTCCGAGGCTGTGCGCTCGGCGGCCGAGGCAGCGCTGGCCTCCGACTTCCTGGACGCAGGAGTCGGTGAGGGCGGCGCGGGGCTGTCGGCCGGCCAGCGACAACGGGTGGCGCTGGCTCGGGCCTTCCTGTCGAATGCGCCCGTCGTCCTGCTCGACGAGCCGACCGCGAACCTGGACGGCGAGAGCGAGGCCGCCGTACTTGAAGGGGTCCGCCGGCTGGCCCGCGGCCGTACGGTCGTGCTGGTGGCGCACCGGCCCGCGCTGCTGACGCTCGCCGACCGGGTCGTACGCATGGAAGCCGGCCGGGTCGTCGAGGAGGTCCCGGCATGAGCGGCAACCGGTCCCTGCTCCTGAGCAGTGACCGGGGCAACCACCATCCAGTACTCCGACTGCTGCGCCTCGCCGCGCCGGAGGCGCCGCGCCTTGCGCTCGCCGTGCTCTTCGGGGTGCTCGCGGCCGGCAGCGCGATCGGCCTCACCGCGACCGCGGCGTGGCTGATCTCGCGCGCCGCCCAGCACCCACCCGTGCTCTACCTGACCGTGGCCATCGTGGCGGTACGCGCGTTCGGCATCGCCCGGGGAGTTTTCCGCTACGTCGAGCGGCTCGCCGGCCACGACGCCGCCTTCCGGGTCCTGACCCGGCTTCGGGTACGCGCCTACCAGCGGCTGGAGCGGCTGGCGCCCGCGTCGTGTGCGCCGCTGCGCGCCGGTGATCTGGTCAGCCGTTTCGTCGCCGACGTGGACACGGCCCTCGACGTACTCGTCCGGGTGGTCCTGCCCTACCTCGTCGCTGCGCTGGTCGGCGCGGCCGCGGCCGGTTTCGTCGGCGCCCTGCTGCCGTCGGCCGGGGTCGTACTCGCGGCCGGGCTGCTACTGGTGGCGGTCGGCGTACCGGTGGTCCAGCACGTCGCCGCTCGCCGGGCCGACCGGCGTACCGCGCCGCTGCGGGGAGAACTGTCCGCGGCCACCGTCGACCTGTTGCACGGCCTGCCCGATCTTGTCGCGTACGGGGCGGCGCGGCGGCGGCTGTCCGCCCTGGCCGAGATCGACGCCCGGCTGCGGAGGGCCACCGCCCGATCAGCTGCCGGGGTGGGGCTCGGCGCCGGCCTGGTGGCCCTGGCCGCCGGCGCCTGCGTCTGGGCCGGCCTCGCGCTGGGCGCGCACGCCGTACCCGCCGGCACGCTGAACGGTGTCCTGCTCGCCGTCGTCGTCCTGACCCCGATCGCGGTCTTCGACACCGTCTCGGGGCTGCCCGCCGCGGCGGCCCAACTGGCCGCCGCCCGCGCCGCGCTGGCCCGCGTCTTCGACCTGCTCGACCAGCCCGACCCGGTCTCCGAGCCGGCGACACCGGCGCCGCTGTCCGCGCCGGTGGATCGGCCCCGGCTGGAGGTGACTGGCCTGAGCGCCCGGTGGCCGGGCGGCCCCGACGTGCTCCACGACGTGGAGCTGACGCTGCCGCCGGGCCGCCGGGTCGCTGTCGTAGGGCGCAGCGGGTCCGGCAAGAGCACCCTCGCAGCGGTCCTCGTACGCTTCCTCGACCCTCACGCCGGCCGAGTGACCCTGGACGGCGTCGACACCCGCGACCTCGCCGGGGACGATGTCCGCGGGATCGTGGGGCTCCTCACCGACGACGCCCACCTGTTCGACACCACGATCGCCGAGAACCTCCGCATCGCCGACCGCGATGCGGACGAAGCCCGGCTCCGCACCGTACTCGCCGAGGCCCGGCTTCTCGGCTGGGTCGACTCGCTGCCGCAGGGGCTTGAGACGATGGTCGGCGAGCAGGGCTCCCGGCTGTCCGGCGGGCAGCGCCGGCGACTCGCGCTGGCCCGCGTCCTGCTGGCGGACTTCCCCATTCTGATCATGGATGAGCCGACCGAACATCTCGACGAGGAAACCGCCACCGCGCTGACCGCCGACCTTCTCGCCGCCACGCGCGGCCGGACGACGGTCCTGATCACGCACCGGCTGACCGGCCTGACCGAGGTCGACGAGATCGCCGTGATCGACGGTGGCCGGATCGTGCAGCGTGGCAGCCACGACGCGCTCGTCGCCGTCGACGGCCCGTACCGCCGGATGTGGCGCTCCCGGCCGTAAGCGCCGCCCCCCGTACGCCAAGATCCCCCGTACGCCAAGATCCCCCGTACGCCAAGATCCTCCGTGCGCCAAGATCCTCCGTACGCCAAGATCCTCCGTACGCCAAGATCCCCCGTACGCCAAGATCCCCCGTACGCCAAGATCCCCGCAGTTTGGGCGAAGTTGCTGCTATCTCGGGGACGGGAGACAGCAGTTTTACCCAAACTGCGGGGATCTCGACGGAGGTCAGCGCCTACTTGGCTCCACCCTGCGGCCGCCGGCGCCGCTGGCTGCTACGCGCGGCCGGCTGGGCCGACTGCTCCTGCTGCTCCTGCTGGGCCGGCTCCGGGACGGCGATGACCTGCGTACGCTCGAGGTCCTCCCCCTCGTCCGCCGCCGGCACCGTGATGCGCTGGGTCTCCTCGGCGTCCTGCGCGGAGCCGGTGGGCGCGCCCCGCAGCTTGGTCACGTCGATGGCCACGGTCGGCTCGTCGGACGGCGGCGCCTGCGGCAACGTACCGGCCTCGGCCGCCGCGCGTTGCGCCGCCGCCTGCTCGGCGCGCTCCCGCGCGGTCCGGGGCGGGCTCGTGCGCTTCTTCTCCGCCTCTGCCTCGGCCTTCTCCCGGGCCGCGCGCTCCTCGGCCTCCCGGCGAGCCGCCGCCTCCCGCTCCTCGGCCTCCGCCTTCTCCCGGGCCGCCCGCTCCTCGGCCTCCCGGCGAGCCGCCGCCTCCCGGCGAGCCGCCGCCTCCCGCTCCTCGGCCTCCGCCTTCTCCCGGGCCGCCCGCTCCTCGGCCTCCCGGCGAGCCGCCGCCTCCCGGCGAGCCGCCGCCTCCCGCTCCTCGGCCTCGGCCTTCTCCCGGGCCGCACGCTCCTCGGCCTCCCGGCGAGCCGCGGCCTCCCGCTCGGCCGCCGCCCGAGCCTCGGCCTCCGCCTTCTCCCGGGCCGCCCGCTCCTCGGCCTCCCGGCGAGCCGCCGCCTCCCGCTCAGCCGCCTCGCGACGCGCGGTTTCCCGCTCCTCGGCGGCGACGCGAAGCTGCTGGCGTACCTGCGGCACTTCCCGCTCGGCCCGGTTCAGCCAGGACTCCCAGCGGCTCTGCATGGGGCGGACCAGGCCGCCTCCGACGCCGACGACAAGGATTCCGCCGATGGTGGCGAGGATGGTGATCAGCACCGGGGTCGTCACCGACGTGGCCACGCCGATCTGGTCGAGCGCGGCGATCATCCCGATCCCGATGATGAACGCGCTGGCGACGCGGGCCAGGAGCCGCCCATACGACAAGCTGCCGAGCGCGCCAGTGATCACGTTGCGCACGCCGGAGGCGATGGCCGCGGCGACCACGATGATGATGATCGCGACGAACGCCCGCGGCAGCCAGGCCACGATGCCGGCGATCAGGGCGGATACCGGGTTGGGTCCCCAGATGCCGAACGCCAGCTGCAGCGTGAAGAGCAGCACCGCGTAGTAGACGATCGTGGTCATGAGCGTGCGGGCGTCGTACCGGGTGTAGCCCAGCACCCGCCCCAACCCGCCGCGCTCCACAGCCTGGTCGAACCCGACGCGCCGCAGCAGGCGACTCGCGCCGGCCCGCAGCAGCCGAGCGGCGAGCCAGCCCAGCACCAGGATTATCACAAACAAGATCAACTTTGGTACGAAAAGAGCGACGTCACCAAGCGCATCCTGGACCGGTCCGGCCGCCAGAGCCCTCACAGCTCCACCTCCCACATCAGTTCGCCTCGACCGTGCCGTACCCAAGCCGTCGATCAATGACACGCCCGGCATGATCGCCCACACGGGAACATTCAACTCGCAGAGGCTGTTATGTAACACGTCGGTGTGATGAGAGTCCCCCGGGCTACAACTACTGCCTTCGCGGAATACCGTTCGGCTGGAGCCGCGATGAGCCACTCGCCGAGAGGCGACCTGCACACCGACCCAAGCTTCGACCACCCAGTCAAGTCGGGAACATTCGGCCGGTACGGGTGGTTATGCAAGACGTCGGTGTGCTGAGTGTCCCCTGGGCTACACCCTTTGCCTTCACGGAATACCGTTCGGCCGGAGCCGTGCTGCGCCACTCGCCGAGAGGCGACCTGCACACCGACCCAAGCTTCGACCACCCAGTCAAGTCGGGAACATTCGACCGGTACGGGTGGTTATGCAAGACGTCGGTGTGATGAGAGTCCCCCGGGCTACAACTACTGCCTTCACGGAATACCGTTCGGCCGGAGCCGTGCTGCGCCACTCGCCGAGAGGCGACCTGCACACCGACCCAAGCTTCGACCACCCAGTCAAGTCGGGAACATTCGGCCGGTACGGGTGGTTATGCAAGACGTCGGTGTGCTGAGTGTCCCCTGGGCTACACCCTTTGCCTTCACGGAATACCGTTCGGCTGGAGCCGTGCTGCGCCACTCGCCGAGAGGCGACCTGCACACCGACCCAAGCTTCGATCACCTCGTCAAGTCGGGAACATTCGACTGGTACGGGTGGTTATGCAAGACGTCGGTGTGCTGAGTGTCCCCCGGGCTACAACTACTGCCTTCGCGGAATACCGTCCGGCTGGAGCCGCGATGAGCCACTCGCCGAGAGGCGACCTGCACACCGACCTTAACGTCACGCCCCCGTGGTCCCACCGACCGCGGGGGCGCTTCGTGCATCTAGATGATCAAGTTTTCCCGCTGGTCACCAACTCAGTGGGAGATTCAGCTAGGTTGGTGATACCGCCCTGACTGGGAGAGGATCCCTGCATGCGTGCTGGAGTCGACCGTACGGACAGGCGGGCTACCGCCGAACGGTGGGGCCTGCCCGCGTGACCATCCGGGACACGACGACGTCGCCCCGCGACGAGCTGTCACACCTCGACCGGCTCAGGCGGCCGTCGCGGACCGGCCCGACGGACCGGCTGCGGGTCCTGCTCGTCGAAGACGATCCCGGTGACGCCTTCCTCGTACAGGAGCTGCTGGTCGAGGCGGGAGCGCCGGTCGACTTGGAGGTCGCCACCAGCGTGGCCCGGGCGCGGCCGCTGCTGCGGTACGTCGACTGTGTGCTGCTCGACCTGGGGCTCCCCGACGCCAGCGGCCTCGACGGCCTGCGCGACCTGCTCGAAGACGCCGGAAGCGCCGCGGTGTGCGTACTCACCGGTCTTGAGGACGAGCACCTCGGCGTCGCAGCGGTCGGTGAGGGCGCCCAGGACTATCTGATCAAGGGCCGGGTCGATGGCGTACTGCTGAGCCGTGCCCTGCGTTACGCGGTGGAGCGGAAACGGGCCGACGAGAACGCCCGACGGCTGCGCGAGGCCGAACTGCGGCAGGCCGAGTCGGCGCGCCTGGAGCGCGGCCTGCTCCCCCAGCCGCTCATTGACCCCACCACGGCCGGGCTCGTCTCCTTCTACCGGCCGGGCCGTCACCGTGCCCTGCTCGGCGGCGACTTCTACGACGTGGTCGAGGTCAGCCCGGGACGGCTACAGCTGCTCGTGGGCGACGTGTGCGGCCACGGCGTGGACGAGGCGGCGCTCGGCGTCACGCTGCGGGTGGCCTGGCGGGCGCTGGTCCTGGCCAGCGTGCCGGACGACGCCGTCCTCCCGGCGCTGGAGCAGGTGCTCGTCAGTGAGCGCCGGTCCGACGAGCTCTTCGCGACGGTGGCGATGGTGACCGTCGACGTGCCGGCCGCCCGTGCGACGGTCCGCCTCGCCGGTCACCCACCACCCGTGCTGCTGACCGGTGGCCGCGCCCTGCCGTGTGAGGTCGACCCGGGCCTGGTGCTCGGGGTGCTGCCCGGCACGCCGTGCCCCGCCGTCGACGTCGACCTACCCGGCTCCGACTGGGGGCTGTTGACCTACACCGACGGGCTCATCGAAGGGCTGGGCGGCAGCGACCGCGACCGGCTCGGCATCGACGGGCTGTGCGCGCTGCTCAAGGATTACCGCGAGAGCGTCGCGGGCCCGTACGAACTGCCGCGCTGGCTGGTGGGCCAGGCCGAGCTGCGAAACGGCGAGCCGCTGGCCGACGACGTGGCGATGCTGCTGCTCAACGCGGCGGGTGAGAAATGGTGAAATGGACCCTGGGCCGGCGGATCACGGCCCTCTGCGCGGTCGTCGGACTCCTGCTCACCCTCATCGCGATGGCCACTGCCAGCACCGCGGTGGCCAGCCGGGAACGCGCCAGAACCCTGATGGAACAGGTCGGTCCGCTCCGGACCGACTCCGGCCATCTGCTCACCGTCCTGGTCGATCAGCAGACCGCGGTACGCGGATACGCACTGATCGGCTCCGACAACGTCCTGACCCCGTATCACGACGGGGTGGCCGAAGAGAAACGCCTGATCACGGAGATGCGCGGTCTGACGCGTGACCCCGCCGTCCTCGCGCGCCTGTCTGAGCTGGAAGCGCGGGCCGCCGCGTGGCGGACCGACATCGCCGAGCGGGCGATCTCGGCCACCCGGGCCGGCCGAGCCGGTGACGCCCAGGCGATCCTCTCCACCGCGGGCGGGTCCCGGTTCGACGAGGTCCGGGCGTCCGCCACCGCGCTGCGGGATCGGACCAGTGTCCTCCGGGACGCGGCGACCGAGCAGACCCGCGGCGCGCTCCGCCTGCTCGTCGCGCTTCTCGTGCTGGCCGTGATCGTGGTGGTCGTCGCCGGTCTGGCCGTCACGCTGCTGCTGCGACGGCTCGTCATCAGCCCGGTCGTCAACCTGGCTGGAGAAGTGCGCCGGGTGGCCCGCGGCGAGTACGAGCGGAAGATCGAGGTCGAGGGGCCACCGGAGGTCGTCCGGCTGGCCGAGGACATCAATGCCATGCGTCAGCAGATCCTGGCCGACCTCGGCACCGTACGCCAGGCGCACCTGCAACTCGAGGAGGCCAACCGGCTGCTCGAGCAGCAGGCCGAGGAGCTGAGCCGCTCCAACCGGGACCTCGAGCAGTTCGCGTACGTGGCCTCGCACGACCTGCAGGAGCCGCTGCGCAAGGTGGCGAGCTTCTGCCAGCTGCTGCAGCGCCGGTACGCCGGCCAGCTCGACGAGCGGGCCGACCAGTACATCGCGTTCGCGGTGGACGGCGCGCAGCGTATGCAGCGGCTCATCAACGACCTCCTCGCGTTCTCCCGGATCGGGCGAATGACGAGCGGGTTCACCGAGGTGGACCTGGACCGGGTCGTAGCGGACGCGGCCGCCCAGCTCAGCTGGCGGGCCGAGCAGGTCGACGGCGCGATCACGTGGTCCGACCTGCCAACGGTGCGCGGTGAGGAGCCGCTGCTGTCCGCGCTGTTCACCAACCTGATCAGCAACTCGTTCAAGTTCCGCCACCCTGATCGGGCGCCGGAGGTCCGGGTCAGCGCCGAGCGCGTGGGCGACGAGTGGCACATCTCGGTCGCCGACAACGGCATCGGCGTCGAGCCGGCGTACGCCGACAAGATCTTCGTCATCTTCCAGCGGCTGCACCCGAAGAACGAGTACCCGGGCACCGGGATCGGGCTCGCGATCGCAAAGAAGATCATCGAGTACCATGGCGGCCGCATCTGGCTGGACACGGAGGCCCGGGAGGGCACTGTGATCCGGATCGTCCTGCCGGCCGTCGTTCCCGCGGACCCGCTCCAGCCGGAACACGCGCCCACTGATTTGCCAGCCGTTTTGCCAGCCGCCCCCGACCAGCCGGCGCTGATCCCGGCCGCCGCCGACGGCGCTCGAACCGAGGAGACCGGGTCATGACCGACGCCCTGTACGCCGCCCCCGCGCCCATGCCGATCGAGGTGCTGCTCGTGGAGGACGACCCGGGCGACGTCCTCATGACGAAGGAGGCGTTCGAGGAGCACAAGGTCCGCAACAACCTCAGCGTCGTCAACGACGGCGCCGAGGCGATCGCGTACCTGCGACGGGAAGGCGCGTACGCCGACGCGGCGCGCCCGGATCTGATCCTGCTCGACCTCAACCTGCCCAAGCGGGACGGCCGGGAGGTGCTGGCCGAGATCAAGAACGATCCGGCCCTGCGCCAGATCCCGGTGGTCGTCCTGACCACGTCGCAGGCCGACGAGGACATCGTCCGCAGCTACCAGTTGCACGCGAACGCGTACGTGACCAAGCCGGTCGACTTCGACCGCTTCATCGAGGTCGTACGCCAGATCGACGACTTCTTCGTCAGCGTCGTGAAGCTACCGCCGCGCGGCTGACCGCCCCAGGTTGGCCAGCAGCAGCGCCTCGGCCAGGCAGACCCGGCGGAACTCGCCCAGGTGCAGGCTCTCGTTGGGCCCGTGCGCCCGCGAGTCGGGATCCTCGACGCCGGTGACCAGGACCTCCGCGTCCGGGAACATCTCCTGGAACGTCGCGATGAACGGGATCGACCCGCCGATTCCCATGTCGATGGGCGCGGTCCCGTCCCACGCGGCCGCGAACGCCGCCCGCGCCACCTCGTAGGCCGGGCCGGACGTGTCGATGACGCACGGCTCGCCGCCCTGCTCCAGCGTCACGGTCACGCGTGCGCCCCACGGCGCGTGCCGCTCCAGGTGCGCGGTGAGCGCCTCGTACGCCGACTTCCAATTGTCGCCGGGCGCGATGCGTACGCTCAGCTTGGCCTTTGCCGCGGGTACCAGCGCGTTGGGCGCCTCCGCCGTCGGCGGCGCGTCGATACCGAGCACCGAGATCGAGGGCTTGACCCACAGTCGCTCGACCAGCCGGCCGGTGCCGATCAGCTCGACCCCGTCGAGGACGCCGGCCTCCTCGCGGAACCGGTCCTCCGGGTAGTCCAGCGGCGCGGCGAACCCGCGGACGAGCCCGTCGACGGCGACGTCACCGTGCTCGTTGTGCAGCGTGGCGAGCAGCCGGGACAGCGTCGTCAGGGCGTCGGGTACGGCGCCGCCGAACATGCCGCTGTGCACGGCGTGGTCAAGCGTGCGCACCTCGACAAACGCGTTGACGATGCCGCGCAGCCCGGTGGTGAACGCGGGCTGGCCGATGTCCCAGTTCGCCGAGTCGGCGATCACGATCACGTCGGAGGCCAGCTCGTCGCGGTACTCGCGCAGCAGCGTGTCGAGGGATTCGGAGCCGTACTCCTCCTCGCCCTCGACGAAGACGACCACACCGACCGGCAGCGCGTCGCCCAACGCCCGCAGCGCGGCGACGTGCGCCATGACGCCGGCCTTGTCGTCGGCGGCACCCCGCGCGTACAGCCGGCCGTTCCGCTCCACCGGCTCGAACGGCTCGCTGCGCCACTGGCCGAGGTCACCGGGCGGCTGGACGTCGTGGTGGGCGTAGAGCAGCACGGTCGGTGCGCCGGGCGGGGCCGGCTTGCGGCCGATCACCGCCGGCTGACCCCCGGCGCGCACGATCTTGACATCGGGTAGCCCGGCGCCGCGCAGCAGCTCAGCGACCGCCTCGGCGGAGCGTTCGACGTGGCTGTGATCGAAGCCGTCGAACGCGATCCCCGGTATCCGGACCAGTCGTTCCAGATCCGCTTGTACCCCAGGCATTTCTCGGTCGATCGCGGCGCGCAGCTCGGTTTCGTTCATGTCCGCGATCGTATGCGCCCCCTGTCGGGCCGGCGCGGCTCAGGTCAGCGCGGCTCAGGTCAGCGCGGGTCACCAGGTTGATCATCTTGCCCCTCGTCCGGGTCGGTCGCCGCCGACCACGGGTCGGCGGTGCGCGACCCCTGGGTGCCGTTGGCCCTGCGCCGGCCCCCGCCGCCCATCCAGTCGCGGACCCGGCCCGCGCCGGTGCCGACCCAGTCGCCGGCGCCGTCGCCGAGGCGGCGCAGCAGCGACACCAGCGGATCCTGGGACCGGGCGAACGTCTCCCGGTACGAGTCCGCGGCCGACTTCACGTCTTCGCGTACCGACGAGGCGCGCGGGTCCTCGCGGCGCAGGTAGTCGCCGCCGAGGATCCGCTGGTACTCCCCCGAGTCGATCCAGTTGCGCAGCTCCGCCGCGCGGGCGACCGGCAGCGGGTGGGTCCGGTCAAGCACCATCCCAATCTTGATCATGCTGTCCCGCAGGTCACCGGCCCGGTCGTACTCGGCGGCCTGCTCCAGGAATGCGGTGACGTCCACTTCGGACAGGTCGCCACCGCCGGCGAGCTTCATGCTCAGGCGCAGGGACGCGTGCGTGTCCTGCCCGGCGAGCAGCCCGGCCCGGTCGGCGGACAGTTCGGCCTTGCGCCACCATTCGCGCAGGCCGGCGGAGATGGCCCGCAGCGCGAGCGAGCCCACCGGCAGCCAGGACAGCCGAGCGGCCCAGTCGTGCAGGATCATCGCCATGGTGCGGTAGACGGCGTGGCCACTGAGCAGGTGGCCGAGCTCATGGCCGAGCAGGCAGCGCAGCTCGGAGTCGTCGAGCAGTTCCAGCGAACCAGAGTTGATCACGATGAACGGCTTCGACATGCCGATGCACATGCCGTTGATCGAACGGTCGTACTGCACGTACAGCTCGGGTAGCTCGGCGATGTCGAGGGTCGCGGCCGCCTCGGCGAATAGCCGGTAGACCCGCGGGTACTGCCGATGGTCGACCCGGATGGCGCTGCCGAGGGCTTCCATCCGCAGGGCCCGCTCGTTCCACAGGCCGGAGAGTGCCTTGAGGACGTCGTCGAAGCCCCGCAGCTCGCGCAGCGCGGCGAGCGCGCCCCGGTCGGCCGGGTGCTCCCACGCCCGGGAGCTGATGCCGGTCAGGATCACACGCCTGCGCACCGGAGCCGTGCCGGTCGCCTCGTCGTCGCCGCTCATGGCCGATTCCTTCCCCGTGGCTATTGTTCCCCGGATCGTCCTCCTGCGGGCACCTGCCGCAAATACTCGTCGATCGGGTCAAGCGGCACGTCCGGTGCGCCATTGACCGGCAGGTCAGCGTGGTCGGCTGTTCGGTCGGCGGCGAAGTGCAGTTCTTCGTCCGCGAACCACCGCAGCAGCTGCGGTTCCAGTTTTTCGCCGTCGCGTTGGAGTGCCCGCGTCAGGCGAACCTCGCGCGGCGCGGTCACGAACACCGAGAGCGTGAGCTCCGGACGGATCACCGCCCGCGCGCAGGTCACTCCCTCGACGACGAGCGCGTCGGGAACGGGTACGGGTACCGGCTCGGCGAACCGGGCCGCGTGCCAGTCGTAGCGGCGGTAGCTCCCGGGCTGCCCGTTACGCAGCTTGTCGAGCACGTCGTGGTCGAAGCGGGGCCAGAACGTCACCATGTCGGCCCAGCCGTCGAGCAGATCGTCGGTGTGGATCTCCACGGTCGTCGCGCCAGCGTCTCGCAGCGCTCGGCCGAGACCGTCGGCGAAGGTCGACTTCCCGGAGCCCGATGGCCCGTCGACGGCGACGAGCCGGACCGGGCCGAGTTTCGCAGGTTTTGCAAGTACCTTGGCCGCCAGTTCGGCGAACTTCTCCGGCGGGTTCATGGCGCACCCGGCGGGATGAACGGGAGGCCGGCCCGCGGGCCGGCTTCGATGAGGTGCAGGAGCGCATCGGTGTCGAGGTGCTCCTCCACCAGGTCACCGAGCAGGTCCAGCCCGCGCTCGCGCAGCGCCGCGAAGTCGGTGTCCGGTGCGGCCACGAAGCCGTGCCGGCCCGCCAGCCGCGCAGCCTCCGACAGGAACGCCCGGCGGAAGTCGTCGGACTCGAAGGCGCCGTGCCAGTGCGTACCGAAGACGTTGCCGACGACTGTGCCCTCGCCTGCGGCGCCGGTGGTGATGAGCGGGGCGGCGCCGCCGCCTCTGGAGACGTACCCGTGGTGGATCTCGTACCCGTGCACCTCGGCCCCGAGCCCCCTGCCCCGCGGGCGGGCGAGGGTCTTCTGGGCGGCGAACGTGACCTCGATCGGCAGCAGCCCGAGCCCGGTGACGGTGCCCTTTCGGCTCTCGATGTCATCGCGGATGCGTTCGGCGAGCATCTGGTACCCGCCGCAGATGCCCAGCAGCGGCTTGCCGGCCTTCGCGTGCGCGGTGACCGCGTCGGCCAGGCCAGTCTCCCGCAGCCAGGCCAGGTCATCCACAGTGGACTTGCTGCCGGGGAGGACGACCAGGTCGGCGTCTGCCAACTCGGCCGGCTCGGTGGTGATGCGGACCCGTACGCCCGGTTCGGCGGCGAGCGCCTCGGCGTCGGTGGCGTTGGAGATGCGGGGCAGCCTCACCACCGCCACTTTGAGCCACTCGGTGCCGAGCGGCTGGGTCGGGCGGCCGAGGGTGCGGCCGTACGCGAGGGAGTCCTCGCCGTCGAGCCACAGATCGCTCTGCCAGGGCAGGACGCCGTAGACCGGGCGCCCGGTGAGCCGGTGCAGGTCGTCGAGGCCGGGCTGGAGCAGCGCCGGGTCGCCGCGGAACTTGTTGACCACGAACCCGGCCAGCAGCGCCTGATCCTCGGCGGAGAGCAGGGCGAGCGTGCCGTACAGCGCCGCGAACACGCCGCCCCGGTCGATGTCGCCGACGACGATCGTGGGCAGGTTGGCCGCTCTCGCCAGGCCCATGTTGACGAAGTCGCCGGCCCGCAGGTTGATCTCCGTCGGGCTGCCGGCGCCTTCGCACACGACCACGTCGTACTCGGCGCGCAGGTCGCTCAGGGTGTCGAGCACGGTCTGCCGCAACTGGTCGCGCATCGTGCGGTAGTTGACCGCGTCGACCTGGCCGACCGGCCGGCCGAGCAGGACGACCTGGCTGCTGCGGTCGGAGCCGGGCTTGAGCAGTACCGGATTGAACCGGACGCTCGGCGCGATCCGGCACGCGGCCGCCTGCATCGCCTGCGCCCGGCCGATCTCACCGCCCCGCCCCGCCTCGTCGATCACGACGGCCGAGTTGTTGGACATGTTCTGCGCCTTGAACGGGGCGACCTTCACCCCGCGCCGGACCAGCCACCGACAGATACCGGCGGTCACCAGGCTCTTGCCGGCGTCCGACGTGGTGCCGGCGACGAGCAGGCCGCCACTCATCGCTTCGTCCTCGCTTTCGTGACGGCAGCGACCACCGCGAGCGCGGTGGCTCCGGCGCTGACGAGGGCGGAGAGCCGAACTGCCCGGTGGATGTCCCCGGCGCTCGGTGCCCGACCGCGCCGGCCGAGTACGGGCCGGTCCTCGACGCGCCCCGCGTACACGTTGCGACCGCCCAGCCGTACCCCCAGCGCGCCGGCCATCGCCGCCTCACACTGGCCGGAGTTGGGGCTCGGATGCCGCCGCCCGTCGCGCGCCCACGTCCACAGCGCCCGCGCCGGGCTGCCGTCAACCAGTGGCGCCGCGGCGACGGTGAGCGCGGCCGTGATGCGTGCGGGCACCACGTTGGCGAGGTCGTCCAGGCGGGCCGCTGCTGTGCCGAACCGGGCGTACCGGGTCGAGCGGTGCCCCACCATCGCGTCGAGGGTGTTGACGACCCGGTACCCGACGAGCCCGGGCAGCCCGGCGACCGCTCCCCAGAAGAGCGCACCGACGGCGGCGTCGGACGTGTTCTCCGCGACCGACTCGACCGTGGCCCGGGCGAGTTCGGGCGCGTCCAGCGCGGACGGGTCGCGCCCGCACAGGTGCGGCAGGCGTTCCCGCGCGGCGGCAAGGTCGCCGCTGGCGAGCGCTTTTGCCATTTCGGTCCCCTCCCGTCGCAGTGACGTCGAGCCGAGCACCGTCCAGGTCGTCGCGGCCACGAGCACCGCCCGGGCCAGGGGGCGCCGCCAGGTCGCGACGCTGGCCGCCAGCGCCACGGCGGTCGGTACCCCGGCCGCTACCGCCACGTACCGCGCCCCCGCGGCCGTGGTCGGCGCGTACATCTGCCGTTCGAGAGCGCCTGCGGCCCGTCCGTATCCGGCGACCGGATGCCATCGCCGCGGGTCGCCCAACGCGGCATCGAGTAGCGCCCCGGCGAGCAGACCCGCTCCGGTGGCGACGGCGATCTTCACAGACACCCGTGCAGCGTAAGCTGCCTCGCTCCGGCCGTCCGACGCCGGCCGGGACCGTCAGGTAGGACGGTCCCGGCCGCCCCCGTCGCGCCGGCGGTCAGGCCGGGACCGGCACCCGGGCCCGCCTGCGCCGGCCAGCCGACCGTCCCCGCTCGGCGCCTTCCGCTTCCGGCTCGCCTTCTTCCGACTCTCCGACCTCCTCCCCGCCGACCTCCTCCCCGCCGGTCTCCTCCCCGCCGGTCTCCGCCCAACCCGCTTCCGGCCCGCCCGCTTCCAGGTCGTCTGCTGCCGGGTCGACCACTGCCGCGTCGTCTGCCGCGGGACCGAGGTCGCCGTACGAGTCGGCCACCGGCACGCTCAGCTCGCCACCGATCCGGGCCTCGGCCTCCGCGTCCTCGACGGCGCTGGTCACGCCGGCCGGACGGTGACGGGTGAACTTCGCGAACCCGCGCGACAGGTCGTGGCCGACCGCGATCGCCTCCAGTTCGTAGGAGACGCGGTGCTGGCCGTCCTCGCCAACCCAGTCGCGGGTGTACATCCGGCCGGTCACCACCAGCGGGTCGCCGGTGAGCACCGACTGCGCCACCCCTTCGGCGAGCCGCCGCCAGCAGGTCACGCGTACCCGCAGGCTCGGGCCGTCGACCCAGCGGCCGCTGTCCTTGTCGTACCGGCGTGACGTGGAGGCCACCCGGAAACTGGCGACGAGCGTGTTGGTCCCGTTGGTACGCCGAAGCTCTGGCGCATTCAAAGCGTTCCCGACAATCGTCACGGTCGTGTCGAACATCGCCTCTCCCCATGCTGTGTCTGCCGTGTGAGTCGACTCGCGACACAGCCTCGGCTCGCACGGGGACGCGCGACAGCCCGTACATCAAAATCTGTGGACAGCAAGGGTGGCTGTGGATGGGGTAGCACACACATTCGCCCTGTGGTACGGGACAACGCTCTTGTTGACTGGGCGGTAACCTCCACGCGTGGAGACAGACCTGCAGCTGGACGTGCTCGGGGCGCCGTACGAACGGCAGACCATCGACCTCGGCACCGATGACGAAGGTCCGGTGACGGCAACTCTGGTGCGTCGCCGTGCCGAGCAGCCCGACGGACGTGCCGTTCTGTACGTACACGGGTTCTCCGACTACTTCTTCCAGACGCACCTGGCCGACTTCTACACCGCGCGCGGCATCGACTTCTACGCGCTCGATCTGCGAAAGTACGGCCGCAGCCTGCTCCCCCACCAGACGCCGAACTTCTGCCGGGATCTGAGCGACTACTACCCGGAGCTCGACGAGGCCGCCCGGATCATCCGTGAGGTCGACGGCCGCAAGCGGCTTCTCGTCAGTGGGCACTCCACCGGTTGCCTCACCACCGCACTGTGGGCGCATGACCGCCGCAACGCCGGCGTGGTCGACGCCATGTTCTTCAACAGCCCGTTCTTCGACATGAACGTGCCCTGGCGGATCAAGGTCGCTATGAGGCCCGTGGCGATGCGCAAGGGCCGGACCCAGCCGTACTACAAGATGCCGACCGGCCTCAACGACGTTTACGGCAGCTCGGTGCACAGCGACCGGTACGGCGAGTGGACCTACGACCTGGCGTGGAAGCCGCTGCCGGGCTTCCCGGTCTACGCCGGCTGGCTACGCGCCATCCTCCTGGGCCAGAAGCGGCTGCACGACGGGCTCGACATCCCGGCTCCGATCTTCGTCGGATCGTCCATGGCGAGCTACAAGCGGGCCCGGTGGAGCGAAGCCGCGCGCGTCGCCGACTCCGTGCTCGACATCGACCACATGGCCAAATGGACGCCGGCGCTCGGCCCACGCACCACGCTGGTACGCATCGAAGGCGGGCTGCACGACCTGACGCTGTCGGCCGAACCGGCCCGCAAACAGCTCTTCGACGAACTGGACCGCTGGATGCGCTCGTACTTCTAGGGCTGGAACGTCTCCCAGCAGTCCTCGCGGCGGATCAGTAGCTGCCGGCTGAGCAGGTACTGGTCCCCCGCGAAGAACACCCGGTCGACCGTACGCTTCGCCTTGGCCAAGCCCTGCTGCGACTTCGAGCCGGTCACCACGACGACGTCGCGGGCCGGCACGCCGACGACGAGGTCGCCCTGGACCCAGGCCGCCAGCTTCAGCCAGAGGGAGCTTGCGAGGAGCAGGCTCGACTCGATGCCGTCGAAGTGCAGGACCAGGGCCGGGGGGTCCCGGTGCACCCGTACGGTCTCCAGCATCGCGTCAAGATTCTCGGTAGCACGTTCCCGCAGCACCCGGCGGGACAGCCCGAGCCTGTCGAGGTCAAGCCAGCTGACCAGGCGCTGGCCATAGGGCGGACCCCACGAGTACGCCACAGCCAGCTCGGCGGTGAACTCATCGAGCACCGGCGCAGCGGGGTCACCGTACGGGTCTTCCTCGGCCGGCGCCAGCAACGGCAGAAAAGTGGTGCTCGTCACGTGCACGGATGCACGTTAGTTGGTTGCGGATCGTCCGTACAGACCTGAGGATTTGGCGATTTGCGCCCAGTACGCCCGAAAGGCGTAATTACTGAGTGTGGTTCCCTGCATCGCCTGAGTAGATGATGGGAAATCAGACCAGCCGTCAGGCCTTTCGACCAGCATGGAGGCGTGGTATGGCGGTAGCCTTTTCCCGCGACGCAGCGTGGCGTCGTACTAGCGCTCGTAGCTCAGTGGATAGAGCAGAGGACTTCTAATCCTAAGGTCGCAGGTTCGAATCCTGCCGGGCGCGCACGCATTCCACCAGGTCAGCCGCCCTACGCTGATGGCCGCTTCCCCCCGTCGCACTGCCCGTACAGCCATTCGTACAGCCATCAGCCGAACAGATGCTCTGTCGCGGCGTCGACGGCGGCCCGCTCGATTTCGGGGAGCACGTGGGCGTATGTGTTCATAGTCAGCCCGATCTGGCTGTGTCCGAGCATCTTCATCACCGTTCGAGGTGAGGCACCCGAAGCCAGTAGGAACGTCGCGCAGGCATGCCTCAGGTCATGGATGCGCAACCAGTCCAGGCCAGCGTTGGCCCGAAGCACGTGCCAACTTCGGTCGAGGTTGTCCGGCTCGATCGGCGTACCGACGCGGGAGGCGAAGACAAGGCCGTGATCCTGCCACCGCTCCCCCGCCGCCAGGCGATCTGCCACCTGCCGTCGTCGGTGCGTCCGGAGAAGCTCGATCGTCGGCGGAGGCACCGGCACCGTACGGCGTGACCGGTCAGTCTTCGGCTCGGCGAACTCCAGGCGCCCATCCACGCGATGCACCGTCTGCCGAACGGTCAACGTGCCAGCATCCAAATCGATGTCGTGCCAGCGAAGCCCAAGCAACTCACCACGACGAAGACCGACCGTCAACGCGGTTACGTACAGCGCCTCCAGGCGGTGGCCCTTAAGTACGCCCAGCAGTCGCCTGGCTTCTTCCACCGTAAGCGCTCGCCGTTCCGGTCGCTTCATAGAGGGCGGCCGAACGGCACGAGCGACATTGCGGTGCACCAGCTCCTCCCGCTCAGCGTCGCCCAAGGCGTTACGAATGAGCCCATGTACATGCCGCACCGTGGTTGCCGAAAGGCCTTGGTCCGTCTTATCCGTCAGGAGCCGCCGGACCATCGTCGGACTCAGCTTGTCGAGCGCCACCTTTCCGAGCGCCGGGCGGATGTGGTTTTCGATCAGGACTCGGTAGCCGCGCAGGGTGAGCGGCCGGGTGCCGTCACGCTCCTTCATCCGCAGCCATTCGTCCAGCCACTCACCCAGAGTGCGCGGGGCGGCCGTGAGGTCTTGGCCTTGCTCCTGCCGGCGACGCAGATCGGCCAGCTTGCCGAGCGTCTCGCGCTCAGTCTTGCCGTACACCCACTTCCGCCGACGTTTTCCCCCGACCCAGCCCAGGTCGATAACTGCGGCGAACCCGTCCCGGTACTTGAATACCGAGCCCTCGCCGTGTGACCGCCGACGATTGCCGCTCATGCCGCATCCTCGGAATCCGCCAGCAGCTCCTCAATGGCGGCTACTGGGATGAGCCGAGCACGGCCGAGCTTGACCGACCGCAGCCGCCCAGAACGCATCAGAACATAAATGGTGTCCCGGCAAACGCCCAGAAGTGCGGCAGCTTCAGCCGGACGAACACTGCGCCTCTCAATATCATGTCGCCTAACCACGCTGATCTACCTCCTCTTTGGTCTGAGCGTCAGTTGCCGAAACATGTCCGGGTGGACCGACGCCGGCGCGGTCGCGGGCGGCGGCGAGCTCGGCGCGCCACTGGATGCGTTGGGAGATGGCGCGCAGCAGCCGGTGTTCCAGCGGCTTGAGGTCGGGGTCGGTGGGCCGGGCGAGTTCCCAGGCGACCGGGGCCGGGGTGCCGGGCTCGCGATCGACGGCGGCCGGGTCGACGTGTTCGTGGTCGGTGGACACACCGAGCAGGGCTTTGACCCAGGCGCGGGCGTCGGCGCGGTGGTCGGCGAGGGTCTTGCCGGACCAGTCGCGGGAGATGAGGATGCGTCGGCCGCCGATGCCGAGGGTGGCTTTCTGGTGGACCTTGCCCTTGCAGTTGCCCGGTCGTAGCCGGCCGTGGGGGCTCTTGGGTTGGATGCCGTAGAGCAGCCAGTTGGCGCACCGGTCCGAGCACGGGGTCACCCGGAGTTCGCGCCAGAGCCGGTCGAGGTGGTCTCGCTGCGGGTCGGTGGTGATGGTGTGGCAGTCGGCGGCGTTCTTGGTGACGTACTTGGTGATGTAGCCGATGGTGCGGTCGACATCCTTGGAGCCGACCTCCACGCCGCGTGCTTTGACCTGCTCACCGAAGCGCACCACGTGCGCGGGTTCGGCGTCTGGGTCGTCGTCGAGGACGGCCAGGGCGTCAGCCCAGGTGGTCAGCGCCTGCCGGGTGTCGGGGTCGACCCAGGTCGTGGCCTGGTCGTCCCACACTGGCGGATGCTCGACGCTGTAGCGGGGCGCTTCGGCACGCGGCCACCAGACCTGGTGGTAGGTCGCCGCGGCGACCCGCACGAGGCTGGTGCGGGCGATGCTGCCCCGAATCGCGAAGTGGGCGTGCGGGGCGAGACGCTTCTGCGGCTCGACGCAGCCGGCGTACTGGACGTTCCAGCCCACGCAGCGGCGCAGGTTCTGCCAGTACCGGTCCAGCAGCCGAGGGAAGTGCACCGCGTCCCAGGCCGCCCTCCTGTAGTCGTACGTGCTCGGGTCGACCGGCACACCGATGAGCGGGTCAACGTCGGAGTGGAACCGTCCACAGCGGCACGGCAGCGGCTTGCCGTTGCTGGCCTTGCGCTGCCCATGGACCGGACCGTACGAGTCGAGGGTCAGGGTCAGCCACATCGACGGCTGATGCACCGACCCGTCCGGGGCGGTGTAGGTCCGGCCGACAGTACGGGCCTCGACCTTCTGCCGGGGCAGGTCGGGCACGTCCTGCCGCCGCCGTGTCGAGCGCTTCTTCTTCGACTTCTTCGGCTCGTCCTTGTCGTCGGCGTCGTCGTGGGGTGGGGCGATCCGGCCGCGCAGCCCCCCGGCGGCGATCGCCTGCTCCACCTCGTCAATCGCGGCGTCGAGATCGGCGACCTGATCCCAGCGGGCGGTGCGTTCGGCGTCGGCGCGTTCAAACTCCAGATGCGCCCGCAGCGCGATGAGGGCCTTCTGCTCCGGGGTGGCGGGATCGGGGCCTGGGTTCGGCTCGTCGGTACGGTGCCAGCCCTCGCGGATCTGGCGCTGCCGCAGCCGCTTGGCCCGCTTGGCGCATGACGGGCACTTGTCCTCGCGGGTCGCCCCGCAGGGCAGGTCGATCAGCTCGGTGACCCCGGTGACTAGGTCGGTCTGACGCAGGGTCACCGGGCGGACGCACACGCCATAGTCGTCGGCGAGGTTCTTGAGCGCGTCGACCGCGCGGGGCAGCTTGAGACGGGCAGCCCGGGAACCCGGCCGAGGCATGGCGTCCTCGGCCAGGGTCGGGGTGATGGTGGGGGTGGTCATCGGGCCGCTCCAGTACGGACGGTGGTGCCGTTGACGCGGGTGAAGGCGTCGGCCGGGATCGGCACCACGGAGGCGGGTCGGGTTGGCGTGTCGACAGCAGCCGGCACGTCGACCAGCTCGACCGAGTCAGCGACCGGGGCCGGGTCGGCCAGCTTTGATGCGGCCGGGGCCGGAGTGCCCGTGGTCGGCCCGGACAGCACCAGCTTGGACAAGGCCAGGAAGCCCAGCGCGGGCACGGAGGCCAGCAGCGCGCCAGAGAAGCCAGGCTTGGCTTCGGCGATCTGCCCGGCCAGCGACAGCGCCGCAGCCGCGCCGATCAGCGCGAGCGGGTACCAGCCGACCGGCACGCCCCGGCGGCGACGGCGACGCACCTCCAGCCCGGCCCCAAGCGGAATCAGGTCGGAGATGACGGCGTTGGCCCAGCCGAACCAGTCCCCGGTGCCGGCCGGGCTGTTGTGCATGGTCCAGTCGTGCACGTGGGTGAAGCTCGCCGCGCCGGACATACCGGCCACGGCCAGGAGGATGACGACCTGGACGACGCCCTCGACCTTTTCGGTGGCGTCATAACGGGCGGTCATACGACACCGCCGTTCTGCCGGCGAGCGTGAGACACACCGGTGCCGAGCATCGGAGCCATCCCGGCCGGGGCGACCGTGGCATTCTTGCCGACGTGCTGTCCCTGACCATGAACGACGCGGCTGTCCAGGCCCTCGGTCTGTTGACCGTCCCCCAGGCTGCTCATCCGCCGGGAGGGTTGGCGCCGGACCTGGAGGCCGTCGCGGCGCGCGGCATCACGCGTCGCGGTGACGTGCTGGTGTGGGCCGACTCGGTGGGGAACGCAGAGGGCGCGCCGTCGATCTTCCGTGACCTGACCGGCTGGGAGTGCAGCGACAGCTCCTTCCATCTGGAGGACTGCGTGCCGGTCCCGGTCGCCGTCGTCGACGACGCCCCAGTCATCGCGGAGGAGGACCAGCGGACGCTGTTGCGCCACGGACTGGCGTTCGCCCTCATGTTCAGCCGGCTGGTCTACGACCTGGAGCAGCCGAGTGCTGTGCGGTGCATCATCGGCGTCAACGACACCAACGGCACCTTCCGGTTCCACCAGATCCGCAACGGCGAGAGCTGGCATTATCCCGACCTGGAGCGGTACCGCGACAAGATGATCGTGGTGGACATCAAGCCCTCCAGCCCCGGCCCGCTGCCCGAATAACGCACGGCATGGATGGCGACTCATGCCGCACCTCCTTCGGTCCAGTCGCCGTCGACCACGCGGAGCCAGCCGTACTCGCGGGCTAGATCGGCGATGTGGGCGTCGGTCCAGTACGAGGCGCGGGCGCGGGTCGGGGTGGGCTCGCCGTCGAGTACGACGTAGGCGGTGCCGGGCATGGACATCGGGATCCGGTCGCACAGCGCGCCCCGGTCGCGCATGCCGTCGCCGAGGACCATGTCGACCTGGGCGGCCTCGGTCAGCCGCAGGCCGATGCGGGTCGGGAACAGGTCGCGGAACGGCAGCACGTCCTTGCGGGGGTCCTGGAGCGCGGCGACGACGTAGACGCCGACGGCGCGGCCCTGGGTGAGCAGGATCCCGAGCGCGGCCTTGATGCGGTCCTTGAGCTGCCGGTCGGTCAGGTACGACGTCAGCGCGGCCAGCTCGTCGATGACGAACACGTACGCCGGCTCGTCGGTGCTAGGTGTGTGCTGGCGGGTCCGGCCGCGTAGCCGGGCGGTGCGCCGTTGCAGTTCCCCGACGCCTTCTTCCAGCTCGTCGGCCATCTGCCTGAACGACTCGCACACGAACCGTTCGAACAGCGGGATGCCGGCGGCCATCTCCATGCCGCCCTTGGGATCGAGCACCCGCAGCCGCACCAGGCCAGCGCGGACCCCGCCGGCAAGCGCCGCGATGAGCGACCACTGCCAGGAGCCCTTGCCGGCCCCGGTCGCGCCGACGATGAGCACGTGCGAGCCGGCCAGCCGCAGCCGGAAGGTCGAGCCGTCTTCCAGCCGGGCCACCGGCAGCGCCGCCAGGTCCGGCACGCTCGGTACCGGGTACGGGGCGACCACAGCGGCGAGCGGGTCGCCGCGCAGCAGGGTCAACGTCACCAGGTCGGGCCGGTCGGCCGGGATGACCCGGCAGGTCCGCGCGCCGAACGTGTGAGTCAACCGCTCGGACACCCTGGCGAAGTCGTCGGGGATCTGCCCGGTCACCATCCGCACGGTCAGCACGTCGGCCGCCCCGGTGGAGCGCACCCGCTTGAGGATCGGCACCACCGCGTGACCGTCGAAAGCCACGGTCAGCTTGGCGGTGGTCATGGCCGACAGCCACCGCCGCCGGTACCACCAGCGCCGCCAGCGCGACAACGCCGGCCACCAGCCGAACCGCTCGAACGAGGCGCGGTGTCCGAACCGCCAGCCGGCCCCGAGCGCGGCCAGCCCTACGAGCAGGCCGACCGGGCCGAGCCAGCCGAAGTCGACGTACAGGCAGGCCAGTAGCACGGTCGGGCCGGTGGCGTACCAGTACCGGCAGGCCAGCACCACCGCCAGGGCCAGCCCTTTGAGTAGCCACCAGGTCAGCACCAGCCACAGCGGCAGCTTCACCACCGGGGTACGCACGTTGAGCATCGAGTCGGGGACCTGGTCCCCACGCACGTGGTTGATGACCGGCATGTCAGCTCACCTCCCTGCCGGCGAGCGGAAACAGCGAGCCCTGTCCGGAGGCCGGGCGACGGCGGGTGACCCGGCGGCGGGTCGGCAGCACGGGCGGCACCAGTGACGCGAGGTCGACCGGGCCGGTCGGCGGGACCGGCACGTGCCGGGTCATCGTCGGCAGCCACCGGCCCCGGCCGAGCACCGCGCGCAGGTCGACCGGGTCGGCCACGTGCGGGGCGATCAGGTCCGGGTCGAGGTGGCGCAGCTTGACCACCGTCCGGGCCAGCGATGCGGCGGCGGCCGCGATCTCGACCAGCGCGGCGACCTTGACCGCGTCCGATGGGACGGTGGTGTAGATCTGGCGGGCGGCGTCGATGCCCGGCGCCGCGAGTACGTGGGCGGTGCGGCGGCGGGTCCTCATCGCGACCACGTCCCCGGGCCGGTCGGCCGGGCCGGGGCGGCGCAGTCGTCGCAGAACAAGGCATCCGGCGGCAGCGGCCGCAACTGACCGCAGCAGGCGCACTCGCGCCACACCGCGTCGTCCTTCGAAGTGACGCGGGTGGCGTCAACTATCTTGGGCATTACAACCTCTTTCCGTTCGCAACCCGGGATGAAGGTTGGGCGCGGGGGCGGGAAGACTCTTGGCGGAGGAAGCCCGCCCCCGACGCGCTAGATCAGGCAGCCTTGCTCTTGCCGGCCGCCTGGGGTTCGGTCATCGCCTCGGCGCGGATTGACCACGCCAGCCGGGCCTTGCACTTCGGCCCGGCGCCCTTGCACCGCTGCGAGTCCACGTAGGGCGTGAGCGTGATCCCGGTGAACTCGACCGCCGGCGGGTAGCCGGGGATCGCCGAGGTCGGCGGGATCGGCTGCACCGGGGCCACGACCTTGACCTTGACCTCCTTCGACCCGCCGAACTTGCCCGCCTCCGGGTCCAGGTCGAGCACCTTGACCAGCCACACCCGCTCGCCGGTCTCCTTGTCCCGCGCCTGGTCATCGGCCTGGCCACGCTTGTCGAAGTCCGTCGCCGGCTCCACACCCAGGCAGAGCGCGCCGTGCGGAAACACGAAGTCGAACGGCACTGGCACCTTCATTGCGTTGGGGATCGACATCGCTCCGTCCTCCCTGTCTGCCACCGGCCCTCTGCCGGTTCCTGGCCCGTAGGACGTAGTACGTCCTACGTCGAAGGTAGGGCCCGGGACTAGTGGACACAAGACGTCTTACGTCCTTCTTCTGATCGACGGCCACTTATGTTTGCGCGATCCGCCTACCTGCGCATATCAACCTTCACGGGCACCGTGTTTTGCCCGAGGGTGCATGCAATACACGGGTGCCCTACGCTGGGGTAATACGTCCTACAAGTAGGGAACTCGCCGTGTCAGTGATCGAGACACCGAAGTCGCAGTACGTACAGATCGCCGAGCTTCTACGCAGCCGGATCGAAGACGGCACCTACCCGGCCGGCGGTCCGCTGCCCAGCGAACTACGACTCGCCGACGAACTCGGCGTCTCGCGGGTGACCATCAACCGGGCGATCACGCTGCTCCGGTCCTCGGGAGACGTAAAGGTACGACGCGGTTCGGGTACCTACGTCCGCTCGCTGCCCCGCATCCTGCGCGACACCAAGAAGCGCTACGCCGCGCGCGCCCAGGGCACCGGAGCGGGTGAGGTCGAAGTCCGCAGCCTGAACCTGCAATCGCGCACCGAGTACCGCGAGATCGGCCGCACAGTCCCGACCGACCGGATCGCGTCCGTCCTGGCGCTGTCCAAGAACGAACAGACGCTGGTCCGCCGCCGCGTGCTGTACGCCAACGACGAGCCGACCCAGGTCGCGGACTCCTACTATCCGTGGTCGGTCGTCAAGGGCAGCAAGGAACTGCTGCAGGAGGACGCCGGCCAGGGTGGCTCGTACTCCCGCCTCGCCGAGCTGGGACACGCGCCGGTCCGGTTCACGGAGGACGTGAACGTTCGGATGCCCACCGACGCCGAAAAGAGCACTCTCGATCTGGAAGGCACGCAGCCGGTGTTCGAGATCTGGCACGTCGCCTACACCGCCGAGGACCGCCCGGTCGAAGTCTGCATCCACGTCATGCCCGGCCACCTGTGGACGCTGCGCTACGGCTGGGACGACGAGACGCCGACCACCACAGCGGAATCGTCATGATGCGCGTTCGCCTCGCGTCCGAGCCCGCCCCCGGCCGAGCGGTCAACGAGGACCAGGGCTTCGCCGTCGGCGGACTGGTTGGCGTGCTCGACGGCGTGTCCGTCCCCGATGGCGTGGACACCGGCTGCCATCACGGTGCGGCCTGGTACGTCCAGCGACTGTCCCACCATCTCGTCACTGGATACCGCTGTGAACCGGACGCCCCGCTCGGTCACCTCCTGGCCAAGGCGATCAGCGCAGTCCGTGAGGATCACGGCGGCCGATGCGACCTCGACAACCCCGGCACAGTCGCAAGCACCGTCTGCCTGCTCAAGAACGCCGGCAGCTACGTCGACTACCTTGTGCTCGCCGATAGCTCACTCGTCCTCGATCGCGGCGACGAGATCCAGGTCGTCACCGACGACCGATTCCAGAACGCCGTCGCGCAACTGGACCGTCTCCCTCTGATCAACCAGACGACCTCTGGCAGCGTCGAGGAGGTCGCACGCGTTCGCGCCAGAATGGCCGAGAAACACAAGCTCACCAACCAGCCGGACGGGTACTGGATCGCCGCAGCCAACCCCGCCGCAGCCTACGAAGCGGTCACCGGCGCCGCGCCCCTGCACGGCCCGGACCGGGTATGGCGAGCCGCCCTACTCACCGACGGAGCGTCCGCCGCGGTCGAGCAGTTCAAGCTGTTCGACTGGCGCGGCCTACTCGATCTCCTCACCGACCATGGACCACACGAGCTGATCCGCCAAGTACGCGTCGCCGAGAACGCCGACTACGACGGACACGCCCGCCCCCGCTACAAGCGCCACGACGACGCCACCGCCGCCCTGTGCCTATTCGAGGAGGACCAGCCGTGACCGCCCCCAACCGCCACTCCGTCAGCGTCGCCGCCGTCATCACCGATGAGCACGACCGGGTCCTGGTCGTGCAGCGCCGCGACAACGGCAAGTGGGAAATCCCCGGCGGCATCCTCGAACTGCACGAATCGATCCACGACGGCGTCCGCCGCGAGGTCGAAGAGGAAACCGGCGTCCTCATCGAGCCCGAACGACTCACCGGCGTGTACAAGAACCTCAAGCTCGGCGTCGTCGCCCTGGTCTTCCGCGCCCGCATCATCGGCGGCCACCCCGGACCGACCGAGGAATCCCAGCGCGTCGACTGGTGGACCCGCGACGCCGTCACCGCCCAGATGGCCGAGACCTTTGCTGTCCGTGTCACTGACGCACTCGACTCTCTCGAACCGGCCGTCCGGGTTCACGACGGCACCCATGTGTTGATGTAGGGGCGTCATAACGAGGCATCCGCCGCACCAGCGAGGCACACTCCCAACTTGAGGTCAGCCGCCGGGAGCCCAGCCCTTACCACCAGTGGGATCAGGTTCGAGCCAGGTCCTCAGCTTGTCTGCTACCGGAGTAGAACAACCCACGTCGCCGAGCACCCAACTCGCCAGAAATGCGGTGGAGTAAAGCGCAGTTACCCGCGTATGCATGATAATCGACGGTGTTCCCGGCTCTCGTGTAGTACGAATGAATCCCGGGCTGTACTGGAAGTACGAGTCGAGCACGTTCAAGGTCGGGTGAGTGGCACCGCCTGACAGCATCCGGTAGATCAAGTAGATCGGCCTGAAGCTTTCCCTTCCAAAGCCTCGCACCGGCGCAAGCTTCGTCAAGGCGTCGATGACCTCGGCTGTCGCAAGGCTTTGAGGTTGAAGTGTCCCAAAGTCGGCGATTCGGTCGCTCAGGTCAATGGAATGCGACACGAGCCGAGGAACGTAAGGCTCGTCGTGAAGCGGCTTCGGGCGCTGGTCAGGGTGCTCCTCGTTCCACTTCTTGAGGCTGGCGTTCAAACGGCGAACCTTCGTGAGGCGCCTGCGAGCCTTGCGCTTCTCCTGGGCTAGCCACTGGTCAAACTCCGCGATCTGCTGATTCATCACGTTGACCTGGTGAAGCGTATCTTGGGCAATTCTTTCGAGGGCCTCGTATCCGCCGAAATGAAGATAGAGGGCAAAGGCCCACGCCTCGATATGGGATCTCCCGAGGATCCGTACGGTCAA
The DNA here is from genome assembly GCF_011947225.1 of Planosporangium flavigriseum. Taxonomy (GTDB): domain Bacteria; phylum Actinomycetota; class Actinomycetes; order Mycobacteriales; family Micromonosporaceae; genus Planosporangium; species Planosporangium flavigriseum. The sequence continues at coordinate 89,543 of NZ_JAATVW010000015.1, read as the reverse complement.
TTCATGGCCAGCACATGCCCCGTCTTCGATCTCCTTGAGAAGCAGGCAGCAGTGGCGAAGTGCAGCAGCGTCATACAGCTTTTGCTTGACCGAATCAGAGCCGGTATCGAGGATCACCCACCGGTTACTTGCGAGCGCAGCGTCGACCTCAGACAGGAGATCGGCAACGCCTGACCGGAGTTCCTCGGGGGTCGGTTCGCGCCCCCGCTGGTAGCCGCCTTCCGCCCCGACACCCACACTCACTCGATCACCGTTCCATCTCAGCCGATCAATGAGCACCCCGCTGCGCGAACCGCAGCGACCCCTTTTCCAGTCACGGTGATCAGCATAGGCGGGAAGCTAGGCGTATCGGCCAACGTCTCAAGCGTCAGCCCGGCTGTGGCTCCGTCGACATCGCATGTACTGCCGAATCTGCCTCTGATGTATCAAGAGCGCCGCGCAAGCGCGGCGCGACCGTGCCGGCGCGGCGCGTCGCGCTCTGGACCTCCGGCCCGCCGCGCACGCGCCGGCCGGCCGCACCAGCTCCGTGACGGCTGATGCCCAGATGCCTCCGGCGGGGGCACTCCGGCTCCGGGAGAGGAGGAACCCTCCCGCCCGTCATCGACCCAGGCGAAGCCGAGCAGACCAGGTCCAGGGCGCCAAGGTCGTACATCCGGTAGGGCGCTCCACCTTGGCGCCCTGGACCTGGCCCGCTCCCCGATGGGTGGGTCGATGGCAGACGGGAGGGCAGAAGGCGGAGGCACCCGGGAACGGGTCCACGAGCGGGCAGCCAGGCGAGATAGTCTTCATACCTTTCCTCACAACGGTCCGCGCAATCAGCAGGTCAAGCGCAGAAAACGCTCCAACCCCCCGCGAATCGCGATGTGGCGCTACGTTTGCCCTAACGATTCCTCAAGGTCTTCGCCCCAGGTCGATTTGATAATCAGTGGACACGACGCAACTCGAAGAATCGCCGCTAGATGTTCCGTTTCCGTCGCAGCTTTGGCGCAAGAACCGATCTGCCTGCGCAACGCTACGCCCAATGCCGCCAATAGATCGCGACCGCGATAGTACGGAGAAGCTCCCCGAGGGCAGACAGGTAACCTGACTGATTTATCGGGCCCCTCGGCCACAGATACAAGGGCCGATTGGCCAGGATTGTTGCCCACCGTTGCACTTAATGCCGCACAGTAGCTTCGCACCCTGAGCTCAAGGGTTTTTGCATCAATCTTTTCAGCAAGGTCGACCTTGTCGAACGCGAGCCCCCACTGCTTCTGCTGGTTCGCGGCCCGCAGCCTAGCTACCGGCACCACTATTTTGTAGAGTGACTGCAACACTGCCCGCATGCCACCGAAGGATGCAATCTTCTCTTGGCTACCGAATTCGGCAATGATTCGGCGCAGGGCATCCGTCGCGCACAACATCGCTTCGAGGTCCGCATTTTCGTAGGCATGAATGGGGATACCTTCTGCCTCAGCACGCGCCACTTCATCGTCGAAATCGCGATCGACAACGCACATGAACTGCTTCGTTCGCCATGCATGGAGCTGTCGAGCGGTCTCCAGGGCAATACCCCTGTTTCCCACAGGGAAGGGAACATACTTTCCCTCAAACGCGGCGACCATGAGCCTGGCGTCGCTTGGCCCTTCGACGACTAGGAGGGGGCGGAAATCGGCCTGCCGGTGCTGCCTAATGCGATCCGCAGGGCGATCGTATTCTCGAATCGATTTCATCTCGGGAGCGCTCAACGCTGTAATCCAAGCTCCTGAACCAGATCCCACTGCCCGTTGATAATTCCGCTGGAGTGGGTTGCCATTATGACCTGAAGATCCGCGATGCGCGCTACATCGGTGATATCGTTCAGGAAGGCGTGCTTCCATGCCGCGTGCAATGAGATCTCTGGTTCGTCTATCAGAACCACTGAATCACGGCTCGCTGAGAATAACAGCATCGTAAAGAGAGCCAATATGTGCTGCTCGCCCGACGAAAGGAAGCGAACCGGTATATCTTCCCCGTCATCGGTCTTGAAGGACAATCCGCCCGACTTATCCAACTCAAGCGTCTTGCCTATAAATTTCTCATTGATGATTCGCCGCAGCGTTTTCAACTTTTCATTGACCGGCAAGAGCGGTGCTATCTTTTTTTCCCAGTCCTCAAGGAAGACCGCCAAAACGCGACGCTCGGTAGGATTCACGCCACTAGCTGGGAATTGAACCGCAACGCTATTACTCGAAAGGCCGTTGCGGTAAAGCTCCGCGTTGCGTTCTGCGATTTCGTCGTACCGACGCTTCAGCTCATCCTTCCTGACTGTCGTCCTCGCACCTTGGAGCACCCGTGACGCAAAGCTCTGATCTGCCGACTGCGATTCCAACAACGAGGCGCGACGCGCTTCGTTGACCTGGATTCTCACCTGCTCAATGTACTCATCTATTCTCGATGCCGGCACATTTGCGTTTGCTGATTCTGATGCCCCGGCTTGGGGTGGGGTATCAAGCCTCTTGGTGTCAATAAAAATGGTCTGTCGGCCTTCAAGGAGTCGCGCTAGCCAAGGCACGGCCTCCATGACGAAAGGCGGTACGTAGCGGCTTGGTACGCCGTAGCGTCGGCGCATATAGTCAGCATTATGAATGCGTCCAGTGCGCACATCGAGGAACCTTCCATCGGGCAGCCGACGGAAAGGAAGTGGGAGGTCATCCATTGATGATGGATCGGGAAGCTCGGCCTGGCCGATTTGACCACCCTTCGGTCCCTTGGCCTCAACCCTCAACATAAGGCCGTTGTCACCCTGAATGACACGTTCCACAATGAGATGTGTACCGTCGCCGAACTCAACTTCAGTTGAGTCGAAGTTAATTTCGGAAATCGTCGCCAGATCGCCGGCCAACATGGCCTTTATCAGTCGCAGAATATGGGTCTTCCCGACGCCGTTTGGGCCTGCAATCAACGTAACTGGACTTTCCGTAGAAAATTCAATCTTGTGGTATGCAGTGTGAAAGAGCCCGTCAACTCTGAACCGGCGCAACTGCGGCACTTCGAGATCACCTCTATGCTCATTCATTGACGTTAAGAGACGGTACCTTATGCAAGGCGTAACAGAACTCGGCCGTCTGTCAGGTTTGCGACAGTCCTAACTGTCCCATACCGGACGTTTGTATAGCGAATAGTGTGACTGTTGCCAGCGCTCCGGGCCAGTTGGCGCGCCGTCATCCGTAACAGTTGGCTGTACAGCCATCCGTACAGCCAAGTACGCCAGCCAGAGCAGACGCCGGCCGACAGCTACGGACTCTCTGAACAGCGACGGCGCTCCCCCACCAGCCCGACATGATCTTCTTCTAATCCTAAGGTCGCAGGTTCGAATCCTGCCGGGCGCACATACATCTATCTGCTCAAACGTAGGTTAATACCGGCCTTTGATTTAGCCGGAACCCACCAGGGACCCACCGCGTCAGGCATGTTCAACCGCAGCGAACGGCCCCACGCCCGGCAGGGTGCCGCTAGGCGTGGGGCCGCAGGTGGGGCAGATCTTGGCTCTACATCGGGATGGGCACCGATGGCGGGGCCGCATGGCGTGGGTTCGGCGCGCACTGCGGCAGCCATCCCACGAACTGGTCGTGCAGGCTGCCAGCCGGCAGGGTGCGCAGGTCGGCGGCCGCCTCAACCATGGCGGCGCTCAGCACCAGTGCCAGGCTCACCGCCGCGCCTTCGTACTGCGCCAGGAACTGCCGCTGCCGACTCGGGCACGGCCAGGCGTACCCGCAGCCGACGCACGACCAGTTCGGCCGCAGCGGCTGATGCGCGGTCACCGCGCAAACCGCCCTCGGTTGGCCTGCCGCGCCTGGTCGGCTTCCAGTGCCGCGACCACCCCGGCCTTTCGCGTGCGCTCCAGCCAGCTCACCAGCACGCGCAGGGCCGAGTTGTCGAACCGCTTGACCGTCCAGTCGATCATTCGCTGGTCGTAGGTACCCAACTCCACACCGCGCAGCGCGTCGCGCAGAGCCTCTTCACGCTGCTCAGGCTCGGTGTATGAGCCGAACGGTTCAGTCTCCAGCGGAGCGATGGGCGCATAATGGCGGGCCTTCATACTGGACATGGGTCGGGGCTCCTTCCCGATCAAGAGCCCCGGTTGGCGGTGCCATCGCCGATCGGGGCTCGCCTATTTGGTGACCTCTCTAGGTTAGTTATAGAGCCTAGAGAGCACAACGACCCCATAGCAGTTACAGTGTGTAGCCTGCATGATCGAGTTGTGCCAGTCCCCATGACCTCGTACCAGATAGCCGCTGACCTGACCGAACGCATTAAGACGGGCGAGTACCCGGCCGGGTCGCAGTTGCCGACGTACGCCACGCTGGCGAACCTCTACAGCGTCAGCCCGGCGACCATCGCTGGGGTCATGCGGATCTTGCGGGAACGCGGTGTAGTCATCGGAGTTCCGGGACGGGGCACATTCGTGCCGGAGTGACGGCTGCCCAAGGCACACCGCCCGAGCCCCATACCGGTGCTTCGCATGATGGGCGGGAACCGTCACACCGATGATCACGGTGGGGCATGGTGCACTCGACGTGGGAGAACCGTGACCTCCCAGTGCTACGCACTGTCGTGGAGATGGCGCGGATGAAGGGGCTTGGAGATTGAGCCCGAAGAGATCGCTGAGCGCATCAGCTTTGACGCACGGATAAGTGCCGGCCGCACAGATGCCTGGGGCTGAGCGCGTCGACCGTGCGGCAAATCCATTGGATTCTCAGCGGGGCGTTTGAGCGGGCGGTGCGGTGGCGCTGACTCGGGGTCAATCCGGCGTCACAGGCCTCGCCGCCTTCGTTACCCCATCCGGATCCACATCCGCCGTCGTTGGACGAGGCGGCCCGGATCGTTGTCGCGGCCTGGGCCGATCCGGTTGTCTGGACGGTCACCGATCACCCCTGCGAGTTGCAGGAGCACCTAATCCGCCGCCTGGCTCTGCCCCTCAACCTCGACCAGAACCGCCATAGCGCGTTTCACCAGACGCTGTCCACGATTCGAGCCGAGCAGAAGGCGAAAGCGCGGGCTCTCCCAATCGATGCCTGACAACGCGCCGCTGCCTCGGAAGGAAACCATCGTCCGCCGGACAACTCAGGTGAGACGTGGCAGGGGTCTGCTGCACCGCGTCACGGTCGTGCCCGTTGCGTGCCCGATCCTGCAGTCACCGGCGGGCAGCCATAGCCAACGATGACAACGACTAGGTCGTGACCAGTTAGGGGAACAGGTATACGGATCGCCGTCGGCTGCTGATCGACAATTCCTGAACCGCGTTACGGGTGTAGGCGCTGCTCATCGCGCAACGCGAACGAGAGCCCTGCCAAGGATCCCGTCGTCTCGCTCATCGTTCCAGCTAATCACCTCCACCGGACGCCTGGCATGGCGAGGTTCGGCGTTGAACTCTTGCACCTCGCCCGACAGCGGGGCGCTAGTGACGATTAGAAGTCCTGCGTCTCCGATGCCGCCCGTAACCGCATCCACCTGACCCATTGCGTCTCGGACATCCTTCATGCTCAGCGTTCCATAGCGGCGCGCGATTGCTTCGACCAACGCCTTTCGCCCGCTAGCGGTTTCAGCAACGAAGTCCAAGGGGCGACGGGTTGGGTCCCAGACCACCTCACGCTTAACGATCGCTCCAGTTCGCTCCAGCGCAATTTGGAGCTCGTCCTCATACCTTCGAGCTTCTTGGCGGGGAGACCGCGCGATAGCAGGACTAATCATGGCAGCGGCCTCCACCATGCCCTCCGCAACCTCAGGATCCTTTTCATGCTTTGCACGCTCGACGACCCTCACGGCGGCCTCAGCCTGAGCCAATTCGATGCTGTTGCCGCCTCCGCCCAGCTTGAGGAGGCGAGTGCCTTGAACCCCTATCAGGAGGAACGCCGCTCCAGCGAGCACAAGAGCAGCCGCGCCCGCCTGATTGGATGTGGCGAAGACGGCGTAGCAACCGGCTCCTCCAGACCCAAGACCGATAGCGACGGCACCTAGGCGCTCCCACCACTGCATTGGAGGTGATGGGCGCGATGGATCGACCTGCACCGACACTCCGTCGCGTCCTTCCGGTTCATTCATGCCAGGTCTCCCCGATCATCGCGTCCCCTCCGCGCATCCAGCAGCAAGCGAGCCGCTCGTGTCCTAGTAGGCGGAGCCCACGTTAGGCGGCGGTCAGCAATAAGTCAGCAAACCCGATGGCCGACGCCGTGATCGAACGACGCTGATCCGCTAGTGCGCTGGAACGAGAACTACCGTATGAGAGCGGCTAGCAATGGCCGAGAGGCCGAACCAACGTTCACACCGAAACGCTCGTCGCTTCGACCTTGCTGCCCACATCCTGACTGAGGCGAAGCCCGGCAGACTGTGCGAGCAGTAGTACTGACACTGGTTAAACCTGACCATGCGGCCACATACCGGACACGCCTGACGAGTCACGTCCGGGATGTACCGCTCGTCAATGGCTGCCATCTGGCTGAGGTGCCCGTGCAGCGCGTGGACCGCCTCGTGCAGCACGTGTCGGGCACTCGCAAGAGCCGGCTCTCGTCGCCGCTTCACAAAAACGGAAGCAGTCCGTAAAGGCCGCCGTACTCGCATAGCGGCCCAACTCCAATTGGTCATTCGGCGGTCCCCCGCGACGGATCGAGCCGATAAGGTCATGGGTGTTCCGCTCAGCGTTAAGACCAAGACGAGGCACCTTGATGACGAAGAGGTTCAATCCCCCGCCTGGATGGCCGCCGGCCCCCGAAGGCTGGCTTCCGCCAGCGGGCTGGCAGCCGGATCCTTCGTGGCCATCGCCGCCGGATGGCTGGGAGTTGTTCGTCGAACACAGCGACAAGAATGTCAGCAACTTGCCCGCCCCATGGATTCCAGGGGAGGTCGTGGCGCGTGAGGCTCATCGAGAGCCTGACGAACGGCAGACGCTGGTTCCGACATCGCCCCATGTTCCCGCCCAGGCCCCAGGACCAGTGCCATCTCCGGCATCAGCACCGCCGCCGGTGGAGCCGGAAGTGATCTGGGCGGCTAAGGGGCAACCAATTACCGGCATCGGCGCGGGCACATACAAGCTGACCGCTACCATGCTGTTCTTCGAGAAGGGGATGCTCTCAACTCGAGCCCAGCAGGTGCCGATCGCCCACGTGGTTGATGTGGATATACGGCAGTCCATGACCCAGAAGGCTCGCGGCGTCGGGAACGTCCTCGTGCACGTCCAGCGGTCCAACGGCGTCGAACTGGTAGTCCTTGAAGATATTCCGGATCCACGCGGTGCCGTCTCGATCATCAATAGAACGGCGCATGCCGCGAGGCTTGTAGAGCAGCAGAGGGCGAACACGCACCACTACTCAGGGGTAGCCCCGACTGTGGCTCCACCACCTGCACCAGCCCCCGTCGCGGCGCCAGCGACCGACCCGATCGAACAACTTCGGCGGCTCGGCGAGCTGCGTGACGCCGGCATTCTTACGGAAGAAGAGTTCGCCACGAAGAAGGCTGAGATCCTCTCACGGCTCTAGTTGGACTGTCAGGCGATAACCTTCCACAGCTTCTGTGGGGTCGCACCGGCGGCTCGACCGCACGATAGACACATCGGGGCTCCGCCCCGTGCCCCTACCTCGTCGGCGAGGCAGGCTCCGGGCGCAGCAAGATCCACACGACGCTCACGATCGTAGGTGGAATCGCGGGTCGCACCGCCCCATCCCCTGCCCCATGGGGATGCCCGGCAACCTGCCGGACCGCAAGGGACGAGCCGCTCCGCGGTCGGGCTTCGCCCGATCCCTTGCGGCCCGGCGAAGGCTCGAGAAGCTCTGGCCGAGAAGCGTTCGGAACTGGCCGAAGCCATCGCGCAGGCGTACCAGGATGGCATGCGCCAAGTTGACATCATCAAGATGACCGGACTTTCCCGCGAGCGCGTACGACTCATCCTCCGCGCTGCCGGCATCGAGGCGGACCAAGACCAAGGCTCCAGCAGCGAAGGCCACGACCAGTTTGGTCCCGGCCTTCTTCTGTCGTTACGGGATAAGGCGCCTGCTCACCGGCCGGTCACCCAATGCCCCCTCAGCGCTCGCCCAGCGTGCGGACCGCTTGACGTCAGCGAGGTTATGACGCTGGGAGAGATCCAGTCGCGCTTAGTTGGCGCTCACCGCCGACGCGGAGTCGGTTGCCGCCTTCTCGCTTTTCCGCTGTCCCGGCACGGACGTACTCGGCGCCTCAGCGTGAGACTGCTCGGTCGGCACGGAGTCGTCCGCCATCTCAAGGTCGTCGAACTCCCCCGCTACCTGCGGCTGGTCGGCCCAGAGCGCACGCAACTGTGCCTGCATGAACGCCGTCAGCCGCCCTCGGTACTCGCGGTCGAACCGCTCCAGGGCCTCGATCTGCTCCTGCAGTGCCGCACGCTTGGTGGCCAGGCTACCCACAACGTCGTCGTAACGCCGCTGGGCCTGCTGCTTCAACTCTTCAGTGTTGTGCTCCGCGTTGGCCACTATCGCCTCCGCCTGCCTCCGAGCCTCCGCCACGATCCTGTCGGCGTTCTGCTGCGCCTCCTCGACCCGCGCCTGGGCCTCGCGGGCCGCGCCCTCAGCCGCCGTACGCGCCGAGGCGAGTACCTTCTCCGCCTCGCGTCGCAAGTTCTGAGCGTGCGCGTCGGCGTCGTGGGCTATCTGCTCTGCGGCCGCCAGCGCGTCTGCGCGAATCTTGTCCGCATGCCGCTGCGCGGTGTGGACATGCTCATTGGCCGTGCGCTGAGCCAGAGTCAGTACGTGCAGGGCCTGGTTCGCCATGTTGGGGTGCGACTCGGCCAGTGGTGGCTCCGTGGCGGTGATGTCCGGAGTCGTCATTCCGTTAAGCGTCACTTTGACACGATCCTTCATCCGGTTGTCAGTCACGGAAGGCCTCCGTAAGTTCGGGCTCACGCGCGCGGCTTTCGTGTCGACGAGACGTCGGTCCCTGGTGAGCGGACGCTCGGGGTTTCCGTAATCAGGCTCTGCCTATATCGAGGACGTGGGTCCACGACTGGCGGCATGCTACCAATCTGAGCAGGAGAAAGACGAGAGCGAATTTCGTCGACCAGACGGTCACACCGTGCCCTGGGGCCAAATTCCCAGGTATCTCCCTGTCCCAGGGGTGCGCAACCCGGCAAGCTCTGCGGTCGCCTCCATGACCGGCAGGCATCCGACCAGGTCGTCGTCCTCCATCCAGGTCAAGCCACAGAAGCCACAGCGGGTCCGCCAGAGCGATCGCCAGGACCGCCGAATCGAAGCCGACCTGCGCCGCCGCATCCAGGAGGGTGAGTGGCCACCGGGTGGGCGGCTACCCACGTACCAGGAGCTAGCCGACGAATACGGCGTGTCACTGCAGCCGGTACGACAAGCATTGACCAGGCTGGAGAGCGCTGGCGTCGTCGTCCTCCGCATGGGAGGCCGGCCGCTCGTCGCGGACCGCGGCCAGGAGCCAGGCGCGTCCAGCTAGAGGGAGGCCAACCCCGTACGCGCCCCCCGCCGCTGCGCCTTCTCCGCGTACAGCCGCGCATCCGCGCTCGCGTACAGGCTGTCGAAGTCGTTGCCGTCCCGCCCCAGCACGGCCGCCCCGATGCTGACCGGGGTACGCACGGCCAGCGTCTCGCGCAGCCGACCGACGACATCGGTAGCGTCGGCAACACCGACGAGGACCACGAACTCGTCCCCACCGAGCCGGCCGACGATGTCGTCACCGCCGACGGAGTCGCGTAGCGTCTGCCCGACCCAGGCCAGCAGCTCATCGCCGGCCGCATGCCCCCGGGAGTCGTTGAGCTGCTTGAAGCCGTCGAGGTCGAGGATCAGCATCGTGGCGCCACGGCCCGAGGCGACGAATGCGGTGAAGCTGTCCTCGAAGCCGCGGCGGTTGAGGCAGCCGGTGAGGACGTCGACGCGGGAGAGCCGGCTCATCAACGCGCGCCGGCGGGCGGCTTCCGCCCCTTGCCGCGCGCAGACCAGCGAGGCGGCAACGGCGCCGAGCAGGTGGGCCACGATGTACCAGTCGCTGGAGGCTCCCCCGAAGTAGGCGACGGCAAGGTAGAGCAGCGACGCGGCACCCAGGGCTGGCAGCACGGCCTTGGCTCGGGTACCGAGCGCGAGAAGCGGCATCGCGGCCAGCAGCCCGACTCCGGTCGGGGCACTGACGCCGCCGTCGAGGTAGGCGGTACCGCCCGAGATGACGAACAGGACCGCTGCCATCGCGCTCATGATGGTGCGGGCCGACGCGGAGCGGCTCAGCCAGTCCGCTGCCGCCAGCAGGATCAGCCCCAGCGTGCCGCCGAGGACGCTGAGAGCGGCGATGCCGAGCCAGTTGGGCTGACCGCAGGCGAACAACGCGGCGTAGAGCAGGCCCACGATGCAATTCAGAACCGACAACCGGCCGGCGTCGCCGATGGAGTTCCGGCGCCGTTCCAGGCGGGAGACGGCTACCGGGGCCTGCCGCTCGACCTGTCCGCGGAACGCCGTCACCGCGGCCTCCACCGCAGCCGCCGAGGGGACGGGCCGGTCGCGGGTCGCCTTGTCGGCGTACACCCGCTCGTCAGCGATGTGTTTGAGCTCCGCGATCGTGGAGGCGTCGGCGGGGAAGCTGGCGTGGCCGAAGCTGGCCGGCGTGGTGTCCTGAATGGCACCCCGAAGCCGGCCGACGACGGCCGAAGGGCCGGGATCCGAGCCGCCGAGGATGACCGCGAACTCGTCGCCGCCGATCCGGCCGACCGCATCATGGGGGCCCAGCTCAGCGCTGAGCGTACGGGCGGTCCAGGTCAGCAGCTCATCCCCGACGTGGTGGCCGTAGCTGTCGTTGATCTCCTTGAACCTGTCCAGGTCGATGAGGATCAGGGTCACCGAGTCACCGGTGAGTGTCGCCTTGGCGAGTTCCTCTTCCAGCCGCTCGTCGAATCCGCGCCGATTCAGGCAACCGGTCAGCGGGTCGATCCGGGAGATCTCGGCGAGGCGGCGCCGCAGCGACGCGAGCACGCGCGAGTGCCGGAGACACAGGTACGCGATGCCGCCGAAGGCCAGCGTATGCGCGAAGGGGTACCCGGGCGGGGCCGGGTCGCCGAGGATCACGACGGTCCAGTACGCCACCAGCCCCAGGGCCGCGACGGCAACGAACGGTCGCGGCGGCACCAGGATCGCAAGGAAGATCAGCGAGAACGGGATCAGCGCGCCGATCGGGCTCGCTACACCGCCGTCGAGCAGACCGAGCACGGCCGAGCCGGTGAGGCTGGCGACGACGCCGCAGAACTGGAGGGGCACCCGCGCCCGGGTACGGGCGATCCGCTCGGCCTGCCACGAGCCGAAAACCGCCACGCTCAGCATGGCACCGATCACCGCGAGCATCAGCAGCCGACGCGGCGCGCCCCAGGTGCCGACGACGTAGCTGATGGCCAGGACCGGACCGACCGCACTGTACGCGTTGCTGCGACGGATCACCCGTACCCGGCGGTTCGGGGCCGTCGAGGCGGCGTATGGCGGTGCAGCGGTCATGGCGTTGGCTCGTAGTCCTATCGCGGCGACGCAGCGGTTAGTAGTCAGCCACCTATCGACCGCGACTAGCTAATCCTGAGAGATGTGATCCTCTCACCGGCCCGCCACGAGCAGCTACCACCAACTGCCCGGCTCCCCCTTGTTGCCCTGCCGCACCGCTCCGACCCAGTACGCCCCGACCCCGTCGAGCTCGAGCATCAGGTCGACCACCTCAACGCCTGGCTCGGCTCCGTAGTGCTTGGTCACCAGGGCGGGCAGTTCATCCCCGGCCACCGGCGGAGACTGCACAGGCGTCGCCGGTCCGAACGAGGCCCGGCGGCGAATCGCCTCCTCATCAGTGGCACTGATGATGTACCTGACGACGCTTCCCAGCACTGCCATCGCTGCTCCCCCGCTTACCGACGATCCCTGGGTGGACGGAGATAACGGAGCGTACCCCAACCACCTACTCCACATAGGACATGACACGGCCGGCGAGCAGCTTAGGTTCAGTGATCTCTTGACTACGCTCAGTATAGGGCTCTATATTTTGCGTAATCCCGCTTCGTATCTCGACAGCGAGCGGCGTGGGCGAAAGGCCCCGACAGCCCCGGCGAGAGCACGGCCGGACAATCCATGAAACCGAATTTATTCGGACAGCGCCTATCCGGCTGCCTTCAAGTGCGTGGGCTCATTCGGCGACGACACCGAAAAAGACGGCACCGAAAAAGACGGCACCGAGAATCAACGACGAACCGACCTGCAGGGGGGGGGGCGGTGATGCAGCCATGCCGATTTTCGGCTGGGATTGACGCGTCCGACTACGACTGGGACCGGGGCCCCATGGACGTCGCGGCGGCAGTTCGCGACGGCATCACGTTCTTCACCCACAAAGCGACGGAGGGTACCCGAACCCAACACATCCATTACGGGGAAGCGCTCAACCGGGCACGCGCGGCGGGGGTGCCCTGCATGGGGGCGTACCTGGTCCCACGCACCCCGGGAAACAACGGCCACGGAGCGATCGCAGAACAGGTCAGCTACTTTCTGAACTACCTCGATGCGCAGACCCCGTGGTGGCGGTCCACGCCTCAGTTCTTCATCCAGGTCGACACCGAGCACTGGGGCTACGACGACGTGGCGCCACAGTACGGGGCTCAGGCCTGCGACCTGCTCCGCAGCCAGACCGGTAAATGGGTCATCCACTACGCCCCGCGATGGGCGTACGGCGACACGATCCCCGGCGACGATCCGCTGTGGGCATCGTCGTACGGCACCAATCCCGCGGCACCATATCGACAGGCCTACCCGGGCGACGACTCATCGGGCTGGACGCCCTACTCCCGCCGCACGCCGACCATCCTGCAATTCGGCAGCAGGCTCACGATCGGCTCCCAGCCCAGCTGCGACGGCGATGCGTTCCGGGGCACCCTCGCGCAATTCCAAGCAATGGTCATCGGAGGAGACGACCTGATGGGCGTACTCATCGGCAACGAGCCGATCCAGGAGTATCTACCGCGAATCGAGCGGGCCCTGTGGTGGCCGATCCCCGGCATCGCCACGGACGTGAAGACCTCTCTTACCAAGCTTGACGGCCTCGCGACCGCCGTTGGCAATATTCCGACCGGCAATGCTCAGGCACCGACTCAGGACCAGCTCAACACCGCCATCCTGAACGCGATGCTCGATCCCCGGGTCCAGAAGGGGATCGGCGATGCCATCGCGTCGCACATTCACGTGACCTGAGCGTACGGGCTCGTCGGGGCAGCGGGCCGCCACCCGCGCCCCGGCCGAACTGCAGCCACGAAAAAGAATCAGCTTCCCGGCGCCCGGACCGATGTGATCGCAGATTCCGCACGATCGACGGTTTGGGCGCTGGTGCTCGGTGAGGTGTTCGCTTCTGTGCTCGCGGCAGCGCGGGCAGGTTCACCATGGGCATTCGAGCGCCTGTACGCCGACCTGGCGGGCCAGGTGACCGGCTACCTGCGGATGCAGGGCGCGGTCGAGCCGGATGACCTGGCCAGCGAAGTGTTCATCGGAGTCTTCTCTGGGCTGCCCCGTTTCGAGGGCGACGAGGCGGGGTTCCGCTCGTGGGTCTTCACCATCGCCCACCGGCGGCTACTGGACGAACGTCGCCGCCTGGCCAAAACCCCGCACCTGACCTCCGACGACGTGTTGGAGTCGATGCCCGGCGACGATGTCGAATCCGACGTCCTGGCCGGACTCGAAGAGGGCTGGGTCCGGCAGGTCTGCGCGGAACTGCCCTCCGACCAGCGGGCCGTCGTACTGCTCCGCGTGCTCGGCGACCTCAGCACCGAGCAGGTCGCGGAGATCATGGGCAAGAGCACGGGCGCGGTGAAACAGCTGCAACGCCGCGCCATCACTTCACTTCGAGTGAGACTCACGTCACAGTCCGTACCTCCAGCGAGCGGTTCCGAGATTACGGGGGCGAGATGACCGGAGACCGCATCGACGATGCCACTGTCGAAGCTCTGCTGACCGGGCGTCGGGCCTTCGCCACCGAGCCGGAGTTGACCGCGTTCACCGCGGCGCTGCGCTCGGCCGGCACCCGACCCGGACAGCCGAGTCCCCGTCTGGCGGCGATGTTGGCCACCGGCGTCTTCACCGAAAAGGGCGACCTGCCGGCGACGGCAGCAAGCAACGTTCACGGGCCTGCCGCACGGCGGCAGGTGGCCGGACTACCGAAGTGGAGACAGAAGAAGATGGCTATCGAGACCGCATTCGCCACCATGGTCGGCAAGTTTGTGGCGCTGGGCTGGGCGGCCAAGGCCGCCGCCGTGAGCACCGTCGCCGTGGCGAGCATCGGTGGCGCCGGCGCCGCCGGCGCCCTACCCGAGCCGCTGCAGCAGCCGTTCGACCGCACCGTGCACAGCGTGATCCCGGACTACCCGGCCGGTAACCAGAAGCCCACGACGCCCGCCCCCGCGCCGAGCGTCAGCGCGACCTTCGACAAGGACGGCGAGCACCCCGGCACGGACGGCCGGAGCTACAGCCCGGAGGACGCCGGACGGCCCAGCGGCTCGCCGAGCTGGCCGGGCTGGTCGGGTGCCGACCGTCCCAGCACGGCACCCAGCGACCGCCCGTACACCCAGCCGAGCCGGCCCGCCGCCGGCAACGGCCAGCGCTCGACCCAGCCGAGCCGGCCGGGCACCGCCCCCCAGCAGCCGGCGCAGCAGAACCCGCGCACGCAGGCCCCGACCCAGCAGTACCCGACCCAGCAGGCCCCGGCCCAGCAGTACCCGACCCAGCAGTACCCGACCCAGCAGGCCCCGGCCGGCCAGCGGTAGTACGCACGCATCAGGCGCCGCCGTCCGTGACCCGTCACGGACGGCGGCGCCTCGCGCTATCTGCGATGTTCTACCTATCGAGCGGACCTTCCACCCGCACCACATAGGCGTCAGTCTATGACTATGACATCGCCGACGATCGACCTCACCATGCTTGCCGACCCGGCTCTCCGCGCCGACCCGTACCCCCTCCTACGCCAGATGCGAGAGGCCTCGCCGCTCCCGCTGATCGATGGCCTGCTGGTGGTGACGGGCCGGCACCGCGACTGCTCCGCCGTACTGCGCCACCCGCACGCCAGCAGCGAGCGGTACCGTTCGGCGCTCACCGCGCCCAACCTGGAAATCTCGACCCTGTCGTTCCTGTCGCTGGACCCGCCCGACCACACGCGCCTGCGGCGCCTGGTCTCCTCGGCGTTCACCCCACGGGTCGTGACGGCGCTGCGCCCCCGGATCACCGAAATCGTCGACTCACTGTTTCGGCGGGTGGCGGAACAGGGGCGCATGGACGTGATCGACGACCTGGCGTACCCGCTCCCCGTACAGATCATCAGCGAACTGCTGGGCGTACCGGCCGAGGACCATGAGCGGCTCCGGGCCTGGTCGGCGCAGCTCGCCCGCGGGCTCGACCCGCAGTTCACCGACCCGGACCCGGAGCGGGTGGCGGTGGCCGAGGGCGCGCGGACGGAGTTCAACCGGTACTTCTCCACACTGATCGCACAGCGGCGCACCCACCCGCGCGAGGACCTGCTGTCGCTGCTGGTCCACGCCGAGTCCGAGGGCGACAAGCTCAACGAGGAGGAGTTGCTCGCGACGTGCGTACTGCTGCTGGTCGCGGGGCACGAGACGACGACCAACCTGATAGCCAACGCCGTCCTGGCGCTGCTGCGCCACCCCGACCAGCTCGATGCCCTGCGGGCCCGCCCCGATCTCGTCGACGGGTGCACCGAGGAGACGTTGCGCTACGACCCGCCGGTACAGATGACGACCCGGGCCGCCCGCGGCACGCTGCCCGTCGGTGAGGTGGAGGTACCCGACGGCGGCATCGCCGTACTGCTGATCGCGGCGGCGAACCGTGATCCGGACGTATTCGACGAGCCGGACCGCTTCGACATCACCCGCAAGCCGGGCGGGCACCTCGCCTTCGCCGCCGGGATCCATTTCTGCCTGGGCGCCGGGCTCGCCCGACTGGAGTCGGCCGTCGCCCTGGACGCGTTCGCGCAGCGAATTGTCGCGCCACGCCTGCTGGAGCCAGTGGAGTACAAGGCGAACATCAATCTCCGCGGTCCGGCACGGCTCGACGTCACCTTCGACGCGATTCGATCTCTCTGACGTTTGCGGCGACCGAGGGGGCGGGCACATAGAAACCGCCCCCTCGACCACGTGGAGAGACGGACGCCGATGAGCGAGTACTGGTACAAAGAGGCGGTTATCTACTGCCTCGACGTGGAGACGTTCGCCGACTCCGACGGCGATGGCATCGGTGACCTGCGCGGCCTGATCGGGCGCCTGGACTATCTGGCCCGCCTCGGCGTCACCTGCCTGTGGCTGAACCCGATCCACCCCTCACCCGGCCGCGACGACGGCTACGACATCACCGACTTCTACACCGTCGACCCTCGCATCGGCAGCCTCGGCGACTTCGCCGAACTGCTGCACCAGGCGTCCAACCGCGGTATCCGCGTGATGATCGACCTGGTCGTCAACCACACCTCCGACGAGCACCCGTGGTTCCGGTCGGCCCGCTCGTCACCCGACTCCCCGTACCGCGACTGGTACATCTGGACCGACAGCGAGCCGCCCGATCGGCACCAGGGCATGGTCTTCCCCGGTGAACAGCGCGAGACCTGGTCCTACGACCGCACCGCGAAGGCCTGGTTCTACCACCGCTTCTACGACTTCCAGCCCGACCTCAACTACCACAACCCACGGGTACGCGAAGAGGTCAAAAAGATCATGGCGTTCTGGCTGCAACTCGGGGTCGCCGGGTTCCGCATGGACGCCGTGCCGTTCATCATCGAGCTGACCGAGCCGGGCAAGAACCCGTGCCCGATGGATTTCGACTTCCTCACCGAGCTACGCCAGCACGTCCAGTGGCGCCGCGGCGACGCGGTGCTGCTCGCCGAGGCGAACGTGGAGCCGGACAGGCTCCCCGGATACTTCGCCGACGCCGGTGGCTCCAACAGCCGACTGCACATGCTGTTCGACTTCATGCTGAACGGCCGCCTGATGCTGGCCCTGGCCCGCCAGGACCCGGAGCCGATCATCGAGGCGCTGCGCGACACCCCGCAGCTGCCGCGAGGTGGCCAGTGGGCGACGTTCCTGCGCAACCATGACGAGATCGACCTGTCCCGGCTGACCGCGGAGCAGCGCGCGGACGTCTTCGCCGCATTCGGTCCGGACGAGAACATGCGACTGTACGACCGGGGAATCCGCCGCCGGCTTGCCCCGATGCTCGGTGGCGACCGGCGGCGGATCGAACTCGCGTACTCGCTGCAGTTCACGCTGCGCGGTACGCCGGTGCTGCGGTACGGCGAGGAGATCGGCATGGGCGACGACCTCGCGCTGCCGGGGCGCAATTCGATCCGTACGCCGATGCAGTGGTCGCGTGCGCCCAACGGCGGCTTCACCAGCGCGGACGAGCCGATCCGGCCGGTCGTCGACAGCCGCGATTATGGATACCAGAAGGTCAACGTGACCGCCCAGCGCCACGACCAGGACTCGCTGTTCGGCTGGTTCGAGCGGATGATCCGCACCCTGCGGGAGAGTCCCGAGGTCAGCGCCGGAACCTGCGCCCACATTGATCAGAAGCTGCCGCCGGGCATCCTCGCGCACCGCGCCGACGGGAGCACCGGCACGATGGTCTTCCTGCACAACCTCGGTACCGACGACGTCCGGGTCGACCTGAGCGAGCTGTACGGGGAGGCGGACGATCCCAACCAGGTCTTCGGCGACCGTGATTATGGCCCGGTGGGGCGGCTGGACGCGCTCGACCTGGCCGGCTACGGGTACCGCTGGATCCGGCTGTGCCGCAATCCTGGTACGTAAAGTGCTCCTGTTCCTCAGAACACGGCGACCAGCGCGCACAGGTCGTCGGCCGGATTCGCCGGCGGGAGCCTGCGCAGCAGATCGGGCAGGGAGCAGTCGTCGCCGATGCTCGCCAGCAGCGAGTCGGCGACGTCGTCGAGCCGGTCGTCTGGCCCACCTCCCGGCGGCTCGATCAGCCCGTCGGTGAAGAGCAGCAGCGTGTCGCGGCAGGCCATGGTCAGGGACGCCGTCTTGTACTCGGTCGCGACGCTGGCGCCGAGCAGCGCGCCGGTCGGCCGGTTCAATTCGCTGACCGCGCCACCGCGCACCAGCAGCGGCGCGGGATGCCCGGCCTGCGCCCAGGTCAGCACCCGCGTGGTCCGCTCGAACCGGGCGATGACCGCGGTCGCGGTGCGCGGCTGCTCACCGCGCCGGCCGTACAGCACCCGGTTGAGGTACCCGAGCAGCTCCGCCGGGTCGGTGGTGATGGTGACGGTCAGCGCGGCGAGCGCGTGTCGCAGTTCGACCATGGTCGCCGCCGCGGTGAGTCCGTGTCCCGCGACGTCGCCGACGGTGAGGATGACGCTGCCGTTGGGCAACGCAGTGGCGTCGTACCAGTCTCCGCCTACCGGTGCGCCGCGAGAGGCGGGTACGTACCGGACCGCGACCTGCAGGCCCGGCAGCATGAACGGCATCGCCGGCCCGGGCAGGATGATGTGCCGTAGCTGCTCGGTGAGTCGCCGCTCGGCCGCCAGCAGGCGCTGGTGCTCGGCGGCCACGCGCTGGTGCTCGGCGGCCGCCAGGCGCAGCGCCGCGTTCTCGGCCCGCAGGCGCGCCACGGTGGCCGCGAACACGCGCCTCTTCCCCGAAAGCCTCGGCAGGCCGGGCACCATGACTTGACGATGTCACACCCGGCGAGGGAGGAGAACCCCTTGCGACTACGGGACATCCGGACGGTGCACCACCCGGAAACCGTTGAGCGGCAAAGGTTGGCGCCCTTCCGGCGGAAGGGCGCCAACCTTTCGTACGCGCCTAGTAGACGCTCACGCCGTAGACGCTGAGCGGCTCGGTGACGGGCTGGAAGAACGTAGTGCCGCCGGTCCTGCAGTTGCCGCTGCCACCGGAGGTGAGCCCGAGCGCGGTACTGCCGGCGTAGAGCGAACCACCACTGTCGCCGCCCTCGGCGCAGACGGTCGTCCGGATCAGGCCGGTGACGGTGCCTTCGGCGTAGTTGACGGTCGCGTTCAGGGCGGTGACCTGGCCACTGTGGATGCCGGTCGTGCTGCCCCGCCGGGTCACCGTCTGCCCGACGTACGCGTTGCCGGCGGCGGTGATGTCCTGCGAGCCGACGGCGCCGGGCTTTGCGACCGAGGTGTCGGTGTACCGGACGATCCCGTAGTCGTTGCCGGGGAAGCTGGTTCCGGCGCGGGTACCGAGGACGGCACCGGAGCCGGTGGACCAGGTCGAGCCGATGTTGGTGCAGTGGCCGGCGGTCAGGAAGTAGTACGTGCTGCCGCTACGGACGTTGAACCCCAGCGAGCAGCGGGCGCTGCCGGTGTAGATGGCGTCACCGCCGGAGATGCGCGTACTGAACGTGCCGGGCGTGCTCTCCACCCGGACCGCGTCGCCGAGGCGGGCCACCGCGGCGTTGAGCTGGTCGAGCTTAGCTCCGGTGACGGTGCTGTCGGCGGTGACCACGACCTGGTTGGTGACCGGATCGGTGGCCCAGGCGGTTCCGGGGATCTTCGCCGTACGGTCCAGTTGTGTCATGGCGTCCGCCAGTTGGGCGGCGCTGTGGCTGACCCGCTTCGGGACGGCGCCGGCGGCGTGGACGGTCTGCGCGGCTGCGGGGTCGCTGACGGTCACGACCATCTTTCCGGTGACGGAGTCGAGGTAGGTGCCGGCTGACCGCTCCCCCAGCCCCGCCGCGAGGGCCTGGGCCTCGTCGGCGTTGGCTGCGGTCATGGCGGGGTCCGTTGCGGCCTGGGCGATGGATGGGACGAGCAGTGTTGCTGCCACGAGCCCGGCCGCTGCGATGGTGCGTACGGCGCGACGGGAGGACGACCTTGTGAGTCTCACGCGAACCTCCGGTGGTGAGGAGCTCCAGCTCACGCGGGCGTTCGGGGTTGAACGGTTACCGCGTACGGCGATGCTGCCATCCCATCGATCAATTTAGAATTGTCAATTTATGATGCGGGGGTTCGAGAAAGGGAAAACATTCTTCCCCCTTAAACGTTGCCGGCGTAACGACCCCCGGGAGACTTCGGGGGGCCGGTACCACCGACCCCCCGAAGCGTTACGCCCGCCGCGCGCCCACCGCTCAGCGGCGCTCGTCAAGCTGCTTACACGTCACGCACTGCGTGGCGGACGGGTACACGGCCAGCCGCGCCGGCGGGATCGGCTCGCCGCACCCTTCACACCAGCCGTAGCCACCCCGCTCCAGCCGCTCCAACGCCCGCTCGGCCTGCTCGATCCGCTCCTGGACCGCGTTGGCCAACGAGATCTCCTGCTCGCGATTGAACGCCTTGGTGCCGATGTCCACCACGTCGTCACCGGCGTCAGGCACCAGGAGTCCCCGCTCCTCGGTGGTGATGTCGGCGATCAGCTCGCGGTGCTCGAGACGCAACTCCGCCAGGCGCGCCTCGAGCGCGGCACGGATGTTCGCCGTCTGAACCTCGGCGCCCGTCGGCGCACCCACCCTCGCGCTGTCCACCTTCGCGCTGTCCACCTTCGCGCTATCCACCTTCGCCGGCCCGGCGTTGTCCGGCTCCGCCACCGCAAGGCCATTGGGCGCGTCCGGCAAAACCGTCGGTCCGGCAAGAGCGGTGGTGTCGGCTTCCATCAACATCGGCGCTCCCCATCAACGGCCCGCCGGTCCGCCGGTCGGGCGTGCTCGTCCCTGCCTTACTTCGGTGCTCGTCACCGCCTTGCGTCAACGCCGGCTCGGTGATCGCGCGTCGATGCCGGGGGCGGTACCCAAAGCAGGCCCAACCGAAACCAGTGTCGGAACTCTCCCATTCGGAGCAAACCTGCCGATGGGCACCGCGTGACCTCGTTAGCCCGCCCGCCCATCGACCCGCGCGCCCGTACGCGCGCCTTCGTCGAGGTGGCCGCGGCGACCCTGGACGCCGTCGCCGACCCGCAGCGGCTGACGGCCCTGGTCGTTGACCTGATCGGACAGATCGTCAACGCGCACGCCACGGTGTGGACCATCGCCGGCAACGGCGCACAGATGACCAGGCTGGCAAGCAGCCACTCCGAGGCGCAGCAAGCACGCCTGGAGTCCACGCTTCAGGAATGGCTCACCCACGCGGCCGACGGGACCGGTGCCGACTGGCTCGACGGCGCCACGCTACTGCCGCTCCGGCTGGGTGACCGGCTGGCCGGCGCGGTAGCGGTGTCCCGCCCGCACGGGGAGCCGCTCATCGACGACGACGTCGACTTCATCCACGACCTCGCCGACGTGGCCGGCGCGACGATGCGGAACGCGCGCGCACTGGCGGCCTCGACCGAGGCGGTCGAGGAGCTACGCCGGCAGGGCGAGCTGATGGAGCACATCTCCGACGCGCTGATCGCCTGCGACTCCGAGCGACGGATCGTGAACTGGAACGCCGGAGCGGAACGCGTCTACGGGTACCCGCGCGGCGAGGCACTGGGCTGCGACGTCTTCGCCCTCCTCGCGACGCGCTTCTGCACCGAGACCGGCGTGTCCGTGTCTGCCGACGAGGTGTTCGAGGAGCTTGCCGCCGCCGGTGAGTGGCGCGGCGAACTGCACGAGCGACGCGCCGACGGCGCACCGCTGACGATCATGTCTTCCCTGACCACCATGGCCGGGCCGATCAACGGGGACACTGGCATCGTCCTTGTGAACCGGGATGTCACCGAACAGCGGCGGGATCCGCGCGGCCCCCTGCACGACCCCCTGACCGGACTGCCCAACCGGCGGCTGCTGACCCACCTGCTCTACGAGGCACTGGCCCGGCGTCACCGCACCGGTTCGACGCTCGCCGCGCTCTTCGTCGGCCTCGACGCGTTCAAATCCATCAACGACATGTACGGCCACGCGGCCGGCGACGAAGTCCTCATCGAGACCGGACGACGCCTGGGCGAGGTGGTGCGCCACAGCGACTCGGTGTCCCGGCCGGGCGACGACGAGTTCGTCGTGATCCTGGAGGAGGCCGGGCGGCCGGAGAACATCCAGCGGGTGGCGCAACGGGTGACGGAGTCCCTGGCCCGACCGATCGATGTCGGCGGCCAGAAGGTCGAGGTGCGGGCGAGCATCGGGGTGGCCGTGGTGACCGCCCCGCAGGCCGACGGCGAGATAGCTCCGGAGACGCTCATCGACATCGCCGACGAGGCCATGTACGCGGCCAGGCACAGCCAGTCCGGCGTACGCTTCACCACCCTTCCGGACACCCAGGAGTACCACCAAGATGCCTAAATACGGCGCGTACCGGCGAGCCGCACAAAATAGGGGCAAATAACTGTTCTACTGTGCGGAACCGCTCGCATTCGCGATTGACCCGTGCCTCCGGCGGTTTTCCCAGGTCAAAGCGCGGCTCACGACAGGGAAATGACCTGATAGACGACATCAGTAGTCGGGACTATACGTAAAGTGACTGACATGGCGAACGTAGGGAGCACCCGGACCTGGGGGCGGACGATCCTCGCCGTCGACGACGAGGCCGACCTGCTCGAAGCGGTCCGGCGGGTACTCAGCCGGCAGGGGCACAACGTGCTCACCGCCGAGAGTCCGGCGGAGGCACTCGACGTGTGCCGCTACTACCCGGGCCGCATCGACCTGCTACTCACCGACATGCGGATGCCCGGCGGAAGCGGTACCGAACTGGCCGACCAGGCCCTCCGGCTGCGACCGGACCTCCCGGTTCTGTACATGTCGGGCCTCTACGACGCGTCGGACGACGCGCAGGGGGCATCGCGGTGGGTCGTGGCCAAGCCATTCACCCCCACGAGCCTCACCGAGGCGGTCGACAGCGCGATGGCCGCGCACGCCGGCTACTGACGCCGATCGACCACCAGCGTCAGCCGGTGTCGAGCGCCTGACGTACCGCTTCCAGCAGCACCGACTCGGAGAACGGCTTCTCCAGCAACGTCACGCCGGGCACGAGGGTGCCGCTGTTCGCGAGCACCTGCCGGGCATACCCGGATATGAACAGCACCTTGACCTCCGGCCGCTGCGCCCGGATCCGCTCGGCGACATCCTTGCCGAGCATCTTGGGCATCACCACATCGGTGATCAGCAGGTGGATCTCGCCGTCGTGATTTCCGACCAGTTCCAGGGCTTCCAGCGGCGAGCCGGTCATCAGTACCTCGTACCCGCCGCGCCGCAGGATGCGCTCGGCCACCGCACGGATCGCGGGCTCGTCCTCGACGACGAGGACCGTCTCGCCACGACCAACCGGCGCCCCCTCGACCACCGATGTCTCCACCTCGAGGCCACCCTCGTCGGTCACCGGCAGCAGCATCGTGAACGTGGTTCCGACACCCGGCTCGGACGTGATCTGCACGTCGCCGCCGGACTGCTTGACGATGCCGTACACCGTCGCGAGCCCGAGCCCGGTCCCCTCGCCCTTCGGTTTGGTGGTGAAGAACGGCTCGAAGGCGCGCGCGATGACGTCGCGCGGCATGCCGGTCCCCGTGTCCTCCACCTGGATGCGCACGTAACGGCCGGCGGGCACCCCGTACTCGTTGCCGACCACCATGTTGTCGGTACCGATCGTGAGCGTGCCGCCACCGGGCATCGCGTCGCGGGCGTTCACCGCGAGATTGACCAGAATCTGTTCGAGCTGGCCCGGGTCGGCCTTGACCGGCCACAGTCCGGGCAGCAGCCGCGTGACGAGCTGGACATGCTCGCTGATCGAGCGGACCAGCAACTCCTTGACGTCGGTGACGACCGCGTTGATGGACAGTACGCGGGGACGCACCACCTCTCGCCGCGCGAACGCGAGCAGCTGGCGGGTCAGCGCGATTCCCCGCTCGGTGGCGCGCTGGATCTGCTGCATGTCGCGGGCCACCGAGTGCCAGCGGTCCGGATCGGCGGTGGCCGCCGTCTCGAGCTCCTCGGATACGAATGCGGCGTAGTTGACGATCACCGCGAGCAGGTTGTTGAAGTCGTGCGCGACGCCGCCCGCAAGCTGTCCCAGACTCTCCATCCGCTGCGCCTGCTGCAGACGGTTCTCCAGCTGTTCCAACTGGGCCATCTCGTACAGCCGCTCCTGCTCACCGATGGCTCGACAGATCGTGGAGACACCGATGACGGCACCGCCCGCGTCGACGATCGGCGATACCGTCGCCGACACCTCCACGCGGTTGCCGTCGCTGCGCAACCGCCAGGCGCGGTAGCGCTCGACCCGCTCCCCCCGGCCGAGACAGGTGATGACCTTCTCCTCCTCGGCGCGCCGCTCGGGCGGCCAGAGCAGGCTCACGTGCTGGCCGATCATCGCGTCGGAGGCGTAGCCGAACAGCGCTTGTGCGGCCGGGTTCCAGGTCGTGACGACCCCGTCGAGGGTCATGCCGACGATCGCGTCGTGCGACGACTGCACGATCGCCGCTAGCAGCGTCTCGGTCTCCGCGGCGCAGCCGCGAACCGAATCCGCGACCCCCGTGGCGCAGCCGCGATCCTCACCAGGAAATTGGCGCGGCTGTCCCTCAGAGCGTTCACCCATTATCAATCACCAAACGTATTATCCAGACACTACCTTCATTTTGGTACAAGAGGGGTGAACTGGCCAGACCGGCGGGCCCGCCGGCTCTCGATGCCCGGGTCAGGTTCCGCGACATCGACCGGGTCCGCGACGAGCGTGCCGTCGCCGCCGATCCGTCGGCGCTGCCCAACGCGGCTGCCAGCCGGTCGGACAAGCGGATGCTGGTGTCGATTAGCCAGTACCTGGAGTCCAAGGCCACCGACCGGACCGAACCGGCGGTGTTGTTGAGCCGTTTTCAACAGGCGCGCCACCTCATGCCGGACACGCTACGCCGCTATGCCGATATGGCCGACACGGCCGCGCTCGTCGCGGTGCTCGCCGCCGGCGCTTGTGGCCCGCGACCTCGGCGACCGGGGACCGGTACTGGCGGCAGCGCGCTCGCTGCTGCACCGCGCGATCCATCCCAACTGACAGTTGCCGACAAGCTACTTTGTGTATCGCGCACCCCGGCCCGGCCGAGCTGCAATCGTATTCGCGTTCATAACTGTGTTGATTGTCTCGGTCCCCCCACGGTCCCGACATTGGGCCCGCGCGACAGTTAAGCGGCCCACATCCACAGGACACGCCCTCACCAGGCAGAACCGGCGGCCTACCAGCTCAAGTAGACGGTCACAAGGGTGCCCTGAAATGACGTTCTGCTATGCCACAAGAACGATGAGTAATCGCGACTTTCGCCGAAGTGAGGGAGCTAGCACCCGTATCGGACCCGGAGCACTTCCGATACCGCCAAGATCACGTTAGGTTGGTCTAGCCTGCTCGATAGTCGGCCACCCAACCGGGGTGGCAACGAGCCAGCACCGCCGAATCGCAACAGCCCGTCGCCGGACCATCGGCGCGGGTGTGAACCGGGGACCCAATCGACGGTCGAAGAACCGACCGTCACGGGGTGAATCCGCAGCTCGCTGCGGTAGGGCCACCTTCTTCCGGCCCGAACCCGTCAGCTAACTCGGTAGGCGGTAGGGAAGAAGGGTGTTTTGTGCCTGTAGTGCCACGACTGCTGCGCGCCGTGCTCCTGGGCGCGACGACGGCGGCCGTCCTCGCCCCTGCGGCGGCGGCCAACGCGGAGCCTTCCCCAGCCGAGTTGCAGCAGCAGATCAACCAGTCCTCCAGTGCGCTCGAAAAGGTCGTCGAGCAGTACAACGGGGTCGGTGAACAGCTGAAGACGACCCAGACCGCTGCCGACGCCCTCAATGCACAGTTGGCGCCGCTGCAGTCCAAGGTCGACTCGGCGTACGCCAACGTGGGAAAAATTGCCGTACAGGCGTACAAGGGCGGTGGCCCGTCGTCGATGGCGCTGCTGCTGTCAGACACGTCTCCCGGCACGCTCCTCGGCGACCTCACCTCGCTCAACCGCATCGCGAGCACCCAGCAGCGTGAGATCCAGGGCTACGCCCAGGCCAAGGAGCAGTACGACGCCGAGAAGAAGAAGCTCGACGATCTGCTCAACCAGCAGCGGGCGGCCCAGCAGAGCCTGGCCGACCAGAAGGCAAAGATCGAGGGCGATCTCGCCAAGCTGATGGAGCTGCGCCAGAAGGCCTTCGGGTCCGCGACCGCACCGAAGCCGGCCGCCGTCGCGGCCCCGAACATCGCCGGCAGCGCCGGCGCCGCGGTCCGCTTCGCGTACGGCGCCATCGGCAAGCCGTACGTCTACGCCGCGTCCGGACCCAACGGGTACGACTGCTCCGGACTCACCGCAGCGGCGTGGGAGTCGGCCGGCAAGTCCCTGCCGCACAACGCCGCGATGCAGTACAACCAGACCGCCCGCATCTCCCGTAGTCAGCTGCAACCCGGTGACCTGGTGTTCTACTCCGGGTTGGGGCACGTGGCGATCTACGTCGGCAACAACCAGGTGATCCACGCGCCGCAGCCCGGCGAGCACGTGAAGCTCGCCAGCGTCGACATGATGTCGCCGTACGGGTACGGCCGGGTTCGCTAAAGAGCACGTCACGATCGCGGGGGACTGGACACTCCGGTCCCCCGCGATCATGCTTTTCCGGTGAGTTGGGACCCCGCACAGTACGAGTTGTTCGGCGCGGAGCGGTCCCGCCCGTTCCACGACCTGGTCGCCCAGATCCCCACGTCCGCGCCGGCGCGCGTCGTCGACCTCGGCTGCGGCCCCGGTACCGTCACCGCCACGCTGGCCGACCGCTGGCCGGGCGCCCACGTGTACGGTCTCGACTCCTCATCGGAGATGATCTCGGCGGCGACCCGGCTCACCCGGCCCGGCCGGCTCGAGTTCGGCCTCGGCGACATCGCACAGTGGCGGCCCGCGCCGGAGTCCGTCGACGTGATCGTCTCCAACGCCGCCCTGCAGTGGGTACCCGATCACCTCGCCGCCCTGCCCGCCTGGGCGGCAGCGCTGCGCCCGGGCGGCGCGCTGGCGATCCAGGTGCCGACGATCGACGACACGCCAGCGGCGGAGGTCTTCCGCGCGGTCACCCGCGCACCGGAGTGGGCCGACCGGCTGCGCGCGGCGGCGTCCGCCACCGGCCCACGCAGCGTCAATCCGGTGCGCCCGGTCGACGAGTACCTCGACGTACTGTTCGGCAGCGGACTGGCCGTCAACGCCTGGCAGACGACGTACCTGCACATCCTGCCCGGCACCGACCCGGTGCTCAAATGGTTCTCCGGCACCGGCCTGCGGCCCTACCTGGACGCGCTGGCCGGCGATCCGGCAGCAGCCGCCCGCTTCCGCGCCGACGTGGCGCAGCGGCTGCGCCAGGAGTACCCGCGCCGCGACTACGGCACGGTGCTGCCCTTCCCACGCCTGTTCCTCGTCGCCAGCCGGCCCGCATAGACCAGCCCGCCCGCATAGACCCGCCCGCCCGTATAGACGCGAAAGAGCCGGCCCCGGTAAACCGGGGCCGGCTCTTGTCGGCTAAGCGAAGTTGGCTCAGGCGGCCTGCATGCCCTCTGCGCGAGCGAGCTCACGCAGCCGGCCGAGGGCCTGAATCTCCAGTTGGCGGATCCGCTCCCGCGACAGCGAGAACCGGGATGCCACCTCGGTCAGGGAGTGCTCCCGACCGTCCTCGAGCCCGTACCGCGCCCGCATGATGCCGGCGGACCGGTCATCCAGGTGGTTCAGCAGGCTCTCGATTCGCTGGCGCTCGAGAGCCGCCAGGACCAGGTCTTCCGGCGAGGGCGCGTCCGAGTCGGCAACCAGGTCGCCGAGGTTCGTGTCGCCGTCGTCGCCGACCGGGGTGTCAAGCGAGACCGTGTCCTGCGACCAGCGCTTAAGCTCGTTGACTCGCTCCACGGGTACGCCCAGAGCTGCTGCCAGCTGCTCCGGCTCCGGCTCGTTGCCGTGCTCACGGGTGAGCTGGCGCGCCACGCTGCGCATCCGGTTGACGTCCTCCACCAGGTGCACCGGCAGCCGTACCGTGCGCTCCTGCTGAGCGATCGCCCGGCTGATCGCCTGACGGATCCACCACGTGGCGTACGTCGAAAACTTGTACCCGCGTACGTAGTCGAATTTCTCCACTGCCCGGACCAGGCCGGTGTTGCCCTCCTGGATCAGGTCGAGCATCGGCATGCCGGACCGGACGTACCGGCGGGCAATCGACACGACCAACCGCAGGTTGGCTCGGATGAACTGGTCCTTCGCACGCTCACCGTCCGTGACCAGGCGCTCGAGCTCGCTGCGGGTGGCCTCCTTGAACGACTCCCCGTTCCCCAGCAGCTGCTCCGCGTAAAGCCCGGCTTCAACAGCCTTGGCGAGTACGACCTCCTGCGCGGCGTCGAGAAGCGGCGTCTTGGAGATCTCGTGCAGGTATACGCCGACCAGGTCGCGCTCCTCAGCGACCTCGCCCGTCCGCATCGCCGTCATGTTCTCCACTTCGGGCCCTCCCCCGTCGTCTTATCGCGTGCCCGCGCTGTCCGCTCTCAAACCGGACACCCCCCGGGTGCTGCCCCCTTCACAACAGGAAAGGTCTCCGTTTGATTCCAGTTCACCCATCAATCCACGTACCGACCGATGAGATGTACACCACTTACCCAAACGCGCGGGGAGCTGCACAGGTTCAGTTGAGTTCAAAAGAGTTCGTCACGGCCGTCCGGACGGATGCCCTGGTACAGGTATCACTTCGTCCAGATCCCCGGCACTCTGAGAACAACGCTCAAGACGCTAGGAGAATTCCCCCGAGACGGCATCAAAACCGACAGCTAAAGATCAAGACGTACGGTCGTGCCACTTTTCCAGCAGGCTGACCTCGTCCTCCGGGGAGAGTCCGGCGTCGGTGCCGGCCGCCGCGGGCAAGGTGCGCAGCGAGGCGATGGTGTCCCGGGCGGTCTCGGCGACGTCACGGGTCCGCAGGCCGGCGTCGAGGGACGCGGAGACGTCGCGGCTGAGGAATCCGGCGTACTCGGGCAGCGGCAGCCACAGCGGAAGCGACCGCTCCCCCATCCAGGGCCGTACGCCTTCCGACAGCAAGAACTCCTGGTCAACCCAGGTCAGCTGGACTCTGCTCGCCACGCCCACCGCAACGTGGGTCAGGAAATGCTCGCGGCCGACCGGCCTGCCGATCCCGTCGTAGACCCCGGCGAGGCGGTCCCGTCCCGCCCGCACCAGCCAGTCGGCCAGGTCCCGCACGTCGATGTACTGCACCAGATCGTCGGGCGAGCCCGGCGCGAGCACCTCGCCGCCGCGCGCCAACCGGGTGACCCAGTAATCGAAGCGGTTGGTGTCGTCCCCGGGCCCGATGATCAGTCCGGCCCGACAGATGAAAGTCCGGTCGGCGCCGAAGCCGTCCACGAAGGTGCGCTCACCGGCGACCTTGCGGGCGCCGTAGGACTCCGCTTCCGCGGGATCGTCGACCTCCGGCGGTGCCGGGTCGAGTGCCGGCGCGTCCGCGGCCCGCTGGCCCGGTGTGCGCTGGTCGGCGTACGCCGAGCAACTCGACACGTAGACGGCGTGGCCGACGCGCGGCGCCAACTCGGCCACCGCCCGGCGAACGTGGCTGGGCTGCCGTGCCACGTCGATGAGCGCGTCGAACTCCAGCCCGCGCAGCGGGGCCAGGCCATCGGCCGCGTCGCGGTCGACCCGCACGAACCTCGCATCGCTCTCCGGCTCACCGGAGACACCGCGCGCGGCGCACGTCACATCGTGACCGGCCGCGAGCGCCGCGCGGACAACGGCCCGGCCGAGAAAGGCGGTCCCGCCCAGTACGAGTAGTCGCATACCCCTGGAGCCTGCCCGACTTCCGCCAGTACCGACAGGACCGTTCGCCACAGGCGGACGCTCACTGATGCCACACGTACATCAGGACCCGGTTGACCGCGTACAGCGCGACGAGCGCCGCCGCGAGCCAGAGACGGCCGGCGAAGGCCAGCGCGGCAGCGGCGGCGCCGAACCACAGAAGCTCGAAGACGAGCTTCGCCGCGCCCGGCATCGGCACAGCGGCCTTCGGTGCGGCGAACAGTCCCCACAGCACCGCGGCGACGACGGGTGTGCCGAGGCCGAGCAGCACTTTCAGCTGCAGACCGGATCCGGCAACAAACCCCCAGTACCCGAACGCGGCGAGGCCGGCCAGCTCAAGCGCGAACCGCAGGGCCAGGTTGGCGTACCGCATCAGGCGCGCACCCGCGTCATAGCCAGCAAATTTAGATGAGCGATTTTCGTGGTCAAGCCACCACCCCGGCGAGCTCAAGCGGATGCAGCAAGCTCGGCTGGCAGTGCCTCCACAGTAGAAGCCGGGTCGGCCGCCGGAGAGCGGCCGACCCGGCTTTTTTGGCAGGCGACTCCAGCGGCCCTGGCCGCTATGCTCGGCGACAACGCGTCGAGGCGAGGGTGCGCTGGGTGACGGAGGGAGATCCGCGTGGAGCGGCCGACCTGGGCTCCGGAGGACGTCAACGTCGAGCGACCGAGCGTGGCCCGCGTCTACGACTACTACCTCGGTGGATCGCACAACTTCGCGGTGGACCGGGAGTTCGCCGAACAGGTGATGCAGGCGATGCCCGACGCCCCGGCGGCCGCGCAGGAGAACCGGGCGTTCCTGCGGCGGGCGGTGCGCTATCTGTGCGGTCTCGGCATCCGTCAATTCATCGATCTCGGCTCGGGGATCCCGACGGTCGGCAACGTGCACGAGGTGGCGCAGAGCACTGACCCGACCGCCGAGGTGGTCTACGTCGACATCGACCCGGTCGCGTACGCGCACAGTCGCGCGATCCTCGCCAACAATCCACATGCGACGGTGATTCGGGCCGACCTGCGCCAGCCGGCGGGAGTGCTCGCCGACCCGAAGCTTCGCGAGCACATCGATTTCGATCAACCGGTTGGTCTCCTGCTGGTCGCCGTGCTGCACTTCGTACCCGACTCCGACCGCCCGGCCGACATCGTGGCCGGGTACTCCGGCGCGATCGCACCGGGCAGTCACCTCGTGGTGTCCCACATGGGCGCCGAAGGGTTGGACAGTTCCCAGGACCAGGCGCTGGGCCTGTACAAACGCTCCTCGACGCCGATCGTCCCCCGGACCGCGGACGAACTGTCCAGCCTGTTCGGCGACCTCACCCTGGTCGAACCGGGGGTGGTTCGACTGTCCGAATGGCGACCGGAGTCGCCCGATGAGCCCGCCGCCCGCGAGAACCCGGCACTGGCGGCGGTGGCCCGGAGGGATTGATCCAACACCCTCCGTTGCATTTCATTAACGTAAGGAAACCCTTCAATCAACGCTGCGCCGTACCCGTTCCCTCCCGCTTGACCAACCCGTATGCTCGCAACGCTTGCTTGTACGGAAACCGGGGAGGGAGTTTTCGTGAGGCGGCCGAACCGGGTTCCGAGCCACGTCGAAGTGGACCGGCTACAGTCACTCACGTTTATGCATCCTCGTGCGGCGGCTGACGCCCCGTCATCGCCGACCACCGATTCGCCCCACCGGAACTCGATGCCATGCCCGACGTGACCAGTCAAGTGCGAGCGCGGCAGGAATCCGGCAGCGCGGGGCCGGACGGCGAGGTGGCAACCGTGCCGGCCGCCCAGCCGGAGCCGGCCGTCCGCGCCGCCCCCGGACCGACACCGGAGCGGCTCGCGCGAGCCTGGGCGCGCGCCATAGCCGGGACGAGCTTCGTCTCCATGACCCCGGCGGAGTTGCGCTCGTACCTGACCGGCCTGGCCGCCCGGCTGCTGTCGGCCGCGACCGCGGACACCTTCGAGGCGTCGGTCGGGTTCGAGGTGGGGGTGGCACTCGTCAAGGCGCACTTCACGCAGCCGGCATCGCTCGATCACACACTGCGCGTACTCACCGAGCAACTGAGCGACGTCGGCGAATGCACCCGCGCGCCGGCGCTGCAGAGCGCTCTGGCAGCGGGGTACGCGCATGCGCTGCGTGAGCGGACCCTCGCCGAGCAGGAGGAGATCCGCGCCGCCGCGATGCTGGCCCGCTCCGAGGCGGAGGCGGCGCGCTGGGCGAGCGAGGCCCGCTTCCAGGCGGTCTTCGCCGGCGCGGTGATCGGGATCGCGATCGCCGACATCGAGGGCAAGATCGTCGACGTCAACCAGACCACCTGCGACATGCTCGGGTACACCGTCGACGAGTTCCGCCAACTCACGGTGGACGAGTTCATCCACCCCGAGGACGCCCCCGGCATCTGGGACGCCTACCGGGCACTCACGCGCGGCGAGCGGGAGCACTTCCGGCTGGAGAAGCCGTACTACCGCAAGGACGGCCAGATCGTGTGGACCGATCTCGCCGTCTCCCTCATCCGCGACCAGGACGGACAGCCTCGGTACGTCGTCACCATGGTCGAGGACATCACCGAGCGGCACCACCTCCAGACCCGGCTGCGCCATCAGGCCCTGCACGACCCGCTGACCCAACTGCCCAACCGGACGCTCTTCTTCGAACGCCTCGGCCAGATCCTCGACGACGCCGACGACGACGCCCGAGTCGGCGTCTGCTACCTCGATGTCGACGGTTTCAAGATGATCAATGACACCCTCGGCCACGACATGGGCGACTACCTGTTGCTGGCGGTCGCGCGCCAGCTGCACTCCTCGATCTCGGGTCCGGGACAGCTCGTCGCGCGTACCGGCGGTGACGAGTTCGTCGTCCTCGTCGAGCGCTCCGCCGGGCCGGACCAGCTCGTCGAGATCGCCGAGGCCGCGCTCGCCGCCGTTCGCGCGCCGGTCCAGCTCGGTGGGCACGAGATCACCGTCTCCGCCAGCGTCGGGGTGGTCGAGCGCGCCGCCCACACCACCAGCGCAACCGAGCTGATGAAGGCGGCCGACACGACGCTGCACTGGGCGAAGCGGGACGGCAAGAACCGCTGGGCGCTCTTCGATGCCGACCGCCACGCCCGCGAGGTGACCAAGTTCGAACTGTCCGCCGGCCTGCCCGCCGCGCTCGAACGCGGCGAGTTCCTCGTCGAGTACCAGCCGCTGGTCCGGCTGGAGGACGAGACGGTGATGGGCGTCGAGGCACTCGTGCGGTGGCGACACCCGAAGCTCGGGCTGCTGGGGCCGGACCGGTTCATCGAGCTGAGTGAGGAGACCGGCCTGATCGTCCCGCTCGGACAGTGGGTGCTGGGCGAGGCCTGCCGCCAGGCCGCCGCCTGGCGGCAGCAGTACCCGGACATCGACCTGGTTACCAGCGTCAACCTGGCCGTCCGGCAGGTTCAGGACCCGAGCATCGTCGCGGAGGTCAGCGCCATCCTGGAGCAGACCGGGCTCGACCCGGGCAGCCTGCAGCTGGAGCTGACCGAGAGCGCTGTCATGGGTACCTCCGGGCGGCCGCTGGAGACCCTGCACGCGCTGGCCCGCCTCGGGGTCAAGATCGCGATCGACGACTTCGGCACCGGGTACTCCAACCTGGCGTACCTGCGCAGCCTGCCGGTACACAGCCTCAAGCTGGCCGGCTCCTTCGTCGCCGGGCTACGGCCGCCGGACTGCCCCGACCCGGTCGACAAGGAGATCGTGGCGACCCTCATCAAACTGGCGCACACGCTGCACCTGACGGTCACGGCGGAGGGCGTGGAGACGCGGGAGCAGGCCGCCCGGCTACGCACGCTGGGCTGCGACACCGCACAGGGCTGGCACTACGCGATGCCCGGGCCGCCCGAGCATGTCCTCGCGCTGCTGGAGTCGTCGGTGTGCCAGCCCTCCCCCGCTATCTAGGGCTCAGACCTCGTCCCAGCGGAACAGCCTCGCCGCCACCAGCGAGACCACGATCGCGAAGCCGGCGAGGATCCCCAGCTCGGGAAGTACCGACTCAGGCCCCTTGCCGCGAACCATGACGTCGAGCAACGCCTGGTTCAGGTGCCGCAGCGGGAAGATCTCCGCCAGGGTCTGGACCCA
Source organism: Planosporangium flavigriseum (assembly GCF_011947225.1). GTDB lineage: Bacteria > Actinomycetota > Actinomycetes > Mycobacteriales > Micromonosporaceae > Planosporangium > Planosporangium flavigriseum. The sequence continues at coordinate 55,744 of NZ_JAATVW010000015.1, read as the reverse complement.
CTTCGGCGTGATGTCCAGCGGGAAGAACGAGCCGGACAGGAACGCCATCGGAAGGACGACCAACTGGGCGATCATGTTGGCCGTCTCCTGGGTCTTCGCCCACGCGCCGGCGAGCAGGCCGATCGACAGGAACGCCAACGTGCCGACCAGGATCACCGGAATCGACATCCACCAGTAGCTCGACAACTGCAGTCCGAAGTACGGCAGCGTCGCCACCGCCAGGAAGATGGCCGTCTGCGCCAGCGCGATACCGACGCTGACGCCGACCCGGGCGCCGATCACCGAGACGGTGCTGACCGGGGACAGGCGCAGCCGGCGCAGGATCCGCTTCTCCCGCCACGTCACCAGCGTCATGGCCGCCCCGAAGGTGGCACCGGTGGCGAGCGCCCAGCCGAGCAGGCCGGGGGTGACGAACTGGATGGTCTTCAGCGACTTGTCCTCGACCTGCTGCGCCTGGAACTCGAACCGGGCCGGAATCGGGGAGACGGCTATGTTGGCCTGCTGGACCAGCGAGGCCAGCACCCCGCGCACGGTGCCGGAGCGCACCTGGTCAGCCGCAGAGTAGTGCACAACCACGGTGTCGCCCTGCTGCTCGACCGCGGCGGCGTAGTCGCCCTTGCGCACCGCGTCGACGGCCATCTGCCGGTCGGTCATCTTCGTGACCTCGAGGACCTTGTCCAGGTCGGCCTTTGCCTCGGCCGGCACCTGGTCGATGACGGCGACCGGGCCGACCTCGATCACCTTCGACCGGGACACGCCCTGGTTCTTCATCAGGCCGCCGAAGACGATCAGGAACATCAGCGGGAACAGGATCGTGAAGAACAGGGCGGCGCGGTCCCGGACGAACCCGAGGAGCATCGCCCGGGACAGACTGATGAAGCCACTGCTCATGCGCGGTACTCCCGGCCGGTGAGATTGAGGAAGACATCTTCGAGCGTGGCGCCGCGCACCGATAGCCCGCGCAGCGCGTTGCGCTCCGCGAGCGAGGCGAGCACCGGCGCCGGGGTACGGGTGACGAGGGTCAGCGAGACGCCGTCGTCGTCGACCTCGGCGCCCTGGAACAGCCGGCGCGCCTCGTCGACCGCGATCGCGCCCGTCTCGATGGTGATGCGGGTGGCCGAGTCGAGCCCGCGGACGAGCTCAGCCGGTGGCCCGGACTGCAGGATCCGTCCGTGATCCATGATCGCCACCCGGTCGCAGAGGATCTCCGCCTCGTCCATGTAGTGGGTGGTGAGAACGATCGTCCGGCCCTGCGTGTTGATCGCCCGCAGCAGATCCCACAGGTTACGGCGGGCCTGCGGGTCGAGCGCGGCCGTGGGCTCGTCGAGGAAGACCAGCTCGGGGTCGTGTACGAGCGCGCAGGCGATGGAGAGCCGCTGCATCTGGCCGCCCGACAGCTTCTCGGCCCGAACCTCAGCCTTGTCGGCGAGCCCGACCAGCTCGAGCATGTCGTCGGCCTTCTTCGACCCGACCCCGTACAGCGAGGCGAACGTGCGGATCTGCTCGCGCGCGGTCAACCGCTCGAAGAACGACGACGCCTGCTGCTGAACCCCGATACGGGGCAGCAGTGCCGCGTTGCGCGGCCATGGCGCCTGGCCGAGCAGCCGCACCTCGCCGGCGTCCGCCTTACGCAATCCCTCCACGATCTCCAGGGTCGTCGTCTTACCCGCCCCGTTCGGGCCGAGAATGCCGAAGAACTCTCCGGCCTCCACCTCGAACGAGACGCCGTCGACGGCCTTGACCTCTCCGTACGCTTTGTGTAGCCCTTGGACCACGATGGTCGATGCCATGGCTGGCAGGCTAGCGGGCCCGATCACCTGACCGTCGCACAACAAGCCGTACGTTCGTACTGCGTTACCGACTGTTCAGCTGGGGGCCCGCCATCGCCCTTGCGGGCACGCGCCACACTTGCGGGGTGAATTCTCGGTACATCGCCGCGATCGACCAGGGCACGACCTCCACCCGGTGCATCATCTTCGACTCCGACGCCGAGATCGTGTCGGTTGACCAGCGCGAGCACCGCCAGCTCTACCCGAAGCCGGGCTGGGTCGAGCACGACGCGGCGGAGATCTGGCACAACACCGAGGCCGTGGTGCGCGGCGCGCTCGACCACGCCGGCCTGAGCCGCGCCGACCTCGCGGCCGTCGGGATCACCAACCAGCGCGAGACGACGCTGCTGTGGGACGCGACAACCGGCGAACCGCTGCACAACGCGATCGTGTGGCAGGACACCCGCACCGACCGATTGATCGCCAAGCTGGGACAGGGCGACGTCGACCGGTTCCGTGAGAAGTCCGGCCTGCCGCTGGCCACGTACTTCTCGGCGCCCAAGATTCGCTGGCTGCTCGACACCGTGCCGGGCCTGCGCGAGCGCGCCGAACGCGGCGAGGTGCGGTTCGGCACGATGGACACCTGGCTGATCACCAAGCTCACCGGCCGGCACGCCACCGACGTGACCAACGCCAGCCGGACGATGCTGATGAACTTGTCCACACTGGACTGGGACGCCGAACTCCTGGAGGCGTTCGGCGTTCCGCGCGCGATCCTGCCCGAGATCCTGCCTTCGTCCTATGTGTACGGCGAAGCGGGCGGCTTCCTGAGCGGCGTACCCGTTGCCGGGGCGCTCGGCGACCAGCAGGCGGCGCTGTTCGGGCAGACCTGCTTCGCCACCGGTGAGGCCAAGTGCACGTACGGCACCGGATCCTTCCTGTTGCTGCACACCGGGGATCGCCCCGTGCTGAGCGAACGGGGGCTCGTCACCACCGTGGCGTACCAGATCGGCGACGCCGCGCCCGCGTACGCCCTGGAAGGATCGATCGCGGTGACCGGCGCCCTGGTGCAGTGGCTGCGCGACAACCTCGGCCTCATCTCGACCGCCGCCGAGATCAACGACCTCGCGGCCACCGTCGAGGACAACGGCGGCTGCTACATCGTGCCGGCGTTCTCCGGTCTGTTCGCTCCGCACTGGCGCTCGGACGCGCGCGGGGTGATCGCCGGCCTGACCGGGTACGTGACCAAGGGCCACCTGGCACGGGCGACGCTGGAGGCCACGGCCTGGCAGGTCAAGGAGGTCGTCGACGCGATGGCCGCGGAGTCCGGGGTCGAACTGACCGCGCTGAAGGTCGACGGCGGGATGACCGCGAGCGACTTGCTCATGCAGTTCCAGGCCGATGTGCTCGACGTACCCGTCGTCCGGCCCACCATCGCGGAGACCACGTGCCTCGGCGCGGCGTACGCGGCCGGCCTGGCCGTCGGCTACTGGCCCGACCTGGAGACCCTGCGCGCCAAGTGGCGGGCCGATCGCCGGTGGGAGCCGGCGATGGACGCTCGTGAGCGCGACCGGGGGTACCGGTTCTGGCGCAAGGCGGTCGACCGCACGATGGGCTGGACCGAAGACCTGTCGGCGTAACCGCGCACGTCCGATCGCGACGCAAGAGCGGCACAGCCCGGGCAGAGGATGCGCCGCTCCTGGTGGAGGGAAGTTCTTCGCGGGCGTCAGTTGCCGCCGATCGTCACCTGGATCTGCTGCTCGCTGCCGTTGCGGACGATGGTGAACGGGAGCCGGTCACCGACCTTGGCCGACTTGACAGCACTCGACAGCGCCTTGGCGTCGGGAATGCTCCTGTCCCCGATCTTCGTCACCAGATCACCCTTGCGCAGCCCGGCCTTGTCGGCCGGCCCGCCCGCGGTCACGTCCGCGATCAGGGCACCGCTCTCGCCCGACTGGATCTGTACGCCGATGAACGGATGGGCGACCGGCTTGCCGCTGAGCAACTGCTGAGCGGTGGACTTCACCTGGTTGCTCGGGATCGCGAAGCCCACCCCGATGTTGCCCGCACCCTGGCCGGACGTCGCGATGGCGGTGTTGATGCCGATGACCTCACCGGCGAGGTTGACCAGCGCGCCGCCCGAGTTACCGGGGTTGATCGCCGCATCGGTCTGCAGCGCGTCGCCGATCGAGTTCCCCCGGCCGTTACGGCTGTTGGCGCCCTCGTCGATGGTCCGGTGCAGCGCGCTGATGATGCCGGCAGTCACCGAGCCCTGGAGGCCGAGCGGGCTGCCGATCGCGAGCACGGTGTCGCCGACCTGCATCGCGTCGCTGTCGCCCAACGTCGCGAACGGCAGCCCGGACACGCCCGTCGCCTTGATCACCGCGAGGTCGCCCCCCGGATCGGTGCCGACAACCGTGGCCTTCGCGGTCTTGCCGTTGCTGAACGTCACGTCAAGCGGGGTCTGACCGACGCCCTCGACCACGTGGTTGTTCGTCACGATGTTGCCATCAGCGGAGATCACAACCCCGGACCCCTCACCGGTGGGGGTCGAGATGTCGACGACAACCGGCTGTACCTTCGCGGCGACGGCGGCGACCGACGTCCGGTCCACCGTCGGCGCGGCCGTGAGGGTCTTCGTCACGGTCGGCCCGGCGCCGAAGTACCGCCCGATGAAGCCACCCGTCAGACCCGAAACCAGAGCGAGCACGAGCGCGGCGACGGCGAGGATGACACCCCGCACGGCACGGTTGCCGGCGCCCGGCGCGGGAGCGGCCGGCTGCCAGGTCGGCGCTCCAGGGTAGGGCGTGCCCGGCTGTCCGGGACCGCCGGCGGCCGGCGGCTGGTATTGCCAGGCGGCAGTCTGGGGGTAGCCCGAGTGCGGCTGGTATCCCGGGTAGGAGCCGCCCTGATAGGACGCGGCCGGGAACGCGGTGGTCGGCGCCTCAGCAGCCGGGCTCCCCGCGGAGCCGGTCGGCTCGGGCTGTCCGACCAGCGTCGATTCCTGGCGCCCCTCCTGCTCCTGCGGCGCCTGCCCGGCCGGCCGGTCGCCGGAAGCCCCCGATGCCCACATGCTGTCGTGCTCGCTCATGCCTCAACAATGCCGGTAGATGCTTCACTTGAACTGTGATCCGGCTGAGAGATTTCTGGGAGTGCCGCACCGCGCGGACGCCCCTCGAACTCCCGCAGGAGGGGCAAACGTACCCGAAAGGTCGCGCCGTTGCCCACCACGCTGTCCACCTCGACACTCCCGTCGTGCGCCGCCACCAGGGCAGCGACGATCGCCAGGCCCAGCCCGGCCCCGCTGTGCCGACCGGCTTGAACCCCGCCAGCACCGCTGGCCGCCTGCCGGGTACGGGCCTTGTCGACCCGATAGAAACGTTGGAATACGCGATCGGCCTGCTCCGGAGCGATACCTGGACCATTGTCGATGACCTCCAGCACCGCGGTGGCGTCATCGACGGAGAGCCGTAGGGTGATCGGGCTGGCCGGCGGCGTGTGGGTGAGCGCGTTGGTCACGAGGTTGCCCAGGACCTGCCGGAGGCGCGGCTCGTCACCGAGCACCACGATCGGCTGGTCGCCGATTGGCGCGTCGAGCGTGATCGGCCGGTTCGGCGCGATGGCGTACGCGGCCTCGGCCGCGTCGCTCACCAGTACCCGCAGCTCGACCGGCGCGAGGATGAGCGGCCGCTCCTGATCCAGCCGCGCCAGCAGCAACAGGTCCTCGACCAGCAGGCCCATCCGGGCGGCCTCGTCCTCGATCCGGCGCAGCACATCGCCCGTCTGGTCCGGCGCGACCGCGCCCTGCCGGTACAGCTCGGCGAAGCCACGGATCGTCGTCAACGGGGTGCGCAGCTCGTGCGAGGCGTCCGCCACGAACTGCCGCATCCGCTCCTCCGACCGGCGGGCGCGGGCCTCGGAGAGCTGGGCCGCCGCGGCGGCATCCCGGGCGGCCGCCTCAGCGGTACGTGCGGCCTGCTCGGACGCGGCCCGGGCCGAGAACGCCCCCTCGATCTGCGCGAGCATGGTGTTGAGTACCCGCGACAGCCGGCCCACCTCGGTGGCCGGGTCGGACTCCGGCACGCGCCGGCCGAGCTGGCCGGCCGCGATCGCGGCGGCGGTCCGCTCGATCGCCACGAGCGGGCGCAGGCTGGCCCGGACGAGCGCGACACCGAGCGCGGCGAGCACCACGAGCACGACGCTGCCGACCACGACGTCGATCACGATGAGCCGGGCCATCGCCTCGTCGACGTCGGTCATGAGCTGACCGATGACGAGCACCTGCCCGTTCGGCCGCAGGGAGAAGAGGACCCGCCAGCGTTTGGCACCGGAGACCGCCTCGGCGGTGTACGGCGCCCCGGTCCGATTCTTGATCTCGTCCAGGGTCGCCGGGAGCTGCGGGAGGTCTCCTGGCTTGAGGGAGGACCGGTCATACACGACTCTGGGCAGGACGCCGGGAACAGCCGCGGCGACGAAGTAGTCGGTGGGCAGGATCGGATCACGGTTGGTGTACAGCAACTGCCCGACGTCGATCCGCTCCGCGGCATCCGTGAGCTGGCTGTCGATCCGGTCGACGAGGTAGCTGCGCAGGGCCAGCGCGCTTGCCGCGCCGGTGATCACGAGCGCCGCGGTGACCAGCGCCAGCACGGCGGTGACGAGCTTGACGCGCAGCGGCGTACGGGCCAGTAGACCCCGCCCCGGCCAGGTGCGGGCCGGCGGGGGCTGGCCGCCGGCCGCCATCAGGTGGGAAGGCGCAGCACGTACCCGACGCCGCGCAGCGTGTGGATCAGCCTGGGTTCGGCGATGTCGACCTTGCGTCGAAGGTAGGAGATGTACGACTCGACGATGCTGTCGTCACCGCGGAAGTCGTAGTTCCAGACGTGGTCGAGGATCTGCGCCTTGGACAGCACCCGGCCCGCGTTGAGCATGAGGTACCGCAGGAGCTTGAACTCCGTCGGCGACAGCGAGACGGTCGCGCCCGCCCGGCGCACCTCGTGCGTCTCCTCATCCAGTTCCAGGTCGGCGAAGACCATCTTGCTGGATTCCCGGTCGCCGCCGGTACGCCGCAGCACGGCCCTGATGCGCGCGGTCAACTCCTCGAGGCTGAACGGCTTGGTGACGTAGTCGTCGCCGCCGAGCGTCAGACCGCGGATCTTGTCCTCGGTGGCGTCCCGGGCGGTCAGAAAGACGACCGGGGTACGGCTTCCGCCGGCGCGCAGCTTGCGCACCACGTCGAACCCGTCCAGGTCGGGCAGCATCACGTCGAGGACGATCAGGTCGGGCCGCTGTTCGCCGGCCGCGGTCACCGCCTCCTCGCCGCTGCTGGCGGAGATGACCGCGAAACCGGCGAAGCGCAGGCTGGCCGAGAGTAGCTCCAGGATGTTTGGATCATCCTCGACCACGAGCAGTCTCGCCTCAGCCTGCGCTCCGCCCGACAGCGATGCACCCCCGGATTGTGCAGCGCCGCCGCGTACCCCCATGGCCATATCCTGGTTCCTCTCACTGAGGCAGGGCTGAACTTTGCCTGGGAGTTTCCTGAGAAGCCCCCGCGCAATTCTGCCAGCCCGCGCCGCAGGTCAGGCAGCTGTCAGCAGCTCAGGCGTATCCCGGTCGTCGATGGAGGCCGGTGCGACAGGTCCGTCAACCGTCCACGATCGTGACACAGCGGGGCCCTGCACGACGGACTGGGCGGCTCGGGCCAGGGTCCGCCGGGAGGCGCCGGGACAGGGGTGCAGCGCCGGGTGTGCCTGGGCGGTGACGTGCAGGTCGCGAGCTGAGAGCACCCGCCGCAGCGACGCCAGCAACGTGTCGTCGCCGATGAACGCCGCAACGGTGGTCTGCGCGCCCCCGGCCAGCCGGAAGCGCAGCGTGACCGGCGCCACGGGCACACCCGCGTCGATGGCCGCCTGGAACATGGCCGGACGGAAGCGCCCGCCGGTACGGCCGCACCAGGTCGTACCCTCCGGGAACACCGCGACCACGCCACCGGCGCGCAGCGCGGCGGTCACGTCGGCGACGATGCCGGGCAGCGCACGCGGGCGGAATCGATCGACGAAGACCGTTCCCGCCGCCGCGGCGAGCGCCCCGACGACCGGCCACGACCGGACCTCACGCTTGGCGAGTAGGCGGGCCGGGGCGTACGCGAGCAGCACCACCACGTCCAGCCACGAGACGTGGTTGGCGACGATCAGCGCGCCCTGCCGGGGTAGCCGGCCGCGCAGCGCGTGCCGTACACCGATCGCCGCGAGCAGTGCCCGGGCGAAAAACCGCAGCAGCCGGCCCCGGCCCGCCGGAGTGAGCAGCAGGATCGCCGGCAGGGTCGCGGCCGCCAGCGCGACCACCGCGAGCGCTGACGCTCCGCGTACGGCGACCCGGATCGGGCTCACCCGGGCGACCGAGCCCGACGCCGGGAGGCAGCAGGTGTCGCAGGTGGAACGGGGCAACCACAGCGAGTCGGTGACCATCGCTATTCCCCGAGGAAGTGGCGCATGTACCGCGGGTCGACCCGGTCCAGCGAGAGCAGGACGAGCAGGTCGGCGACGCCGAAGTCCGGATCGTGGGCGGGCTCGCCGCACACCCACGCGCCGAGTCGCAGGTACCCCTTGAGCAGGGGCGGCAGGGTGACCTTTCGCTCGGGCGCGGGCCCGATCGGCCACGGGCGGTGCGGCGTGACCCGCAGCGCCTGCGGGGCCAGGTACCGGTCCTTCACCTGGTGCCACACGCCGGTGGCGTCGGCCTCCGGTACCGAAGCGCAGCCGGCCAGCCACTGCCGGCCGGACAGGTGCATGTACCGGGCGATCCCGGCCCACATCAGATTGATCACCGCGCCGGTGCGGTGATCCGGATGCACGCAGGATCGTCCGGTCTCCACCAGCGCGTCCCGCAGCGGGGCGAGCCCGCCGAGATTGAACTCGCCGTCGGAGTACAGCCGGTCGGTGCGCCCGGGCGGGAGCATCCGGTAGGTGCCGACGACCTCCCCCGAGGTGTCCTCGGTGATGATCAGGTGGTCGCAGTGGGCGTCGAACTCGTCGACGTCGAGGCCGGCGACTATCGAGTGCAGGGTGGCACCCAACTCCTGCGCGAACACGCGATGGCGCAGCCGCTGCGCCGCCTGCACCTGCTCGCCCTCGGTCGCTAGCTGGACGCTGTAGCGTGCCGTCGCTTCTGCCGCGGTGACCGCGAGAATCGTCATGCCGACAGAGAAAGTGCCCTGGTCGGCAGACACGTGTCAGCGGTGCGTTGCGCAGTTGGCGGTTTCGTTAAGAGTGGTAGTTGTCCACCTGTGAGATCGTGTGCCTGGCGATCTCCAACCTGATCCGGAAGGTGAACCGATGATCATCCCGGCGACGTTCAACGGGCCTCCGGACTCCGCCAACGGCGGCTACACCGCGGGCCTCCTCGCCCGGTACGTGGCGTCTCCGAGCGGCGCGATGGTGACGCTGCGCCAGCCCCCGCCGCTGGCGACCCCGCTGGATGTTCACGCCGACGGTGCCACGATCGAGGTGTACGACGGCGACCGGCTGATCGCCTCGGCCGCGCCCGCGCCTGAGCCGCTGCCGCCGCCGGTCCCGGCCGTGTCCTGGACGGAGACGATGGCGGTCTCCCAGACGTACCTCGGGTTCACCGGGCACCCGTTCCCGACCTGCTTCGTCTGCGGCCCCGAGCGTCCGCCCGGTGACGGCCTGCGGCTGTTTCCCGGGCTGCTGCCGGACGGCCGGACGGCCTCGCCCTGGATCGTGCCGGAAGGCGTGGAGCCGGCGCTGATGTGGGCCGCGCTGGACTGTCCCGGCGGTTGGGCCGTGCCGGCGATGGGGCTGGCCGGTCCGGCCGGCGCTGCCGGCGTCAACCGGCCGTACGTGCTCGGCCGGATGGCGGCGCGGGTCGACGCGCTCCCCGCCACCGGCGACGGGTGCGTGGTCATGGGCGCGTGCGTGGGGCAGGAGGGGCGCAAGGCACACGTCGTCTCGACGGTGTACGGCCCCGACGGTGCGGCCCTCGCCGTGGCCCGGGCGACCTGGATCGCGCTTACCTGAGCCGGGGCGGGCCGGCGAACTGCCCCACGTTCGGCAGCCCCACCGCGTAGCGCGTCATTGCGACCACCTAGCGGGCCGATGTCCCAGATTGTGGGCGTTGAGCGGTAGAGCCTATTGTCAGGTGATTCGCCCCGTAACCGAAGTTGTGTCCTGAACTTCGGATTCTCCACGATCGACTGTGAGGCGCAACACGGCAGGACGTCAATACCCTCGACAGGCGTTGCGCAGCGTAGCCTTGAAGCCGTCTTCTGACTCAGGTAACGCGCGCACGTGGAAGAGGCGATTACGGACGTGTCAACCCAAGCGACCAACTCGCAGGACAACCCACTAGCGGGTTTTGGCCCCAACGAGTGGATCGTCGAGGACATGTACCAGCGGTACCTGTCTGACCCGGCGAGCGTTGACCCCGCATGGCACGACTTCTTCTCCGACTACCGGCCCGGTGCCGACGGGACGGCCACGGAGAAGTCCGCGACGCCTGCTGGCGGTGTGAGCACCGCCACCGCAGCCCCGGCCCCGACAGCGCCCGCCGCGCCCGTGCGTCCGCAGCAGGCGGCAGCGCCCGCCGCCCCGGCCCGGCCCGCTGCCGCCGAGGCCAAGCCGAAGGCCGCACCGAGCGCTCCCGGCGGCGCCAAGACGACCCCGCTGCGCGGGGTCGCCGCCCGCATCGTCGCCAACATGGACGCCTCGCTGGAGATTCCGACCGCGACCAGCGTCCGGGCCGTCCCGGCCAAGCTGCTGGCCGACAACCGGATCGTCATCAACAACCACCTCACCCGCGGTCGCGGCGGCAAGGCCAGCTTCACCCACATCATCGGGTACGCGATGGTCAAGGCTCTCGCCGACTTCCCGGAGATGAACAACTCGTTCGCCGAAGTGGACGGCAAGCCCGTCCTCGTGCAGCCCGAGCACGTCAACCTCGGGATCGCGATCGACCTGGCCAAGCCGGACGGCTCCCGGTCGCTGGTGGTGCCGAGCATCAAGGCCACCGAGACGATGGACTTCCGGCAGTTCTGGCAGGCGTACGAGGACCTGATCCGGCGCGCCCGCCGCAACGAGCTGACCATGGACGACTACGCCGGCACCACGATCTCGCTGACCAACCCCGGCGGCATCGGTACGGTCCACTCGATCCCGCGCCTGATGACCGGCCAGGGCACGATCCTCGGCGTCGGCGCGATGGAGTACCCGGCCCCGTACGCCGGGATGTCCGACGAGCACCTCACCGGGCTCGCCGTCAGCAAGATCATCACGTTGACGTCCACGTACGACCACCGCATCATCCAGGGCGCGCAGTCCGGCGAGTTCCTCAAGCGCATACACGAGCTGCTGCTGGGTGAGCACGGCTTCTACGACGAGATCTTCACCTCGCTGCGCCTGCCGTACGAGCCGGTCCGGTGGGTGCGCGACGTCGACACCACCGCCGAGGGGCAGGTCGACAAGACCGCCCGGGTGATTGAACTGATCCACGCGTACCGGGTGCGCGGCCACCTCATGGCCGACACCGACCCGCTCGAGTTCCACATCCGCAGGCACCCCGACCTCGACGTGCTCCAGCACGGCCTGACGCTGTGGGACCTCGACCGCACGTTCAACGTCGGCGGGTTCGCCGGCAAGCGGAAGATGAAGCTGCGCGACGTCCTCGGCGTGCTACGCGACTCGTACTGCCGGCGCGTCGGCGTCGAGTACATGCACATCCAGGACCCGGAGGAGCGCCTCTGGATCCAGGAGCGGGTCGAGCACCGGCACGAGAAGCCGACCACCGAGCAGCAGAAGCACATCCTCAACCGGCTCAACGCCGCCGAGGCGTTCGAGACGTTCCTGCAGACCAAGTACGTCGGCCAGAAGCGGTTCTCGCTGGAGGGCGGCGAGTCGCTGATCCCGCTGCTCGACGAGATCCTGCAGGACTGCGCCCGGGCCAACCTCGACGAGGTCGTCATCGGCATGGCCCACCGCGGCCGGCTCAACGTGCTGGCCAACATCGTCGGCAAGCCGTACGAGAAGATCTTCTCCGAGTTCGAGGGGCACATCGACCCGAAGTCGTCGCACGGCTCCGGTGACGTCAAGTACCACCTGGGCCAGGTCGGCAAGTTCAACACCCCGGACGGCGAGTACGCCACCACGGTGTCGGTCGTGGCCAACCCGTCGCACCTGGAGGCGGTCAACCCCGTCCTCGAGGGCATCGTGCGGGCCAAGCAGGACCGGATCGACCTCAAGCTCGAGGGGTACACCGTGCTGCCGCTGCTGGTGCACGGCGACGCCGCGTTCGCCGGCCAGGGCGTGGTGGCCGAGACCCTCAACCTGTCGCAACTGCGGGGCTACCGCACCGGCGGCACGATCCACGTGGTCGTCAACAACCAGGTGGGCTTCACCACCGCACCGGAGTACTCCCGCTCGTCGATGTACTCCACCGACGTCGCGCGGATGATCCAGGCCCCGATCTTCCACGTCAACGGCGACGACCCGGAGGCGGTCGTCCGGGTGGCGCGGCTGGCCTTCGAGTACCGGCAGGCGTTCAACAAGGACGTCGTGATCGACATGGTCTGCTACCGCCGGCGCGGTCACAACGAGGGCGACGACCCATCGATGACCAACCCGCTGATGTACCAGATCATCGACACCAAGCGCTCGGTACGGAAGATCTACACCGAAGAGCTGATCGGCCGCGGCGACATCACCGTCGACGACGCCGAGGAGCTGCTCCGCGACTACCAGCAGCAGCTGGAGACGGTGTTCAAGGCGACCCGCGACGCGTCGTCCGGCCCGTCGACCAGGATCAGCCGGCTGCGCACCCCGGAGCCGGAGCCGGCGGTCGACACGGCGATCGACGTCGAACTGCTCAAGCGCATCGGCGAGGCGCACGTCAACCTGCCGGACGACGTCACCCCGCACAAGCGGGTCGCACAGCTGCTGGAGCGGCGGGCCAAGATGGCCGTCGAGGGCGCCATCGACTGGGGCTTCAGCGAGATCGTCGCCTTCGGATCGCTGCTCGCCCAGGGCGTACTCGTGCGACTGTCCGGCCAGGACTCCAAGCGCGGCACCTTCGTCCAGCGGCACTCGGCGGTCGTCGACGCGGTCAGCGGCCGCGACTACTTCCCCATCCAGCGGCTGGCCTCCGACGGCGGCCGCCTGTTCGTCTACGACTCGCTGCTGAGCGAGTTCGCGGCGATGGGCTTCGAGTACGGGTACTCGGTCGAGAACCTGGACGCGCTGGTGATGTGGGAGGCGCAGTTCGGCGACTTCGCCAACGGCGCGCAGTCCATCGTGGACGAGTTCATCTCCTCCGGTGAAGTGAAGTGGGGCCAGCGCAACGCGGTGACCCTGCTGCTGCCGCACTCGCACGAGGGCCAGGGCCCGGACCACACGTCGGGCCGCCTGGAGCGGTACCTGCAGCTGTGCGCCGAGGACAACATGCGGATCGCGGTGCCGACCACGCCGGCCAACCACTTCCACCTGCTGCGCCGCCAGGCGCTGTCGCCGAAGAAGAAGCCGCTGGTCGTATACACGCCGAAGTCGCTGCTGCGGCACCGGCTCTGCGTGTCCTCGGTGGAGGACTTCACCACGGGCACGTTCCAGCCGGTGATCGGCGACGCCGGCATCACCGACAACGGCTCGGTGAAGCGGCTCATTCTCTGCTCCGGCAAGGTGTACTACGACCTCGTGCAGGCCCGCGCCGACCGGGGTATCACGGACACCGCCATCGTCCGGATCGAGCAGCTGTACCCGCTGCCGGTCGAGGAGGTACGCGCGGCGATCGCCCAGTACCCGAACGCGGACGATGTCTCCTGGGTCCAGGAGGAGCCGGCCAACCAGGGTGCCTGGTCGTTCATTGCGCTCAACCTGCTGGAGCACCTGGAGGGCGTCCGGCTGCGGCGCATCTCGCGCCCCGCGGCGGCCGCTCCGGCGGTCGGTTCGACCAAGATGCACGACGCCGAGCAGGCGGCGCTGATCGAGGCGGCGCTGCCGCAGCGGTAGCAAGTTCTCACGGATCTTGGACACTTGGACCGGCCGTGGCCGGTCCAAGTGTCCAAGATCGCGTAAGGGGAGGATTCATGTACTTCACCGACCGGGGAATCGAAGAGCTGTCCGAGCGCCGCGGTGACGAAACGATCACCATGGACTGGCTCGCCGAGCGCCTGCGCGACTTCGTCGACCTCAACCCCGAGTTCGAAACTCCCGTCGAGCGGCTGGCGACCTGGCTGGCCCGCCTCGAGGACGACGAGGACGAGTAGGTGGCCGAGGCCGTCGGCACCGGGCCGGGGTGAGCTCACCGCGGCCGGCTGCCCCGCCGCGCCGTTCGCCCGTACTCGCCTCGTGTGCCTACAGTCGAGCGATGCACCGCCGACTGCTGCGTGGCCTGCTCGCGCTGGTTCTCGCCGGGCTCCTCACGAGCTGTGTAGCGACGCCGCGCGCTTCCCCGGCCGCCAGCACTGCGCCGAGCCCTTCGCACTCCACGGCGGCCGCGGCCCCGCAGGCCGTCGCCCCGCAGCAACGAGCACCACTGCCGAGCCGCCTCGCCCCCAGCCGGCCCCTGGCGGTCGGCGTCCGGGAGCTCAACCTGGCGCGCGGCGCCGACCGCCCGCTCCCGACAACCGTCTGGTACCCGGCTAAGGGCGCGGCGGGTGGTGACGTGACCTCGGACGCCGCCGCGGCGGCCGGCCGGTTCCCGCTGATCGTCCTGAGCCATGGCCTCAACGGCCGGCCGGAGGCGCTGGCACCGGTGGCCATCCGCTGGGCCGCGGCGGGCTTCGTCGTGGCCGCTCCGGCGTACCCGCACACCAAGTACGGCGCACCCCGGTTCGACATCGCCGACGTGGTGAACCAGCCGGCCGATGCCTCGTACGTCATCAGCGAACTGTTGGCGCTCGACGGCCACGACGGTGACCGGCTGGCGGGCCACATCGACACCGCGGCCGTAGCCGCGACCGGGCACTCGGCCGGCGGCATCACCACCACCGCCATGCTGTCCGCGCAGCGCGACCCCCGGCTCCGGGCTGCCGTCGTGATCGCCGGAGCCCTACTAGGCGGGGCGTACAACGGCCCGGTGACGCCCGTCCTGTTCGTACACGGCGACGCCGACCCGACCGTCTCCTACCAGGGCGGGCAATCCGCGTACCAGGCGGTGCCCTGGCCGAAGGCGTTTCTGACGCTGGTCGGTGCCGGCCACGGCAGCTACCTGACCGCGAACAGCGCCGGCTTCGACCAGACGATCAACACCACGACGGACTTCCTGCGCTGGTCGCTCTACGGCGACAGCGCGGCGTTCGGCCGGCTGAACGGTGACGCCACGTCGGCCGGTGCCGCGCGGTGGGAGTCGAGCCTGTGAGCCGGCGCTCGCCTGAGCAGGCGGAGCGCCCTGACGAAACGAGTGCCCCGCCGGACATCCATCACGTCAAATGGTCGACGACCACCTTGCCGAAGACGTCTCCCGACGAGAGCCGCTCGAAAGCCCCGCGTACGTCGCTGAATCCGTGGACCGAGTCGATGATCGGGCGTACGCCCCGGTCGGCGCAGAGTCGCAGTAGCTGCGCGAGCTCTTCGGCGGTGCCCATCATGGAGCCGAGAATCTCCACCTCGCCCGCGAAGACCCGACGCAGGTTGACCTCCGGCAGGTGGCCGGAGGTGGCACCGGAGACGACGATGCGGCCACCCCGCTTCGCGCACTTGAGCGAGTGGTCGAACGTGGCCTTGCCGACGGTCTCGATCACGACATCGACCCGCTCCGGCAACCGGGCGCCGCTCTCCAGCGCGGTCGCGCCCAGCGCCGCAACCCGGTCGCGCTTGTCCGCGTCGCGACTCGTGGCGTAGACCCGAGCGCCCAGCGCCACGCCGAGCACCACGGCCGCCGTCGCGACCCCACCGCCGGCGCCCTGGACCAGGACGCTGCCGTTCTCCGGCAGCCGGCCCTTGGTGGTCAACATCCGGTACGCGGTGAGCCACGCCGTCGGCAGGCAGACCGCCTCGGCGAAGGAGAGTTCGGCCGGCTTGGGGACGAGGTTGCCGGCCGGGACCGCAACCCGCTCGGCGATGGTGCCCGGGTAGAGCTCCGACAGGATGGTCTGCTTGCCGTCCGCCTCGTGGATGACCGGGTAGACGACCACCTCGTTGCCGTCCGGGTCGACCCCTGCGGCGTCGCAGCCGAGGATCATCGGAAGCTGGTCTTCGCGCAGCCCCACGCCGCGGAGGGACCAGAGGTCGTGATGGTTGAGAGCGCTGGCCCGGACGTCGACGGTCACCCAGCCCTCCTGCGCCGGCTCGGGCTGTTCCCCCACAGTCAACGCGGCTAGCGGGTCCTCGGGATTGAAAGCGGAAGCGTAGGCGGCTCGCATGTCCGCACGCTAGCAGACCATTTATCGGTACAAGTTGTGGTCTTGGCCGCACCGGGACCGGCCGGGGCCCGCACGGCGACGGCCGGTCTGGCCCGGCAGCGCGAAGCTGGCGGGCCAGACCGGCCATGTCCCGATGCGTGGATCAGGAGCGGATCACGCCGTCGCGAACCGCGGCCTCCGCCACGGCCGCGGCCACCGCGGGAGCGACCCGCGGGTCGAGCGGGCTCGGGACGATCGCGTCCCGGCGCAGCTCGTTGGCGACGACCGACGCGATCGCGTCCGCCGCGGCGATTTTCATGCCGTCGGTGATCCGGGTCGCCCCGGCGTCGAGCGCGCCGCGGAACACGCCGGGGAACGCCAGGACATTGTTGATCTGGTTGGGGAAGTCGCTGCGCCCCGTCGCGACCACCGCCGCGTACCTGGACGCGATGACGGGGTGCACCTCCGGCGTGGGGTTGGCCAGCGCGAAGATCGCGCCGCCCGGCGCCATGCCGGCGACCGCCTCCTCGTCGACGGTGCCACCGGAGACCCCGACGTACACGTCCGCCCCGCGCAGCGCCTCGGCGATCCCGCCGGACAGGCTGTCGGCGTTGGTGAGCTCGGCCAGCTCGCGCTTGATCGGCGTCAGGTCGGTACGGCCGCCGTGGATCGCACCGCGGGAGTCGGTCACGATGATCACACCGGGCTCCACACCGCCCGCGACGAGCATCTTCGTCACCGCGACGCCGGCCGCCCCGGCACCTCCGATGACCACCCGCAGCCGGTCCAGCTTGCGATCGAGCAGGGCAGCCGCGTTCCGCAGCGCGGCGAGCACGACGATCGCCGTACCGTGCTGGTCGTCGTGGAACACGGGGATGTCCAGCGCCTCGTCGAGGCGCTGTTCGATCTCGAAACAGCGCGGCGCGGCGATGTCCTCCAGGTTGATGCCGCCGAAGGAGGGCGCGAGCGCCTTGACCGTCGCGATGATCTCCTCGGTGTCCTGGGTGTCCAGACAGATGGGGACCGCGTCGACGTTGGCGAACTGCTTGAACAGCGCGCCCTTGCCCTCCATGACGGGCAACGCCGCGCGCGGCCCGATGTTGCCGAGCCCGAGCACCGCCGAGCCGTCGGTGACGACGGCCACGGTGTGTTTGACCCAGGTGTACTCGTGAACCAGCGCTTCGTCGGCTGCGATCGCCTCACACACCTGCGCCACCCCAGGGGTGTACGCGAGGGAAAGGTCCTCCCGGGTCGACAGGGGGACGGCAGAGTTGACCACGAGCTTCCCGCCGCGGTGCAGGGTAAAGACAGGGTCGTGCTGATCGAAGGACACGGAGCCTCCTTGCCACATTGAAGAACGTTGCGCGCCGTGTCGGCTTTTGGGTCTCTACGACGACGGCGCGCTGCTGCGCGGGGGTCTCCCTGGTCTAGCTAAAGCATAGTGGCCAGCGCGCGGACTCCCGCGTTAGTCATCTCACGGGCGACACGCATCCTCGGCCGCCAGCGGAGGCGCCCGAACCGCCGCTGCCCACCATCAGCGATCCAAAACCCTCTCGAAGGTGGTCTCGAACCGCTCGCGGAGGTCAGCGGCGCCGGACCAGCGTCAGCGGCGCCGGATCAGCGTCAGCGGCGCCGGATCAGCGACAGCCGCGGCCACCAGCGCAGGACGACCCTCCCGTCGATGTCGGCGATGCCGTACGCCCGCGAGTCGTCGGCCACGAACTCGTTGTCACCGACCAGCCACCACCCGTCGCCTTCCGCGCGGGCCACCCGCTTCACCACCAGCAACGACGGGCGCGACCGGAATCGCGCCACCACGACATCCCCCGGCCGTACCCGCGTGGTCCGGCGCACCAGCAGGGCGTCGCCGTCGCGCAAGGTCGGCGCCATCGAGGGCCCACGCACGAGGACCCGGTACCAGGGCAGTCGCAAACGAGGCATCTCCTGTCGCTGTCAGGGGTGGGCAGAGGTAGGGTCGCTTTTAAAGGATCATCGCAAACACCCTGGAGGGTTCGATGCGTCTGCCGCGTCTACTCGCTCCCCGCACCATCGTTTCCGCCCACTGTGA
Organism: Planosporangium flavigriseum; assembly: GCF_011947225.1. Classification (GTDB taxonomy): domain Bacteria; phylum Actinomycetota; class Actinomycetes; order Mycobacteriales; family Micromonosporaceae; genus Planosporangium; species Planosporangium flavigriseum. Next base: position 37,566 of record NZ_JAATVW010000015.1, on the reverse strand, counting down.
CCTGCCCTGCGGCGTCTACGACCCCGCGCAGGCCCGGATCGAGGCTGAATCAGTCAAGGCGATCAGCGAGAAGTACCAGGCCAACCCGGACCCGGAGTTCCGCACCCGGGCCATCTTGATCAAGGAACAGCGGGCCGAACTGGTCAAGCACCACCTCTGGGTGCTGTGGACGGACTACTTCAAGCCGCAGCACTTCGAGAAGTACCCGCAGCTGCACCAGCTGTTCAACGAGGCGACCAAGCTCGCCGGCGCCAGCGGCGCCAAGGGCTCCGTCGACCCGGCCGTGGCCGACAAGCTTCTCGCGAAGATCGAGGAGATCTCCAAGATCTTCTGGGAGACGAAGCAGGCCTGAGACCGCGATGGTTGGTGGCCCCCGAGCCCGGGTACGGGCTAAGGGGGCCACCCGCTAATCTGGCCCGGCCAGGCCCGATTGCGGACGGGTCCGGACGCCAGTGGTGCAGGCTGAGGCGGTCGACATCCGCGGGAGGTGTGATGAGCGTCGAGATCCGGCCGATCGACCGGACGGACGTGCCCGCGATTGTCGGGATGGTGCATGAACTGGCCGAGTACGAGAAGGCCGCCGATGAGTGCCACCTCACCGAGGCACAGCTCGAAGCCGCTCTCTTCGCCGAACAGCCGGCCCTGTTCGGGCACGTCGCCCTGATCGACGGCGAGCCGGCCGGCATGGCGCTCTGGTTTCTGAACTTCTCCACCTGGCGCGGGGTACACGGGGTGTACCTCGAAGATCTGTACGTGCGGCCGTCCGCCCGGGGCGCCGGCGTCGGTCGGGCCCTGCTCGCGACGCTCGCGGCCGTCTGCGCGGAGCGCGGATACGAGCGCCTCGACTGGTGGGTGCTGCACTGGAATCCGGCACGCGAGTTCTACCACTCCATCGAGGCGGTGGCGATGGACGAATGGGTGCCCTACCGGTTGACCGGTCCGGCTCTGCAGGCTCTGGCCGCTCTCGCACCCGCCACGAGGGCCAAGAACCCGGAGTCGTCGTTACGGGGGGATGCAGGGTGACCCAACTCGTACCGGAGCAGTCCACAACGGACCAGGCCGCCGACGTCGTACTACTCGCCGTGCCCGCGTCAGGCGCGTGGCTCGGCGTCCTGCGGACCGCGACCGCGAGCCTCGCCTCGCGGCTGTCGTTCACCCTGGACGAGATCGAGGATCTACGGATCGCGGTCGACGAGGCGTGCGCCATTCTGCTGGCGCTGGCTTCACTCGACGCGGTCCTGTCATGCCGGTTCACGGTCACCGAAAACGCTCTGACCGTCGACGCCACAGTGCCGACCGACAATCCGGCGACGGTACGGCTGCCCTCCGGCGAGTCGTTCGCCTGGCAGGTGCTCAGCGCTCTCGCCGACGACGTGGCCGCCCGGGTCGAGAACGATCAGGTCTGCATCCGCCTGACCAAGCGCCGCCCCACCTGAGGCGAGTAGCGGCGGCCAGCACCGGACGCCGGGCGCGATCACCGGACGCCGGGCGCGATCACCGGACGCCGAGCGCCTCGCGGGTGGCGGGAGCAACGAGCAGCCCCGCGCCGACCAGGCCCAGCGCGAGCACGGGCACGCCCAGCCACGCCAGCCCGCCTGAGATCATGAACCAGCCGATCGGCAGCAGCATGAGCTCCATCACGACGGCAGGTCCCCTCGCCCACGCCCTCCGGCGGCTCAGCGCCCAGCCGAGCGCGGCGAGCACCACGGCGACCAGGACGGTGAAGCCGGTGACGATCAACGCGTCCCGCAGCACCACCACACGTGCCGTGATGTCCTTGTACACGAGAAACGCCACAATCAAGGCGACCACCACCGCCTGGGCGAGCAGCAGCCCTACCGCCGCACGGAGCGCTGCCGGCGGCCGGTTTCCCGGTGGCGGAGACTCCGGTGCGGGGGTTTGGCGGCGCTGCGATCCAGAGCCCTCGTCCGTCACGCCGATCACTGTAACCGCCGGCTATCAGGCTTGCAGTGGCAGCCTGCGGGTACAGTGCCGGCCATGCGTGCGCTTCTCGTGGTTAATCCGAAGGCGACCACCACGAGCGAGCGCAGCCGCGACGTCCTCGTCCGCGCACTGCGCAGCGAGGTGGACCTGACCGTGGCGTACACCCGCCGTCGCGGGCACGCGACGGCGCTGGCGCGGGACGCGGCGGCCGACGGTGTCGACCTGGTGGTGACCCTGGGCGGCGACGGCACCGTGAACGAGGCGGTCAACGGCTTGATGGCGGGCGGCGACAAGGCCGACAACCGGCCTGGCCTCGCCGTGGTGCCCGGAGGCTCGACCAACGTCTTCGCGCGGGCGGTGGGCATGCCCCGGGACTGGGCCGACGGCGCCAGTATGATCTTGGAAGCGTTGCAGGAAGAGCGCTTTCGCGTGATCGGCCTGGGTCGCGCCGACGACCGGTACTTCACGTTCTGCGCCGGACTAGGACTTGACGCGGAAGTGGTTGCGCGGGTCGAGAAGGCACGCCACCGGGGCCGCACCTCGACTCCGGCGCTGTACCTGCGCTCCGCGCTGGCCCAGTACTTCCTCGAGAGCAAGCGCCGGCAGCCGCCGATAACCCTGGAACGCCCCGGCGAGCGGCCTGAGACCAACCTCGCGACGGTCATCGTCCAGAACACCGCCCCCTGGACCTACCTCGGCGACCGGCCCGTGAACCCCTGCCCGGACGCCTCCTTCGAAACCGGCCTCGACGTGATGGCGCTGCGGGAACTCCATGTGCCGAGCACCGCACGTACGGCGCAGCAAATCTTGGCCCGCCAGCCGCACCCCCACGGAAAGCGCATTCTCGGCCTGCATGATCTGGAGACTTTCACGCTTCGGGCCGACCACCCGATCGCCTTTCAGCTTGACGGCGACTACCTCGGCGAGCGGGAAAAAATCGAATTTCATTCGATTGCCGACGCGTTACGCATCGTCTGCTGAGCCGTTGGACTAATTGCTGCAGCACTCGATTAGCGAGCACCAACGGTAGGTCAGTTGCGAAGACGGTGGCAGCCAGTCACCTTCGGCACTATGTTAGTAACGGACAGTTGTAAGCATCGGGCCATGGGGGCCTGCAAAACCGGACATACTCTGCGTGACCTCACTCACGCACTGCGAGTTTTTCGGAAGATCCCCCTTGACATCGCGTTAGTTCGTGAAAGTATTCACAAGCGAAGCGACTTGCCTGCTCACGCGCTGCCGCCCGACCCGGTTCACCCGCACGGACGGTTTCGCGAGACGCATATAGGAAAGATTTAACGCACTCACTGCTACCGATCCGCAAACCAAGGAGTGTTGCCGCCATGTCGGACTGGCGCCACCGTGCTGCCTGCCGCGATGAGGACCCGGAACTGTTCTTCCCGATCGGGACGTCTGGTCCGGCCCTGCTGCAAATCGAGCAGGCGAAGGGGGTCTGCCGGCGCTGCTCCGTGACCGACGAGTGCCTCCAGTGGGCTCTCGACTCCGGTCAGGACGCCGGCGTCTGGGGCGGGATGAGCGAAGAGGAGCGGCGCGCTCTCAAGCGACGCGGCGGCCTGCGGGTTCGCGCTCACTCCGCCTGATCTGGACCGTTCAGTGCCCCGGAGGCCATTGGCCTCCGGGGCACTGCCGTTCGTGGCTACCTGCACGTCCTGCCGATCCTCGCGCTCAGTCGAACAGTTCCTCGAGGAACCCACGGCGCTTCTTGTGCCCGTGGTGTCCGTGACCGGACTGCTGCCCATAGACGGGGTACTCGTCGGAGTCGTAGTCGCGGTGCCGCTGCGGGCCGGGCGGGTGATGCGCGGGCCCGCTCCCGTGCCATGACTTCTCCGCGTCGACCAGCCGCTCCAGCTCACCCCGGTCGAGGAAGATCCCCCGACACTCGGTGCACTGGTCGACCATTACGCCACTGCGCTCGTACTGCCGCATCTGACCCCTGCATTTGGGGCATGTCATCTGCATCCCGTCACGGTAAGACACCGACTCCACCGATCAATTCGACCTTCGCCTTGTGCCGGGCCCGGTCGCCCAACTGGGGCCGCAGGTGCCGGCGCTTGTCGATCTCCACCCGCCCGCGCCCGAACGCGTCGACACAGCCCCAGCGCCCCGGGATGTTGACCAGCTCGATGCGCCCGATGCCCGTCGGCAGCGCCGGATCGACCACCACGTGCTCGCCGCACGGCTCCAGCCCGAGCATCGTGCGCAGCAGCAACAGTGGCGCGCCGGTGGACCACGCCTGCGGGGAACAGGCGCTGGGGTACTCAACGGGGTACTTGGTCAGCGCCCGGTCATAGCCGGCGAAGGCCTCCGGCAACCGCCCCTCGAAGAACTCGGCCGCGTCCAGGATGCCCGCCGCGATCCGCGCCGCCTGCTCCTTGAAGCCGTAGAAGCGCAGGCCCCAGGCGATGAACGAGTTGTCGAACGGCCACACCGTCCCGACGTGGTACCCGATCGGGTTGTACCGGCCCTCCCCCTCGGCCAGGGTCCGCACGCCCCAGCCGGAGAAGAGCTCGGGGCTGAACAGATGCTCCACGACCGCCGCTGCCTTGTCGTCGTCGACGATTCTGCTCCACAGCAGGTGGCCGATGTTGGAAGAGAGCGCGTCCACCTGGCTGCCGTCGGCGTCGAGGGCCAGCGCATAGTACTGCCGGTCGGGGATCCAGAAGTCGATGTTGAAGCGGCGCTTGCAGTCGGCAGCCTCGCGTTCCAGGCGGTCGGCGTACTCCGGGTCGTTCCAGACATCTCGCGCCAGCCGGGCGCCGCGGCGCTTCGCGTCGTACGCGTAGCCCTGCAGTTCACAGGTGGCACGGGGGAAGCCCGGCAGCCGGCCGTCGTGGTAGGAGATCGCGTCCGGAGAGTCCTTCCAGCACTGGTTCACGAGCCCGGTCGCCGGCTGGCCCGGCTGATAGGCGATGTACCCCTTCCCCATGAGGTCGGCGTACTCGTCGATCCAGCTCAGCGCGGCGCGCGCCTCCAACTCGAACTGGCGCGCCAGGTCGCTGTCACCGGTCCACCGCTCGTACTCGTCGAGGAGCACGACGTACAGCGGAGTGGCGTCGGCGGTTCCGTAGTACGGCGAGTGCGGCCGCTCCTCGAACGCGGTGAGCTCCCCGTACCGCATCTCGTGCAGGATCCGCCCCGGGTCTTCGTCGCGAAAGCGGTCCGTGCACCTGCCCTGCCAGTCGCCCAGTACGCGGATGGTAGTCGCCGCGAGGCCCGGCACGAAGGGCAGCGCCTGCAGGCTGGTGAAGATGCTGTCGCGGCCGAACATGGTCATGTACCAGGGCAGTCCGGCGGCCGGCAGGTTGTGACCTTCGGCGATGACCGGAGAGAACCGCAGTGCGGCGAGATCGACGAGGCTGCGCTTGTAGGTGGTCTTCAGCGACTCCCAGTCGCACTCCAGCCACGGCGCCCGCGCCAGCCACCGTTCCAGGTCGGCCCGCTTAGGTTGCACGCAGCTTTCGCCCATGTACGGCGGGAGTATCGACTTCCTGGACGGGGCGGACATCGCCGGGACGACATCCAGATCGGTCGTCCACTCGCCGTGCGCCGGGACCCGGACGTCGAAGCTGAGCCCGTGCTCGTCGATGCGGGCCGGCGCGGTCGCCGAGATCCGGGTCTCCCGGCGGAAGCTGTCCCGCTCGTACCCGAGCAGCAGGCGACTGCCCTCGATGCGGGTGTAGTACTTGCCCTTCTTCTCCAAGTTGTCCTTGACCTCGAAGAGGTCGGCGAAGTCGGAGCCCGCCTCGACCCGGATCGTGAACTCCACCGGCTTGTCGTCATGATTTAAGACCTTGAGCTGTTCGTGCATGCCTCCGGACACCGTGCGCTGGCGGATCACCGACTGCTTGGCGTCGATGTACACCGTCCCGGTGTGCGGAACGAGGAAGAACCGGGTCTGGAAGTACTCCAGGTCGTCGGTGGACAGGGCGTTGAGCCGCTGGCCGTCCAGGGTCAACGCCCAACTGGACAGGAAGCGGGTGTCGTAGCAGAACAGCCCGGTCGGGTCGGCGCGCGACGCATCGATGTCGCCGCACGGGTCGCTGACCACGAACGTGTTGCCGTCCAGGGTCTCGACGCGCCCCTCGCTCATGCGTGGCTCTCCCGCGCAGGCCGCAGGGCGGTGAACGGGCGGCGCTGCGGTGAGCACGGCCCGGGAAGCAGTCGCTGCACGACGACCCAAGCCTCGCGGTCGCCGTCGACCCACAGGTCACCGCGCAGCATGGCCGCCACCGCGTTCACCTGCCCGGCGACGATGCCGTCGAACAGTTCCCGGTCGGCGCAGATGCCGCAGCGGGCCTCGCCGTTCTGACGGGAGACCCGGATGTCGCCGTGCTCGATGTCGACGAGCCAGTGCAGGAGGTTCCGGCCGTCGGTGATGCTGAAGTGCACGTTCGCGGTGACTCGCACCAGCCGCGGATCATGCCCACGTCGGCTCAGCGCCGAGAAGAACTCCTCGGTCAGACTAGCCATGCCCAACGGCCCCCTCGCCGCGTACCCAAGCAGCGTGCGGTATGGGCATAACGACCTATCGCAAAGGATCCGGACGGCCCTACCGATGGTCAACAGCCTCGCCGGAGATACCGGGCGACGACATCACCCGAAACGGGTGAAAGGAAAAGCTGGATCTGCGGGATGACGTGATCGAAGGCGCTGACGGCGCTCCTGCGCCGCCGAGGAACCCGTCGGTAGCCCCACGATGGAAATGGCGCGGCGAAGCCACCAGCGCCTCGCTGAAGCGCCCGAACGCGTGGGCTGGCGCTAGGCGGCGGTGGCCGGCGCGCTGGCCGGGGCGGCCACCCGGTCGAGGACGAGCCGGACCAGGTCGGGCACTGCGCCGAGCGGCTGGGCGGCTGTCACGGCGCCCGCCGTACGCGCGGACTCCACCGCGGCGTCGTAGAGGCGCCCCGGCGCCAGGAAGTACGCCGCGACCGCGACCGAGCGCGCTCCGCGTGCGCGCAGCGCGTACACCGCCTCCCCCGCCGTCGGCGCGCTCGCCGAGGCGTACGCGGGCAGGCAGGGCACGCCGAGCCGGTGCCCGAGAGTACGTGCGGCCAGTTCGATGGTGGCCAGTGCGGCGCGGTCGCGGGTGCCCGCCGCGGCGAGGACCACGGCATCGAAGGAGGCACCCGTTTCGACGAGTCGCCGGTGCAGGCCGGCCAGCAGCGGCGCGGGTACCCGGCCGTCGACCGGGCCGAGCACGTCGGTGAGGCGGACGGCCAGGTCCACGCCTTCCGCGCGGGCCTTGGCGAGCACGGCGGGGATGTCGACCCGGCCGTGGTAGGCCGACGTCAACAACAGCGGCACGACCGTGGCCGACGTGAAGCCGGCGTCCCGGAAGGTGGCGAGCACCTCGTCGGGGCGCGGCCCCGCGTGGTCGAGGAACGACGCCTCGACGCACCCCCCCGGCCGGGCGGCCGCGACCGCCCGGGCGAGAGCCCGGGTGGTCGCGGCCGCCCGGGGGTAGCTCGACCCGTGCGCGACCAGGAGGATGGGACTCAAACGTGCAGCCCGCATTCGCTCTTGTCGAACATCGGCCAGCGACCGGCGCGGGGGTCGGTACCGGGCGGGGTGCGCTTGGTGCACGGCCAGCAGCCGACGGAGGCGTATCCCTGGCGGATCAGCGTGTTGACCGGCACGTTGTGCCGGGAGATGTACGCGTCGACGTCGGCCTGGGTCCACGCCGCCAGCGGGGAGACCTTGACCTTGCCCCGGTTGGTGTCGAAGCCGACGACCGGAGTGTTGGCCCGGGTCGGGGACTCGTCACGGCGAAGCCCCGCCGCCCACGCGTCGTAGTTGGCCAGACCGCGCTCCAGCGGCTCGACCTTGCGCAGGTCGCAGCACTCGTCGGGGCGGCGGGCGTACAGCCGGGCGCCGTACTTCTCGTCCTGCTCCGCGACGGTGAGCTGGGGCCGGATCGACCGGACCGTGACCGGAAGGGTGCGCTGGACGATGTCGCGTACCCGCAGGGTCTCGGCGAAGTGCAGGCCGGTGTCGAGGAACACGACGTCCACGCCGGGCGCCACCTTCGACACCACGTGAGCGAGCACCGCGTCCGCGAACGAACTGGTCACGCAGAACCGCTCGCCGAACGTCTCGACGGCCCAGGCGACGATCTCCTCCGCCGGCTTGCCTTCCAGCTCGCTACCGGCGACGGTGGCCAGTTCGCGAAGCTCTTCCTTGGTCCGGATGCTCGTCACCGTGAAACCTCCAGTGCCTTACCGACCAAACCGACAAACTTCACCGTGAACACGCGGGCACAGGAGTGACATTCCCAGGCCCCGTGGCCGCCCTCTTCCGACGGCCGGAGATCTTCCTCACCGCAGTACGGGCAGTACAGCGGCGCTTGTCGCTCACTCACTTCAAGTCACCTTCGTCGGCGCGGAGGACCCACTGCGCGAACGTCTCGCCCTCGGTACGGGTGGCGAGGTAGCGACGGGCCAGCCGCTCCACGTACTCGGGAAGCTCCTCCGCCGTGGTCTTGAGGCCGCGGACCTTGCGGCCGAAGCCTGCGGTCTGCCCGGCGGCCATGCCCAGGCCGCCGCCGAGGTGCACCTGGAAGCCCTCGACCTGCGTGCCGTCCGGACCCGGCACGATCATGCCCTTGAGACCGATGTCGGCGACCTGGGTGCGCGCGCAGGCGTTCGGGCAGCCGTTGAGGTGGATGGAAATGTCGGCGTCGAACTCGGCGAGCCGCTTCTCCAACTCCTCGACGAGCGACGCCGCGCGGGCCTTGGTCTCGACGATCGCGAGCTTGCAGAACTCGATGCCGGTGCAGGCCATCGTGCCGCGCCGCCACGCCGACGGGGTGGCTTCCAGACCGATCTCGCGCAGCGCCGCCACGAGCGAGTTGACCTGGTCCTGTTCAAGATCAAGAACCAGGAGCTTCTGGTACGGGGTGAGCCGCACCCGGCCACTGCCGTGCGCCTCGACGATGTCGGCGACCTTGGCCAGGATCGAGCCGGAGACCCGACCCGCCACCGGGGCGACGCCGACGTAGTACTTGCCGTCCCACTGCTTGTGGATGCCCACGTGGTCGACCGGGCGCTCCGGCAGCTCCGGCGCCGGGCCGTCGATCAGCTTGCGGTCGAGGTACTCGGTCTCCAGGATCTCCCGGAACTTCTCCGGGCCCCAGTCGGCCATCAGGAACTTCAACCGGGCCCGGTTGCGCAGCCGGCGGTACCCGTAGTCACGGAAGATCTTGATCACGCCGTGCCAGACCTCGGCGATCTCGTGCATCGGCACCCATACGCCGAGCCGCTTGGCCAGCATCGGGTTGGTCGACAGACCGCCGCCGACCCACAGGTCGAAGCCGGGGCCATGCTCGGGGTGGATCACGCCGAGGAACGCGATGTCGTTGGCCTCGTACGGCGTGTCGGGCAGCCACGAGATCGTGGTCTTGAACTTGCGGGGCAGGTTCGACAGCTCGGGGTCGCCGATGAACTTGCCGTGGATCTCCCGGATCGCCTCGGTGGCGTCGAGGACCTCGGCCTCGGCCACGCCGGCGACCGGGCTGCCGAGGATCACGCGGGGCGTGTCACCGCACGCCTCGGTCGTGTCCAGCCCGACGCCCTCGATCTCCTTCCAGATGGCCGGCATGTCCTCGATCCGGATCCAGTGCAGCTGGATGTTCTGCCGGTCGGTGATGTCGGCCGTGTCGCGCCCGTACCGGGTCGAGACGTTGGCGATGGCGCGCAGCTGGGCCAGGTCGAGCTGGCCGCCGTCGACGCGTACGCGCAGCATGAAGTACTCGTCCTCGAGCTCGTGCGGCTCGAGGACGGCGGTGCGGCCGCCGTCGATGCCGGGGGCGCGCTGGGTGTACAGGCCCCACCAGCGCATGCGGCCCCGGAGGTCGGTCGGGTCGATGCTGGCGAACCCGCCCTTGGCGTAGATCGACTCGATCCGCTGCCGGACGTTGAGCCCGTCATCGTCCTTCTTGAAGCGCTCGTTGGGGTTGAGCGGTTCACGGTGCCCCAGAGCCCACTGACCCTCGCCGCGGCGGGGACCCTTGGCGGGCGCGCCGGAGCGGGAACTGGCGGGGACGGCGGTAGCCGTCATGCGAGCGTCCTCCTGTGGTGATGGGAGCGCGCGCACCGGTGACCGCGAAAAGTCGCGGTTGACGACGATGTCAAAAAGAGTCCGGCGCGGTGGCGCACCCGTAAATGGAAATGCGGGCGGCGTCAGGCAGCCGGACAGATGGCGCTGCGCACACGACCGAAGTCGACGTGTCGGCGGCTCGTGAGCCGCAGGGAAGCAGCGGGCATACAAACGATCGTGCCACGAACCGCCGTCAGACGCCATGGTTGCGTGAGGCCCGTCTCACCTCGTATCCACGCTGAGCAGCGGATACTTCCGTTAACCCACCAGTTTCGTAGGGAAGCGACAGCACGGTGGCTCAGGCGCAAAATGGGGCCCGCCGAGCACCTGTCTCAACGCTTGGACAACGGCACGACCATCACCGCTTCGGTACCGCCCTCCGCCCGCCGCCGCAGCTCGAGCGAGCCGCGCAGCTCGCCGGTGGCGAGGGTACGCACGATCTGCAGCCCGAGCCGCTCGCTCGCCTCCAGGTCGAAGTCGTCCGGAAGGCCCCGGCCCGTGTCGGTGACGGTCACGTGCAACTGCCGGCGGAACCGGTGCGCGCCGATCACCACCTCGCCCTCGTCACCCGGGCCGTACGCGTGCTCGACGGCGTTCTGCAGCAGTTCGTTGAGCACCATCACCAGCGGGGTGGCCACCTCCGCGGGCAGTACGCCGAACGTGCCCGAGCGCCGGACCACCACCCGCGACTCCGGCGCCGCGACCTCCCTCGCGGCCGAGCCCACGCGGTCGACGATGCCGTCGAACTCCACCGCCTCATCCGAGGACATCGACAGCGTCTCGTGCACGATCGCGATCGACGCCACCCGGCGCACGGACTCCTCCAGGGCGGCGCGCGCCTCCGGCAGACCGACCCGCCGCGCCTGCAGCCGCAGCAGCGCCGCGACGGTCTGCAGGTTGTTCTTGACCCGGTGGTGGATCTCCCGGATCGTCGCGTCCTTCGTGATCAGCTGGCGGTCCCGCCGGCGCACCTCGGTCACGTCGCGCACCAGCACCAGCGCACCGATGGGCGTACCGGCCGGCATCAGCGGCAGCGCGCGCATCAGGACCGTCGCCCCGCGCGCCTCGATCTCCCGGCGCGGCGGGGCCTCGCCCCGGAGCGCGGCCTGCACGACCTCCGACGTCTCACCGCCCTCCAGCGGGTCGTCGGCCAGCCGCCCCGAGATCGCCGCCAGGTCCTCCCCCACCAGGTGGGTGGACAGGCCGAGGCGACGGTACGCCGACTGCGCGTTGGGGCTCGCGTACGTGACCTTGCCGCCGCCGTCGATCCGGATCAGGCCGTCGCCGACCCGCGGCGCGCTGGTGGTCTCACCCGGGTGCCGGGGCCCCGGGAAGCTGCCGTCGGCGATCATCTGGGCCAGGTCGTCGGCGGTCGTGAGGTAGTTCAGTTCCAGGTGGCTGGGGGTACGCGCGGTAGCCAGGTTGGTGTCGCGGCCGATGACGGCGATCACGCGGTCGCTGCCGGCGCGCCGGACCGGGATCGCCTCGTGCCGGGCCGGGGTGTCGCCGTACCAGACGGGGTCGCCCTCCCGCCAGATCCGGCCCTGGCTGAGCGCGACCGCCAGGTGCGCCACCTCGGAGCCGCTGAACACCCGGCCCACCTGGTCGTCCTGGTACGCCGTCGGCGCGGTGGTCGGGCGTACCTGGGCCACGCAGAGGAACTGGCCGTCGGCCAGCGCCACCCACATGACGAGGTCAGCGAACGACAGGTCGGACACCAGTTGCCAGTCGCCGGCCAGTCGATGCAGGTGCTCGATGTCGGCGGGTTCGAGGTGGGTGTGCTCCTCGACGAGGTCACGCAGCGTGGACACGACTCACAGCCTGCCACAACACCCCTTCATGATCCTGAAGAGTCGGTGGGGCAATAGCGCCCCAAACTCTTCAGGATCATGGGAAGGGGGACCCTCAGAGGGTGGTCGTGACCTTCTTCAGGCCGCGCGGGGCGTCCGGGTTCTCGCCGCGGTGCAGCGCCAGCTCCATCGCGAGTCGCTGGAGCGGCAGGATGTCCAGCAGCGGCGCGTACCGCTCGTCGACGTCCGGCGTCGGGATGCGCAGCGCGGCGCCGTCCACGTCCGACGGGCCGATCGCCACCACGTCGGCCCGGCGCTCGTCCAGCCGGGCCAGCACCTCCCGCATGGCTGCGCCACCCGGTCCCGAGCCGACCACGGCGAGCACCGGCACGTCCGGGTCGGCCATGGCGAGCGGGCCGTGCAGCAGGTCGGCGCCGGAGAACGCCAGCGCCGGCAGGTAGGACGTCTCCATCAGCTTGAGCGCGGTCTCCCGGGCGGTGGGGTACGCGTACCCCCGACCCGTGGTCACCGTCCGCGCCGCGAACCGGTAGCGCGGGGCGAGCTGGCCGGCGGTCGGGTCGTCGAGCAGGCCCTGCGCGAGCCCCGGCAGCTCAGCCAGGGCGGCCCGCTCCTCGGCGGGCAGGGCGCCGTCGCCCGCGCGCACGCCCTCGATCAGCATGAGCAGGGCGAGCAGCTCGGCGGAGTAGGTCTTGGTCGCGGCGACCGCGCGCTCGTGCCCGGCCACGACGTCGATGGACAGCTCGGCAGCCTGGGCCAGCGGCGACTCGGGGTTGTTGGTCACGGCGAGGGTGTGGGCACCCTGCTCGCGGGCGACCCGGACGACCTCGCACAGGTCGGGCGACCCGCCACTCTGGGAGACCCCCACGACCAGCGCACCGCGCAGGTCGGGCCGGGCGCCGTAGACGGTGTAGGCCGACGGCGAGGCCAGCCCGGCCGGGATGCCTAGCCGGATCTCGGTCAGGTACGTCCCGTACAGCGCGGCGTGGTCAGAGGTGCCCCGTGCGGTGAAGACCACGTGGCGCGGAGCCCACTGCGCGATCCGCGCGGCGACCTCCGCGATCGCCGGCGCCTGCGCGTCGAGCAACCGTGCGTACACCTCGGGCTGCTCGGCGATGTCCGCCGCCATCCCGCTTCCTAGTTGGCTCGTCACGACGGCCCCTCCCAATGCTTCCTGCGCATTAACTGCCAGGATCGTCGCATAAACGAGCACGAACGCACAACGAACGAGCAGTTTCGCGCATCACATCGGGGGCTGCGGGCTGCGCTCCCCCTCGTGATCACGGAAACGTTTCCGTGCTGGGACGCGGAAACGTTTCCGTGATCACAAGAGAGGCCAGGCCACCGTCACTCGATCACCGCGATGAGGTCGCCCTCCTGAACCACGTCACCCTCGCCCACCGCCAACTCCTTGAGGACCCCCGTGCTCTCGGCGACGACCGGAATCTCCATCTTCATCGACTCAAGAATCACGAGGGTGTCACCCTCTTCGACGGTCTCGCCGGTGGCCTTGACCACCTTCCACACGTTCGCCACCATCTCGGCGCGAATCTCGTCGGCCATCCTCGGCCCCCTTCCGTTCTGCCCTCACTGCTTCCGGTATCCAACCACCTGTGTGTGACCGCCCGCCGGTTGCCGCACCCGGCTCCCGCGCAGATCACGACCTGACGCGCACGACCGCTCGCGGACCGGCCGAGCTCAGGCCGTCACACCGACGGCACACGCATTGAGTAACGTCTACCCCGGTCACTGGCCGTTCGGATGAAGACGACGACACTTCCGGGTAGGCACCAGCATGAAAGAACCGCAGCAGCCGGAGACGGTTGTCAACGGAAAAGGACTCGGCGGACAACAGCCCCCGCCTCGGCGAGCGCGGAACCGGCCGGGACGCACCCGTCATCCCCCGGGCCACACGCGGGTAGCCAAAAGCTGAGGGCCCGCGCAGTGCGCGGGCCCTCAGCGTGCTATTCAGCTAAAAACTCTCGGGTGTCAGCCTCGAACACCAACTCGGAAAGCTTGGCGCGCAGGCGCTGCTTCAGCTCCGGCGGAGCCGTCTCGGCACCGCAGGAGCGGGCCACCAGCACCTTCACCTCCTGCTCGATGCCGTACTCGCGAAGGCACGGCGAGCATTCGTCGAGGTGCCCGCGGATCAGCATCCGGCGGTCTTCGGAGCACTCCAGGTCGAGGTACAGGTAGACCTCGGCCAACACCTCACGGCAGTCGGTCTCGTGGTGGTCGCCGCAACTCACTTTGACGCCTCCTGCCCAGCCCGCTGACTCTCGGATCCGACCTTGCTGAAGCCCCGATCGGCAGCGTAGTGCTCCAGCATCCCGCGCAGGTTGCGCCGGCCCCGATGCAGTCGCGACATCACCGTGCCGATCGGCGTACCCATGATCTCGGCGATCTCCTTGTAGGAGAAGCCCTCGACATCAGCGAGGTAGACCGCCAGCCGGAACTCCTCCGGCAGCGACTGCAGCGCTTGCTTGATGTCCGAGTCGGGCAGCCGGTCGAGCGCTTCGGTCTCGGCCGACCGGAGGCCTCTCGACGTGTGCGACTCCGCCTCGTGGAGCTGCCAGTCGTGGATCTCCTCGGTCGGCGCCTGGATCGGCTGCCGCTGCCGCTTGCGGTACGAGTTGATGTACGTGTTGGTGAGGATCCGGTAGAGCCAGGCCTTGAGGTTGGTGCCCGGCTGGAACTGGTGGAACGCCGCGTAGGCCTTCAGGAAGGTCTCCTGGAGCAGGTCCTCGGCGTCGGCGGGGTTGCGCGTCATCCGCAACGCGGCCGCGTAGAGCTGGTCGAGGAACGGCATCGCTTCGCGCACGAAACGATCGCGCCGCTGGTCGGGCTTCTCGTCGACTGACACGCGCCCCTCTTCCTTTGACCGTCCCGCAGAGAATACGCCGCGAGGACCATCGCCATTCCGAGGCCACCCGGTGTTCACCCGCTCCACGGAGATCGCGGGCCAGGCCGGCGCCGAGCCGGCGGACGCTCGCTCGACCGCGGCCGGCCACTCCGGACCGGCTAGGACACGGCGCCAACGTTGCGCTTCGTTGCTGTTGGACTCCCGGGTTTTGATACCCACCTGGAATCCCCCCTTCCCAGTAGCCGTAACGCGCAAGGCGCGCACGGCTCTCAAAGGGGTTGCAACGGCGGTCGCGAGCGGATCATTCCGAGGTCTGGGCCACAGTTTGCGGCCCGCCGTCACCGCCCATTACGGCCTGGCAGCGGCCCAGCCGTTCTGCACGAGCCAACCCACCGCGACCGCGGCCACGGCGGCCGGATCACGGCGCAGGTCGTGGGTCTCGCCCGCGCGTACGCGCACGTCGACCAGGCCGGACGCGGTCGGCACGCCGAACGGGTCCCGGTCACCGTTCACGACCAAGGTCGGCAGCTGGGCCGGCAGCTCCCCGGCCCGACTGCGGTCAGGCTTGCCCGGCGGGTGCAGGGGGAACGCCAGCGCGAGCACACCGGCCGCCCCGAGCTCCGCGGCGGTACGGCAGGCGACACGGGCGCCGCTGGAACGGCCACCGACGATCAGCGGAACCCGTACGGGTACGAGGGCGCGCGCTGCGGCGACGACGGCCACGAACGCCCGGTCCAGCTGACTGGCGGGCGCCGGCGCGCGGCGCCCAGCCACCCGGTACGGCTGAGTGACGCGGGCCACCGTCACGCGAGAGGCGACCGCCGCGTCGCGTACGGCCAGCAGGTCGACGGCGTCCACCCCGCCTCCGGCGCCGTGGCCGAGCACGAGCAGGCTCAGCGGGTCGGTGGCGGGCTGGTCGATGTCGAGCCTGGCCGGCCCGTACGCGGTCGCGACCTCGATCATGGGTCAAATGATCGCAGCCGACGGTTACCGGCTGGCCGCGCCCACCTCTTCGAGCACGCGCAGGACGTTCAACTCGCTCAGCCGCTCGGAGTCATAGGACCCGCTCTGGACGTCGGAGCGCCAGACGACCAGCATCGCCCGCCGCTCGCGGGGCGTGGTGCCGCCCCAGACCCCGTGGCAGTCCCCGACGTCGAGCGCCCAGGCCAGGCAGGAGCCCTGGACATCGCAGGTACGACACAGCGCGATCGCGGTGTCGGTCGGCTCGCTCGGCGCAGGAAAGAACGTCTCCGGATCCACACTCTGGCACAGGCCCCTTGCCCGCCACGCCGGATCGAGGTCGCGTTCGCTGATCGCGCGAAGTAGTCGTGGATCGCGCCTGGCTGCAGCAACCTCGTGTGGACGTGGCGATCGCGCCCGGGTCATGCACCCACCTCCCCCGTGGGTTACGACATTTCGATGGGCACGAACTGGCCAAAGAACAGCAGGCCCACCGGCGCAGTGTTTTATCGCAGATATAGGTCCTTCGACAAGACTCTTAAGAGAGATTGCAGAAAAGGCGCATCCCAAGCCCCGTCATATCAGTCGAAAAGCGTCAGGTCCTGTGGCCCCTCGGCGGGGGCGCCCAGCGGGGCGGCCGCCACCCGCTCCACCAGTCGCGGACCATCGTTGCGGACGTCGCCGACGGCCGCCCCGACCGGCCGAATCTCGATCGAGTCGAGGTACTCGGCGGGCGGCGGCCCCAGCAGCGCGGACGCGGCTGCGGCGTCGCCGTCGAGCCACTGCCGCCAGCGCTCCGCCGGCAGCGCGACCGGCATCCGGTCGTGCACGAGCGACAGCTCACCCACGGCGGCCGTGGTCAGGATCGTGCACGTCATGAGCTTCTCGCCCCACACCGACCAGAGGCCGGCGAAGGCCAGCACGCCGGAGTCACGGCGGGTCATGAAGTAGGGCTGGCGCTCCTTGGGCGAGCGGCGGACCCACTCGTACCACCCGTCGGCGGGCACCAGGCAGCGCCGGGCGGCGAACGACGGCGCGTACGCCCTGGTCGTCGCCACCGTCTCGGCGCGGGCGTTGATCATGCGGGCCGCGCCGCTCGCGTCCTTCGCCCACGACGGCACAAGCCCCCAGCGGGCCATGGACAGCACCGGCGACTCGACCCGCCGGGTCCGACGCACGATCGGCACGGCGTCGGTCGGCGCCACGTTGTAGTCCGCGGCCAGGCCGTCGCCGGTCTCGTCGGAAGCCTCGAACATTGCGCTGAGATCAGTCGCGCTACGGGTGGTGGCGTACCGGCCGCACATGGCGACCACGCTACCGAGGACGCCGCCGCCGCGTTGCCCCTTTCGCCGATCCCGGTGTCCCACCCAACAGGAGCGCCCCGGTACGCCGTCGCAGCAGCCAGACCGGTTGGGCAGACTAGACGGGTGGCAGACAGCAAACCCGCACGACCGTGGACGGCACCGACCGCCGACAGCCCCGTGGCGGCGACCGTACGGTTGCCCGGCTCCAAGTCGATGACCGCGCGGGCGCTCGTACTCGCGGCGGTGTCCACCGGCGCGAGCACCCTGCGCGCCCCGCTGCGCGCCCGCGACACCATGCTCATGGCCGCCGGCCTCCAGGCCCTGGGCACAGGCGTGAGTACGGGCGACGACGACCTGTGGGTGGTCCGCCCGCAGCCGATGCACGGCCCGGCGAAGGTTGACGTCGGCCTGGCCGGCACCGTCATGCGCTTCCTGCCACCGGTGGCGGCGCTCGCCGACGGGGCGGTGACGTTCGACGGCGACCCGCGCGCCCGGCAGCGGCCGATGGCACCGCTGATCGAGGCGCTCGGCCAGCTCGGGGTGCGGATCGAGGCGGCGCCGGGTGGACACCTGCCGATGACCGTGCACGGCTCGGGCCGGGTCCGCGGCGGCGAGGTCACGATCGACGCGTCCAGCTCCAGCCAGCTCGTCAGCGGCCTGCTGCTCGCCGCCGCGGCCTTCGAGCAGGGTGTGGTCGTTCGTCACGTTGGTCCGCCGGTGCCCAGCGCACCGCATCTGGAGATGACCGTACAGATGCTGCGGGCGGTCGGCGCCGGCGTCGACGACAGCACGCCCGACGTATGGACGGTCCAGCCGGGACGCCTGTCCGGCCGCGGCTGGGACATCGAACCCGATCTGTCGGGCGCCGCGCCGTTCCTGGCCGCCGCGCTGGTCACCGGCGGCACGGTCAGCGTGCCCGGCTGGCCGAGCAGCACCACCCAGGCCGGCGACCGGCTGCGTGAGCTGCTGTCCGCGATGGGCGGCGATCCCATCCTGTCCACCGACGGTCTGACCATGCACGGCACCGGCGTGGTGCACGGCCTCGACGCGGACCTGTCCGAGGTCGGCGAGCTCACGCCCGTACTCGCGGGTCTCGCCGCGCTCGCCGACTCGCCGTCCCGGCTGCGCGGCATCGCGCACCTGCGCGGACACGAGACCGACCGGCTCGGGGCGCTGACCCGCGAGCTGAGCCGGCTCGGCGCGGAGGTGATCGAGCATCCGGACGGCCTGGAGATCCGGCCCCGGCCGCTGACCGGCGGGGTGTTCGAGACCTACGACGACCACCGGATGGCGCATGCCGCAGCCGTCATCGGGCTCGCCGTGCCCGGGGTCGAGCTCACCGATGTCGGGTGTACCTCGAAGACGATGCCAGAGTTCCCGGCACTATGGTCGGCAATGGTGGGCCAGCCGGAGGTTGAGCACTGAGTCGAAAGCGGGAGTACGACGAGGACGACGTACGGGTACGCCCGGGTCGGTCTACCCGGCCGCGTACCCGCATCCGCCCGCGCCACGAGGACGCTGTCGAGGGCTTCGTGGTCGCGGTCGACCGCGGCCGGTACACGTGCGTGGTGGGTGAGGGGCGGACCGTCGTCGCGATGCGCGCCCGTGAGCTCGGCCGCCGGGGCGTGGTCGTAGGCGACCGGGTGCAGATCGTCGGGGACGTGTCGGGGCGCGCCGACACCCTCGCGCGCATCGTGCGCATCGACGAGCGCACCTCCACGCTGATGCGCACCGCCGACGACGTCGAGAACGCGCTCGAGGGGCGCCAGGAGCGCGTGGTGGTGGCCAACGCCGAACAGTTGGTCATCGTCAGCGCGCTGTCCGACCCGCCACCGCGTACCGGCTTCATCGACCGGTGCCTGGTCGCCGCGTACGACGCCGATATCGAGCCACTGCTGTGCCTGACCAAGGCCGACCTGGCCGGCCCCGAAGAGGTGCTGGACTACTACGCCGAACTGGACCTGCCCTACGTCCTGTGCCGCCCCGAGCAGGAGCCGACCGAGCTGCTGGAGGCCCTGACCGACCGGGTCTCCGTGCTCGTCGGCCACTCCGGCGTCGGCAAGTCCACGCTGGTGAACCGCCTCGTCCCCGGTACCGACCGGGCCGTCGGGGTGGTCAGCGCCGTCGGCAAGGGCCGACACACCTCCACCAGCGCCGTCGCCCTCCCGCTGCCCGCGGGCGGCTGGATCATCGACACCCCCGGTATCCGGTCGTTCGGCCTGGCCCACGTCTCGCCGGACAGCCTGCTGCACGGCTTTTCCGACCTGGTCGAGGCGACCACCCGGTGCTCGCCCAACTGCGACCACACCGGCGCCGGCGGCGACTGCGGGTTGGACAAGCTGATCGCCGAGGGCGGGGCTGACCCGCGCCGCCTCGCGTCGTACCGTCGCCTCCTGGCATCCCGCAGCGGCGAGCCGGAGGATCAGCAGTGAACGTCGAAGCGGCGGCCCGTCGGACCTCCACGTAACCACCGGTCCGCCAGTAGACCGCGTTGTCGCGGGCGTATTCGCGTACCGAATATCGGGCCGATAGCCCGCCACAGCGCGCTGGTCAGGGGCTTTTCCGATAAGTTCACGACCATGGCCCGGTACACCGACGACCTCGCTCTCGCGCACATGCTCGCCGACACCGCAGACAAGATCTCGGTGGCTCGCTTCCGCGCGCTCGACCTGCACGTGAGCTCGAAACCAGACCTCACGCCGGTCTCCGACGCCGACATCGCCGTGGAGAAGGCGCTGCGCGCCACGCTGGCCCGCGCCCGCCCCCGCGACGCCGTGCTCGGCGAGGAGTACGGCGACTCGGCGCCAGCGGCCGGGGACGGGAAGCGGCGCTGGATCATCGACCCGATCGACGGCACCAAGAACTATGTCCGCGGGGTACCGGTCTGGGCCACGCTCATCGCGCTCATGGAGGGCGACACTCCTGTGGTCGGCCTGGTCTCCGCCCCGGCGCTGGGCCGGCGCTGGTGGGCCGCGTCGGGGCTCGGCGCGTACGCGGGCCGGCACCAGTCGGCCGCGACCCAGATCCACGTCTCCGGGGTGAGCCAGTTGGCCGACGCCTCGTTCTGCTACTCCTCGCTGACCGGCTGGGAGGAGATCGGCCGGCTCGACGCGATGCTCGACATCATGCGCCACACCTGGCGCAGCCGGGCGTACGGGGACTTCTACGGTTACATGCTGCTCGCCGAGGGTGCGCTCGACATCATGGTGGAGCCGGAGCTGTCGCTGTGGGACCTGGCGGCGCTCGTACCCATCGTGACGGAGGCCGGCGGCACCTTCACCGACCTGGCCGGGCGCCCCGGTCCGGCCGGTGGCAGCGCGATCGCGACCAATGGCAAGTTGCATGACGAGATTTACACCCGTCTGGGGGTTAGATCCAATAACCCGATGTCCTGACTCGGATGTAAACCCGCGGGGTCTATCCTTCCCCGGTGGTGTCTGCAGGTTGGATCTTTCTCGCGGCGATGATCGCCGCCTACGGCGTGGCCAACCTGCTGCAGTCCATCGCCGCCACCCGCACCGACCTGCAGCACGGTTTCAACCCCCGGCTGCTGCTGAGCCTGGGCAAGCGCAAGACCTACCTGGTGGGCCTGCTCTGCCAGTTCACCGGTTTCCTCCTGGCCTTCCTGGCCCGGCGGGAACTGCCACTGTTCCTCGTCCAGGCTGCGGTGGCCGCCGGGCTCGGTGTCACGGCGCTGCTCGGCGTGCTCGTACTGAAGTGGCGCCTGCCCAAGGCCGAGGTGGCGCTGCTCGGGGCGCTGTGCGGAGGCCTCGCCGGGCTGGTGATCGCCGCCCGCCCGCACCCGTCCCGGCAACTGGGCCTCGCCGGTGAGGTCGGGCTGGCCGTCACCCTGCTGCTGATCGGCGCCCTGGGCGTCTTCGCGGCCCGGCTGCACGGCGCGCGCGGCTCGGTCGCGCTCGGCGCGCTAGCCGGCGTGGCGTTCTCGGCGGCCGCCGTGGCATCCCGGCCCCTCGCCGGCGCGCACTCGTTCCACCAGTTCGTGGCCGACCCGCTGCTGTACCTGTTGATCGCGCACTCGATCGTGGGCCAACTGCTGCTCGGCATGGCCATGCAGCGCGGCTCCACGACCGCCGCGGTCGCCTCGATGGACGCCGCGGCCGCCGTGCCCGCGGCCGCCGTCGGCCTGCTGCTGCTCGGCGACGAGATCCACCCCGGCCGGGAGTGGCTCGCCGCGGCCGGCTTCCTCGTCACGCTCGGGGCGGTGATCGGACTGAGCTTCTACGCCGAGCCGCAGCACCACCACCAACAGGCCCGGTCACGGATGACGGTCTCGGCAGGCCCCCGCAAGGACTGAGCGTCAGCCCTTCCGTGCCGCGGACACCGCCCTGACGGTCTTCTCAGCCTCGACACGGTCCATGCCGGTGGCGCGTAACAGGTCGGTCGCGACGAACCGAATCTGCCCGATCGCCATCTGGCCGGAGAACCCGAGCGTCGCCTGCTGCGCCTCGGCGGCATGGCGGACCGCGGAACAAGCCAGCTCGCGGGTCTTCACCGGCTCCGC
The DNA here is from genome assembly GCF_011947225.1 of Planosporangium flavigriseum. Lineage (GTDB taxonomy): Bacteria > Actinomycetota > Actinomycetes > Mycobacteriales > Micromonosporaceae > Planosporangium > Planosporangium flavigriseum. The sequence goes on along the minus strand of NZ_JAATVW010000015.1, from coordinate 16,050 downwards.
GCCGCGCTCCAACGCGCGCCCGAGCTTGTGGGTCGCCGCGCCGAGCGCCTCCACCGCGGCCAGCAGTTCGGTGGGCACCGGCTCCTCGTCGCGCAGCAGGGCGACCGCCCGGCGCGCCAGCACCCGCGCGTTGCGGGTCACCCGATCCAGCTCGGGGGCGCTTTCGGCGTACTGGGCCAGCCGGTGCCGGTACCGCCACCACAGCGGGGAGAGCCGGACGGCCTCGCGGCTGGCCGCCAGCGCGTCGCTGTACGCGGTCAGTTCGGCGTTGGTCGCCCGCAACCGCTCCAGTACCTCCTCTGCGGCCGCCAGATCGCGGGTGTCCAGCGCGGCCGCCACCCCCTCGAAACCGTCGGCGATGGCCCGTAACAGGGGCTCGGCTTCGCGGTGCACCACCGTCAGGGGGTTGGGTGGCAGCAGCAACGCCGTGACCAACAGCCCGATCGCGCCGCCGATCAGCGCGTCCACGAACCGCGGGTACGCCAGTCCGGTCGTGGGTGGCTGCACAGTCGCGACGAGCACCGCCGACGACGCCGACTGGATGATCAGGATGGGACTGCCCCGCACGAACAGCGCGATCGCCACGGCCAGGGCCACGACGGTGGCGATCTGCAGCGGGCCGGTGCCGATCAGGTAGATCAACACGTCGCCGACGAGAACACCGACGGCGACGCCGATGGTGAGCTCGACAACCCGTCTGATGCGGTGCCCGAGTGCGGCGCCCAGCGGGATCACGGCCGCGATCGGCGCGAAGAACGGCCGGTCGTGGCCGACCAGGTCATGAGCCACGAACCAGGCCAGACCCGCGGCGAGGCCGGCCTGGACCACGAGGATAGCGTTGTCACGTACCCGGTTGAGCCGGTCGCGGAGCGTGGCGGCGGTCGTCGACGAGGCGGGTAAAGCCATGCGCCCGAGAGTAAGGGTGAGCGGATCACTAGTCGTGAAGGCTCGCGCGAGGCGCGATGGCCGGAACGGATAGCGAGATCGTCAAGCCACTAGCGACGGCGGCGCGGGTCGTCGGATACCCGGACCCGGACCGGTTGGGGCTTGAGCTGGTCGCGCGGCGCCATCGCCATCCACACCTCGGTGAGCACGAGCGCGAGGCCGACGACCCCGGCGAGCACGTACACCAGCACCGTCAGGCTCCCTGCCGCGGCCGTGTCAGCAAGCAGCACAAACATCCAGAGCGCCATGGCCGGCCTGGTCGCACGGCTTCTGTGGCCCACCATCGTCATCACCTCCTCGCAGCGCAGTACCCGCGAACGGCCCCGAGCATGCATGCGATCACTCATCAGGGGGAACCCTTGGCACATCGCCGATGACGAATGACGCGGAGGTGGATGTGCAGCTGGGCGATTGGTTCCTGCTGGCGAAGGAGCGGGGCAACCCCACGACATCGCTCGACTCGCGCCACCCCGATGGCGCGGCCTGGACCACCGGTAACCTAGTCCGTCCGCTTGTGCACGGCGCGGCGTACTTCACCGAACTGCTCGCCGCGATCCGCCGGATGGAAGCCGGTGACCTGCTGATGTTCACCGACTGGCGGGGCGACCCGGACGAACGGCTGGACGGGCCGGGCACCGAGGTCGGCCGGGTGATCTGTGCGGCGGTGCGGCGCGGCGTCGTCGTCAAGGGCCTGATCTGGCGCTCGCACCTCGACAAGCTCCAGTTCAGCGCCGCGGAGAACCGCCACCTCGGGGAGGAGATCGAGGCGGCTGGCGGCGAGTGCCTGCTCGACATGCGGGTACGCACCGGCGGCTCGCACCACCAGAAGTTCGTGGTGCTGCGCCACCCGGGCCGGCCGGAGCTGGACGTCGCTTACGTCGGCGGCATCGACCTGTGCCACAGCCGGCGCGACGACGCCGACCACCGGGGTGATCCGCAGCCGGTGACGATGGCGGCCGACTACGGACCCCACCCGCCCTGGCACGACATCCAGGTGGAGCTCCGCGGACCGGCGGTCGCCGATGTCGAGACGGTGTTCCGGGAGCGCTGGGAGGACCCGGCGCCGCTCACCCGCAACCCCCTGCGTCGCCTGCGTGACCGGCTCACAGGTGAGGACACCACGCCCGGCCCGCTCCCCCGACGATTACCCGACCCGCCCACCTGTGGCGACCACGCCGTCCAGCTGCTGCGCACGTACCCGCGCCGCCGCAAGGGGTACGCCTTCGCACCGGAGGGCGAGCGGAGCATTGCCCACGGTTACCGCAAGGTGCTCGCGCGGGCCAGCCGGCTGGTGTACCTGGAGGACCAGTACCTGTGGTCGGAGGAGATCGTCGCCACGTTCGCCGAGGCGCTCGCGAACCGGCCGGAACTGCGGTTGATCGCGGTGGTGCCCAGCTTCAGCGATCAGGAGAGCCGGATCTCGAAGACCGCCGAGACGTACGGCCGCATCGAGGCGCTGCGCAGCCTGCGCAACGCCGGCGGCGACCGGGTGGCCGTGTACTGGCTGGAAAACCACGAGAGCACGCCGGTGTACGTGCACGCGAAAGCGATCGTCGTCGACGACGTGTGGGCCATGGTCGGCTCCGACAACGTCAACATGCGCTCGTGGACCTTTGACTCGGAACTGTCCTGCGCGGTCCTCGACGAGTCCGGGGCGTACGCCCGCGACCTGCGGCTGACGCTGGCGCGCGAGCACCTGGACCGGGGCGATGGCGACGACACTGACCTGCGCGACCCGGTCGCGTTCTTCGACGCGTTCACCACGAGCGCCAGCAAGCTCGACGACTGGCACGCCGAAGGGCGGATCGGCCCACGCCCGCCCGGCCGGCTGCGGACGTACCATCCAACGGTGTTGAAAAAGGCCACCCGGCTCTGGGTGGCACCGATGTACCGTCTCCTCGTCGACCCCGACGGCCGGCCGGCGGCGCTGCGCCGGGCCCGCGAGTTCTGATGGCGGAGCTGACCGAGAAGCCGGCCGCCCGCTTCACCGCGCGTACGCTCGCCGGACTGGTGGCGGTGGTCATAGCCGGCGCCTGCTTCGGGGTGCTGCTGGCGCTGGTCCGGTCGCGCTGGGGCCCGCTCGACCTGCTCGACCGCGGCATCGCCGCCTCGCTCAACCGGTTCGTCGCGGCGCGCCCTCCGCTGGCCGCTACGCTGCGCGCCATCACCGACCTGGGCAGCCCGCTGTTCCTGACGATCATGATCACGATCGCCGTGATCGGGTTCCTGGTACGGCGGCGAATGCCCGTGGCCATCTACCTGGCGACGACCACGCTCGGCTCCACCGTCCTCGGGCGGACCCTGAAGGTACTGGTCGGCCGGCTGCGCCCGGTCGTCGCGGAGCCCGTCGCAACCGCGACCGGCAAGAGTTTCCCGAGCGGGCACGCGCTCAGCGCCACCGTCTGCTACGGGGTGCTGCTGCTGGTGTTCCTGCCGCTGCTACCCCGCCGAGCCAGGCCTTTCACGGTCGCGTTCACCGTGGCGTTGGTGACAGCGATCGGGTTCACCCGGATCGCGCTCGGCGTGCACTACGTGTCGGACGTGTTCGCCGGCTGGTTTCTGGGCGCGGCATGGCTCGGGCTAACCGCGTACGCGTTCCGCCGCTGGCTCCGCGAGTCGGGCCGGCGGCAGCGGTAACACGCGTCAGCGAGGTCTGACCATCGCCCGTTCCGAGGCCGCCCGCAGGGCGTCGGCCAGCGCCGGCACCTCTTTGGCCCCGTAGATCAGCAGAAGCTGCCGATCCTCTCCGCTCTCGCGCTCGGTCGCCGTGGCCCGCTCCACCACAACGGTGGTGGTGACCACTCCTTGATCGGTCGACACGTCCATGTCGGCTACGCCGACATCCACCTGGCGAACGAAGAGTTCTTCAAGCTCATCCTCATTGGCCATCCCCGAACGCTATGTCGGCGGTCGACGCGCAACCTCCCCCGATCCGGGTGATGTGCCGGTCAGCGGGTGGGCGGCTCGTCAGCGGGTGGGCGGCTCGTCAGCGGGTGGGCGGCTCGTCAGCGGGTGGGCGGCTCGTCAGCGGGTGGGCGGCCGGAAGTGGAAGCCCGGCTGGGCCGGCGGGAACCGGTCGACGTCCCCCTCGACGTCCTCGCCGCGCCAGATGAAGGTGAAGGTCCAGTACACGTGACCGCACTGCCCCGCCGGCCGCCGAGCAAACGCCGCCGGCCGGCCGGCGCTCATTGATCTAGATCGTGCCCTGGTGGCTGCTACTGGGTGCGCTGATCGGTCTCAACGCCGACAACGTCACGTGGTACTGGTACGTCTTCGGCGCGGGCCGAAGCACCGGGGACGGCACGATCGCGGGGGTGTTCGCCTCCCTCGTGACGCCGCTGGTGATGCTGCGCAGCTGGCGGATCGCCTCCGAACGGTCCTGGGCCGAGTGGGCGCTGCGCTATCAGGCCCACCACGACGCCACGCGGCCAAACAGGCCCGGGCCGACGCGCCCGGGGTCCGAGTGGTCACGGCCTGAGCGTCCTACATGGAGCTTGGACTCCATTCCACGTATGCCTATCCGCTGACCGGGTAACAGGCGGCCATGCGTGACGATTCGATGAATCCGGTCAGCAGGCGCGGGATCCTGCTCGGGACCGCGGCGCTGGGCGGCTTGTCGCTCGCGGGCTGCGGCGGGCTCCTGGCGAAGACCACGGACATCCCCGTCGGCGGCGGCAAGGTGTACGCCGAGCGCGGAATCGTCGTGACGCAGCCGACCGCCAATGACTTCAAGGCGTTCAAGGCAAAATGTACGCACGCGGGCTGCGCCGTCTCCAAGGTTGAGAACGGTGTCATCGTCTGTCCCTGTCACGGCAGCACGTTCTCGGCCGTTGACGGGTCCGGGCGCAACGGGCCCGCCACGAAACCACTCTCGCCTTCGACCATCACCGTCGAAGGCGCCGATATCCGCGTGCTGGAGTGACGCCAACCCGTCGCAGCCCATCGAAGAACACGGCTTTGTCACACAACATGGCGCGCTCTTTTCAAGACTCTCGGCCGATTATCGGTCGTACGTACGGCGCGGTCAGAACGGCGGCGGACCGCTGCCGACCAACCGGACGGCGGTGTCCGACCCAGCGCCCTCCACGCCTTCCAGGAGAACCTCACCGGTCGATCCGATCGGCAACTCGAGCGGAAGCGCCGAACCGAGCGCACTGGAGAAGTCAGCACTCGGATCGTCCGGGCGGAACGTGCCGCTCCACGACTGCACCGGACTGGATTCGGTCCGCTTGGAACGGAGCGCCACGACTCCCTGCTCCCGAGTGCTATCTGGCAGGACGAGCGTCGCGAGCCCGGTGTAGGTACCCATAGCTTCAAACCGTAGTCGGGAGGCGCGTGGCGCTCTCCCACAGGCCAGAACGTCAAGCGATCGCGTGCTTCGCGACATGGACGCGAAGGGATCGAGCCCGACGGCTACGCTCCCGGTGTGGTCGCCACCTGGGAGCCAACGATGGCGGGCGTGCTACGACTGCCATCGGGTCGACTGATTCGCGGTCGCGGGCTGCGCCGCCCCCTTCCAGCAGGTCCACCACCCACCGTCGCGCTGTACCTGCTGGGCCACGAACCTCCCCCGGTCGCCTGGGAAAGCCGATGGCTTCGCTGGCCCGACTTCTGGCTACCGTCCGACCGCGCGGCAACTGCCGAGGCGCTGCGTGAGGCGTGGGCTCGCGCCGAGGTCGAGCGTGTGGAAGTCGCCTGCGCCGGCGGGTATGGCCGTACCGGCACGGCACTCGCCTGCCTAGCCGTGCTGGATGGGGTACCCAATCGCGAGGCAGTCGCCTACGTCCGGGAGCATTACGCCGCACGCGCCGTTGAGACGCTTTGGCAGCGCCGCTTCGTCTCCCGCTTCGGGTGGCCCGTCTGCTAGTCCTCGTCGTCTTCAGCGTCGGCGAAGAGCGCAGTTAGCCGCGGCAGCCTCGCCCGCATCTCCTCGTCGTCGTCGAAGTCGAAATCTTCGCCGGCCGGGTCATCGCCGTCGCCGTCTCCCTCTCTTTGGCTGGCAGCGCTACCCAGAACGCCTCGTCATCGCCGGTGACGCGTCCGTACGCCGAATACGCTGCCCCCAACATGTCCTCGCAATCGGCGCCGTCCTCCGCCAGGTCAGGCGTGACGACGCTCGCGAGAGAGTCACCACCACTACTCCTTAAGAGTGACGGTGAGATTACTCATTGCTACATTACTGCGACGTATCCACCGGTATATACCGCGTTACCCGTAACATCAGGCCGACCCTGGCCGCACCACGACGGCATCGTGGCCCACGACGCCGCCCCCGGTGCAGGGTTTTATCGGCCGCTTAGCAAGGCACCTAGGGAAATCATGACAGTCAGCGTCACCTTCAATCCTGTCCCAGCCCCAGCCAACCACGATGCGACCGCGTCCGATGCTCCGCTGGGGCTGCGCAAGCGCAAGAAGTTGGAGACCTTCCGCGCGCTGCAGTCCTCGGCACAGCGCCTGGTCTACGAGCGGGGCCTGGACAACGTCACGATCGACGAGATCGCCGAGGCCGCCAACGTCTCCAAGCGCACTTTCTTCAACTACTTCGACTCCAAGGAAGCCGCAATCGTCGAGGCCGAGCCGGGAAGAGTCGAGTGGTTCACGGCAGCACTGGCCGCTCGCCCGGCCGATGAAACGCTCGTGCAGGCACTGTGGGCCGTTGGCGCCGCCACACTCGTCCGAGACGGATGCAAACTGCAAGAAGTGGCCAAGTTGGTCAGCGCCAACCCGCAACTGGTCGCCCATCAGGTAGCCGCGTTCGTGCCATACCGGGAAGCCATCGTCGAGTGGGCCGCCGAGCGTACCGGCGTCGATCCGGCAATCGACTTCTATCCCGAACTGCTGGCCCGCGCCATGAACCTGATGCTGAACATGACGGTGTCCCGGTGGCGGCCCGAGAGCGGCGTCGAAGGGTTCGTCCAACTGGCAACTGAGATCTACGCGCAGCTTGCCGACGGCCTGGCCGCTCGCTGAACGAGCAGCGGCCGATGCCACAAATCAATGAGCAACGACACGAAACGCCCCCTCAGACAGCACTGAGGGGACGTTTGGTCGGCAGCGGGAAAGAGTTTCGACCGCTGGCTAAGCGGTGAAGCGCCTCCGCCGGCCCATGTGGAAAATCCGTGCTCCGGCTACCCGATGTCCAGCCGACCGGCTGACGCACTTCCTCACGAACACGTCGGTCTGCAGCCCGATCGAGTCCGCGTTCGCGATCCAGGAGTTGCACGACGGGCATCAGGTACGGGTTGGCGTGCTCAGCTTGACCACCCGGAAAGTGCCCACTCAGAGATCTCTGAGTGGGCACTTTCCGGCCGGACGCGCATTCAGCGTGCTGCGCGCGGACGGCGGCGGGCGAAGTCGTCGGCGATCTGGTCGAAGGTCATCCAGCGAACACCGTCATGACCGCTGATGTACTCAATCAGCCGCTCATGCATGAGAAGCACCTGAGGACGTCCCGACACGTCGGGGTGGATCGTCATCGTGAAGACCGCGTAGTCGTTCTCCCGATAGACCCAGTCAAACTGGTCGCGCCACATCTGCTCGATGTCACGCGGATTGACGAAGCCGTGGCTGTTCGGGCTGGCCTTGATGAACATCATCGGCGGGAGGTCGTCGAGGTACCAGTTGGCCGGGATCTCGATCAGATCGGTCTCCTCGCCCCGGACCAGCGGCTTCATCCACTCGTCCGCGCTCTTGCCGTAGTCAATCTTGGTCCAGTTGTCCCCGACTCGGACGTAGTACGGCTCGAAGTCGCGGTGCATGAGCGAGTGGTCGTACTTGATGCCGCGATCTAGTAGCAACTCATTGGTGATCGGGCTGAACTCCCACCACGGCGCGACGTACCCGGTCGGGGCCTGGCCGGCCCGCTCGGCGATCAGTTTGATGCAGCGGTCGAGGACAGCGATCTCCTGCTCGCGACTCATAGCGATCGGGTTCTCGTGGCTGTACCCGTGCACCCCGATCTCGTGCCCCGCAGCGACGCAGGCGTCGAACTGCTCCGGGAACGTCTCGATCGAATGTCCCGGCCAGAAGAAGGTCTGGGTGAGCTGGTAGCGGCGGAACAACTCCAGCAACCTGGGCACCCCGACCTCGCCGGCGAACATGCCGCGTGAGATGTCGTCCGGGGAGTTCTCTCCCCCGTAGGAGCCGAGCCAGCCTCCCACCGCGTCGATATCGACGCCGTACGACACCAGGATTTCCTTGGCCATCGGGTCATCCTCCTTAACTCGCCCGGCGCCGTCCCGGGTTGTACGTGCCCGGGACCGGCCGATCCCGGACAGATCCTCAGCTGCCGCCGATGGGGGGTGTGGTGGCGAGGTACTCCCGCACGATCCGGAGCGGGTCGTGCGGGTCGGCGACCAACGCGGTCGACAGCAGTAAGCGGGCCTGCCATGGGGTCAGGTCGGCGGCGAACAGCGCGCCGGCTCGGGCCAAGTCGGCGCCACCGCCACCGGTGTACAGCGGCACCACCGGCCCGCTCGGCACCCGGGAGCACACCAGTACCGGCACCCCGGCCGCACCGAGGTCGGCGACGGCCTCGACGATGGCGGGGTTGGCGTTGCCGGCGCCGAAGGCGGCCAGGACGACGCCTGCCGCGCCGGCGCTCACGGCCGCGCGTACCAGAGCATCGTCAGTGCCGACGTAGAGGCTGAGCACGTCGACCCGCGGCAGCGCGACGCCGTCCCGCACGCTCGCGAGCGGCCTGGCCCGGCGCGGCGCGGCGAGCGGCAGCACCTTTCCGGCGGCGACCCGCAGCACCGGGCCTCGCCCCAGGGCATCGAAGGCATGGGCACCCAACGTGTCGACCTTGCGCACGCCGCGCGCCGCGAACACGTGCCCGTCGAAGCACAACAGCGGCCCGAAGCCCCGGGCCAGCGGGCTGGCGGCCACCGCGAGGGCGTCGCGCAGGTTGGCCGGACCGTCCGGTGCGGGATCGTCGAACGGCCGCTGCGCGCCGGTGAAGACCACCGGCAGATCCCCGTCGAGCAGCAACGAGGCGAGGAAGACCGACTCCTCCATGGTGTCCGTGCCATGCGTGACCACCACACCGTCGACCTCGGCCAGCGCTTGATCGATGGTGCCGACGACGCCGACCGCGTCATCCAGGGACCAGGCGAAACTGCCGCGGGTGGCGACGTCCTTCGCGTTGACCGTCACGCCGTCCGGTATCGATACGCGCGCGAGCAGTTCGTGCGCCGGGGCGGCGGCCATCAGGCCCTGGGGAGTCGAACGGCTGGCGATGGTGCCGCCGGTCGCGATCAGTTGGAGGGTGACCACCAGGGAATTCCTCTCGCCGTGACGTGATTGACCGTAGGTACCTACGCAGGCGGGCGTCAACTGGTCTAAACGTGACGATCGGAACAGGCCGCGAAGGACGGCGTCTGGCGGCGATCCATCTGAAGGTCGCGAGCGCCCGTCACGCCGGGCTTGGCCGTTTGCCGTCGATCGGCAGCCGCAGGACGAACTCGGTGCCCTCCCCTGGTGCGGAGTGCACCTCGATCGTGCCGCCATGCTTGTCGACCACGGTCCGCGCCAGGGCCAGACCTTGGCCGGTTCCCTTGCCGACGTCCTTGGTGGTGAAGAACGGCTCGAAGATCGTCTGCTGGAGGTGCTCGGGGATGCCGCTACCGTTGTCCGCGATGCTGATCACCGCCATCGGGCCCTCCACCCGGGTGCTGATGCGGATCTCCCCCCGTTCCTCCTTGCCTTCCATCGCGTCCGCCGCGTTCACGAACAAATTCAGGAACACCTGGTTGAGGTCACCGCCATGACACAGCACCTGCGGCAACTCACCCAGTTCCAGCACCACGTCGGCAACGTATTTGAGCTCGTTACGAGCCACCGTGAGCGTGGTCGTCAACGCCTCGTTGAGATCGGCGTACGAGCGGTCCTTGGAGTCCTTGTAGCTGAACGACTTCATCGCCCGCACCAACGAGGCGACCCGCTCGATGCCTTCCAGGCTCTGCGTGAACGCCACCGGTACCTCTTCGGTCAGGTAGTCGATGTCCGCCTCGTGTTCGGCCTCTGTAGCCCGCTCGACGCGCTCCTCCCAGGCCATGTCACCGTTGGGTAGGTGCACACAGTTCCGGTAGACCAGCAGCAGGTTCAGCATCTGCTGGTACGCCTCGGCCAGGAACCGGGTGTTGTCCCCGACGAACTGGATCGGTGTGTTGATCTCGTGCGCGATCCCGGCCGACAACCGTCCCAACGACTCCAACTTCTGATCATGGCGGGCCTCGATCTCACGCCGCTGCCGCTCCCGCATTTCGGTGATATCGCGAAAGACGATCACCCTGCCCCCGACCTTGGATCCCATGTACAGCGGCGCTGACGAGTACGAAATCGGGAAGACCAATCCATCCTTGCGGGTAAAGACCTGATCGTCGCCGTGGACCGGCTGACCGTCGTTCTCGGCCCTCATGAGGGGACACCCGCTCGCCGGCGCCGGTCTGCCGGTGTCGGTGCCCTGGAGATGCGCGATCTCGTGCATCGGCCGGCCCAGCAGCTCCTCCTCCGACCATCCGAGCATCCGCTCGGTCGCCCGGTTCACCGAGGTCACCAACCCCTGACCGTCGACCGTGTACAGGCCCTCGGCCATGTTCGCCATCACGACCGACCGGAACGCCTCGGCGTCCTTGCGCTCCGTGATGTCGACCGCGACGACGCCGACACCGATGATCTCGTCGCCGGCCCGCACCGGAAAGTAGCTGGCCAGCCAGGAGCGCACGCGTTCCGGCCCGGCCGCGGTCGGCCCCGTCTTCTCCGTGTTGAGAACAGATTCTCCGGTGTCCAACACCCGTCGGTAGATGGTCTCCAGCCGGGGCCAGATCACCGGAACCACCTCGTCCATCCGGCGCCCGATCAACTCCGTCACCGGAAGGTCGACGGTTTCAGCCAGCGCGTCGTTCGCTCGGATCACGCGGTACTCGCGGTCGATGAAGCCGAAGCCGACCGGCGCGGCCGACTGGATCGACTCCAGCAGCGTCAGCGTCTCGGCGGTCTGCTGCTCGGCGCGGCGCAGACTCTCCTCCAGCTCCTTTTGCTGCTGGATGTCAGTGGCGGTGCCGATCCACTTCACGATCCGCCCGTCCGTGCCGCGTACCGGAAGACTACGAAAGTCATGCCAGCGGAACTCGCCATCGGCGCGGCGCAGGCGGTACTCGAGCTCGAAGGGATTCCCGGTTCGGATCGCCTCAGCCCAGGCGGCCTGGGCACGGTCGGCATCGTCCGGATGGACCAACGTGACCCACTGCCCGTTGAAGTTCGCCTCGACGGGCAGTCCGGTGTATGCGACTGCCTGGCGATTGACGTACCGCGTAGACCCTTCCGGCGCCGCCGTCCACACAAGGTGCGGGATCATGTCGGCGAGCAGGCGCAGACCGCCGCTGGTCAACAAGAAGTCGACATCGACGGTCGAGACATCATGTTGGTGCGGAAAGTCCACCGGCGCTTGTCGTCCAGACATGATGACCCCTGCTGATGGGCCGTGCGGTACACGGCGGAACCGGTGTTGGCCGCTCCGCTCACCTACGACAGTTCGTGAACTCGTGCATTGGCGTCACCACGGCTGGAGCCATGTGACCTGGTTCCTATGTGCGTGTGCTCGGCGTCGGCCTCGGCATCCTGATCGGCCTCGCGGCACCCGACCTAAGCCAAGCCATACGCTCAGTTCGAGAGATCACATCTAGACTTACTCGGCCATCTTCCCCAGTCCGCCCGCTTGGCAGCCGATCGCCGCCGACAGACTGGCGGTACGCCCCGCCGCCGACAGACTGGCGGTACGCCCCGCCGCCGCACCATCGCCGCGCCATTCATCGATGCCAAGATGACCGTCGCTGGCGGCCCCGTGGCGAGAAAGACGAAAAGCGCCCTCTCAGAGTGATCTCTGAGAGGGCGTTTTCCCTGGTAGCGGGGAGAGGACTTGGACCTCCGACCTCTGGGTTATGAGGAGGTCAAGGGCGTCTCTGGCGTTCCGCTTCGTCCTACTGGCCCTGCTCAGGTCGCCCTGCTCTGGTTTCCTGGGGCGATGGCGGGCGGGAGGGCTCCCGCTTCCCCGAGCCGAGGCCCCCGCCGGAGACATCTGTCACTGGCTCGGTTCGCCGTGCTGCATGGACATCTCCAGCCGAACCGTCGTCCCGCCGTCGCCACTGTGAACCTCGACGTGATCGGTCAACTCCGTGGCGAGCCACATGCCTCGACCGCCGTCGAGATCGTCGGGTGGCGGCAGGGTGATCGTCACGGAGCGCGGTATTCCTGGTCCCTGGTCGCTGACCTCGGCGATCAACCGACGTTCGTCGTCTTGAATGAGGGCGAGCTCACCGCTCCCCCCGGCGTGCCGGATGGTATTGGTGAGGGCTTCGTTGACCGCGAGCGCGAAATTCTCAGCGCGTTGGGTGTCCAGGCCGGCGCGGGCTGCCAGCTGTAACACATGTCTGCGTAGCTCGGTTACGTTACCGAGTGTGATGACTTCATCGATCAAGGTTCGTTGATCGTCATCCTCGCCACTCATCAGTGCGCTCCCCTCGACCACATCATCACCAGCTCATACCCGGAAAGATCAGGAGAGGAACCACTGTCAACGGAGCGGTGATCTGCTCGGCCCGCCCTGGCCGTGCCTCGCGGAGGAGGCTTGCAGTAGCTACCGACTACTGGTAGTCGGTATGGAGGGCGAGGATGGCGACGTCATCTTTCGTGGGTTGGTCGCCGATGAGGGCGGCCATGACGGTGGCGCACACCCGCTCAGCCGATCCGGGGGTTAGTGCGCCAACGAGAAGCTCGAGACCTTCGTCGATGGGTCGAGTGGGCCGTTCGATGAGCCCGTCGGTGTAGAAGAGCACGAGGCTGTCGTGGGTCAGCGGCACGTCTACGGTGCGGCGGCGGGTGTTGGGGTACGCGCCGAGGGGCAGGTCCACTGGTACGTCGAGCAGCCGGGTGGGTCGGCCGGGTTCGACAAGGACAGGCGGCAGATGCCCGGCGACGGACATGGTGGCCTGCTTACGGGTCGGGTCGAGCACGGCATAGGCGACGGTGGCCATGGCGTCGGGTTCGAAGAGCTGGATCTTGCGGTCGAGTCGGGCCAGGACATCGGCGGGGTCATTGGATTCCAACGCGTACGCGCGTAGTGCGCTGCGGATACGGCTCATGACGACGGCGGCTTGTAGACCATTGCCGGCCACATCTCCGATAACGGCTCCGACATGGCCAGAGGGCAGAGCGAACAGGTCGTACCAGTCGCCGCCGACTCCAACCTCAGCGCCGGGAACATACCGAGCGGCCACGTCGACACCGTCAATCGCGCCTAACCGGCCGGGCAGGAGGCTACGTTGCAGGGCCACCGTGGTGGCGCGGTCGATACTGGCCAACCGGGCCTGGGTGGCCAGGCTGACTCGGTCCGCGACGCGTTGCAGCAGGTCCACGTCGTCATCGGAGAACCAACGAGGGGTTAGCGTACCGACGTGCAGAACACCGATGACACGTCCGGCCGCGATCATCGGTACGCCGAGCATCGAAGCGATCCCCTTGTCGAGCAGGATGGGGTTGACCACATTGGTGGGGTCGACGTGTTCGATGCGTACAGGTTGTCCGCCGGCGGCTACTCGGCCAGCGAAACCGACGCCGACCGGTATCCGGACTCCTTGGCGGACTTCTTCTTCGAGGCCCCGAGCCGCGGTGGCAACGAGTTGCTGACCGGAGGGGTCCAGGAGAAGAACCGTGGCGGTGTCGACATTCAGGAGTTCCCGCACACGGTCCAGGAGTTCGACGAGCAGATTCTCGACGTCCAGGTGCGACAGGGCCGCGTCAGTCACCGCTTGTAAGCGGCGCAGTCTCTCACTGCTGCCTGAGGTGTCCGGCCCAGTCGTCACGCCCGAATCCTAGCCATGCCGGATTTGTCTAGCACCGGCCGCCGGACAGGACCCAGCGACGGCCACCCAACCAACGTTCCCGCTACGACCACCGCAACCAGACGGCGCCCAGCGACGTCAGCGGCCGCCGGTCCCCTGGTAGGCGAGATGCTCTCGCACGCCCGAAAGGTCCAGAATCCGGCGTGCTACGCCCCGAGGAGCATCGACCAGGTAGCTCTTGGCCCTTTCCTCGGCTGACCGACGCCCCTTCAACAGGACCCTGATGCCGGACGAGTCAAGGAAGGTCACCTCGGTCAGGTCAACGACAACGCCTGGAACATCATCTGCATCCAGGCCGGTAGCAATCTCCTGTTGCAGGACGTCCGCCGTAGCGAGGTCGACCTCACCGGTCACGATCAGGTACAGAATCCCTCCGTCGCGACGATCCGTCGAGACTGTCAGGGTCATTGTCACTCCTCAGCCGGATCTTGCGTGGTGCCAGGACGCACGCCCGATGCCTGGATTATGCAGGGAGGATCGGTAACCGATGAAGTCGCCTGTCATGAGAAGAGTCTCGCCGGCTCGTTCCGAGGAAGCGCCGGCAAGGTCACGATCGGGCTTCCCGAGCACACTAGGCGCCCAATGGAGCCCACAGGGTCCCGCCATGCGTCCATGGCACGTCGGGGTCGACACCGCCGGACAGCTGTTGGTCACCGCCGGGGACAACCCCGAGCGGCTGCGGTCGGAGGCCAAGTTCGCCCGGCTTTGCGGCGCCGCCTCGATAACCCCGGGTGGTCGGTCGATGAACCCGACGCGCACTCGCGTCATAGGCCCAAGTCGCGGGTTTGCCTGCGGGGCCCTTCTAGTGGTTGCCGGCCTCACCGCCATCAGCCCGCTGGTCGAGTGGTCGGCATTCGGGCTGTCTGCCACGTTGGCAATACCGGCGTTCACGCTGTCTGTCACGCTCGCGTTATGGATCTTCGATTTCGCCCCGCGTCTGGCGTGGAACGCCCATGGCCTAGCGGTCCGCTCGTTCTGGCGCGTCGCGCGCGTTCCTTGGGGCAAGGTCGGTGCTCTCACCATTGGTGAGTCCGGCGTCTCCGGTGATCGAATCACAGTGCACCTGGCGGAGAGGCGCTTCGAGGTGGGCCTTGACCGCTTCTGGTGGCTGACTCGGCTATCACCGCAGTACGCCAACCGCAACCGCCAGTACCTTGAAAATCTCCGCGAATGCCGGCAGCGGGTTCAGGACCTTAGCGAGGTGGGCGAGCCTCCGGTGCTTCGAAGTGTCGGCCCGTTGCTCGGCACATTCGCCTGCTGGGCGATCGGGCTGTTCATCGCCATCTACTTGTTCTGACCCACACGCGCCCCCCACGGGCAGCTCCACAGCCCACCTGGTCTTGACGAAAATAGGAGCGTCAAGATCACCGGTAGCGGTAGCTGGTAGCCCGTTGTCCGGTGCCGGGACCTGCGGGACAGACCGGTATCAGCACGGGAGTCCCCCTCCTCCAGATTGGCCGCAGGACACCGCCTGCCGATCGGAATGTCGGTGGCATGATGCTGGGATGGCTTCGGAATCCAAGCATCTCTCTGAGCGGATTGACCGGCCCGCGGCTGAGGTGTATGAGTACGTGTCAAACCCAGCCAACCTGCCTGAATGGGCTCCGGGATTCGGATCCTCCGTGGAGAACGTGGACGGAAAGTGGTTCGCTGAGACCACGATAGGACGCGTCGGCATCGCCTTCGTCCCACGCAACGGATACGGAGTCCTCGACCACGACGTGACGCTGCCCTCCGGCCAGACCATTTACAACCCCGTGCGCGTGATCCCGGACAGAAGCGGCTGCGAAGTCGTCTTCACGCTACGCAGGCTCCCTGACATGAGCGACGAGGACTTCACCCGGGACGCGGGGCTCGTGGCGACCGACCTCGCCAGGCTGAAGCACGTCCTTGAGTCGGCTGCGGGCAAGGAATAGGTCACCGCTCACTGGGCGAGCCTCGTCATCGGATCCCTTCCGTGGATACCCGGGCCTTCAGGCCGGGGAGGAAACGGAACGCCTGCGGAGCAGGGCAGGGAAAAACCGATCCGCCGCCAAGGCGGATAGGCGGCCACCCGCGTGTCACCGCAAGGTTCACTCGTTAGTGCGCTAGTTTGTGAGCCATGTCCAGGGCCGTGAAGCGGGCGTTCAAGTACCGCTTCTACCCGAGCCCCGAGCAGGCCGGCGAGCTTGCACGCACGTTCGGGTGTGTCCGGTTGGTCTACAAC
>NZ_JAATVW010000014.1 GCF_011947225.1 Planosporangium flavigriseum | reverse complement strand
TCACAAACTAGCGCACTAACGAGTGAACCTTGCGGTGACACGCGAGTAGACGCCTATCCGCCTTGACGGCGGATCGGCTTTTCCCTGCCCTGCTCCGCAGGCGTTCCGTTTCCTCCCCGCCCTGAAGGCCGGGGTATCCACGGAAGGGATCCGATGACGCGAACCTGCTCTGCCTGCAGTCCCTTCTGGCCCTGCGTGACCTCGAACTCGACCCGCTGGTTCTCCTCAAGCGACTGGTAACCGCCACCCTGGATCGCGGAGAAGTGCACGAACACGTCGCCATGGCCCTCGTCTTGGCGGATGAAACCGAAGCCCTTCTCGGGGTTGAACCACTTCACGATGCCCTGCGCCATGCCATTCTCCCCTGCCGAACAGACCGGTCCACGCACGTGGACCGCGACCCGTCTTGGTATAGCCACCTTCACATCGCTCGCCCCCGGCAACAACGCGAGGCCGTGCGAGCCGTTGACCGGCGGGTGCCCTACCCGAGCGTCGAGGCCGCTAACAAGCCTGTTCGCGGATTTCTCGGCTCCCCACGGTGGGGATGGCCCGGCCACGGCGACGGTGAGGGCGGCGACTACCGCCTCATGTCGACCGCCGGGCAAGCGTCTCGTGTCGGACCCGCAGATCTTTCACGTACTCGGCCAGGGCCGGCTCGTCTGGATAGCGGTCGAGCACAACGCCGAGGCGGGTGAACGTCTGTAATGCCCGGTCACAACGCTCCAGATTCTGGCCTGGCTCGCACGCGCCGGCCAGATGTTGCTCGCACGCGTCCAAGGTCCTGGTCGCCTCGTACACCTCATGCGCCGCACGCCAGTAGCCCAGCTGGGCGCTGTCCAGCCGTCGGACGGCGAATCCACCACACCTGCCACACAGGCACGACTCCCGCGATGAGACGGACTCCCCCGCCGCGGCGGACCGTCGCTCGACCCACTCTCCCAGCGTGCACCGGTCGTCGTCGCTGCGTAGCTGCTTGTGGTGCTGGCAGCCCGGCGCATGGGCCTTCCCCTCTCCCCGGTGGCGGGCGTCGCTGCGGTATACGGGGGTCGTGGTCAGCTGCCCGAGCGGCACACCATGATCGAACGGGGTGAGGTCGACGCAGTCGCCGCGTACCAGCAGCGCGTGCAGCAGAAACGAGTGCGCCAACCCGTATCGCAACGCTTCGCCTGCCAGGTCCACGCTGCGTAGGTCGTCCACGGCGGCGAGCCGATGCACCGCTGCCAAGGCAGGGGAGGCAGCGCCCAGCTCGGTGAGCCACCGGTCAGCCCACGACAGGCCCAACCACTCAAACGCCTCAGCCGCGCCCGGCTCGCACTCCATGCCCAGATTTTGGGCGACTTAAGACATCGCGGCAACGCAGCCCGTCGGCGGACATCCCGGCAACGCAGCCCGTCGGCCGGACACTTCGACGCGTCCTTCATTGCTCACCCAGGGGCGCCGGTTCAACCGCGCCATGACACCGCCATCGAACATAACCCGCCCACCTTCACGTCCTGATCAGGGGAATCTCGGCCGCTATGTCGGTTAGTGCGCCTTGTGGATGACCGGGGTTTGCGGGGATGGAGATAAGGCACTAGCCGCCCATGTCACGCGCAGCAAGAACACCACCTATACCCAGGTCAGACCTCAAAGGGTTGTTCATGCTGGACGGGGTACGCCGGCTTCGCCACACCGCGGCCGCGCTGGGAACACACCTCATTGACCTCGTAGCCAGCGGCACTCAGCTACCACATTGGACACACGAGGGGATGACGTGACACGGCAGATCATGAACTGCGGCGGGCATCGCTATGACTATCGGATCTCCTGGCACGGCCGCGAGTACGAACAGCGGGCCAACAACCACCCGCTGCGACGGCTGCTACCACTGCTCTGCCACCCACGGTGGTTCGCCGACTTCAGCCGCGGCTTCGGCGCCAACGCCCGGCACTACCGCAACGCCGCCGCCCACTACGTGATCGTCGATTTCTCCGCCACCAACCTCATCCACGCCGGTCAACTGCTCGCCGATGACCTTGCCGCCAGCCGCGCCTTCCTGGTACGCGCGGACCTGAACGCGCTGCCGTTCGTCGACGCAGCCTTCGACGCGGCGATGGTGGTCCGGGTGCTGCACCACCTGCCCGACATCGAACGCACACTGGCCGAGATGGGCCGGACGGTCGGCGACCGCTGGCTCATCGAAGCCCCGATTACGCACCACACCCCAGGTGTGCCGCGCGGCGTCGCCTGGCTGGACGGGGGACGAAGCACATAGCCTGGCGCCAGTGACAGCCGGCACCCGCACCAAGCCGTCGGCGAACCTCCACGTCAGCTCGCTCCGGCGCCTTCTGGGCGAGCACGGCTGGCAGACCTGGATCGCGGCGAAGGTGATCAACATTCCGCGTTGGGATCGGTCACTGCCGCCGCTGCTGACCCGGGCACTCCCGCCGGCATTCCAGCCGGGCACGCGCGCCGCCGCGCCCGGCGGTCGCGGCTGGCCGGGGCCTAGCCAGTTTCTGCTGGCACGGCGACCCACACCGATACCGGCCACCCTGACCGGCGTGTCCGAACATGCGCCGAACGAGGCTCCCGCCTTAGCCGCCCGGATGGCCTGCCCGGCCTGTCGGGGCCCGCTGACCTGGACGACGCAGATGGCATCCTGCCTGTCCTGCTCCACGGCCTACCCACGCACCGGCGCGTACTGGGACTTCATCATCCCCGCCAGCCAGCCCGCCACCGTCGGCAGATGATGCGGTTGACATCAGCGTTGCGGCACCGGACCTACCACCTGCCACCAACGGCCGTGACGGGCTGCCGAGCTGCGCGGGCGCCCGCCAGGGTGCACGCTGCAAGGGTGGTACGGGTCAAGCGCGCCTACGACGAACCCGACCCCGCAGACGGTCGGCGAGTACTGGTCGACCGGCTGTGGCCACGCGGCCTGACAAAGCAAGCCGCCGCCGTCGACGAGTGGCTGCGCGACGTCGCCCCGTCCAGCGACCTGCGCCGCTGGTACGGCCACGCCCCGGCCCGGTTCGCCGAGTTCACCCACCGCTACCGGACCGAACTCGCCGACCGCCAGCACGCCGATTCACTCCACCGGCTCCGGACACTGGCCCAGGCCGGACCGCTCACCCTGCTCACGGCCGCCCGAGACGTCGAGCACGCCCACACGGCCGTCCTCGTCGACCTGCTCACCAACAGCGTCGACCAAACCTTCGACTCGGACACCGAGCAGACCGGAAGGTTCGTGGCCGATAAACGGCCACATGACAGCAGAACGAGCGATTGATCACCGTCATGCCGCGCAACGACCGGCCCCGGTGGGTACCCACACTCCTGTTCCTGGCGTCTGCGAATGTGCGGGCGAAAGACGTCGAGATCCTTTCCCTGCGCCACCAGGTACTGGTCCCGCAACGGCAACACCCGCCGGATCACCGGGCTCGCCACGACCTACACTCCCCTACCCGCGCCGGCGAATCCGCGGCCGAGGTAGGCACCGTCGCGCAGAAGCACGGCCTGCAGGCGTGCGACGTCCAGCTGGCGTGGGCTGACCCCGTCGACGAGCGACAACGCGGCAGCCGTCCCGGCCGCCTGGCCCATCGCGAAGGCGGCCGGCATCACCCGAATCGCGCCGAGCGCCTCATGGGTGCTCGACACGCTGCGCCCGGCGACCAGCAACTGCTCACGGCCGACCGGCACCAGGCAACGGTACGGGATCTGGTAGGCGTTGGCGGTGCGTAGCTGTTCGTCGACGCCGCCGCCGCTGCCGGTCGGGCTGTGGATGTCCACGGGGTAGCCGCAGAGCGCGATGACGTCGGCGAAGTCGCGGCCCGAGACGAGATCGTCGAGGGTGAGGGTGTACTCGCCGACGATCCGCCGGGTCTCGCGCACCCCGATGGTCGCCGCGGTGTCGAGCAGGAAACAGTCGGCGAAGCCGGGCAGCCGTCGGCGAAAGAAGCCCATCAGCTCCACGACCTGCCGCCGCCCCTCGATCTCGGCCCGGGTGAGGTCACCGACGTCGGTACCGTCGCGGCGCTGCACCCGGGTGGTGTTCACCCGCCATATGCCCGACTGCAGGGTCTTGTAGAGCCCGACGCCGCGTCGCGGAATGGTGAACTCCCCGGCGGCACGGGCGGCTTCGACGATGGACGCGAAGGGCCGCCTGTCGTCGGGGTGTGCCCGCACGTACTCCTCGACCACGGCGTCGTCGACATTGCCGACCCTGAAGAAGAGCGTCATCGGCTGGGTGAGGCCATCGGCGTCGCGGCCGACCCGGACCGGCGCCCCGGCCCGCGCGGCGACGTCGGCGTCGGCGGAGCAGTCGACGATGACGGACGCCTCGAGCACCTCGAGTCCCGACTTGCTGGCGACCACCACGCCGGTGACGCGATCGCCGTCCAGCCGCGGCTGCACCACCAGCGTGTGCAGCAGCAACTCGACCCCGGCTGCAAGGCACATCTCGGCCGCCACCACCTTGACCGCCTCCGGATCGAACGGGGTGACCTTGTCATGGCCGTAGGTGATGAAACCCGCGTACGGGCTGCCCGCCGGCACACGGGAGGGGTGAATCGCGGAACCTTCCGCCTCCATCCGCAGGATCAGCTCCTCGAACACGCCGCGGATGAGCTGCTCGCCGCCGCCCAGGCTGTATGAGGTCATGCACGGGCCGACCAGACCCGCGGTGAGATTGCCGCCCACGTAGCCGTACCGCTCGACCACCAGCGTGTGGGCGCCGTGCCGAGCGCTTGAGATGGCGGCCGCGAGCCCCGCCGGTCCGGCACCGACCACCAGCACGTCCGTGGTGGCGCGCACGGCCGCCGTCATGGTCAGCTCAACCGTGCGTGGCATGGTCAGCCCGTCTGTTCTCGTCGTTGTCCCGACCAGTACGGCCAGGTGATGGGCGGCAACGGTCGGTCGCCGTCGCGGCTTGGCCAACGGGTCTGACTCAGCGTCGACGGGCCAAGCCCGAGCCTCACGACCAGCAGCATCAGCACGATCATCACGAGCGCGACCGTCACGTCGAGCACCTCCCCGGCGTTCGTGGTCGTTACCTCGTGCCCTGGCGATCCAGCCGTTACAGGTACGGGCCCGCCCTTTCATGGTCGGTCCTCGACACCCGCACGGACACGACATTGGCAAGGTTGATGACCATGCCATGCTCGCGAGCCTCGCGGTCTTCCCTCGCATGCGCCAAGACCAGCCCGCGCCGGTCGCCCAGCGCACGGGTAACCGCCTCCAGCGCCTCCCCCGGGTCCGCAAAGTCCGTACACAGCACGGAGACGTCGTCACCACCCACCGGGTGAAACCGAATGACCAAGTCAATGTTTTCAGCCACAGTCGGCCTCTTTCCTCAAGCATTCCGCGCCGCACGCCGCTGCCCGCCCCATTCGGCCGAGATCCTCGGAACGCCTCACGACACCTGCTCAACTCCGAACGTGGTACCCCGCACCAGATTCGCCTGCGCCGCTGGAACTCCTGCAATGCTCAGGCAGACATGCCCCGTTCACGGCTGGTAACACGTTTGTCTGTGGCGCCCCGCCAAGCCGGCGGGTCTCAGTGTCGGCGGGCGGGACGTTTGGCGACGGTGGAACCGATGCCTCCGCTCGGCGCCTTGGCCCGCCAGCGCGCCGCCATCGGTCGGAGGCCGACGGGCAGCCCCGGCCGATAGATACAGCACCACCTCAGTGAGCCCGCCCCCTGATGGCCCGCCCGCATTGCACCGGCTGGGACGTGTTTGGGCAATGCCCGGGCCGGGTAACGACCGACGATCCTCGGGCGGCAACGGTGGAGGGGGTTGGCGTGGGTAGTGGTCAGCTAAGCACCCGTCAGTTGTCCGACGGCACGGTGGTGGTCGACGTACGTGGCGAACTCGACCTGGCCTCGACAGCCACGTTGCGCGAAGACCTGTCGGCGGAGGTGAGCGCGATGAGGCCTCCGGGGGTGGTGGTCGATCTCGGGCTGGTCACGTTCATCGACAGCATCGGCCTGAGCGCGTTGATCGGCGTGCAGCGCGATATCAGCAGTACCGGTGTTGCGATGCGAGTCGTGAACCCGAGCCCCCTCGTGGCCCGGATGCTGCACGTCGCCGGAGTCGACGAGGGGTTGGGCTGCCATGCGCCGAGGTTTCGGTCCGCAGACCGCCACACGCCTGGATCTTGAGGTCTCTGCTGGCTAGCTCGGGTGTGTCAGGGCCGCCACGTACCTACGTGAGAGGACCTCACGCCGGTGAAACGTGTTGTCCGGGCACGACGTTCGAGAATGCTCTTGGCGGTCACTGTGGTGACCCTCCTGATCGTCGTCCTGGTGTCCGCCATGTGTACCGACCCGCCCGGGCCGGATCCGGCGGACTGGACGACCTACCACCACGACAACACCCGTTCCGGTGTCGCCCCGGAACTGGCACCGCTCGGCACCCTCTCGAAGGCCTGGGACGCCACGCTCGACGGTGCTGTCTACGGCCAGCCCCTCGTCGTCGGCGACCGGGTCTTCGCCGCCACCGAAAACAACACCGTCTACGCCCTCGACGCGGCGACCGGCCGGACGATCTGGTCGACCCACGTCGGCTCCCCGATGCCGCTGTCGCAGTTGCCGTGCGGCAACATCAACCCGCTCGGCATCACCAGCACCATGGTCTACGACCCTGCGACCAGGCTGCTGTTCGCCCTCTCCGAGACCACCGCGGCCCGGCACATGCTGGTCAGCCTCGACGCCACCACCGGCACGGTACGCCAGCGACGCGCGGCCGAACCACCGGAAGGCAACCGGGTCGCCCACCAACAGCGCGGGGCGCTCAGCCTCGTGGACGGCCGGATCTACATCCCCTACGGCGGGCTGGACGGCGACTGCGACCGGTACATCGGCTCGGTCGTCTCGCTCCCCGTCGTCGGTCCGGCCAAGCCGATCAGCTACCACGTCCCCACCACCCGGCAGGGCGGGATCTGGGCCCCCGGCGGCGGCATCCTCGTCGGCGACCGGCTCATGTACGCCACCGGCAACGGCGCCTCCACCACCACCTACGACGGCAGCGACTCCATCATCGCCCTCAACCCCGAGCTCAAACTGGTCGACCGGTTCACCCCGACCATCTGGGCAGAGGACAACTCCTCCGACGCCGACCTCGGCTCCATGACCCCCGCCCTCGCCGGCGGGTACGTGTACGCCAACGGCAAACGCGGCGTCGGCTACACCCTCAAACCCAACCACCTCGGCGGCATCGGCGGCCAGATCGACCAGGCCTACGTCTGCCCGACCTTCGGCGCCGCCGCCGTCAGCGGCAACACCATCTACGTACCCTGTGTCGACGGCCCCCGCGCGGTCACCATCAACACCAAAGGCAAGATCACCGTCGGCTGGCAGGCGGTGGTCTCCGGCGGCGGCTCCCCGACCATCGGTGGCGGGGCAGTCTGGGTCATCGATACCTCACTGGGCATCCTGTCCGCCCTGGACCCGGCCACCGGGGTGGTCCGCCAACGCATCCCCGTCGGCAAGGTGCACCGCTTCGCCTCACCGACTCTCGCCCGCGGCCACGCGTACGTCGGCACGATGACCGGCGTGGCCGCCGTCGCCGGCGCGTGACCTCCTGACACCGGTCGCGAACACGGGTCGGCTCCCCGACAGCGAGACGCCGCCGGCACCCGGCAGGAGTGTCCTGATTGGGCGGGGTGGTGTCATGTGGCGGTCGTGCCGGCGGTGCGCTGGCCGAGAACGTCGATTTCGTGCGCGAGAGCCGACTCTTATACACGTGGTGGGGTCCGCTGGAGACGTTCACGTGGCGAACTTGGTGTCCCTGTCCCGGATCAGGAACCGGAACGACATGACCCGGTCGCCGAGGTCCATGACCAGGCTGCGGGCCTGCTGGACCGCCCACGCCGCGGTCGGATGGGCGGTGACGCCGAGGATGTGCACCCGGCGGGTGGCGACCTCCATCACGACCAGCACATACAGGCGGCGCAGGGTGACGGTGTCGAGGTGGAAGAAGTCGGTGGCCAACAGTCCGGACGCCTGGGCGCGAAGGAAGGTACGCCACGAGGTGTCCATCCCGCGCGGCTGCGGGTGCCGGAAACCCCATCCGCCCTACTGGAGGCCGGTCGGATCGGGTGCATGATGCCCCCGGACGCACCCATCATGCGGCGACGGCGTGACGATTCCGGTACGCGTTCCAGCCAGGCCAAGGGGCATGAGCACGTGGTCAACCACGACCTCGCCGAGTACCACATCGCCACCAACTCCGACGTCGGCTCGGTCGAGGCGTACTGGGTGGACGAGGACGACCCGTACGTCAACCCGATGGGCACCAAGGGACTCGGCGAGGTCGGCATCGTCGGCACCGCCGCGGCGATCGCCAACGCCGTCCACCACGCCACCGGCATCCGCGTCCGCGACCTGCCAATCACCCTGGACAAACTCCTGCGGTAGACGCGGCCATGGACCGGTTCGACCACGCCGTGGTGGGCGCGAGCGAGTGGCATGGCGTGCTGCTGATCCGTCACCCAGCACGGTGGACGTGAGCGGTGCTGCCGGTGGCTCGCACGTTCCATTTCCGGCCGTCGGCGTGCATGCCGATCAGCTCGATCCACTCGATCTCGGCGGGAACGGCGGGATCGACGACGAGCTCGCCATCGGGTGCGTCGACCCCGAGCATGGTCCGTACAAAAAGGACCGGAGCGGCCGTCGCCCACGCCTGTGGACTGCTGGCGGTCGGATAGCGCACCGGTACCCGACCGAAGGACCGGTCGTAGCCGGAGAACGCCTCCGGCAGGCGGTACTGGGAGAACTCGGACGCCTGCAGCATCGCCGTGATGATCCGGTTGGCCTCGTCACGGAATCCGTACCGGGCCAACCCGTGTGCGATGAGGGAGTTGTCGTGCGGCCAGACCGTACCCGTGTGGTAACCGATCGGGCTGTAGCCGCGCTCGGCGGTGGAGGTGGTGCGCACGCCCCAGCCCGAGAACATCTGTTCGGACATCAGCTGCCGGGCCATGGTCGCGGCCCGCTCGTGCGGCACGATCCCACTCCAGAGCAGCTGGCCCATGTTCGAGGTCATCGAATCGATCCGGTGCTTGTCGCCGTCCAGGCCCAGCGCGTAGTAGCCGCCCCGCTCGTCGATCCAGAAGTCGCGGTTGAACCGCTCGTACAGGTCGGCTGCCTGCTTCCGCAGCTTCCGCGCCACCTCCGGCTCGTCGAGCGGACCCTCGGCGAGCTGCGCCATCCGCAGCTTCGCGTCGTAGGTGTACCCCTGGGTCTCGCAGGTCGCGATGGGCAGCACCGGGATGGTGCCGTCGGCGGACTGCACACCGTTCCAGGAGTCGCGCCAGCACTGGTTGCCCAACCCCTGTGACGACCGGGTGGCGTACTCGACGTACCCGTCACCGTCGCGGTCGCCGTACTCGTCGATCCAGCGCAGCGCCGCGTACGCGTTGTCGCGCAGCCGACGGACGAAATCGTCGTCGAGGGTCCAGCGCCAGTACTCCGACAGCAGGATCAGCCACAGCTGGGTCGCGTCGATGGTGCCGTAGTACGGGTTGTGTGGCATGAGCCCGAGCCGGGTCAACTCGCCGCTACGGACCTCGTGCAGGATCTTGCCCGGTTCCTGGTCGGTGAAGTCGTCGACCACGCGGCCCTGGTGAGAGGCGAGTTTGAGCAGGGCGCCACGCGCGAGGTCCGGGCCGAAGAGCATCGTCTGGTAGGCCGTGATCAGTGTGTCGCGGCCGAAGAGGGTGAGAAACCACGGCAGTCCTGCGGCCGGCAGCACGATGCTCCGGCCTTCCTCCGTACGCTGCTGCATTCGCAGGGCGAGCAGGTCCTGCATCGACTTGTGGATCACGTCGCGCAGCAGCTCGGAGTCGGTGTGCAGAACTGGCGCCTTGGTCTCCCACTGGGCGCACAGGTCGTGAGCGAATTCCCGGAAGATCTCGCCGAAGTGTCGGCGCGTCGGTGGGATGTCCGTCGGTCCCTGGTGCAGCGGGACGGTCAGCTCGCAGCACCACCTGTGGTTGCGTCCCAGCTTGATGTCCCACACCAGGTCGTCGCCGTCCACCCGGCTGGCCGGCGGGTCGGCCCTGACTTCGGTGCTGGCCTCGAAGGACTGGTTGCGGTAGGAGAAGCCCAGCCGCGAGCCGTCCGGAGCGTGCTCGCGGGTGATTCTTGCCGACCGGTCCGCAACGACATCCTTGATTTCGAACAGGTCGGCGAAGTCGGTGCCGACCGCGAGGCGCAGTTGAATCGAGATCGGCTCTTCGGCGAAGGACTCCAGCGTGATGCGTTCGTGCATGCCGTCGCCGATGAAGCGTTCCCGGCGCACCCCGAGGGTGTTCGCCCGCATACCGGGCAGCTCGGGGTTGGTGAGGAAGAACGCCGCGGAGTAGTAGTCGACCGTGTCGGCGCTGAGGACCAGCAACGGACGGTTGTTGATCGTGAGTTCCCAGCGGCCCAGGAACCGGGTGTCTTCGTGGACGAGACCGCCGATCGAACCGCTGGGCACGTCGCCGACCGCATTGGAGTACATGAAGGTGTCGCCCTCGAGCACGGCGACCGCGTCGGCCCCCAGCTCCGGTGGCAGGTTGCGGGTCGTCGCGGCCCGCGTCCGACTGGTGGGCGTCAGCGTGGGCGTCGGGTCAGCCGGGGTAGGGCGGCGAGCCGTCGTGGTCACGGCAGACCTCCACGGGCGGGACGGCTCCGGAATGCGATTCGTTCACCTACGTCCCGCTACTCTATCGCCGGCTACGCCCCCGCACCGGCCAGACGCTGCGGGCTGAGCCAGCCCTGGCCCGGCATACCACCCGCCGGGCCGGGTACGGGTAGTCGATGACGCCCGGACGGGGGTGAGCAGAACCGTGAGCGTACGGCACGGAGCTTCCGGTTCCCGTACCAGCGAATTGGTTACGCCGCGGCGGGAGAACAGCGCGCCCGGCGACGACCACGTGATCGTGCTGTTCGGCGCGACCGGGGACCTGGCCAGACGCGAGTTGATCCCCGGGCTGTTCCATCTGGCAAAGGCGGGCCTGCTGCCTCCCAGGTACCGGATCATCGGCTCGGCCAGGTCCACGCGGACCGACGACGAGTTCCGCCAGCTCGCCAAGGACGCCGTGGCCGAGTTCGGGCTGGCAGAGCCGACCGGCGAGGCATGGGACGAGTTCGCCAGCTCGCTGTCCTACGGCGCCGCCACGCCGACGGACTCCCAACCGCTACTCGACGCGGTGGCCGCGGCCGAGAAGGCGCTCGGCGGTCACCCACGCCGGCTGTTTCACCTGGCCGTACCGCCAGCGGCCTTCACGCCCACGATCGGCATGCTCGCCGACACGGGTCTGGCCAGAAACGCCCGCATCATCGTCGAAAAGCCGTTCGGCACGGACCTCGCGTCCGCCCGCGCGCTCAACGACACCATCCACGCCACCTTCGACGAATCCCAGGTGTTCCGGATCGACCACTTCCTCGGCAAGGAGTCGGTCGACAACATCCTCGCCCTCCGGTTCGCCAACGGACTGTTCGAGCCGATCTGGAACCGCGACCACATCAGCCACGTACAGATCGACGTGCCGGAGACGATCGGGATCGAGGGCCGCGCCGCGTTCTTCGAACAGACCGGCGCGTTCCGGGACATGATCGTCACGCACCTGTTCCAGGTGCTGGGGTTCGTGGCAATGGAGCCGCCCACCTCCCTGGCGGCCAACCAGCTGCGTGACGAGACGACCAAGGTCTTCGAGGCGATGCCACCGCTGGACCCCACCCGCGTGGTGCGCGGCCAATACCGCGGGTACCGTGACGAGCCCGGCGTCGACGCTGGCTCGCAGACCGAGACGTTCATCGCCGCGCGCGTCGAGGTGGACAACTGGCGCTGGTCGGGGGTGCCGTTCTACCTGCGTACCGGTAAGTCACTCGGGCAGAAGCGACAGGCGATCACGCTCGGGTTCACCGAGCCGCCGCTGCGGATGTTCGCACTGGACGCCGCTACCCCCAACAACCAGCTGGTGATCGACTTCGACGATCCGGGCTGGATCGCGGCCCATTTCCTGGCCAAGGAGCCCGGCGCCACCATGCGCCTGGGCGGGGCGACCATGACGTTCCGGTACGCGGACTCGTTCTGCACCCGGCACGCGCTGGCCGGCTATGAACGACTCATCCTCGACGCGATGCTGGGCGACCAGTCGCTGTTCACCCGCGCCGACGGGATCGAGCGGCTCTGGGAGGTGTCCGCGCCGCTGCTGGACGATCCCCCACCGGTGGAACCGTACAGTCCCGGATCGTGGGGCCCGGACTCCACCGACCGGCTCATCTCGCCGCACCACTGGTACCTGCCGGACAACCCGTGACAGCGCCCATCCGCCTGATGGTCGCCGACGTCGACGGGACCCTGGTAACCCACGACAAGGTCCTCACCGACCGCGCCATCGCGGCGGTACGCGCGTTGCACGCCGCCGACATCCTGTTCGCCGTCACGAGTGGCCGGCCGCCGCGCGGCATGTCCATGCTGATCCAGCCGCTGCAACTCCAGACCCCGATCGCCGCGTTCAACGGCGGCCTCTTCGTCAACCCCGACATGTCCGTGATCGAGCAGCACGTCATTCCGTCTCCGGTGGTCGCCCCGGCGATCGCGCTGCTGGAGTCGTTCGGGCTGGACGTCTGGTTGTACCGCGGCGCCGACTGGTTCGTCCGGGACCTGAACGGGCCGCACGTGGACCGCGAAGCGTGGACCGTACAGTTCCCGCCGACTCTGGTGAAGGACTATGACGATCTCACCGAGGACATCGCCAAGATCGTCGGCGTGAGCGACGACCACGACACGGTCGCGGCCGGCTCCTCCGCCGCCCACGAGCAGTTCGGAGACCACGTCTCGGCCGCCCGCTCCCAGCCCTACTACCTGGACATCACCCACCCTCATGCGAACAAGGGCACGGTTGTCCAGTACCTGGCGTCCAGGTACCACATCCCGGCCGAACAGATCGCCACCATCGGCGACATGCCCAACGACGTGCTCATGTTCGCCCACTCCGGGCTGAGCATCGTGATGGGCAACGCCAGCCTGGAGGTACAGCGCTGCGCGCGCCGGGTCACGTCCAGTAACGACGAGGAGGGCTTCGCCAACGCGGTCCAGCGGTACGTAGTGCCTCGCGTTTGATCCGGCATCGGTAAACAGTGGCCGTTCGAGATCACCAGTTCAATCGCCAGGCTGCTGGGGAGGTCAAACCCTGTCGCGACCTTCACCACCGGAGGTGTGTCATGGCGGACAACAACGACGTCTTCGACGTGGTCGTGATAGGTGCGGGACCGGTCGGGTTGAACGCCGCCGCGCGCGCCGTCCGGGGCGGCCTGACCGCGGCCGTCGTCGAGGAGCGCCTGGCCGGCGGCGAATGCGAGTACTACGCGTGCATCCCGAGCAAGGCGCTGCTGTGGCCCATGGAGACGGCGGCCGAAGCCAGCCGGATGCCGGGGCTGGAGCTCAGCGGCCCGATCGACGCCGCCGCGGTGCTGGCCCACCGCGACGAAACCGTGTCCCACCGCGACGACCGCCACAACGTGACCTGGGTCGAGAACCTCCCGGCGACGTTCGTGCGCGGCCACGGACGGCTGGCCGGGCCGCTGCGGGCCGAGGCGGCCACACCGGACGGCGGCACCCGGACGCTGCGGGCCCGGCACGCCGTCGTCGTCGCCACAGGCAGCGCCCCCGCGATCCCCGACGTACCCGGACTACGGGAGGCCCACCCGTGGACCAACCGGGAGGCGACCAGCGCCGAGCAGGTACCCAAGCGGCTGGCCGTCATCGGCGGCGGGCCGGTGGCCTGCGAGATGTCCCAGGCGCTGCACTCCCTCGGCGCCCAAGAGACGACCATGCTCGTACGCGGCGACCGGCTACTCGAGCGGGCCGAGCCGTTCGCCGGCGACATGGTCGCGGCGTCGATGCGGGAGTCCGGCATCGACGTGCACTTCGGCCGCTCGGCCACCCGGGTCGACCGGCCGGCGCCGGGCGGCCCGGTGACCGTTCACACCGACGACGGCGCACAGGTCGACGCCGACGAGCTCCTCCTCGGCACCGGTCGACGTCCGGCCGTCGACGACATCGGCCTGGAGACCATAGGCCTGCAGGCAAAGGGCCCTATCGAGGTCGACGACAGCATGCGGGCCACCGCCGTGCCTGACGGCTGGCTGTACGCCATCGGCGACGTTAACGGCCGCAACCTACTCACCCACATGGGCAAGTACCAGGCCCGGGTGTGCGGCGACGTGATCGCCGCCCGAGCCACCGGCCGGCCCGACGACAGGCCGGGGTTGCGTGACACCGCCGACGATCGGGGCGCCCCCCAGGTCGTGTTCACCGAACCGCAGGTCTGCATGGTCGGGCGCACCGAGTCGCGGGCCCGCGCCGACGGCTTCCCGGTACGGACCGTGGAGTACGACATCGGCGAGGTCTCCGGCGCCGAGGTCCGCGGCGTCGGCTACACCGGCCGCGCGAAGCTCGTCGTCGACGAAGACCGTCGCGTACTCCTCGGCGCCACCTTCGTCGCCCCCGACATCGACAACCTGCTGCACTCGGCCACCATCACCGTCAACGCCGAGGTCCCCCTCGACCAGCTGTGGCACGCCGTCCCGCCGTTCCCGACCGTCAGCGAGGTCTGGCTACGACTCCTTGAGGAGTACGGCCTGTGACGCTCACGCGCTGCCTTCCGCAGCGCGTTGGACGACGTGTCCCCCACACCCCTACCGATCCCCGTCGACGGCAGAGGCTTCGGGGCGGTCGCCCACATCATCGGCAGGACACCTCCTCGCAGGCGGGACTTTCGGTCCCAATCGGATCCGACGGCCGGACGCTCGCCGCAACGGAGGGGTGACCGGAGCCGTCCGAGCCCGGCCCACGGCCGCCCAGATGCCATCCGCCATCGGTTGCCGGCGCTGGTCAGAACCGGGGGGAGATCCGGGCGTGCCCGTGGTGTCGTTCGCGAACCTGTTCTTCGTATCGCTGATCGCCCTGTCCGCGCCGGCTCTGCTGGGCTTCTTCCCCCGCCTGCGCATCCCGTCGGTGGCGGTGGCGATCGCCGCGGGCATCGCGCTTGGCCCCTCCGGGCTAGGCCTGGTCAGCGTGGACATTCCGGTACGAATCCTGTCCCTGCTCGGGCTGGCGTTCCTGCTCTTCCTGGCCGGCCTGGAGATCGACGTACGGCGCCTGCGCGGCCGCGTGCTGCTTCTGGCAGTGACGGGCTACGGACTCACACTGGTGCTCGGCGCGCTTTCCGGGCTGCTGTTCGCCGCCCTGCACTGGACGCGCAGCCCGCTGCTGCTCGCGGTGACGCTGTCCGCGACCTCACTGGGACTGGTCGTTCCGGTATTACTCGATGCCGGCCAGGCAGAGGGCAGAACCGGTCAGGCGGTGATCGCCGCGTCCTCGGTAGCAGAGTTCGGCGGCGTACTGCTGCTGTCGTTGCTGTTTTCCACGGCGGGAGGGACCATCGGCGCGCGAGTGGTCACGCTGATCGTTTTCGTCGCTCTGGTGGCGGCCATCGGCGCGGCGGCCACGATGGCCGGACGTGCAGTTCAACTCGACCGCGTGTTCCTCCGCCTGCAGGACACCACCGCCGAGCTGCGGGTACGGGCGGCTGTTGCGCTGCTGATCGGCCTGGTGGTGCTGGCTGAACGGTTCGGCCTGGAGACGATTCTCGGCGCGTTCCTGGCAGGCGCGATCGTCGGCGTCGTCGACCGCGGCACCACCACGCACCCGAGGTTCCGGGCAAAACTCGACGCGATCGGCTACGGGTTCCTCGTCCCGGTCTTCTTCATCACCAGCGGGCTGCAACTGGACCTGCGCGGACTGTTCGCCAGCCCTTCGGCGCTGCTGCGGGTCCCCGCGTTCCTGGTCGCGCTGCTGATCGTCCGGGGCGTGCCGGCCCTACTCTTCCGCGGATCCATCGGGGCTCGGAACTCGTACGCGGCGGCACTGCTACAGGCCACGTCGCTACCACTGATCGTCACCGCGACCCAGATCGGGGTCGCGCTCGGCCTGCTGCATCCGGTCAACGCGGCGGCCTTGGTCTGCGCGGGCCTGCTGTCCACCCTCATCTTCCCAGCCACCGCACTCGCGTTGCTCCGCCGACGGCGCCCACCCGCCGGACAACCCCGCCCGGCGCCGATGTGCGAGGGGATGTGGTGACGGCGCCGGTGCCGCCGCTGTTCTTCTGCGACCCGGATGCCGTCGCGGTCGTCCTCTCCACCGAGCAGACCGATTCTCCTTCACGGCAAGCGCATTGCCCGGGCGCGTTCACGTTCCACTATGAGGAGCCGGGCCGGGGTCGGATCGGTACGCGCCCCAGCGGTTGGCTCTCTCGTGGTCCGGGCTCAAACGGCGGGTCCGACGAACGCCCGCATCTCCCGTAATCGACTCGCTCACCCATCACGTCACACACACCCGGTGGCCAACGTGTGCACGTTTACTCCAGAAGTACGGAGGAAGCATGTGGTTCCCCTCGTAACGTGGAGGCCGGAACTTGAGGGATAGAGGTTCATGGCTGAAACGAGACGGCGGTTCGATCCGGAGTTCCGCGAGGGCGCGGTGCGGATCGTGCGCGAGACCGGCAAGTCGATCGCGCAGGTCGCGAGATCTGGGGATCAACGACGGCACCCTGGCCAACTGGGTGAAGAAGGACCGCGAGCAGCGTGGCGAGGCGGCTGCGGGGCAGCTGTCGGAGGATGAGCGGGCGGAGCTGGCGCGGTTGCGGCGGGAGAACCGCGCATCGACATCGAGTTGCGTGAGCATGACTGGCAGGTTTCCGACAGCACCATCGCGCAGATCATGGCCGAGCTCGGGCTGATCGCGCGGGTCAAGCGTCGCCGCCGTCGCCGCCACGCTCAACAGCCGACCCCGCAAGACCCTCGGCTGGAAAACACTCGCCGAAGCCCTCAACGATCACTTACTCTCACTCCAACAAGCCGGTGTTGCGACGACCGGTTGAACCCGGGTAGTACGCGTCGGCCGACTTCGCCCGCGCCTGCGCCCGCTGGAAGGTGCGCCAGTCGATGGGCCGGGTCGGGTCTTGCTTCGACAACGCCGTGGCCGAGGCCACCTTCTCCACCATCAAGGTCGAGTACGTCCACCGCCGGCAGTTCCGCACCCGCGCCGAAGCACGAATCAAGATCGCCACCTGGATCACCGACTTCTACAACCGCCGGCGACGCCACTCCGTCTGCGACGGCCGTTCGCCTATCGACTATGAACGATCAACGGCTCGAGCGCTGGAGGCTCAAGCCGCATAACGGAGTCCTCCACGGTTCCAGGGGGACTGTCAAACGACCAGTTCTGGCGCAGAAACGGTGGTCGTTGGTGTTTTGATCTACGAGAGCAAGATCCGTTGCCGGAGAAGTAGGAATCCGGCGCGGCCGGCAGACCCGGGCGTGGTTGCCGACGTCAACGAGGTCCCGCTGCAGGCGATCATCCTACTCAAGCGCCTGGGGCACGACTGATGTCCGCCATCAAACGTTGTGGGGGCAGCACGGTGAGCACCCGGACGATGAACGTCCGGAACTCCTCCATGAAGTGCTGCAGGAACCGCGCCGTGCTGTCGTCGGTGACCTCGCCAGCGTCGGTGAACAGGCCGGGTTTGAATCGGATGTACGCCTCCGGGGCGTTCATCTGCGGGGAGTTGCAGTAGCTGAGCACGCTGCGCAGGTGCTGCTGGGCGATCGCGGTCCCGAGCCTGCCCGGGGACGCGCCGATCACCGCGGAGGGCTTGCGTGCGAACGAGTTGTTTCCCGGCGGCCGGCTTGCCCAGTCGATGGCGTTCTTCAGGCCGCCGGGGATGGAGCGGTTGTACTCCGGGGTCACGAACAGCACGGCATCGACGGAGGCGATGGCGTCCTTGAGCGCCCTGCCTTCCACCGGGTAGTCGGCGTCGTAGTCGTAGCTGTACAGCGGGAGTTCCTTGATCGGGATCTCCACCAACTCCAACTCCGGCGGGGCCAGGCGAATCAGCGCCTCGGACAGCATGCGGTTGATGGAGGCGGTCGCCAGGCTACCGACGAAGTAGCCCACCTTGTACGTGGTCATGAGGATCTCCCTTCCTACTCACCCGGCCGGTCCTGCGATAGTCGTCGTCGATCTGAGACGTCGCACTCCAGGCAGCAACTCCCCTTTTCGCGCGGTTGTCACCCGCGATATCCGAAATCGCACGACCGGCGTTCGAGTTGATCACGCATGTACAGCCGTATGCTCTTGCGACGGCCGGGTCAGCGTCACCTCGCCTGACGTCAACAAGGAACGCGGCAAGTCCTACCAGCACGGCCCGGCGCTTAAGGCGCAACTGAAGACCTCGGCCCACGAAGGTCGACAACGGAAATTTTGTGAACCGAGGCGGCGGCCCCGGGCCCGCATTAGCAGCGTACTTCTGGTCGGGGAGCCTGATCGGAAAGATCTTGCTCGTTCTGCTTCCGGCGCTCGTTCATGTCGGGCATCGCGACTCCGTATACGTGCTGCACCGTCCGACACCCACAGTGTTGTGATCGTCACGCTTGGTTCCCGTCAGGCCCGCGCCCATGCTGTCGATCTTGACCGGTGACGCAGCAGCGTACTCGTTGGAGGGCTGCACGACGGGAGGGGTCGGGCGGGATGGCGGACGGGCACGGGCGGGCGATATCCGCGTCCGTAGCAGGTGCGGTCGCCGCCGGGTACGTGGCCATTCTCCTCACACGACCCGGCTCACCCGCGCTGACGACCGGTCTCACCGGCGGCTTGACGCGTGCCGCCATCCTCTGCGCCGGCGTCCTGTGGCTGCGGGCGGCGCAATGGGCGCCCGGGCGCGTCCGGCTGGCATTGCGGATGCTCGGCGTCGCCATAATCGTGCGGGCGGTCGGCGGCACGATCTGGATCGGTGGCTACCTCGTCAAGGGGAGCGCAGGCATCCCCATCCCGCCACTGTCGATGGCAGCCTTCGCGGTCACGATGCTGCTGGGACCCGTGGCCGTCGCGCTCCTGTTCGGCAATCGGCGGATCGCCGGCGTCCGCACGCTGCTCGACGCGATGCTCATCGGCATCGGGCTGTTGTATCTCGCCTGGGCCACCGTGCTGGGCCCCACGTACCACGTCCAGGGCGGCGGCATCCCGGCACTTAGCTCGCTGACCTACCCGCTGGTGAACGTAGTCGTCATGACCATGGTCCTCGTCCTGGTCCGCGATGCCGTACCCGTCATACGCACTACGGCGAAGCTCGCCGCGACCGGTCTGGCCTTTAGCTTCGTTAGCGACTGCGCCTACGCCTTCCTGTCAGTGGAGGGCAGCTACCGGCCCGGAAGCGTCAGTGACACCGGCTGGTTGCTCGGGGCTCTGGTGATGGCTGTCGCCACTCCGCGCCGGCGTGAACTGGCCGGCATAGGGGCGTTCACTAAGCCCCAGCCCAGCCGGATCCTCCTGCCGTACCTGCCGTTCATCCTCGCGCTCGGCACCACCGTCGTGCTGTTCGTGATCCGGAACGGGCAGGTCGAGCCGACCCTGTACGCCATCAGCACGGTGCTCACCGTTCTGGTTGTCGTCCGGCAACTGGTCACGCTCAAGGACAACCGGACGCTGACCCAGCGGCTAGAGCGCGCGGTCGAGGACTTCCGGCACCGGGCCTACCACGACCCGCTCACCGGCCTGGCCAACCGCGACAAGTTCCTGGAGATGATGGAACGCCGGCTGGCCCCCGCGGCCGGCCCCCGACTGGGCGTACTCTACATCGACCTCGACGGATTCAAGCCGATCAACGACACTCTCGGCCATGCTGCGGGCGACCGGGTCCTGACCGTCGTCGCCCAGAGGCTGAGCGAGGCCGCCCGGTCGGACGACGTGGTGGCGCGGATCGGCGGCGACGAGTTCGCCATCATGCTGGCCGAACTCCAGTACACCGCCGACGCGGAGACCGTCGCGCAGCGGATCCAGTCCGCGCTGGGGGCCGGGATCGACATTGACGGTGTCCCGGTGCGGGTCGGTGCCAGCATCGGCATCGCGTACGGGCGGCCCGGCCGGATCGGGCTCGGCGAGCTGCTGCGAAACGCCGACGTGGCGATGTACACGGCCAAGCTGCAAGGGCGGCGGCGCACCGTGGCGTTCGAGCCGCACCTGCTCTCGCGCCGCCCGCTCGGTCAGGTCAGCTGACACCCCGCCTGCCGAATCCCCGGGCCCCTGCCGACGCCGCCGACATCGGCACCGACACCTGGACCGCGCTCACCCAGATCGGTGAACGTGGGAACCACCCGCGGTCGCCCCCACCCGCGGGCAGCCGGTCCGGTAGCAGGGCAGCTGCGTCGCCCACTGTGGGCTACGCGTACGCGATCGCGCGGACGAGTGGACCGAGGCCGGTCCCGCGACGCACGGGCCCGTCGCACGCTCCGCCGACCTGGCGTGCCCCATGGCGCTGGCCGCGGTGGATCCGGAGGCGTCGCTGGACCGCAGGCCTCGCCCGGGACACCGCCACACGCGGCGTGGCCCCCGCCGCAACGATTGGCGGCGCCTGGCTGGCACGGCGCGATACGGGAGCCCGACGCGGGTCGATGGCCACCGTCGCCGCCCTGATGGTGGCGCTCGGCGGCGGCCTAGTGGTCATTCTCCGCCGTCTGCGACATGCGTCTGGGCGTGGCAGCGAGCGCGTCGAGCGCTGGGCCTGTTCGGCTTGTTCGTCGGCGCGCTCGCCCATGGCGTGCCGCCCTCGTCGCCGTCGCCAGCTACCTGGTCAACGCCTTCGCCCAACTCACCGACGCGCTCAAGCCCGCTCGGCCCTTCTCCCCATTCTATCTGCTACTCGGCAACGAGCCGCTCACCAACGGCCTCGCCACGGGCCGCGGGCTCGCCTGCGAGCGGCGTGGTCTGAGGTGGTCGCGGCCCGGCTACTTTCGCCGTACCCGCGTCGGCTCGCTGACGTGGTGCGACGCGGAGTTGACCTGCCTAAGAGCCGGGTAGCACCCGCTTGATTGGGCAGGCAACGCACCAGCGCAAACCCAGCGGAGGGACGTGCCGATGCCGGATGGGTCACCCGTTCTCATAACCGGTGCAGCCGGAGGTGTCGGAGCGGTCGGTCGGAGCATCGTGGAACTCCTGCGCAACCGAGACGTACCGGTCCGCGCGTTCGTGCACCGCGAGGACGAACGTGCCGAGGCCCTGCGCGCGACCGGTGCCGAGGTCGTGGTCGGGGATCTCACCGACGCGCGCGACGTCATTGACGCGATGACCGGGTGCCGTCGCATGTACTTCGGCATGAGCGTGTCGTCTCGATACCTGGAGGCGACGGTGACCGTGGCGGCCGCCGCGCGTGAGTACGGAAACCTGGCAGCGCTGATCAATATCTCGCAGCTGACCGTGTCCCAGATGACGCTCACGAGCACGACGGAGTCGGCGCAACAGCGCCAGCATTGGCTTGGCGAGCAGGTGCTCAACTGGTCCGGCCTTCCGGTCGTAGACATACGGCCGACCGTGTTCCTCGAAAACCCCATCTTCATGACGATCGCCGCCTCGTCGATCGCCGGCAACGACACAATACGGTTGCCGTTCGGCTCCGCACGCACCTCACCGATCGCAGCCGGAGACGTCGCCGAGGTGATCGCCACCGTGCTCGTCGACCCGACGTCGCACCTCGGCAAGACCTACGAGCTCACCGGGCCACGATCGCAAGACATGACCGCGATGGCGGCCGAGTACTCCGCGGCGCTGGGCCGGCCCATCACCTACGTCGACGTTCCGCTCCAGCAGTGGGCCGACCAGGAACTGAACCCACTCGGCCTGCCCGAGCACCTGCGCGAGCACCTGGCCACCATGGCGCGCCTGCATCGCGAGAACCGCTACGACCGGCTGACCCACGACGTCGAGGCCGTCACCGGACGGCAACCCACCAGCGTCCGCGACTGGGTCACCGATCACGTCACGCTCTTCGCACGGCCAACCGTCGGGAAGACGCCATGACCCAACCGCAGATCACCGCGGTGGACTGGGCAGCCCGCCGCTTGGCAATCGAGGTCGACGGCTCGTTCGACGACGCCGTCGCACGATATGAGGCCGCCGTGCCCAGGTACCCGGCCGCACGCTTCGACCAACTCGTAGCCGACACCGTCGGCTGGCAAACCGTGCTCGATCTGACCGACGAACTCGCCGAGCACGGATTTCTGATCTACTGGAGACTGGCCGCCGATCCCCTGATGGGCCTCGCCGGAAACACGGCGCGCTGCACCGCCTACCTCATGGGCAACCACACGATCGCCGAGCGGATGTTCCGCCACGACCCGGCCGCCATGCTGTACGCGCCACTGCGAACCGTCATCTCGCAACCTCCCGGCGGCCCGACACTGTTTGCGACCGAACAGCCCAGCCGGCAGTTCTCGTCGCTGGGAAATCCGGACATCACCGCGGTCGGCATCGAACTCGACCACAAGCTCGCCGGCCTGCTCGACGCGCTGCACTGGCCGGTGCCCCCGTGTCTCACCACGTGAGGAACGACTGCTGGCCAGCCAGGCGGGCGACCGCTTCTACCCGGGCAGGCAGGAACGCGTCGGCTGCAGGACCGTGGGAACGGGCTCAGCCGTCTGCGGGGAAGACGTCACCGAACACGGGCAGTCCGCGAGCGGCGTTCTCGCGCGTGACCTCGTCTTCGACGATGTCGCAGTGCTCGCGGAGCTGGCCGTCCTCCATGCGTACGAAGTCGGCCACGATCCACGGCGCGGGCTGCCCGTAGCCGGTGTAACGTCCCCGGACCATAACCATGCCGCACTCCGACATGGCGAGGCCGACTCCGTGGGCCAGCTCGTCGACGCGGTGCCCGACCATCATCGACCCGCTCGTTGACTTCGTCAGCGGCCCGATTGCCCAGCACAGGGAGCCGGACCGGCTGGGTCTGGTGCGACGCCTGATCTTCGTAGGCAGCGGGCCGGGCTCGCCCGACACGAGATCCAGCGACGGAAGGTCAACGAGATACCGACAGCTAAGCAGAGCAAAGGCGCGGTGATCGTCACCGGCGCCAGTCGGGGTATCAGCGCGGCTCTGTTGCGTTGAGCGCCAGCATGATCAAGACGGACTGAGCAGGTCCGCCGACTTCCCGCCGACGCATAGCCGAGCGGTCCCTCGAGTCCGGCCTGTCCGTACGACA
Source organism: Planosporangium flavigriseum (assembly GCF_011947225.1). Lineage (GTDB taxonomy): Bacteria > Actinomycetota > Actinomycetes > Mycobacteriales > Micromonosporaceae > Planosporangium > Planosporangium flavigriseum. The sequence goes on along the minus strand of NZ_JAATVW010000014.1, from coordinate 141,590 downwards.
TGTCAGCCCCGAGGACGAGGAAAGCGGAGGTCAGGCCGAATTCCGCCAGGGCAAGCAGCATCCGAGCCCCGCAGCGTACTCAAGCACGCACACCGCTATTGGACTCTTAGTCGTGGTCAATTGAGTAGATCTTCCTGTCCGGTGGTCCCGCCTCACCCATGGCCGACAGCAACGTTTCAGGGTCTGGTCTGCGGTGATGGTGAACCGGTGGCCGCGGCTGCGTACCGCCGCGGCCATCCGGTCGTTCGAACAGCGGAGTAACCAGTGAAGATCTCTGCCCAGTTTGCGACCTCGCTGGACTCGCCCGAGCACATCGCTGTCGCCGAGGGACTGGGCTACGCACGGGCGTGGCTGTTCGACACGCCGCAGCAGAGCCCGGATGTGTGGATGATGCTGGCGCTGGCGGCCGAACGCACCGACCGGATCGGGTTGGGCCCCGCGGTGCTCGTACCCGCGTTGCGGCATCCGATGGTCAACGCGGCGGGTGCCACGGCACTTGAGGCACTGGCGCCGGGGCGGACCGCGGTTGCCTTCGGCACCGGCTTCACCGGCGCCCGGGCGATGGGCGCCAAACCCACCACCTGGTCGTACATGAGCAACTACATCGCCGCCTTCCGGCGCCTGCTGCGAGGCGAGACCGTCGAGTGGGACGGCGGCCGAATGCGCATGCTCCACCCCACTGGCCATGCTGCGCCCCGGCCCGTCGAGGTGCCGGTGCTGATCTCGGCGCTGGGACCGAAGGGACTCGCTGTTGCGCGTGAGCTTGCCGACGGCTTGTTCACCGTCAACGCCGAGACGGCGTCCGCCCGCGAGTTCACCTGGGCCGCCCTGGGCGTGCACGGCACCGTCCTGGCCGACGGCGAAGCGCTGGACTCACCTCGGGTCCGGGCGGCCGCAGGCCCAGGTAACGCGCTGGCCTTCCACTTCGCCTACGAGGCCGGTGCCGACGTCGCGGCCTTGCCCGGCGGGCAGGCGTGGCTGGAGATGATCCAGCGGGTCCCGGAGCGCGACAGGCATCTCGCGGTTCACGATCAGCACCTCGTCACGCTCAACGCCGCCGACGAAGCCGCCTGGGCGGCGGGAAGCTGGGCCGCGATCCCGACCACGACGGTCACCGGGTCGGCGAGACAGCTCCGGCAGCGCCTGTCCGCGTTCGCCGAGGACGGCATCACGGAGATCGTCTACCAACCGACCGGGCCCGACATCGCGGGCGAGTTGGAGGCATTCATCAAGGCGGCAAACAAGCTGACGACGGGAGGTCGTCGACATGACGACAGCTGAGCAGGGACAAGGCGCGGTGATCGTCACCGGCGCCAGTCGGGGTATCGGCGCCGCGATCGCCGAGAAGCTGGCTGAGGACGGGTACGGCGTGGTGGTCAACTACGCGACGGACGCCGAAGGAGCCGAGTCGGTGGTCTCTACCATCCGTGCCCGCGGCGGCCGGGCGGTGGCCGTGCGCGCGGACGTGACGGCACCGGACGACGTCGCGGGCCTGTTCGACCGGGCGCAGCGCGAGCTGGGGCCGCTGGCCGCGCTGGTCAACAACGCCGGGACGACCGGCGAGCGGGCCCGCATCGACGAGCAGGACGCAGACCACCTGGCCCGGCTGATGCAGATCAACGTCGTGGGCCCCATGGTGTGCGCCAAGCACGCCGTGCAGGCGATGTCCACCGCGCACGGCGGCTCCGGTGGCTCGATCGTCAACATCGCCTCGATCGGCGCCCAGGCGCCCCCCGGCATAGCAGGATTCGTGCCGTACGAGGCCGCCGCGAGCAGCCCGATCGGTCGCGCGGGCCGGCCCGACGAGATCGCCGACGCGGTGTCGTGGCTGGTTTCGCCTGCGGCGTCGTACGTCACCGGCAGCGACATCACCGTCTCCGGCGGCCTCTGACCGGCACGCCCCGACCACGGCAAACGACGCCCGCGTTGCCGTTTCGCGGCCCCGGCGGGGGGCTGCTCGGTCGCCTGGCTCGGTATACCCCGCTGCCCGACGGCGGCCGGCGGTCGCGCCGGTACCCGGCTGGGGCATGCGCCGACCCCGGACATCGCTGGGTGCATCCAGGCCGCGGTGCCACCACGAGTGAAGGGATGCGGTCATGGCATCAGCCTCGGCAACGCCGAGGACCTGGCGCGTTGTGACGATGTCGACCTCGTGGCCGTGACCGTTAAGGTGCCCCACCATGGCGAGCTCATCCGTCCGGCTCCGGTGTTCGCGGGACTGGGCGGGCGGCGTTCTATCCGTGTGCCAGTCGCAGCACGCGTTCGCGTGGCTGTACCCCGACCGCTGCCTCGGCCACCGGGGCCACGGCGTCGTAGTCGACCAGGAGGTGGCGGGGGCCGCGCAGGGTCGGGTTGGGCCGGTACGGCGGCGGGTCGGCCACCAGCCGGGGGTTCACCAGCCGGCTGGCGAGCACAGGCAGCGCGACCTGCGCCTCGACCCGCGCGAGCGGGGCGCCGAAGCAGTAGTGGATGCCGCTGCCGAAGCCGAGGTGGACGTTTTCCGTGCGGTCAGGGTCGAAGCGGTCCGGGTCGGGGAAGCGGTCGGGGTCGCGGTCACCGGCGGCGAGCACCAGCGCGATCGGCGAGCCCTGAGGGATGGTGGTGCCGGCGATGTCGATGTCGGCCAGCACGCTGCGGCTGGTCAGGAGATGTACCGGTGGTTCGTAGCGCAGCAGCTCCTCGACCAGCGGGATGATCAGGTCGGGTTCGTGGCGCAGCCGGTCGAGGACGTCGGGGTGGCGCAGCAGGGTGAGCATGCCGTTGGCGATGAGGTTGACGGTGGTCTCGTGGCCGGCGACCAGCAGCAGCGCGGCGGTGCTCAGCAGGTCGCCCCGGGACATTGGTGCGTGCGGGCCGGTGTCGGTGAGCATCCCGGAGATCAGGTCGTCGCCGGGCCGGCGGGCGTGGGCGTCGGCGAGCCCGTTGAGGTACGCGCCGAGTTCAGCAGTGATCTGGTTTCGTCTGCGCTGGCGCTCGGCGAACGTGCCGGTGGTCGGGTCGGCGGTCTCGACTTGCGCGTCGGCCCAGTGGTGAAAACGCGGCTGGTCCTCGCGGGGGACGCCGAGCAGCCGGCAGATCGCGGTCACCGGCAGCGGGTAGGCGAAGTCATCGACGATGTCGACGCGGTTCCTGCCTGTGAAGTTGTCGATCAGGTGGTTGGTTACCTCGGTCAGCCAGGGGCGCATGCCCTCGACGCGGCCGGGGGTACACGGCGGACCGTACGGCCGAGTGGCCAGCTCCCGCAGCCGGTCATGCGCGGGCGGGTCGAGATTGATGAAGGACAGCGGCAGTCCGGGCGCCTCCTCCGGTGGGGCGTCGGCCAGTTCGGGGTGGTTACGGGGGTCGGAGCTGACCCGTGGGTCGTGCAGCAGCGCGGCGATCTCACGGTATGTGCTGACCACGTAGGTGCCGTCGGCCTCACGGGCCACCGGGGTCTCGCGCAGCTCGGCGTAGAGCGGGTACGGGTTGGCCCGGTTAGCGGGGTCGAGGATCTGCTCGTAGATGCTGGGCTGTGTCATGACAATGCCTTCTCCTGGATGCCCCCGGCACGCGCGGTCAGTGGTGGTAGATCAGCTCCGCGCGGCGCTCGCTCGGGTCGTGGCCGGTCACCACGACGGTGGCGTGCAGGTCGCGAATCTTGCGGTCGGGCAGTTCGGCCGGTACCGGCTGCCCGTCGGCGGGCTGGTCGACGTGGCGGAAGTCGGGCGGGAACGGCGCGGCCGCCTCGATCAGACCCTGGTAGAACTCCAGCCACTTGCCCTGGTTGAACCCGACCGCGGCGGTGATGCGCCCCCGGTAGCCGTAGGCGGCCGTGAACCGGCGGTCGGCCACCGAACCCTGGGCGATGGTGACCTGGTCGGCGAAGGTCGGTACCCCGACGGATTTGATGTTCGTGCCGAACTGCGCCGACCAGAACACCGGGCTGGCCAGGTGTGGCCACCGGTCGGCCGGGTCGCTGATCATGTTGTGGGCGGCGATCTGGGCCTGGGTCACGGCGTTGCCCCAGTGTTCCAGGGCAAGGAACTGGTAGTCGTACAGCGGGTGCGGAAAGCGTGCCACGTCGCCGGCGACGAACACGTCGTCGGTGACCAGACCGTTGACGTCGAATGCCCGGCAACCGGCGTCGCAGCCCACACCCCACTCGCCGACGGCCAGCCCGGAGCCGTACAGCCATTCGGTGTTGCGGATCGCGCCCAGCGCCACCACGGCCGCCTCCGCGTCGACGGTGCTGCCGTCGGACAGGTGGGCGCGACGCAGCCGACCGGCACCGTCGCCTTCCAGAGCGGCGACGGTGACGCCACACCGCAGGTCGACGCCGTGCTCGCGCTGCAGGTCGGCGGCGACCGCGCCGATCACCCCGCCCAGCGCGCCGACCAGCGGCGCCGGGCCCCGCTCGACCACCGTCACCGCCAGACCCCGGTCTCGGCAGGTGGAGGCGACCTCGGAGCCGGTGAACCCGCCGCCGATGACCAGTACCCGGCGGGGCCGCTCGGCCAGCCGCCGGTACAGGCCGGTGGCGTCGTCGCGGCTGCGCAGTCCGAACACCCCGTCGAGGGCGACCTCGCCCGCGTTGAACCAGGGCCGGGCCCGGGTACCGGTGGCGATGAGTACCCGGTCGTAGTCGACCGTGCCGCCGTCGGCGAGGATTACCCGCTTGCCGGCCAGGTCCAGCCCGGTCGCGGGCACGCCGAGCAGCCACCGCGCGTTGACCTCGTCGCGCAGCGGCAGCCCGGAGTGGTCCGGGGGTACCCACCCGTCGAGGACCTGTTTTGACAGGGGCGGTCGGTCGTAGGGCCGGTACGGCTCGTCCCCGATGATGGTCAGCGAGCCGGTGAAGCCCTCCCGGCGCAGGGTCGCCGCCGCGGCCAGACCGGCCAGCGACGCGCCCACGATCACGACCCGCCCGCTCCGGCGCAACGCCTCGACCGCGGCGTCGCGCAACCCCGACGCCGGCGCGGATACCTGGTTCGGCGCGGCCCGCCCGGCTGCCCGCTGCATCGGAACCGACCGGGAGGCCACCGCGGACGCCGCCGTCCGCGCCGCCGCGGTGGCTTCCCGGTCAGTGACGTGATCGACCAGGATGGCCTGCACCGGGCAGGCCGCCGCGGCCCGCAGCACCCGCTCACGCTGCGCGCCATCGGGCTGCGGGTCGTACAGCAGCGCCTCGTTGCCGCGCAGGTGGAACACGTCGGGGGCGAGAAAGGCGCACTGCGCGTACGCCTGGCAGCGCGTGAGGTTCACGACAACCCTCATGATCCAGGCCTTTCCGGCTCAGGCGGCACTTATGCATTCCCGGTTGGACGTCGGCAAACCTTCGGGCGATCGGGCGGCCCACGCGGCCGAACAAGAAGCCAAAGCCGTGGACATCGACGCACAGCGGCGAGCAACAACGCCACGGCCAGCCAGCGTTCACGCTGAGAGCCGATAGGTGAACTCCCTGCCGGCTACTCGACCTAAAACGACGATTTGTCAGTAACAGCGACTGTGCTCTGATGCTCTGCCGGAGCGTCGTGCGACCGGCTTCCCGGCCCTGGTGAACCAGGGAGGACCCCGATGCCCGCGAACAAGTTCACCGAGCGGTTGACCCGCGACAACGCCGCCGTGGTGATCATCGACCACCAGGTCGGCCTGTACAGCGGCGTGCGTGACATCCCCACCGGAGAGCTGAAGCACAACGTGGTGGCCCTGGCCAAGGCCGGCCAGGTGCTGAGCTTGCCGCTGATCGTGACCACCACCGCGGCGGACAGCATGTGGGGACCGGTCATCCCGGAGTTGGCCGCGGTGCTGCCCGACGACCTCGACATCATCGACCGCTCGACCGTGAACGCCTGGGACGACCCCCGCGTGAACGCCGCGATCCGGGCGACCGGTCGGAACAAGCTGATCATCACTGGGATCTCCACCGAGGTGTGTCTCGCGTTCCCCGCCATCAGCGCGACGGCAGAGGGTTTCGACGCGTACGCCGTGATCGACGCCTCCGGCACCTTCTGGCAGACCAAGCGTGAAGCGGGGCTGCTGCGCATGCAGCAGGCCGGCGTGGTGCCGATCGACTACTCCAGCGCCATGGTCGAGATCCTCGCCGACAACGCCGACCCCCTCGCCAACGACGTCTACGCCGCGCTCGACATGCCGTTCGCGGTGCTCGTCGGCCAGATCGCCACGGCGCTCACGAAGAACTGACCCACACCAAGCCGACCGCAAGGAACCCGACCACACGGCAGCTACGAGCCGCGCAGATCACAGCCGCCGAGCGGTAACGCTCTTACCACCGCTCCCCCGCACCACCACCGTGGCGCACACCAACGACCCACACGTCAAGGGCCGGCCTCGGTGCCACACCCGCCGCGGCCAAGGTCGCCGCCGACGCAATACCCGTTTCAAGACCGCTCTCGACACCGAAGCCACGGCAGCCAGCACCGACCGATGAACAGCTGGACGCAATTGATCGGGACGGCCATCGTTGACGCCCTATTCAAGCGCTTGGAGTCATCGCCGAGATCCACGACTGATCTTCAATTACCGAGCACACGGCCCGCCGGCTGCGACCCGAAAATCGAGGCCCAGAAACCAGAAACCAGAGGCCAACGGCCTGCGGTCAGAATGCGCGCTGCTCATTAGGAATCCGTGCGTCAGACGACCGGCGTCGGACTTGGCCTTCTACCGCGCCTTGGGGCCGCTTGTGGAGACCCTGGGCGACATTGATCCTCGGCTCCTGCCCGGCGTTGCGGACTGCGTCGCGTCACGCGCACTACTTGGACGCGTTGGTGACGTCGCCGACATCGAGTTGCGACTGGCGTTGTTGGCGTCGCCGGCAGGCGCTGAGGAACGCCACTGTGGCCGCAGTCCGGCCAGGCTGTCGGCCACCGCGTCGCGCTTGCCAGGCCTGCGGAACCTACCCGCCGGCCTCTTTGACGTACCCGGCCGGCCGACAGTGGCCGCGCACAACGTCGTGAGCGCCCAAGTCCCTGGGTGCAACGTTCGCGTTCCTGGCCTGGCTCACGTGCGCCGGTCGGGTCTTGCTCGTGCTCCTCAATGGTCTTGGTCGCCCGGCATACATTACTGCGCGACTGCGCCCGCTACTTCTCCTCTGACTTCCGGGTCCTCTGCTGTGGAGCGCCCGCCGTGGCTGGCTCCTTGCCGCCCGGCGCGTAGTGCTCCAGAGCCTTCATGATCTCGGGCGCCAGAGTTTCCGCCAGGGCGGGCGCCAGCGCGTCGGCCAACGCCGAAGCCACCACCTGGGCAAGGAGGAGCCTATCGAACATCGACGCGCGTGGCGCGGTGCGCGACGACGCCATGACCGTTTCGATCAGGCCCGCTATCGGCCCCATGCCGCGTACCGCAGCGGCGGGCTGACCCGCCTCGGTCAGTATGTTGTGGATGAGATCGTCGATCAACGCTTCGACAGGATCATGTCCTGCCGCTCTGCCAGGTTCAGTCGTCATGACGATTCCTCTGGTGTCCCGGGTGGTGCCCCGCCCTCCAGTCGCTCCTTCCCGAAAGCGCTGGAGGGCGGCGCCCGCGTGGGCGAAGGCTTCGGACCGGTACGGTGGGACGCTTCGCCCACCTGCGAGAGCACGGAAGGTTTCTACCCAGGTCCGCCGGATCGGGCCGACGGCGTGGCGCCGCAACAGCGGCTGCGGGTAGCCAACCCAATTCCTAGTTGCGCCCCATCATGGCGGCAAGCAGCAGCGGGTGCTCGGTCAGACCGTCACCGCGTTCCCGTCGGCCCATCATCGCGACCAGCAACATAGGGTCGACCATCGGCTCGCGCTCCCGCCGACCCATCATCGCGACAAGCAACATAGGGTCGACCATCGGCTCGCGCTCCCGCCGACCCATCATCGCGGCCATCAACACAGGGTCGATCACCGACTCCGCACGCTCCCGCCGGCCCGTCGTCGCGCTCAACATTGCAGCCAACACCATAGGATCAATCACGGCCCTACCCTCAGCCTCGCGCCCGGGAGCTTGAGCTTCTCGAACACGCTGATTCTCCACAGTGGTCATGAGATTCCCCTTCGGCGGTCGTCTTATCGGAACGAGTCTCTTGCGGATTACCTGAGCATTGCCGGCGTATCAATGCAGCCCATCCAACCTGCATGGTCGATCGTTTTCCGTCCTCACCTGCGGCGGGTGAAGTGTTTGGGAAGAGACTGTTCAATCATCGGTGTGCCGGGGTGAGTGGGAGCAGCCCCAACAAAGGCGGGGCGCGTCAGCACCGCCAGCTGGCCAAGGACATGACAACAAACCCTGCGTACCGGGTCGGACTCACTACACAGTGGAACGGAACGATCTATGTCGCAACCATCTGCGGGAAGCGGGCGGCGGATGTGAGCCAGTGTCCGATACCGCGTCCGGCGCACCCTAAAGCACTGCGCAGCGCTGCGGTCAAAGTGGCGGAAGCCGCACTGAGTTGCTTACGGCGTCATTACTTGCGGCGTCGGGGCGAACAGGAGCAGCTCACCTAAACCTACACTGAGGCTACTGTGGACGCACATGCTGACAACGAGTAACCTGCACGACGATTGGCTCGGCGCGCGTACCGACATGCCCTAGAACTGAGCCGGCTAATGGGGTTGCCCCCTGCTGCTGGCCGCTGACGGGTGGAGGCCAGCCTTCCGGGGGCATCAGCGGCTTGTGAGACCGCGACCTGATCACGCGCACCGAACTGCACTGGCATCCGAACGATGACGAGTGGCAGTACTACATCAGCGGGTTCGGCCGGATGGGCGTGTTCGCAAGCGCGGGAGCCGCTCGGACGTTCACCCATCAGGCCGGCGACGTGGGATACGTTCCCTTCGCGTTCGGCCACTACATCGAGAATCTCGGTGATCAGCCCCTGGTGTTCTTGGAGATGTTCCGCAAGCCGCGCTTCGAGGACATCTCGCTGGCCCAGTGGATGGCCAACACGCCGCCGCAGGTGATCGCGGACACCATCAACGTGCCGCGCTCGTTGATCGAAGCCCTGCCGAAGACCAAGCAGCCGGTCGTCCGCTGGGGCTAGGAGATCGGAACGCGGCCAGACCGGTGGCCCGTACGCCACCGGGCAGGCCGCTCCCTGCCGACGGTCCCGCGCGTCCCAGGCCCGCACCAGTTGTACCCGGCTGCTGATGCCGAGCTTCGCGTAGATCGACTGAAAGTGGGTGTCGCTGCCTGGACGCCGTGTGCGTCAGCCGACTCGGCAGCCTGTTCGCCAGCGTCATCACCCGCAATCTGGTCCGACCGGGCCGGGAAATTGCCACAATGGACGGCCGGTCGACGGCCGGTGCCACGACAGCCGCCGGCGGCCCCGTGCGTTTCGACGCTCACCGCACGGCACCCAGAGGCGGTGAAGGACCCCTCGCCCTCCCCCGCCTCTGGTTTGTCCGTCTGCCCGGGAGGAGGATGAACCCAACCGGAACCGAGGGAGACATCCATGTCCGAGCCCAGCGACGCGGACCTGCGCGCGGTTCTGGTCGCGCTGGTGCGTCGAGCCGGCGGGACCGTCGACATCCCGAACACCGAGCTGTACGACGCGATGATGACCAATCACGGCATGCGAGCGGGGCAGTTCGTCCTCGAGGCGGTCCCGGACGGCATCCGGCTGCGTATCGTTCCCGAGACGGACGGGTAGTCTCCGGCACGGTCGGCCGGAGCGGGGCCGGACGCTGAGTGGCGTCACCTGGTCTGTCGATCGAAATCGTGGTTAGGCACCGGTTACGTAAGGGTAGGCAACGCCCCGCACGAAGGGGGGTGAGCCGATTGGCTCTTGCGTCCGAAACTCTTAGCGCGGCTGCGGCGGAGGGAGCCGGGAGCGAAAGGCGGCTGGCGGTTCGCCAGCGTCTGCTGGACGCGGTCACCTGGCTGACCACGCCGCTGCTGCCCGACGACTACCTCGGGTTGCTCAATCCGCTCTGGTCGGCGCGGCAGCTGCGCGGGCGAGTCGAAGCGGTGCTGCCGGAGACCGCGGACGCGGCCACTCTGGTGATCCACCCGGGGCAGGGCTGGACACCGCATCGGGCCGGCCAGTACGCGCGGGTCGGCGTCGACGTCGACGGCGTACGGCACTGGCGCAGCTACTCCCTGTCCTCACCGCCGGAGCGCGCCGACGGGCGGATCACGATCACCGTGAAGGCCGACCCGACCGGCCTGGTCTCGCCGTACCTGGTCCGCCGGGTGACACCCGGCACGATCGTGTACCTCGCACCGGCACAGGGCGAGTTCACGCTGCCCGAGCTACCGCCGGACCGGCTACTGTTCGTCACCGGGGGCAGCGGGATCACCCCGGTGGCGGCGATGCTGCGCAGCCTGGCCCTGCACAACCAGGTGTCCGACGTGGTGCTGGTGCACTCCGCGCCCACCCCGGCCGACGTCATCTTCGGCACGGAACTACGGGCGCTGGCCGCGCGGTTACCAAGCCTTCGACTGTACGAGCGGCACACCCGCACCGATGGCCGGCTCACAATGGCGCAACTGCGCCGCCTCTGCCCGGACTGGAGACAGCGTCACGTCTGGGCGTGCGGCCCGACCGGGATGCTGGACGAGGTTGAGCGGCATTGGCGGCGCACCAAACTGGCCGACCGGCTGCACGTCGAGCGGTTCCGGCCGCCGGTGACGGCCGGCGGCGCGGGCGGCCGGGTCCGGTTCGTCGCCAGTGGCCGGCAGGCCGACGCCGACGGCACCACCCCGCTACTGGTCATCGGCGAGAACGCCGGCGTGCTCATGCCCAGCGGCTGCCGCATGGGCATCTGTTACAGCTGCGTGGCTCGGCTGCGCTCGGGTCGCGTGCGCGACCTGCGCACCGGCCGCGAGCACGGTGACGAGGGAGAGCTGGTCCAGACCTGCGTGTCGGCGGCCGCCGGGCCCGTCGAGATCGACCTTTAAATCGAGCTATGGGAGGCCAATCGATGGCCGTACACACATCCGAGCCGGTCAGCGCGACCGCGCACCTGTCCGACGTTGACATCAAGGAGATCGGCCGCGAGCTCGACCAGCTCCGCGACGAGATCACCGCCAGCCTGGGCGAGAGCGACGCCCGCTACATCCGCCGGGTCATCGCGGTCCAACGCAGGCTTGAGGTAAGCGGGCGCACCCTGCTGATGGTGTCGATCCTGCCGCCGGCCTGGCTGGCCGGCACCGCCTGCCTGGCCGTGGCCAAGATCCTGGAGAACATGGAGATCGGCCACAATGTCCTGCATGGACAGTGGGACTGGATGCGTGACCCCGAAATCCACTCCACCACCTGGGAATGGGACTCCGCCACCCCGGCCGACATGTGGAAGCATTCGCACAACTTCGTACACCACACGTACACCAACGTCCTCGGCAAGGACCGTGACATCGGCTACGCGGTGCTGCGGGTCAGCCCCGAACAGCCCTGGCACCCGGTCTACCTGGCCCAGCCGGTCTACAACGCGGTCCTGGCGGCCTTCTTCGAATGGGGCATCGCCATCTACGACATCGAACTCGAGCGGGCCTGGCGTGGCGAGAAGAGCTGGGCAGCGACGCTGAATCAGTTGCGCGGCGTCGCGCGCAAGGCCGGCCGCCAGGTCGTCAAGGACTATCTGGCGTTCCCGCTGCTGGCCGGTCCCTCGGCACTGCCCGCGCTGCTCGGCAACATCACCGCGAACATGGCCCGCAACGTCTGGTCGCACACGGTCATCTTCTGCGGCCACTTCCCCGACGGCGCCGAGGTCTTCCCCGAGGACCAACTCGACGGCGAGAGCCGCGGCGAGTGGTACCTGCGGCAGCTGCTCGGCTCGGCCAACATCACCGGCGGCCCGCTGCTGCACCTGATGACCGGCAATCTCAGCCACCAGATCGAACACCACCTCTTCCCCGATCTGCCCAGCAACCGCTACGCCGAGATCGCCCCGAAGGTCCGCGACCTGTGCGAACGCTACGGGCTGCGCTACAACGCCGGCTCGTTGCTGCGCCAGACCGCCACCGTCTGGAAGAACGTGCTCCGCCTCGCGCTGCCCAGCCCAAGCCGCCGGGCGGCCGGCGACGCAGTCCCCGACTACTTCGCGGCCACGACGCGATAACGGCCCTGGCGTGGCTTGACCGCGGCACGCTCGTCGCCGCCACCGAGCCGGGCAGGTACGGCGCATAGCTGCCGGGCCGACGAGATGAAATAGCCGCACGTCGACGGAGACTGCCGGCTATTCAGACACCTCCGGCTCGCTGCGACGGCGCAGCCAGCCGGCCGCGACGACACGGCGGGACCGCTGCCGTGGCGGGTACGCGATGCCACCGCCCCCGGCCGGAACCTCCACCGCCGGCCGGGGCTCGCGGTGGCGGCACTCCTCGGCGGCCTGGTGGGTGCCGAGTTCGCCGCCCGCTGCCTCCCACGCATCTATGGCTGGAAGTACCTCGTGCACTTCTTCCCCATTCGACAGCACTGCCGGCTTCATAGCCATTTGTCCACCTCCTGCATCGTCTAGCGCCGCCGGAGGCACAGGTGTTACCACCCGGTACCCGATCGGGTGAACGCACGGGGAGGATCAGCGCGCCAGCCACAACGGGGCGACGCCACGCAACGATCAGCGGACCGGCGCTGCGCGCGCCGGCCCGTTGAGCCGGACCAACAGATGGGTCGCCGACCGCCTGTACCGCCATGGGCGGCGTGTCACACCTGGATGGTCACGCGTGCCACCCTATGCGGCCAGCACGCGGTGTTCCGCCAGAGCTCGGAGAATGTCCTCCACGCGGTCCTTCGCGTCGCCGAAGAGCATCGCGCTGTTCTCGCGGAAGAACAGCGGATTCTGCACACCGGCGTACCCGGAAGCCATCGAGCGCTTGAAGACGATGACGTTCTGGGCCTCCCACACCTTCAGGACGGGCATGCCGGCGATGGGGCTGCCGGGGTCCTCAGTGGCCGCCGGGTTGACCGTGTCGTTGGCTCCGATGACCAGCACGACGGAGGTGTCCGCGAAGTCGTCGTTGATCTCGTCCATCTCCAGGACGATGTCGTAGGGCACCTTGGCCTCGGCGAGCAGCACGTTCATGTGACCCGGCAGGCGGCCCGCCACGGGGTGGATTCCGAAGCGGACGTTGACGCCCTTCTCCCTGAGCTTGCGGGTGAGCTCGGCGACGCCGTGCTGTGCCTGGGCGACCGCCATGCCGTACCCGGGGGTGATGATCACGGAGTCGGCCGTGGCCAGCAACTCGGCGACGCCCTCGGCCGTGATCTCGCGGTGCTCACCGTAGTCCTTGTCGTCCGCGGGTCCGGCCTCGATCCCGAACCCACCGGCGATCACCGAGATGAACGACCTGTTCATCGCCTTGCACATGATGTAGGACAGGTAGGCACCCGAGGAGCCGACGAGCGCCCCGGTGACGATGAGGAGATCGTTCTCGAGCAGGAAGCCGGAGGCGGCCGCGGCCCAGCCTGAGTAGCTGTTGAGCATCGACACCACCACCGGCATATCGCCGCCACCGATGGACGCGACGAGGTGCCAGCCCAGGAGCAGGGCGAGCGCGGTGACGACGATCAGCAGCCAGAGCTGCGGCTGGATCACGAACCAGGCCGTGAGTACGGCGAACGCGACGAGCGCACCGAGGTTGAGGATGTTCTTGCCCGGCAGCACCAGCGGGTTGGACTTGATCCGGGCGGAGAGCTTCAGGAAGGCCACGATTGATCCGGTGAAGGTCACGGCGCCGATGAAGACGCCGATGAAGACCTCGGCACTGTGGATCCCGAGCAGCTCCTGCCGGCGCAGCAGTGCGGCGTCGGCCCCGCCCAGGTCGGCCTCCACGTGCAGGTACCCGTTCCACCCGACGAGCACGGCGGCGAGGCCGACGAAACTGTGCAGCAGCGCGATCAGCTCGGGCATGCCGGTCATCTCGACCTTGCCCGCGCGGTACAGCCCGATCGCGGCGCCGATGACGGTCGCCGCGATGAGCAGGGCCACGCCGAGGCTGTTGATCCCGTGGTTGACCGCGAGCGCGATGGTCGCCGCCAACGCCAGCGCCATGCCTGCGATACCGAACGTGTTACCCGCCTTGGCGGTCTCGTGCTTGGACAGGCCGGCCAGCGCCAGGATGAAGAGCAGAGCGGCCACGATGTACGCAGCCTGCGCCGCCGTTTCGATGGTCATCAGATCAGCTCCTGGTGAACATGGCGAGCATGCGGCGCGTGACCGCAAAGCCACCGAAGACGTTGATGCTGGCCAGCAAGATCGCGATGAAGGACAGCGTGGTTATGACGTTGCCGCCGTGCCCGAGCTGCAGCAGGGCGCCGACGACGATGATTCCCGAGATCGCGTTGGTCACCGACATCAGCGGCGTGTGCAGGGCGTGGTGCACGTGCCCGATCACGTAGTAGCCGATGACAATCGCCAGCGCGAAGACCGTGAGATGACCTAGCAGGGCGGCCGGCGACAGTGCCGCCACGATCAGCAGTACGGCCGCGCCGAGCCCGACCAGCGCCAACCGCCGCTGCGGCGAGGCCTGCCGCTTCTCCTGGACTTCGGCCGGGGCGGTCGTCGAGGGGGCGGCGGCCGGCGTGGTCGCCGGCGCCGCCGACACCGCCACCGGAGGTGGCGGCCAGGTCAGCTCGCCGTCGCGTACGACGGTCATCGACCGCTGAACGACGTCCTCGAAGTCCAGAACCAGCTGTCCGTCCCTGTTCGGTGTCATCAGCTTCATCAGGTTCACCAGGTTGGTGCCGTAGAGCTGTGACGCCTGCGCGGGGAGGCGCCCCACGAGATCGGTATAGCCGATGATCGTTACACCGTTCTCGGTGACGACGGCCTCGCCCGGGACGGTGCCCTCGACGTTCCCTCCGTTCGCGGCGGCCATGTCAACGATCACGCTGCCGGGTTTCATGCTGGCCACCATCTCGGCGGTGATCAGACGCGGCGCCGGCTTCCCGGGGATGAGCGCCGTGGTGATGATGATGTCGACGTCCTTGGCCTGCTCGGCGTACAGCCGCGCAGCGCGCTGGTTGTAGTCGTCGGACATCTCCTTGGCATAGCCGGTCGCGGAGACCTCCACGTCCGGAGTCGCGACGGCCAGGTACTCACCACCCAGCGACTTGACCTGGTCGGCCACCTCCGGCCGGGGGTCCGTCGCCCGTACGATCGCGCCCAGGCTGCCGGCGGCGCCGATCGCCGCCAGGCCCGCGACACCTGCCCCCGCGATGAGCACCTTGGCCGGCGGGACTTTACCCGCCGCCGTCACCTGCCCGGTGAAGAATCGCCCGAACACATGCGCCGCCTCGACGACCGCGCGGTAACCGGCGATGTTGGCCATCGATGACAGGACGTCCAACGACTGGGCCCGTGAGATCCGCGGTACGGCATCCATCGACAACGCCGTGATCGGTCGTTGCGCAAGGTCGGAGACCAGGTCCGGGTTCAGGCGCGGGTTCAGCATGCTGATCAGCGTGGCGCCCTTAGGCAGCCGGTCCATCTGCTCGGCTGACGGGGGGTTGATCGCGAAAACGATGTCGGCCGCCGACGCGTCACCGATGGTCGCACCGGACTCAGCGTAAGCCTCGTCGGAGAACGAGGACCTGACGCCGGCGCCGGCCTCGACCACCACCTCGTAACCCAACTTCACCAGCTGCACCACGGTGGCGGGCGTCGCCGCCACACGCGTCTCGCCCGGGAGCGACTCCCTGAGTACACCGATGATCATCAGTCGACTCCGCAGTAGATGGTTGACATTGAGAACGTTGGGCGAGGGTCGTGAGTTCGATTTGCTCGGCAGTGTTCCGCGCGGACCACGTTTTGCGTTGAGTGATTGTTACCTATGAGTATGCTGATCATGAATATGGGTGATATCACATACTCAACGGCGCCTCACTGAGAGTGATGAATCGCCGCCACACCACTCGATCAGAGTACCCCTGACCGCTGCCATGCCGCTGCGCGATCACATAGGGTCACATTCATCGCGGAACCGCCGTGCGGCTGCCAGAAAATTGTCCACATGTACTAAATGCGATTTATTAGGCGGAAACCGACACACTGACAGGCGAGAATCGCTACCCGAGAGCCGACCATCGACACCCGGCCCACGCGATGCGCTATTCACTGAGCCGATTCGACGTCGAGACACTGGTCAACCGCCCGGACGCCGAGGTCTGCCGGACGATCGCCCGGTTGCCGACGAGCGTCGCCCACCCTTCTCCATGCAGGACTCGGGACGCCCGCCCTGGACACCCCGTAGCAGCGTCTTAATCGGGCGTCTTAATCGGACACCAACCTGGGAAGTGCCTGCTAGTCCACGGGCGATGCCAGCACCTGCACCGGGCTCGCGTCCAGCCGTTGACCGGCTGATTAATCGGTGGCGGCCGGCGACCCGATCACTAGCATGAATGGCCGATGCCGGCCATCTGTGAGGACAAGCTATGCAACCCCTGACCGGGGACGAGATCAGGCGATCGTTCGTCAACGTTTCCCGCAGCCAGCTAAGGACGATGGCGCTGCCCGCCGGCCTGCCGGAGATGGATTGGGACGTGCTCGACTTCCTGGGCTGGTGCGACCCGAAGGCGCCGTTGCGGGCGTACATCGTGGTGCCCCGCGCCGGCGGCCCGGTCGGTGTCGAACTGCGAGCGCCAACTACGACACTGGCGAAGCGGCTGAACACCCTGTGCAACATCTGCCACTGCAGCCAGCCGGGCGACGCGATGCGCCTGTTCGTCGCCCGTAGGGCCGGGGCCGCCGGCCGCCGCGAGGACACCCTCGGCACATATATTTGCGCTGATTTGGCCTGTTCCCGATACATTCGTGGGCTCCTGCCCCTGGAAGGAGCCCACAGCAGCGTCCCGCTTGAGGAGCGCATCGCGGGGCTGCGACGGCGGATGGAGGCGTTCGTCGACCGGGTGTTCGAATAGCCAGTCGGCGCCGCCGGAAAGGCGACGGTGCGATGGCCCCGGCGGCCCGGGCGCCTGCCGGAACAGGCGGTGTGTTTCGCCGGACCGACATCGGGATATCGATGAGACGTGACCTCCCAGAATGATCGCAGAATGCCCGCTGCCCCGGTGGACAGCGGCGGTCCCGCCGAGCCCACGCCGGAGCAGCGCTTCGGGGCGGCCGGGCGGGCGTGGCGACGTCTATCCAGGCGGGACCGGCTGGTCGCAGCCCTGGCGGCGGCGCTCCTGCTGATCGGTGCCGGCGGCGTCACCGTCGCGTACTACGTCGACAGCGTGCCGACCCCGACCCAGCTCGACCTGCCACAGGTCACGACGGTCTACTACGCCGACGGCAAGACGCCGATGGCGCGGTTGGGCACGCAGAACCGCACGATGCTGACCTTCAACGAGATGAACGACGCCGTCAAACAGAGCATCGTGGCGGCCGAGGATCAGACCTTCTGGACCAACCCCGGGATCGATGTCGCCGGCGTGCTGCGAGCCGCGTGGAACAACGTGACCGGCGGCCAGACCCAGGGGGCATCGACGATCACCCAGCAGTACGCCCGCCTCGCCGCCGACCTCAAAGGCGTCACGTACTCGCGGAAGATGCGCGAGGCGGTGATCGCGTGGAAGCTCGACCGCAAGTACTCCAAGCCCCAGATCCTGGAGTTCTACCTCAACTCGGTGCCCTTCGGGCGGGGCGCCTACGGCATCGAAGCCGCCGCTTCGGCGTTCTTCGGCAAGACCGCCAACCGGAACGCACCGGCGGCCCAGCAGGTCACCGTCGCCGAAGCCATGCTCCTGGTGTCGATGGTGAAGCAGCCCGAACCGGACCCCGCCGACCCGCAGGGGCGGCCGGGCTACGACCCCAAGCGTGGCCCGCAGGCCCTGAAGAACGCCCAGGACCGGTGGAACTACGTCCGCGAGGGCATGGTCAAGCTGCGCTACCTCACCGGGGCACAGGCCGACCAGCTCCGGTACCCCGACACCGTCATCGACCACAATCCGGAGGCCTTCCGGTCCGGCCTGGACCGGCCGACCGGGGTCGCCGTCAACCATGTGCTCAGCGAGTTGCGGCAGACCGACGCGTTCCGCAACGAGCCGAAGGACTACATCGTCAACGGCGGGTTCCAGATCGTCACCACCATCGACAAGCAGGTGCAGGACGCCGCCGAGGCGGCCGCCGACATCCGGCGCCCGACCGCGCCCCAGTCCGTCCAGGGGCAGCCCGCCAACTGGCAGGCGGCGCTGGTCGCCGTCGAGCCCGGTACCGGACGGGTGCTGGCCTACTACGGCGGCAACCAGGCTTCCGGCGCCGACTATGCCGGCTGGTACTACGACGAGGACGGCGAGCCGCACGGCTTCGGCGCGCACCCGCCCGGCTCGTCGTTCAAGGTGTACGACCTGGCGGAGGCGCTGCGCCAGAAGGTGTCGGTGAAGTCGTACTGGGACTCCCCACCCACCAAGGAGTTCCCGGCCAGCGGCCGGACGTCCGGTAGCCCCGCCGGGCCGATCCGCAACGCCAGCAGCTCCGCCTGCCAGCCGGACTGCACGCTGTGGCAGGCGACGGTCGACTCGCTGAACGTGCCGTTCTTCGACCTCACGGAGCACCTGGGCGCGGGTAAGGTGCTCGACATGGCGGCCAGGGCCGGTGTCGACTCCATGTGGGCCGCCCCGAACGGCGGCGCCAACCCGGTCAGGGTCGACCTACGGGACCGGTCGGGCAAGGATGTGACATCGAACTTCTCCACCGAGCTGGGCATCGGCCAGTACCCGATCACCGTGCTCGACCACGCCAACGGGATGGCGACGTTCGCGGCCGGTGGCATGCGGGCCCAGGCGCACTTCGTCACCTCGGTGACCCGGCGGGGTCAGCAGGTGTACGCCGCAAAGCCCAACCAGACCGACATCGGGCTGAACCAGGAGCAGATCAACCAGTTGAACTGGACGCTGCGCAAGGTGGAGGCGGCCGGGCTGGACAACGACTGGGACTCGGCCGGCAAGACGGGTACCTGGCAGGCGGGCACCAGTACGACCGAGAACGCGCACGTCTGGATGGTGGGCTACACGCGGGCACTGGCCGCGGCCGTCTGGCTGGGTACCACCGACGGAAAGCCGCTCGTCACGAAGACCGGCAGCACCGAGGTTTACGGGGCGAGTCACGCGGCACCGATCTGGCGGCAGTTCATGGTCGCTGCGACCGAGGCCATGAAGCTGGACAAGAACCAGTACCGGTTCGGCAACCCGACGTTCGCGGACGACACTTCGGTGCCGAGAGTCGACACGACCCAGCAGGAGGTGCCACGGCAGCCCACCACGCCGTCGCGGCGGCCGCCCACTTCGACGGTGCCGAGCGCTCCTGCGCCGAGCCGGATCCGCCCGGTGCCAACGCCGTCAACGATCCGGCCCAGTCCGCCGGTCACTCCATCCCCCACGGAGGCGCCGCAGCAGTAACCAGCGGCACGCGTTCACCGCCTCCGGCAAGAGGAGCTGGCTGTCACGATGCGCGGTTGTCAAACAGGGCCAGCCCCGCGGCGGTGTTCGACGCCGGCACGAAGTAGTGGGAGTGCACCTTGCGCACCCGCTCGTTCATGGCGCCGCGCATGATCAGCCACATGATCATCTCGATACCCTCGGAGCCGGCCTCACGGATCAGCTCCTCCCTGGACAGCGCCGCGAGCTTCGCCGGGTCGGACTCGATCGCCGCCATGAACATGGCGTCGAACTCGGGATTGATCATTCCTGCCCGCGCGCCGGCCAGCTGGTGGGACATGCCGCCGGTACCGAGGATTCCGACCGTGATGTCCTTGGGGTAGCTCTTCAACGCCCGGCCGATCGCCTGGCCGAGGGCGTAGCAGCGCTTGGCGGTGGGCTGCGGGTACTGGATGACGTTGACCAACAGTGGGATCACCGGGCAGGGCCAGGCATCGCCGGGGTCCGGCGTCCACACCGACAGCGGCACGGTGAAGCCGTGGTCGACGTCGAGCTCCTGGAACACCGTGAGGTCGAAGCCGTCGTCGACCAGGGTCTCCAGCAGGTGCAGGGACAGGTCCGGGTCGCCGATGACATCCGGCACCGGGCGCTTGCCGAAACCCTCGTCGGCGACGGTGTACCGGTCGGCGGTACCGATCCCGAACGTCGGCACGATGTCGAGGTCGATGCCGTTGGCGTGGTCGTTGTAGATGACGATCGCGACGTCGGGCCGGTGCTCGGCCAGCCACTCGCGGGCCGGCCGGTAGCCGTCGAACAGGCCCTTCCAGTTCGGGTCCTCGGTCTTGCCGCGGTCCATCGCGGCCCCGATGGACGGGACGTGCGAGGTCGCCAGGCCCCAGATCACCTCAGCGGACATCCGTCCGTCCTCCCGCTCGCATCGCCGCCACGAACTCCTCCTCGGTCATCCCGGTGAAGACCCCGCCGAGGTACTGCATGGACCGGCCGTCCATCATCGCCAGCTTGTACACGTAGAAGATGCTGCCGCCCAGGTCGATCATGGCCTGCCAGTCACGGTCGATCACCGCCTGCCGCTGCTCCGGCGACAGCCCGAACTCGTCGCAGTACGCCCCTTCGTCGGCCCGGAACCGCTCCCGGTTCTCGGCGAACCGCAGGCTCATGAACAGCTTGTTCATCCGGAACCCGCGCCGGCTCGTCTGCCCGTCGAAGACCGGCGTGCCGGGGATCTCACTGCGCATCACTCCCCCTCCCGTCGGTCGGTTCGGCGTGTTCGTGCTCGTCGAGCCACTCCCACAGGGCACGGGGGTGGGCACTGGTGTGCGTACGGCCGCACCAGCAGGTACCGACCATCTCCCCGTCGAACTGCCGGAAGGTGATGCGCAGCTCGCGCCCTGACTCCGTGACGGTCACTTCCGCTCCTGGGGGTGGGTCGCCAGCGCCTCGACGTGGACGTCCAGCCACGGGGCCATCGGCAGCGACATGAGCGCGTCGTGCAGTTCGGCCGGGTCGGCGGCCTCGTACAGCCCGATGGTGGCGTTGCGGCCCGGTACCCGCCACAGCCGCTTGAGGATGCCCGCGGCCCGCAGCTCCATGGCCCGGGCCCGTTCGGCGGTCCGCAGCTCCTCCCGCCGCTCTGCCGGGGTGTCCACGGGCAGTCGGTTCTCGGAACGGACGAGGAACTCCACGATCTCTCCTCAGTGGTCTCAGACGAGGGACAGCAGGACGTCGGCCAGTTCCTTGGGCGCGGTGACCATCGCCTCGTGGCCGGTATCCAGCTCGTACACCGGCCAGCCACGTTCCCGCGCCCGCTCGGCCTGGCTGGCGAACACCCGCATCCACGTCACGCACTCGATGAACACGGCCGGCACGTCGTCCACCGCACCGGTCAGGCGCAGCGGGTCGGTGTAGGTCTTCCACGGGTGAGGTGTGAGCCGGGGCGTCAGCCAGTCCACGTCGGACTGTTCGGTCACGCCCAGCACGGCGAGCTTGCGTACCGGCACCAGCCAGCCGAACCCCTGCTCCGCGGCAGATTCGGCCCAGTGGTGGCCCACCGTCTCCGGCTGCAGTTCCCAGGCCGTCTCGCCGTTGTCACCGACGAACGCGTCGAGGTACACCCGGCGGGCGATCGCGTCCGGCCGGCGGTCGGCGACGCCGGTGACGATCTGTCCGGCGTAGCTGTGCCCTACCAGCACCACGTCGCGCAGGCCGAGGATGTCGATGAGCCGGACGATGTCCTCGACGTGGGTGTCGAGCCCCACCTGCGGTGACAGCAGGTGGGCGCGCTCCGACAGGCCGGTCAGCGTCGGGGTGTGCACCTCGTGCCCGGCCGCGCGCAGCAGCGGAGCGACCCGGTCCCAGCACCAGCCGCCGTGCCAGGCCCCGTGGACCAGAACGAACGTGCTCATGCCAGCACCTCGCTGCGCTCGGCGCTGCCATGAGGCACCAGCTGCACTGAGCCCATGATTCGCGCGCTTCGCTTGCTCATGCCCCGGCCACCCCCGCCCGTGGGCGCGCCGCCGGCGCGGCGGCCGCCGCCTCGGCCTTGGCCATCCGCTCCACCAGCCGGCGACCGCGGATCCCCGCGACGTCGGAACGGATCGACGACTCGACCATCCCGGGGTCGGTGGCGACCATGACCTCCTGGATCTCGAGGGCGTCGACGTCCTCCTTCATGACCGCCAACTGCTGCTTGAGCTGGAAGTCCGAGAGCTCGGCGTCGTCAATCGCGTAGTCGCGCCCCAAGGCGAAAAAGTCGTGCGTCGCCGTCTCGGTCTCCGGGGTCATGCCGTAGATGACCTTCATGTGGAAGCCCTCGGGCTCCTCGGTGCCGGTCGGCGCGATCCGGATGTTGAGGATGAAGACGCCGGGGGCGTAGAAGTCACCGTCCTGCCAGCGGTCGATGTCTGTCGTGACGCCCATCGACGAGCGGTAGAACGGCGGCGCCTCGATCCCGATCATGTGCCGGATGAACGAGACCTTGTCGCCCTCGCTGGTCACGTCGATCGGGGTGGACGCGACCGCGGCATTGCCGATGCTGCTCGGGTGCAGGAACGTCTCGTGGGTCAGGTCGAGCAGGTTCTCGACCAGCAGCACCTGGCGGGCCTTGAGCGGCACCATGCCGTGCACGTGGGTCCAGTTCTCGTCGGTCAGCCAGGAGACGTCGGGGATGTCGTCCGGGTTGGCCTGCTCCGGGTCGCCCGGCCAGATCCATACGATGCCGTACCGCTCGACGACCGGGAACCGGTGCACCGACGCCTTCGGGGTGTCGGGCTGCTCGGCGACGCCGACGCAGCCGCCGGAGCCGTCGATCTTGTACCCGTGGTAGTTGCAGGTGATGACGTCGTCCTCGAGGCGGCCCAGCGACAGCGGGTAGCGGCGGTGCGGGCAACGGTCCTCGAGCGCGTTCACGCTGCCGTCCGAGAGCCGGTAGAAGCACACCGGCCGCCCGCAGATCCACCGCTGCGTCAGCGTCCGGGTGACCTCGTCGGACCAGGCGCCGATGTACCAGCCGTTCATGACGATGGGGTTGGCTGCCATGACAGTTCTCCTCTACCGGGCGCTCGGCACGGCGTCGTCCGCCGGCTCGTCGACGTAGGTGACGCCCAGTCGGGCGAGGGTCTCGCGCATGCCGTAGATGTCCAGGCCGAGGACGCCGGCCTGGAACTGTTCCCGCTTCTCCTGCTCCTTGGCCTCCCTGGCCAGGGAGGCGGAAGCGACCTCCGGAGCCTCCTCGCGGCCGACGACGAGCACGCCGTCGTCGTCGGCGACGATGACGTCACCCGGTCGCACCTGCGCACCCGCGAGGACGACCGGCACGTTCACCGAGCCGGGGGTCGCCTTGACGGTGCCCTGGGCGGAGACGGCGCGCGACCAGACGGGGAAACCCATCGCGGTCAGGTCGGCGACGTCCCGGACGCCGGCGTCGATGACCAGGCCGAGCACCCCGCGGGCGCGAAGCTGGGTGGCGAACAGCTCACCGAACATGCCATCGGTGGACGGTGAGGTCGTGGTGACGACGAGAACGTCGCCAGGGCCGCACTGCTCGATGCAGGCGTGGATCATCAGGTTGTCGCCGGGCTGGCTGAGCACGGTGACGGCGCGACCGGCGATCCGGGCGCCCGGGTAGATCGGGCGCAGCACCGGGTGGGTGAGCCCGCGCTTGCCCATCGCCTCGTGCGCGGTGGCCACACCGACCCGACCGAGCACCTCGACGGCCTCCGGGTCGGGACGCTTGGTCGTCCGTACGATCACGTGCTTGCTCAACGGAGGTCCTCCCCCACGGTCGGGAACGTGCGCTGGTACGCCTCGGCGTGCGTGACCGTCTTCGGCGCGCCGTTGCGCACGGCCTGGACGCCGCGCCGGACCCCCAGGTCGGTGTAGTACTGCACCAGGTGTCCCTGCGCGCCGGACATGCACTGCATCGCCTTGACCTTCCGGTCGAAGACCGGCGTGATGTCGAGCAGCAGGTCGGGGACGAACCCGCAGACCTCCGGCTGGTGCGGCTCGAACTGCAGCACCTGGGCCGCTCCGATGGGACGGGTACTGCGGTCGTGGCCGTGCGCCTGGGCGACCATCCGGGTGAGCAGCGTGGTCTCGTGCGCCAGGTTGTGGTCGCGGTTGTACGGGTCGCTGGGTACGTGCGTGAGCAGCACGTCGGGCTGCCGCTCGCGCATCACCGAGACGATCCGGTCCTGCGCCGCCTCGTCGACCCGCAGCGGGTAGTCGCCGAGGTCGAGGAACTCGATGCTGGCGCCGAGCACCTCGGCGGCCGCGCTCGCCTGCTCGCGCCGGGTCGCCTTGACCCGCCCCAGGGTCATGCCGTCCTGCTTCCAGAGGCCCTGCGACTCACCGCGCTCCCCGAAGCTCAGGCAGAGCACGTGCACCGGCGCCCCCTTGGACGCCGACAGCGCGATCGCGCCTCCGGCTCGCCAGACGAAATCGGCGGCGTGCGCGCTGATCACCAGCACGGACGGGTTCACGGGATGGTCGGACATGATCCTTACGGCCTCCAGACAGTGGTGGACGGGATGGTCTACAGGTCGAGGACGAGGCGAGCACCGCGGCAGCGGGAGACGCAGATCAGCATCGTGTCCCCGGCGGCCTTCTCGTCGTCGGTGAGCAGACAGTCGCGGTGGTCGGGCTCGCCGTCGAGGACGGTGGTCTCACAGGTGCCGCAGATGCCCTCGGTGCACGACGACAGGACGCTGACCCCGGCGTTCTCCACCGCCTCCAGGATGGACAGCTCCGGTGGGACCGTGACGGTCAGGCCGGAGCGCTCGCAGACCACCTCGAACCCGGTCTCCTCGCCGTCGGGGACGACGGCGACGGCGGTGAACCGCTCGACGTGCAGCGAGCCGGCCGGCCACTCGCGGCAGCGCTCCGACACGGCGTCGAGCAGGCCGGTGGGTCCGCAGCAGTAGACCAGGGTGTCCGCGGCCGGTGCGCCCAGAATGGCGTCCAGGTCCAGCAGCCCGGTCTCGTCCTGTGGGTGGATCCGGACCCGGTCGCCGTACCCGGCGAGCTCGTCGAGGAAGGCCATCGAGGCGCGGGTACGGCCGCCGTAGTGCAGCACCCAGTCGGCGCCGGCTGCCTCGGCCGCGCGGATCATCGGCAGGATCGGAGTGATGCCGATCCCGCCGGCCACGAGCACGTACCGCGCCGCGGGGTGCAGCGGGAAGTTGTTGCGGGGACCGCGGACCCGCAGGACCGTCCCCACGGTCAGCTGGTCGGCGAGCCACCGCGAGCCACCGCGCCCGTCGGCCTCGCGGAGCACGCCGAGGCGCCAGCGGGAGGGGTCGGCGGGTTCGCCGCAGAGCGAGTACTGACGGGTGAGTCCACCCGGCAGCTCGACGTCGATGTGCGCACCCGGCGTCCACGGCGGCAGGGCGGCCCCACCCGGCAGGGCGAGGTCCACGCCGACGACACCGTCCGCCTCTGCGCGGAGCGCCGCGACGACGACCTCGGCCTCGAAGTCGCTGGCAGTGCGGGCGGTGGGGGCGGGTGCGGCGAAGACGGTCGATGTCACGCCTGATCTCCCTGTGTCGGTGCCGAAAGCCGACGGCGGCCGGACATGACCGCCGTCACACACCAACGTAGGGAGCGCGATGCGGCCGGGGATCGGCGTGATGTCAGCTCGTGGCCGACCATTGCGGCGGGGGCCGACTACGTCATCCGTCGCGGTCGCGGGCCGGCGCGGCAGGTCAGGCCGGCGGTATGAGCCCTTCCCGGATGGCCAGGAGCGCGGCCTGCGTCCGCGAGGAGAGTTGCAGCTTGGTCAGCATGTTGCTGACGTGCGTCCGCGCCGTTCGTTCGCTGATGACCAGGCTGTCGGCGATCTCCCGGTTGGACTTTCCCCGGGCGACCAGGACGAGGATCTCCCGCTCCCGCGCCGTCAGGGACGCCAGTCCGATCTGCGGGGCGGCTATCCGCTTGGTGAGCTGGCGGGCGACGGCCGAGTCCAGGTGGACCTCGCCGGCCGCCGCAGCCCGGATGGCGGTGGCCACCTCGGCCGGGTCGGCGTCCTTGAGCACGTACCCGGCCGCCCCGGCGGCGAGCGCGGCATGCACCCGCTCGACCTCGCCGAAGCTGGTGAGGACGACGACCTTCACGTCCGGGTGGGCACGGGTGATGGCCGCGGTCGCCGCCACGCCGTCCATGCGGGGCATCCGAAGGTCCATCAGCACCACGTCAGGCATGGGCTCCCCCGTGGTCAGCCGCTGCTGGAGGAGGGCGATCGCCTGCTCGCCGTCGGCCGCCTCGCCGATCACCTGCAGGAACGGAATGGTGTCGGCGTAGGCGAGCAGCCCGCGGCGGACGATGGCGTGGTCGTCGACCACCATCACCCGGATGTCTTCGCCCGGGACCTGGTCGGTGCTCACCGGTTCGTCGCCTCCTCCGTCCGCGGGGCGGGTCTGGCCGCTCCCGGCATCGTGACCTGGACCGTCCAGCCACCGGCCGGGTGCGGGCCGGCGAACAACTGGCCGCCCCACCGCTCCGCTCTTTCCCGCATCGACACCAGCCCGAGCGTGGTTCTCGGCGCCCGCTCCGCACCGGGATCGAGGCCGCAGCCGTCGTCGGTGACATCGATGGTGAGGGCACCGTCGACCAGGGCGACGCGGACGTTCACCGCGTGTGCCCGGGCGTGCTTGACGACATTGTGCAGGGCCTCCTGGACGATGCGGTAGAGGTCCTCCTGGATCTCGATCGCCAGGTCGAACTCCAGGTCCGCGGGTGCCTGGACGTCGATGGCCAGGGCGCCGCGCGCCTCCAGGCTCGCCGCGTGGGCCCGGACCGCGTCCACCAGACCACGCTCGGCCAGCTCCAGCGGGTGCAGCTCGAAGACCAGTCCGCGCAGGTCGGCGAGCGCGCTCTGGGACAGCTCGGCCAACTCGTGCGCCCGGCCGCGCATCCGCGCCGGATCCGGGTCGGCGCTGTCGACCTGGCTGCGCAGCGCCTCGGCCTGCATGCGCATCGAGAACAGCTGCTGGACGACCGAGTCGTGCAGGTCCCGGGCCAGCCGGCGGCGCTCGTCGGATTGCGCCTGCGACCGGGTCCGGGCGAGGTGCGCCGCGATGTCGATCGCGATGGCCGCGTGATCGGCCATGGCCTCGAGGAAGGCCAGCGAGCTGGGCCCGGGGTCCTCGCCCGGTACGTAGTAGGCGTTGATGGTGCCGATCGCCCGTCCACGCACCATCACGGGCATGGACACGAAGCTGTCCCAGTCCGGATGGTCCATGATCGCATGTAGCGGCGCCCATCTCGGGTCGACCAGGATCGAGGGCTTCCGGTTGAGCACGACGACCGGTTCCCGGTTCTGGATGGCGTCCATGAAACGGACGTGGGCGCCCAGCCGCCGGCAGGCGGACAGCCGCTCGATGAAGTCGGCGGCGTCCCCGAAGCCCGCCATGCCCAGCACCCGAAGCTCGTCCCGGGGATCGTCGATCGCCAGGATCTGGACGGCGGCGATGTTCGTCGTCATGACGATCTCGTTCGCCACGGCGTCCAGCGTCGCCCGCAGCGAGCCCGCGTCGGCGACGCTGGAAGCCGCGCGCGTGATGGCGGTCAGCCGCTCCTGCTGCCGCAGGACGTCCGTCACGTCGCTGAACCAGACCGCGTACGCGCCGCCGGCCAGGGGCACCAGCCGGTACTCCAGGTCGCGCCGACGCCCGTCCGGGGTCAGCCATGCGGCGCGGCGGCGGCAGTCGCGCAGCCCCGCGAGGTCGGCGTCGTCCAGCGGGAAGGGCGCCGGGTGACCGATCAGGTCGTCGGCGGGCAGCCCCAGCACCTCGACGGCGGCGGCGTTGACCACGGCGAACCGGCCGTGCCAGTCGAGCACCGCCAGACCGTCGGCGGACACGGCGACGAGGGCGCGCAGCAGGGAGTCGGCGTCGAGGCCCGGCACGGAGAGTTCATCGGCACGGCTTTTCACGTCGCTGCACACCTCTGCCTCGTCACCAGTACAGGGCCCGGATGGTACTCACCCGTATCGCGCCGCCCGCCCGGTGCGTCGCCGGAGCACGGGGCTCCCGGTGACGCACCGGGCGGGCGGGACGGAGGTTTCACCTGACTAGGCCGGCTCCGTCGCCGGGACCCCGCCGACCGGCTGGGCCTCCGGCGGGGTCGGGTCGGCGGCCGCCTGGCGGGCCTTGGCGGGGTTGGGCAGGCCGGCGGCGGCGATCAGGCTCACCAGCGCCAGCGCGGCGACGTAGAGGCCGATCGGGGTGGCGGAGTTGTAGGCGCCGTACAGCGCGGTCGCCACCATCGGGGTCACCGCCCCACCGATCATCCCGCCGAGCTGGTAGGCGATGGAGATACCGCTGTACCGGATGCGGACGTCGAAGATCTCGGTGAACAGGCCACCCTGGGCACCGGACATGAGCCCCTGCACCAGCGCGGCCACCATGAAGGCCACCAGAGCCAGACCGGCGTTCTTCGTGTTGACCAGCGCGAACATGGGCACCGGCCAGATCACCGCGGTCACCGCGCCGATCAGGTACACCCGCTTGGAGCCGAACCGGTCCCCCGCCACCGCCGCGCCCACGATCGCGGCACCCCACACCACGGTCGACGCCATGATCAAGGTCAGCAGCGTGTTCCGCTGGAAGCCGACCACCTTGGTGCCGTAGGTCAGCATGTACGCGATCACCGTGTAGCCGACCGCGGGCGGAGCGATGGAGGCCAGGCTGCCCAGGATCACCGCCCGCGGCTGCCGGCGGAAGAGTTCGACGATCGGCACCCGGCTCACCGCCTTGTCCTGCTTCACCGCCTGGAACTCCGGCGCGTCCTCCAGGCGCGAGCGCACCAGGAACCCGACCACGACCAGGACCACGCTGATCAGGAACGGGATGCGCCAGCCGTAGCTGAGGAAGTCAGCGTTGGACAGTCCGCCGACGGCCAGGAAGGCGAGGTTGGACAGCAACACCCCGATCGGCAGGCCGAACTGGGCGAAGCTGCCGTAGACCGCGCGGCGGCGCGGCGAGGCGTGCTCGGAGGCGATCAGCACCGCGCCGCCCCACTCGCCACCCACGGCGAAGCCCTGGATCAGGCGGAGCAGCACCAGCAGGATGGGCGCGGCGATGCCGATGGCCGCGTACGTGGGGAGCAGGCCGATGGCGAACGTCGCGCCACCGGTCAGCACCAGCGTGAGGATCAGCATCGACTTGCGGCCGATCCGGTCCCCGAAGTGCCCGATGACCGCGGCCCCCAGCGGGCGGGCGACGAAGCCGACCGCAAAGGTGGCGAAGGCCGCGAGGGTACCGGCGAGCGGCGAGAACTTCGGGAAGAACAGGCTGCCGAACACCAGCGCGGCGGCGGTGCCGAAGATGTAGTAGTCGTACCACTCGATCGCGGTGCCGATGAAGCTGGCGGCGAAGATGCCCTTCTTCGACGGCCCGTCGGGGGTTCTGGGTGAGGCCACGGGTGCGTACTCCTCTGGACGCCGGCTTCAGGACCTAGCCGGTACACGGTGTGATGCCGCTCTCACGGTTACAGGCATAGAAACGGGTCGACGGACGTAATACCCGAGCCTGCCGACCCACCTGCACCGCGTCGTCTGGCCCGAACGCCCTACGTCATATGACGTATCGACGCACGCCGACGGCCGGGCGGGACGGGCGACTACGTCAGATGTCGCATGGACGGCTGCCGGATCGCCCCGGTCGGTACGGGTCCGATTACTGGCGAGGCTGCGCACCCGCTGACCTATGGTGACCCGACACACAGTTCCCGGCCGGTTGTCCGGCCCTGCGGCGACCCGAGAGGAACAGCCCAGATGGTGTCCCTGGATCAGTTACCGGAGATCAGAACAGACCTCTTCATCGACGGCGCTGTGCACACCGCCGACGACGCGCTGCGGATCGTCGACCCCGCCGACGGCGCGTCCGTCGTCGGCTACGCGGCGGCCGCGAGCAGCAAGCAGGCCGAGTACGCGGTGGCCGCCGCGCACCGGGCGTTCCCGGACTGGGCGGCGCGCACCCCGCAGGAGCGGGCGGCGCTGCTGACCGCGGCGCTGGCGCCGCTCGAGGCCGACCGCCCGGCGACGGCGGAGGTCCTCACCCGCGAGAACGGCAAGATCCGGATGGAGTCGTTCATCGACTCGGTGGTGTTCGAGCACCGGTTCAACCTGGCGATCGGCCTGACCGACGAACTGGAGCAGGTGAGCCACCTGGCGGCCCCGCCGTACCGGACCGAGGTCTCGTACCTGCCGCTGGGCGTGGTGACGATCATCGTGCCGTTCAACTGGCCGCTCGCGATCCTGGCCGCTTCGCTCCCCCAGGCGCTGCTGGCCGGAAACACGGTGGTGGTGAAGCCGCCGCCCACCGCGCCACTGGCCACCGTCCGCACGGTTCAGCTCGTGGCCCGGGCGCTCCCGCCGGGCGTACTCAACGTCGTCACCGGTACCGATGCCGAGATCGGCCCCGTGCTGATCCAGGACGACCGGGTACGGAAGGTCTGCTTCACCGGCAGCGTCGGCGGCGGCAAGCGGATCATGGAGATGGCGGCCGCGTCGCTGACCCGCGTGGCGCTGGAGCTCGGCGGTAACGACCCGGCGATCGTCCTGGCCGACGCCGACCTGAGCCCGGAGGCGATGCAGCGGCTGTTCACCGGCACCTTCGACTCCACCGGCCAGATCTGCATGGCTTCCAAGCGGCTCTACGTGCACCGCTCGCGCTACGACGAGGTGGTGGACAAGCTGTCGGCGATCGCCGCCGACACCCACCTCGGGCACGGCCTGGACGAGGGCGTCACCATGGGCCCGCTGCACAGCCGGCGCCAGCTCGAGTACGTCCAGGAGCTGGTCGCCCAGGCCCGCCAGGCCGGCGCCGAGGTACGTGAGTTCGGCGAGCTGCCCGACCTCGGGGGTAACTTCCTGCGGCCGTCGCTGGTACTCGACCCCCGCGACGACGCCCGCGTCGTGGTGGAGGAGCAGTTCGGCCCGACCCTGCCGATCCTGCCCTTCGACGACGAGGACGACGCCATCGCCCGCGCCAACGACACCTGGTCGGGTCTGTGCTCCTCGGTCTGGACGCAGGACCTCGACCACGCCGCCGCGGTGGCCAAGCGGCTGCGGACCGGCTACACGTTCGTCAACGCGCACGGCGCTGCCCACCTGGACGAGCGGGCGCCCTTCGGCGGCTTCAACCAGAGCGGCATGGGCCGCGAGATGGGTATCGAAGGAATTCGCGAATTCATGGACACGCACTCCGTCGGGTTCCCGGCATGAGCGGCTCGGTGGTTCTGGTCCACGGCGCCTGGCACGGGCCGTGGTGCTGGGAGACGCTGATCCCGCTGCTGGAGGCGCGCGGACTGGCGGTATCCACTGTGGATCTGCCCAGCTCGGGACCGGACGTCACCGCGCTGGGTGACCTCGACGCCGACGTGGCGACAGTGCAGGCCGTGCTGGACGCCGTGCCGGGGCCGAAGGTGCTGGTCGGGCACTCGTACGGCGGGGTGCCGATCACCCAGGCGGCCGCGGGGCGCACCGACGTCGAACACCTGGTGTACGTCTGCGCGTTCATGCTGGACAAGGGCGTCAGCCTGTACGACGCCGCCGGTGGCGAGCCGGTGCCGTGGTGGCGGCTGTCCTCCGACGGCGCCTGGATGACCCCGGACACCCCGGAGCAGGTGTTCTACAACGACTGCGACCCCGAGGTGACCGCCGCGGCGGTGGCCCGGCTGTATCCGCAGTCGCTGTCCGCCTGCAAGCAGCCGCTGACGGCCGCGGCCTGGGAGACGATCCCGTCCACGTACGTCGTCGGCAACCTGGACGGCGGCCTGCCGCAGGAGGTGCAGGAGGGGATGGCCGCCGGCCGCGCCGGGCGGGTCGTGAACCTGGAGTCGGGGCACTCCCCGTTCCTGTCCCGGCCGGACGAGCTGGCCGATGTGATCGCCGGGTGCGCGGCGCAGGCCGAAGCGGACCGGCAGTCGACCGCCCGATAAGAGCCCTCACCTGACGGCGGCCGCCGGGAGCCTCCCGGCGGCCGTCGTCGGGGAGGTTCCCGGCGGCCGCCGTCGTCGGCTCAGCCCTGCCCCCGATGTCCGGTGAGGCCGAAGAACTCGACCGCGATCCGGGCCAAGCCGGGTTCGTCGAAGGCGACGTTGTGGGTTCCGCCCGCGACGCTGTACGCATCGACCGCGACCCGGCCGGACCGGTCGGTGTAGACCGTGTGGGTCCAGGTCGGCCGCGGGTGGTCGGTGCGCGTCGGTCGCAGGCCGGTGCGCAGGACGTTCGTCCATTGCTTCACTTCTTCGCCGAAGTTCGGGTAGTACAGGATGTCGTCGGCCGTGCCGTGCCACAGCTGCATCGCCGGGCGCGGCCCGCGGTACCCCGGATAGGCGGCCCGGACCAGGTCGCCCCACGCTTCGGGCGTCCTGGTGATCTTTCCGTTGGCGCACGCGCTGTTCCACCCCGATCCGTCCGTGGTGGCGAAGCAGCCGAACGGAACTCCCGACATCGCCGAGCCGGCACGGAACACGTCGGGATAGTCGCCGAGCAGGACGTTGGTCATCATCGCGCCGGATGAGATGCCGGTGGCGAACACCCGGCGCGGATCCGCGTGGTGGCGGCGCTCGACGTAGCGCACCATCGACACGATGCCGACCGGGTCGCTGGTGCCGTCGTGGGTGAGCGCGGCGGGCGAGGAGACGTCGAAACAGTGTCCGGCGCGCGGCGCCGACGGGTAGACGACGACAAAGCCGTAGCGGTCGGCGAGCGAAGCGTACGAAGTGCCGGCGAACATCGCGGGGCCGGATCCGGTGCAGTAGTGCAGTGCCACCACCACGGCCGGGTGTCGCTGGACGCGCTTCGGCACGTACAGGTGCATCTGCAGGCCGGTCGGGTTCCGGCCGAAGTCGGTGACCTGGGCCAGGGCCGCCGTCGGCGGGGGCAGCGGTCCGGTTGGGGTGGATGCGACACCGGCATCCGCCTGGGCGAGGACGCTCGACGCGATCAGCACCAGGGCTGCGGACGAGCGGCGTACGGAACGGATCACAGCGGCCACTTCCCTTCAGCCCCTTCCCGCGCCCCGGCCGGAGCGGTGCGGCGCGGCGGTGTGCGTGAGGATGTCCCGCAGGGCGTTGTACTGCGGCTTGGGGTTGAGGTTCCGGTCGTAGAGCAGGGCGGCGCCTTCGCCGACGAACCAGCTCGGCACCCACGAGTTGGCGTCGCCGAAGCCCCATGCGGTGTACGAGATGCACTCGCGCACCGCCAGGCAGGCCTGGAGCGACTGCGCCCAGTACGACTCCTGGGCCGCCTGCGCCTGCGGGGTCAGCGGCTCGTCGGTGTACTGGCCGTTCGCGTCCTTCTTGACCGGGGTCCGCACGTCCGCCTCGGTCACGGCGACCTTCAGCCCGAGGTCGGCGAACCGCTGCAGGTTCTGCCGCATCTGGTACGGGAATCCGTACTGGGTGGCCAGATGGGCCTGCAAGCCGACGCCGTGGATCGGTACGCCGTGCGCCCGGAGATCCCTGACGAAGGTGTACACGGCGTCGCTCTTGGCGTTGACGCCTTCGATGTTGTAGTCGTTGTAGAACAGCAGCGCCGTGGGGTCGGCCTGGTGCGCCCAGCGGAACGCGTCGGCGATGATGCCGGGGCCCAGGTGCGCGACCCAGAAGTCGCCTGCGTTGAGGGTGGACGCGTCACCGTCGGTGAAGAACTCGTTGGCGACGTCCCACTGCCAGATCCTGCCCTTGTAGTGGGTGACCTGGTCGGTGACGTGCTTGTGCAGCAGGGCGCGCAGCTGGGCGTCGCTGATCGTGCCGTCGGCCACGCCGCTGGTGAGCCAGTCCGGCAGCTGGTTGTGCCAGAGGAGGACGTGCCCGCGTACGAGCTGGTGGTTCCGCCGGGCGAAGTCCACCAGCCGGTCGCCCGCCGACCAGTCGTAGGTGCCCCGCGTCGGCTCGACGACCTGCCATTTCATCTCGTTGCCGGGGGTGACGGAGGAGAACTGCTGGGCCGTGATCGCGCGGTAGGCGGCGTTGTCCAGTTCGAACGGCGTGACGGCCGTGCCCATCCGGAGGCCGACGCGGGCGGCCAGGTCGCGGAGCGAGTCGGCGGGATGGGCGGCACCGCGCCCGGACCCGGACGTGACTGGCACGGTGTCCGGAGACGCCGCAGCCGGCAGCTGACCGGCCAGCGCGGTGGTGGCGCCTAACGCGCCGGCTAACAGAGCATGACGGATCCGCACAACGGACTCCTCGCAGGTGGGGGCTGGACGCACGCCCGGTCGAAAAATCATCGGAGCGCGGCCTGAATTGGCGGGTTACCTGCACGCTAGAAGCCACCGGCAGTGAACGTCAATGAGTTTCGATATTTTCGAAAACCGATTCCAACCGCATCGACGAGAAGGCAGCGGGTACTTGCGGAATTGCATTCACCATCCCGCGAAAATGTCGGAAGTAGCTCCGGTGGATATGGATCCAGCCTGGTCACTCAGGCGGTGAGATCGAGGCGCGCCAGGAATCGCAGTTTCTCGCGATGCTGGCGGATACCACCTCCCTGGTGTCCGGTGAACGGGTACGGAATGATTTCCTTGGGCCGCTCCCCCGATATCCGGTTGTAGGCGGCGAAGACGGTGGACGGCGGCGTTATCTCGTCGATCAGCCCAACGGAGAAAAGGGCCGGCTTCCTGATTCGGGTGGCGTGATTGGCGACATCGAAGTACGAGAGGGTGTGAAAGACGCGCTCGATCCGGTCGGGGTACACCGCGCAGTACTCGGCCAGCTCGCCGTAGGGTTTCGCGTCGGTGATCTGTACGGCGCGGACCGGATGCGACAGGAACGGCACGTCCGGCAGGACCACGGCGACGCGGTCGTGCAGGCTCGCCGCCGCCAGGGCGAGCGCGCCGCCCTGGCTGGCGCCGGTGGTGACGACGGCCCGCCCCGCGGACGCCCCGTGCGCCAGTACCGCGTCGACCGCGCGGGCCGCGTCGACGTACAGGCGGACGTAGTAGTGCCGGTGCGGGTCGGCGATGCCCTTGGTCAGGAAGCCGTTGCTGCTGGGCTCCCCCGGGTCGGCCGGATCGGCGGTGTCCGCGCCACGCCAGCCACCGCCCTGGCCGCGGTTGTCCATGACGAAGTGCGGGTGGCCGGTCCCGGCCCACAGCAACCACTCCAGCGGATCGCCGCGACCACCGTTGTAGCCGACGAACTCCACGACGACGGGGGCGTCGGCCGCCATCTGGCGCGGGAGCAGCAGCCACCCGCGGATCGGATGGCCGCCGTACCCGGGGAACGTCACGTCGAAGACGTCGATGCCGGCCAGCGGCGTGTCGATCGGCCGAAACTCGGCCGGCGGGTCGAACTGTCGCGCCGCGGCGAGTTCGGACGTCCAGAATTCCGCGAAGTCGTCCGGCCGGGCGATGGCCGGCCGGTACTCGCGCAGCTCGTCGAGCGGTAGGTCGACGAACATCAGGTCTCCTGTTCGATCGCGACATCGGACTCGAGTTGCCGGTCCACCCCGACGAACCGGACGGGTCCGGTCATGGTCAGCCGGAGGCGGTCGTGGATCATCGTGCTCGACGTGCCGATCCACAGCTCGACGGGGCCAGGATCGACCCGGCGGCGGCCGTCCCGCCCGGTGTAGGAGGTCTGGTCGCCGTGGATCCGGATCACGGCCGTGCGCTGCTGCCCCGGCGGCAGCTCCACGCGTACGGCCGCGACCAGTTGCTGCACCGGCCGGGCGACCTCCGCCACCTCGTCGTGCAGGTAGACCTGGACGACCTCGGACACCGTCGACTCGGCCTCGTTTCGCAGACCCACCCGGACCGTGACGGTGCCGTCCGTCGGCCAGGTGTCCGGCCCGTCGACGGTGGCGCCGAGCCAGCGGGCCGGCCAGTACGACAGACCGTGCCCGAACGGGAACAGCGGTGTCGGATCGACGGTGCTGACGTCGGACCGGCGACCCAGTTGCGGCGCGAGGTAGGTCGAGGGCTGGTTCTCCCCGGCGGCGGGAAAGTGCACCGGCAACCGGCCCGCGGGGTCGACCCGCCCGGCGAGGACGTCGGCGAGCGCCGCCGCTCCCTCCTCCCCGGGATAGAACCCGCACACCACCGCGGCGAGCCGGTCCAGTTGCCGCTCCAGCTCGTACGGGCGACCGACCAGCAGGACCAGCACGACGGGGGTCCCGGTGCCGAGTACGGCCTCGAGAAGCTCCTCCTGCCGGCCCGGAAGCCGCAGGTCCGTCGCGTCGCAGCCCTCCCCCGACGTGCCGCCGCCGAACAGGCCGGCCTGGTCGCCGAGGACGGCCACGCAGACGTCGGCGCCGGCGGCGACCCGGCGGGCGCGTTCGAGGTCCGCGTCGGAGCCGCCCAGCACCGGGCAGCCCAGCTCGTAGCTGACCTCGTAGCCGGCCGGGTCGTCCGTCAAGGCCGACAACAGCGTCGGCACGTCGACGCCGATCGGGACGTCCGGGTGGTGGACGCCGACGTGCATCGGGAACGAGTAGCAGCCCAGCATCGCCTGTGCGGTGTCCGCCCGCGGGCCGACGACGGCGACCCGGGCCCCGGGCGCCAGCGGCAGCGCCCCGCTGTTGTGCAGCAGGACCACCGACCGGCGGGCGACCTCGCCGGCGAGCGCGCGCCGGTCGGCGTCGTCGAGCGGGACGTTGCCGGCTCCGGCGAGGATCGGTGGCTCCGGTGACCAGCCGGCGTCGAGCAGTCCGAGTTCGCACTTCTGGCGCAGGACCCGCCGCAGCGCGCGGTCGACGAGGCAGGCGTCGACCAGGCCGCTGCTGACGGCGTCGGCGAGGGGCTGGCCGTAGCAGTTCAGGGTCGGCAGTTCGACGTCGACGCCGGCGTCGATGGCCAGGGCCGCGGCCTCGGCCGGTGACGCGGCGACGGCGTGCAGCGTCTGCAGGAAGGTCACCGAGAAGTAGTCGGCGACGACGGTGCCGGTGAAGCCGAGCCGCTCGCGGAGCAGATCGGTGAGCACGGACGGGTCGGCCGCGACCGGTACCCCGTCGATGTCGGTGTAGGAGTTCATCACCGACCGGGCGCCGGCCCGGAGCGCCATCTCGAACGGCGGCAGCAGGACGTCGGCGATCTCCCGCGCCCCGGCCGAGACGGGCGCCAGGTTCCGCCCGGCCCGGGACGCGGAGTACCCGACGAAGTGCTTGAGGGTCGCGACGACGCCGGCCGACTGCACACCGCGGACGTAGGCGGATCCGATCAGGCCGACCAGCTGGGGATCTTCCCCGATGGTCTCCTCCACGCGGCCCCACCGCAGGTCGCGGGCCACGTCGAGCACGGGCGCCAGGCCCTGATGGACGCCCAGCAGACGCATGGTGGCGCCGATCTGCGCGCCCATCCGTTCGATCAGTACGGGGTCGAAGGTCGCGCCCCAGCACAGCGGCGAGGGGTAGATGCTGGCCCGCCACGCCGCCAGGCCGGTCAGGCACTCCTCGTGCACGAGGGCGGGAATGCCGTGGCGGCCGGCGTCCATGATCGCCCGCTGCGCCTCGGCCACCCCGCGGGCCCCCGCCACCGGCTCGACCGGTGCGGTGCCGAACGGCCTGGTCAACTGGCCGATGCCGGCGACGATGAGCTCCTCCCACGCGGCCGGCAGGGTGGCCAGTTCGTGCTGGTTCGGCGCCACCTGGCCGGAGGTGCGGTCGACGCCGACCCAGACGCCGTACAGCTGGGCGATCTTCTCGCGCAGCGTCAGGCGACCGATCAGGTCGCCGACCCGCGCGTCGATGTCGGCTGCCGGGGCGCGCCACAGCTCGGTCGGTTGGCCGGGGTCAGCCGTCACCGCGTTCCCTTCCCACGTGGAGGCGGGGCCGCCGTGGTCGACCGTTGGACCAGCCGGGTCGGCAGCCGTATCTGCGTCTTTCCGTCGGTACCGTTGATCAGCCGCAGCAGCATGGCCACGGCCTCGCGGCCCATGCGGCGAACCGGCTGTTCGACGGTGGTGAGCGGTGGTGTGGCGAGCGCGGACTCCGGCAGGTTGTCGAACCCGACGACGGACAGGTCGCGCGGAACGGCCAGGCCCCGTTCGCGCGCCATCTCCATCACCGCGATCGCCGAGACGTCGTTGGCCGCGAAGACGGCGGTGGGGCGAGCGGGCGCGTCGAGCAGTCGCCGGGCCGCCCGCGCCGAGGGTTCGGGCTGGTAATCGCCGCGGACGACGAGCATCTCGTCGACCGGGATCCCGGCTCTCTTCATCGCTCGCCGGAACCCCTGT
The DNA here is from genome assembly GCF_011947225.1 of Planosporangium flavigriseum. Classification (GTDB taxonomy): domain Bacteria; phylum Actinomycetota; class Actinomycetes; order Mycobacteriales; family Micromonosporaceae; genus Planosporangium; species Planosporangium flavigriseum. The sequence goes on along the minus strand of NZ_JAATVW010000014.1, from coordinate 103,618 downwards.
TCGCGCAGTCTGGCCGACTCGAGATCGGGGCGACCGGTGACCATCGCGATCCGGGTGTGCCCCAGGCCGATCAGGTGCTCGGTCGCGAGCACCGCACCCTTCAGGTTGTCGGCGACGACGGTCGGCAGCGCGGAGGTCCCGGTGTGCGGATCGACCGCGACGACGGGGGTGCCGAAGTTGACGTCGACGACGGTCGGCGTCACCACCACAGCCCCGTCGATCAGGGTTCCGCTGAGCCGGCTCAGCGACCGGCGCTCCCAGCCGTCATGGCTGTCGCCCAGCCCGCTGGCCGAGTAGACCAGCAACTCGTAGCCGGTGCCACGGATGGCGTCGGCCACCCCCTTCAACAGTTCGGTGCTGAAGGGTTCGAGATCGGCCACCAGCACCCCGATCACCATCGTCTGGCTGTTGCGCAGGCTCTGCGCCACCAGGCTCGCCTGATAGCCGATCTCCTCGACGACCCGCATGACGTGCGCGTACGTCGCCGCGGCGACCCCGTAACGCCGGTTGATCACCTTGGAGACGGTGGCCACCGAGACGCCGGCACGGTCGGCGACATCCCGGATCGTCGGTCGGGCGGTGCGTTCCACGATCCCGGATCGTAATGTTCGAAATCGTTTTCGACAACGATTGACATCGATCGGACACGTGCGCAGAATCGCGGCATCCAACCCGTCGGGCTCCGCCTCCCGGGACTAGTCAGCCCAGGTCAGGAAGGACAGCTATGGTCGGAGTGAAGCGGCTCGCCGCGGCAGCGACCGCGGTGGGGGCGGTGGTGATCCTGGCCGCCTGCGGCAGTGGTGGCAGCGGCGGTGGAAACGCAGGAGGCCCGGTCACCTTGACGTGGTGGCACAACGGAACGAACGAACCGCTGAAGACCCTGTGGCAACAGGTCGCCGACGCCTACCACCAGGCCCACCCGAACGTGAAAATCAGCGTCGTCCCGATCCAGAACGAGCAGTTCACCACGAAGATTCCCCTGGCGCTCCAGTCGAACAACCCGCCGGACATCTACTTCAACCAGGGCGGCGGCCTGCTGGCCACGCACACCGAATCCGGCCGGGTCGCGCACCTGACCGACCTGACGGCCGGGTTCGTCAAAGACCTGGGTCCGGCCGCGGCGGGCTGGCAGGTCGACGGCAAGCAGTACGGCATCCCCTACGACACGCACGTCGTCGGCTTCTGGTACCGCAAGGACCTCTTCGGCAAAGCCGGAATCACCACGCCTCCGTCCACGATGGACGAACTTAACGCGGACATCGTGAAGCTGAAGGCCGCGAACATCACGCCGATCGCCCTCGGCGGGAAGGACCGCTGGCCGGACGCCTTCTACTACAACTACTTCGCGGTGCGTGAGTGCAGTGTGGACACCCTCAAGTCCTCGGTGAAGGCGCGGAAGTTCAACGACCCCTGCTTCACCAAGGCGGGCCAGGACGTCCTGGACTTCCTCGCCAGCAAGCCCTTCCAGCCCGGCTTCAACGGGACGCCCGCGCAGCAGGGCGCCGGAAGCTCGGCCGGCCTGGTCGCCAATGGCGCCGCCGCGATGGAGCTCCAGGGTGACTGGGAGCCGAGCGTCATGGTCGACCTGGCCACGGACAAAAACTTCACGGCCAACCTCGGCTGGTTCCCCTTCCCCTCGATCAGCGGCGGCAAGGGCGACCCGAACGCCGCCCTCGGCGGCGGGGACGGCTTCTCCTGCACCACGAAGAACGCCGCCGCCTGTGCCGACTTCCTCACGTACCTCGCCGGCCCCGAGGTTCAGACGAAGCTGGTGAAGGCGGGTGCGGCGGTCATCCCGGTCAACGCGGCCGCGGCGTCAACGATCACCGACCCGACCGTCAAGCAGGTCTTCGACTACAGCCACCAGGCCAGCTACGTGCAGACGTACTTCGACATCGCGCTGCCGACCAACCAGGGTCAGGCGCTCGATGACGCCGTCGCGAACATGTTCGCCGGCCAGGGCGGGGCGGACGCCGTCGCGAAAGCCGTCAACGGAGCGAGCTGAGTGATGGCCGAGCCCGTGACAGCCGATCCCGACACCGGCGGCGTCACCGCAGAGCCGACGCCGCCACCCGGCCGCCCATCGGTACGGCCGGGCCGGCGCCGCCCGCCGGTCCGTCGGGCCCTGGAGCTCAGCCTGCTGCTCGCGCCGGCCCTGCTGCTCTTCGCCGTCTTCGTCCTGCTGCCCATCGCGCTCGCCGTCTACTACAGCCTCTACAGGTGGAACGGATTCGGACCGCTGTCGGACTTCGTCGGCGTCGAGAACTACCGCAGGGCGCTCGCCGATCCCGTCTTCGACCGGGCCATCTGGCACAACGTGCTGATCGCCGTACTGTCGCTGCTCATCCAGCTGCCCCTGAGCATCGGGCTCGCGCTGTTGCTGAACGGGCGCATCCGCGGGAGGGCCGCGCTGCGACTGATCGTCTTCACCCCGTACGTGCTGTCGGAGGCCGTGACCGCCGTCGTCTGGCTGTCCATCCTCCAGCCGAACGGCGTGTTCGACCAGTTCCTCACGGCGGTCGGTCTGCGCGGGTCGATCCACGAGTGGCTCGCCGACGGCGACATCGTGCTGTACACGCTGTTCGGCGTGATCACGTGGAAGTACATCGGCTTCGGCATCATCCTGATGCTCGCCGGCCTGCAGGGCATCCCGTCCGAGCTGCGCGAGGCGGCGGCGCTCGACGCGTCGAGCTGGCAGAGCACCCGGTACGTCACGCTGCCGCTGCTCGGCCCGACCATCCGCATCTGGATCTTCCTGTCGATCATCGGTGCGCTGCAGCTGTTCGATCTGATCTGGATCATGACCCTGGGTGGTCCCGCCGGCGCCTCCACCACGATGGCGACGTACCTCATCGACCACGGCTTCCGCCGCTACCAGTTCGGCTACGGCAGCGCCGTCGCCGTCCTGCTGTTCACGGTGTGCTTCCTCTTCGCACTGGCCTACCAGAGATTCGCGCTCCGCCGGGACACCGCCGGAGCCGTCGACCGAGCCATGAGGTAACGGCCCATGACCTCAACAGCCGCCGTCGCACCGGCGAAAATGCCCCGGCGCCCCCGGCGGGTCGGGCCTGCGCTGCGTTACCTGGCGGCGCTGGTGATCGTCGCGGTGACGGTCGTACCGCTGCTGTTCGTGATCCTCGGCGGTTTCCGCACCACCGCGCAGATCAACCAGTCACCGGCCGCCTTGCCGGAGCCCTGGGTGCTGTCCAACTACGCCACCATCCTCACGTCGGCGGACTTCTGGCGATTCCTCACCAACAGCGTGATCATCGCCGTCGTCGCCACCGTGGTCGCCGTCGCGTTCGGTTCGATGGCGGGTTTCGCGCTGTCGCACTACCGGTTCGCCGGCCGGGAGGCGCTCTACACGCTCTTCACCGTCGGGCTGCTGTTCCCACTCGGCGTCGCGACGCTGCCGCTGTACCTGCTGCTCCGGCAGATCGGGCTGCTGGAGAACCTGATGGGCGTGGCCATCCCGCAGGCGGCCTTCTCGCTGCCGGTCACCATCGTCATTCTTCGGCCCTTCATGACGGCGATTCCGGGGGAGTTGGCGGACGCGGCGGCCATCGACGGCGCGGGCCGGCTCACGTACTTCTGGCGCATCCTCCTGCCGCTGTCGCGCCCGGCGCTGGTGACCGTCTCCGTACTCGCCTTCGTCACGAGCTGGAACTCGTACCTGCTGCCGCTGCTCGTCTTCAACGACCAGTCCCACTTCACGCTGCCCCTGGGGGTGGCGACCTTCCAATCCCAGTACTCGCAGGACACCGCGCGCATCCTCGCGTTCACCGCGTTGTCGATGGTGCCGGCGCTGGCGTTCTTCTCGTTCGCCGAACGGCGCATCGTCGGGGGCCTGACCGGATCGGTCAAGGGCTGAGCCGGTGGGTTACTTCAGCGGAACGTCGAGATAGGAGCCGCCGGCGATGGTGATGGAGCCGAGCGGGGCATTCTCATCGAAGTAGAGCGGATCGACGCTGTCGACGACGAGGGCGAGGCTGTGGCCGGCCGGCATGTCGTAGGCGGTCGCCGACAGGCCGAGGTCGACCGTACGGCTGCCGGGTTTGCCGCCGAGCCAGCTGACGGGCGCGTGGGTGACCAGCTTGGCGTTGCCGAGCGGGTCGAGGTCGTACAGGTACGCGACGACGGTGCCCTGCGCCGTGGTGCCGGTCAGCTCGAGGTGCAGCGTCGGGATGCCGCGGACGCGCAGCGGTGTGGCCGACGGGGCGGACATCCAGACGCCGGCCCAGGCGCGGTTGACCGTGGGAAGCAGGATCTGCGGCTGCTGCCCAGTGAACCCGGCGGCACCGTTGGTGAGGAGCATGACGCCACCGTCGGCAGTGGTGTCCAGGTCGGTCGGGATCGTCTTGCTCCACCCGGCGGTGGGCTTCCCACCGAGCGAGCCGGTGCCGTCCAACAGCCGGATCCGGCCCAGCCCGTACCGGCGGGTGCTGGAGTTCAGCGCCGACCAGGACGAGCGTGCCTCGGCGGGGGCGTTGAGCGGTTGGATCTGGACCGGTGCTTCGCGGGTGACTCCCGTGTCGACGCCGGCCAGGTACTGGTCGAACCACCGGCGCAGGCTCGTCCACGCGGCGTTGTCCAGCCCCATGAGGCCGGTGAGCTCCGCGGTCGCGTGGTCGCCGGGGCGAAGCTCCAGGCGCTTGGGGGTGGTGAGTCGGCCGTAGAAGTCCGCCAGCTGATTGGGGGCGAAGATGGTGTCACCCCACGCGTTCGCGATCAGCACTGCCGGCCGGTTGGCGTTGATTTTGTCGATGTACGTCTTCGCCGAGCGGACCTTGGCCCACGCGATGATCTGGTCGACGTTGCGGTTGGCGGCGAAGTCGGCCATCACGCCGGCCAGGTCCGGACCGATGTGGCCGGCCCCCGCGGCGGCGACCGTGAGCAGGCCGACCGACTGCTTGTGCCGGGTGGAGTCGCCGTAGAGGGAGTACACCAGGTCGGTCCAGCCGCTCAACATGGCGACCACCCGGATGCGCCGGTCGAACGCCGAGCCGAGCAGGCTGATGCCGGCGCCGTAGGAGACGCCGGCCGCCCCGATGCGGGTCGGGTCCGCGGCCGTGTTCGCGATCGTCCAGTCGATGACTTTGGACAGATCGGCCATGTCCTTCGGCCCGGCGGTGTCGATCTCGCCGCCGGAGAGCCACCAGCCGCGCGGCGTGTACGAGACGACGACGTAGCCGTGCGCGGCCAGCGCGCTGGCCTGGGCCAGGTACTCGGCGTCGTTCATTCCCCAACTGGACGGGAAGACGAGCGCCGGGTACCGGCCGGCCGGGGCCGGGGCGATGACGTTGGCTTTGAGGACCACCCCGTCGCCGGGGATGTCGACGGGCCGGAATCCGGTCGTGGCCACCGTCGTGCCGGAGGCCTGGACCCGGGCCGTGGGTACCGCGCCGGCGGGGGCCGGGCTCACCGTACCGGCCAGGAGCGCGGCGGTCGCGACCGACAGGAGGCGGACGGGCAGGGGCGAACGGCGGGGCGCCATGCGGACTCCTAGCGCGGAGGTCGGATGTGGGGCAGCGGCATGCATGACGGCCTGTCAATGCTCTGGTCCAGAGCGAGGCGACAGCTGTGGTCTTCCGGTTACGGCAGCGTAGGAATCAGTAACGAGAATTTAAATAAGGTGACTTTCTCATTACTCGGAAGTAACATATGTCACTTCGAGAAGGGTGACAGTCATGTACGGCGCTCCGCGGCGGTGTCGCCAAGACGCCCAACGGAACCGCTTGGCCATCCTCGAGGCCGCCAACGACGTCATGGCCGGCCAGCCGCCCGCCGCTGTCATGCCGGAGGTCGCCCGGCGTGCCGGCGTCAGTCAGGCCACGCTGTACCGCCACTTCAGCAATCGGTACGCGCTGATTTCCGCCCTCGTCGCGCACCAGGTGCAACGACTGGAAGCCCTGGCCGCAGCGCTCACCGACCACCCCGAGACGTTTCGTCCGCTACTCCGCGCGGTGCTGCACGCCCAGGTCGCGATGCGCCCGCTGGTACGCCTTACGCAGCACCTGGATCCGGCCACCCGGGACCGGTACCACCAGCGCGTGATCGCGGCGCTCTCCGCGCCCCTGCGGCAGGCCCAGACTCACGGATACGTGCGCGGCGACATCACACCGGACGATCTGGCGCTGTTGTTCCTCATGGTCCAAGGCGTCACCGAAGCCACCGACGACGCGTCGGCGGCGTACACCGCCGCCGAACGCTCGATCGAACTCGCCCTCGACGGTGTGTTCCGCCCGGAAACCTGAGCAGAAGCCGAAGCTTGCGCAGGATCAGCGCTCGACCAGGGCCAGCACCCGCGCCGGGCTGCCCGAACCGCCGACGATCTTCAACGGACTGGCGACGAGGACCACGCCGGTCGGCGGGAGCTGGCTGAGGTTCTGCAGCTGCGTCAGACCGTACTTGCCCGCGCCGTGCATGAAGGTGTGGCAGGGGAACATCGGGTCGAAGCCGGCCGCGGCGCCCGCATCCGTGCCGACGGTCTCCACGCCGAGCCCGACGATCGGCGACTCGTGGGCCAGCCACTGCGCGCACTCGATCGAGATGCCCGGGGTGTGCGGGCCGTTGGAGTCGGCGTTGAGGAACTCCTCCTGGGAGCTGGAGCGGGCGTCCCAGCCGGTGCGGTAAAGCAGCCAGCCGCCCTCGGGGAGCGGCTCGTGCTCGCTCTCCCACTGCTTGATGTGGTCCACCTCGAGCAGGAAGTCGGAGTTCTTCGCCACCTCGGCGGAGAAGTCGAGCACCACCGCCGGGCCGACCAGCCGGCGCGCCGGCACCGACGCCACGTCCTCGCGGTCCCGCCCGGTCACCCAGTGGTTGGGGGCGTCGAAGTGGGTGCCGGTGTGCTCGCCGGTGCGGAAGTTGTTCCAGTACCAGCCCGGGCCGCGGTCGTCGTAGCGGCTGATCTCCTCGAGCTCGAAGGCTGCCGTCTGGCCGAACTGCGGAGGCAGCGCCAGCGTCGGGGTCTCGCTCGACAGCGGGGCGCTGAGGTCGATCACCTCGACCGAGCCGGACGCGAGGGCGGCGGCGAGGGTGGAAAGGACCGACATCTGAAGCCTCCTACGAACTCCCTCACGGTGAGGGTTGAGCGGCTGCCGAGCTGGCGACCGCCGATCCTATGTGGCGTTCTTTGCCCTGGTCAACGAGCCGAGATGCGTCCCAACCCGTGGTATCAGTGGCCTCGGAACGCCTCCTCGAGCCACCACGCGCCGCGGGACGAGATGACCTTGGCGTCGACGACGAGGGGGCGCTCGCGCGCTCCGGCGAGCCAGTCGCCGACCCCCTTAAGGTCGTCGACGGTACGGACCGTCACCGCGTCACAGCCGAAGCCCCGCCCCATGGCGGCGACGTCGGTGTCGGGGAACCGGACCGTCTCGAGCGGGTACCCGTCCGGTCCGAAGTGGTGCACCTCCGCGCCGTAGGCCGCGTCGTTGTAGACGACGATCACCATGGGCAGGCCGAGCCGCGCGACGGTCTCGAGTTCGGCGACGCCCATGAGGAAACCGCCGTCCCCGCAGGCGGCCACGGCCAGCCGGTCGGGCCGGGCGAGGGCCGCGCCGATCGCGGTGGACAGGCCGAGGCCGATCGACTGGTACGCCTGAGTGAAGCAGAAGCCGGCCTCGTCGGGTACGGACAGGAACATGCTCGGGTAGCCCATGAAGTTTCCCGAGTCGACGGCCACGGTCCGCTCGGCGGGCAGCAGGTCGTCGAGCGCGGCCGTCAGCGTGCGCGGGTCGATGTGCGTGGCGTCGGAGGTGTCCGGGTACGGGTGGTCCCGCCAGCGGGGCCGGCGGGCGATGCGGTCGCGTACCTCGTCGGTGCGGTAGCCGCCTGCCTCGTGGCCGCGGGCGGCGAGTTCGGCGGCGACGGCCTCGGCGGTCGCCCGCACGTCGCCGAGCACGCCCAGGTCGACCGGGCGGTGCGCGCCGAGCGCGTCGACGTCGAGGTCGACCTGGACCACCGTCGCGCCGGGGGCGATCAGCCGGCCGTGGCGCATCGTCCACATGTTCAGCGCGCAGCCCCAGCCGACGATGAGGTCCGCGCCGCGGATCAGGTCGGCGGCCAGGGGCGAGGCGAAGCCGCCGGAGACGTCGAGGGCGAACGGCGAGCCGTTGAACAGCCCCTTCGCCACCGCGCTGGTGGCCAGCAGCGCGCCGCACCGCTCGCCCAGGTCTTCGAGCGCTGCGCGGGCGCCGGACAGCCGGGCGCCCCGGCCGGCCACGAACACCGGCCGGCGGGCCGCGGCGAGCACGTCGGCGAGCGCGACGACCGACTGCCGGGCGGGGCCGGGCGGCGGCACGTCGAGGACGGCCGGCACCTCCAGCGCGTCCGCCGGGTACGCCGCGTGCTGGACCTCCAGCGGCAGGTTCAGCACGACGGTGCGCCGCTCCGCCGACGCGCGCTGGTAGGCGCGCGCCGCGTCGGCGACCGCGGTCTGCGGCGACCGTACGCGCTCGGAAAGGGCGCCGACGGCGGTGGCGAGCGCGTCCTGGTCCACGTAGAAGTTCGAGCCGGGCTGCGTCGCCTCGGCGGTGAGCACCAGCAGCGGGGTGCGACTCTTGGCCGCCTCGGTGATGCCGGTCATCGCGTTGGTCAGGCCACAACCCTGGTGTACCGAGAGGGCCGTGACCTTGCCGGACACGCGCGCGAAAGCGTCGGCCATCGTCGCCGCGCCACCCTCGTGCCGAGCGGCGACGAACCGCGCGCCGGCGGCGACGAGGGCGTTGGTGACGTGGAAGTTACCGCTGCCGACCACCCCGAACACGTGATCGACGCCGAGTGCCGCAAGGGTACGGCCGACCGCCTCCGCAACCAGCATCGTTGTGCCTCCCGCCTGCCATGTTCCGGATCATTCTGCACCCCGACCCCCGGTAGTCCCTGGTCACCGGGCGGACATAGGTATTTGTTTTCCGGCATCCGGAAACCACGGTTCTGCGACGACCGTGACAGGGGTCACCATCTCCCTCACCTTCGTCGTCGAGGAGTGTCCCGTGTCCACGATCCCCCGCAACCAGTGGTACGTCGCCGCCTACGGCCGCGAAATCGGCCACGACCTGTTCTCCCGGACCATCTGCGGCGAGTCGGTCCTGTTCTGGCGTACCGAGTCCGGTGATGTCACGGCCGTCTCCGACCGCTGCGTGCACCGCCGCTTCCCGCTGTCGCAGGCCCCGAGCCGGCTCGTCGACGACCAGGTCGTGTGCGGCTACCACGGCTTCACGTACGGCGCCGACGGCCGCTGCGTCGCCGTGCCCGGCCAGACCCGCATCCCCCGCACCGCCCGGCTGACGTCGTACCCGGTCGTCGAGCAGGACTCGTTCGTCTGGATCTGGATCGGCGACCCGGCCCGCGCCGACAGCACCCGCATCCCCCGCGCGCCCTGGCTGGACTCCCCCGACTACACCACCGTCTCCGGGATGGAGCCGCTGCAGGCGCGCTTCGGGCTGCTCGTGGACAACCTGCTCGACCTCTCCCACGAGACCTACCTGCACGGTGGCTACATCGGCACGCCCGAGGTGGCGGGCACACCGATCACCACCGAGGTCGACGAGGAGGCTGGCATCGTCTACGTCAGCCGGCACATGGACGACGCCGAGTGCCCGCCGTTCTATTCGAAATCCACCGGCCTGTCCGGGCGCATCACCCGCTGGCAGGACATCGAGTACACCCCGCCGTGCCTGTACAAGCTGCACAGCCGCATCGCCCCGGTCGGCGTGCTGCCGAACGCCGACGGCACCGACCCCGACGCCTTCCACGTCGAGGTCGTGTACGCGATCACGCCGGAGACGGAGAACTCCACGCACGACTTCTGGGCCGTCGCCCGGGACTTCGCCCTCGACGACGAGTCGGTGTCGGACTTCCTGCGGGAGAGCAACCGCACCGTCGTCCTCCAGGACGTCGCCGCGCTCGACGTCCTGGAGCAGGTCATCGCGACGGAGCCGGAGGGTTACCAGGAACTGTCGATCAACATCGACACCGGTGGCCTGGCCGCCCGCCGCATGCTCGCCGCCCAGCTCGCGCAGAGCGCCGACCGTACCGCCGTCGCCGGGAGCTGAGCCTCGTGGAACCGACCCGCGTCCTGAGCGGCCGCAAGGTGCTGCGCGTGGTGTGGTTGCCGGGCAGCGACCGCCTGCAGGGCAACTGCCACTGCGGTGCGGTGCACATCGCCGATGACCCCGTCGAGGTCTGGACGTGGCTGCTCGCCCACCCCGTCGGGCATGAAGCACCGGCGGCCGACCCGCCACCCCCCGCACGCCCCGAACCCGCCCTCGCCACCGCGGGAGCCGGCTCATGAGGACCGTGCCCGACGAGGTCGAGGTCGACCTCGTCGTGCACGAGCGCCGGGAGCCGGCCGCCGGGGTGGTCACCGTCGACCTGCGCGATCCGTCCGGCGCCGAACTCCCGGCGTGGGCTGCCGGCGCGCACATCGACCTCGTGCTGACCGACGACCTCGTCCGGCAGTACTCGCTGTGCGGCGACCCCGGCGACCGGACGACGTGGCGGGTGGCCGTGCTGCGGGAGCCCGACGGGCGGGGCGGATCGGCGTTCGCCCACGACAAGTTGCAGCCGGGCGCCACCGTGCGGGTACGGGGCCCGCGCAACCACTTCCCGCTGGTACCCGCGCCCCGGTACGTGTTCATCGCCGGCGGAATCGGCATCACCCCGATCCTCCCGATGCTCGCCGCGGCCACCGCCGCCGGCGCGGACTGGCGGCTCACGTACGGCGGGCGCAGCGCCGCGTCGATGGCCTTCGCCGACGAACTGTGCGCCGCCCACCCCGACCGCGTGGTCTTGCGTCCGCAGGACGAGTACGGGCTGCTCGACCTCGACGCCATCCTCGGCGAACCCGCCGCCGACACCCTCGTGTACTGCTGCGGGCCCGGTCCGCTGCTGGATGCCGTGGAGCAGCGGTGTGCCCGCTGGCCGTCCGGGGCGCTGCACGTCGAGCGGTTCGCGCCGAAGGAGCAGGGCGCACCGGTGCTGTCCGGCGCCTTCGACGTCGAGCTCGCCGTCACCGGCACGACGCTGACCGTGCCGGTGAACCGCTCCGTCCTCGAGGTGGTGGAGGAGGCCGGCGTACAGGTGCTGTCGTCGTGCCGGGAAGGCACCTGCGGCACCTGCGAGACGACCGTACTCGCCGGCCAGGTTGATCACCGCGACTCGCTGCTGACCGAGGAGGAACGGTCGGCCAACGACACGATGTTCATCTGCGTGTCCCGCGCAGCCTGCCCCACGCTCGTCCTCGAGCTGTGAGGGGCGATTATGGGTCCGTGAATGGCGACGGCCGCGACGGCGGTGAGCGGTGCGCGGCGGCCGGGCGTACCGGCCCGGTGGTCGCGCGGGCGCTGCACATCCTCGGCGCGTTCACCGCCGACCACCGCCTCATGACGCTCAGCGAGCTGTCCCGGCGAACGGGCCTGCCGGTCTCGACCGTGCACCGGCTCGCGACCGACCTGGTCGCGAGCGGGGCACTCGAACGCAACGCGGCGGGGTCGTACCACATCGGGCTGCGGCTTTGGGAGATCGGATCCCTGGCCCCGCGCGGTCAGGGGCTGCGGGAACGCGCGCTGCCGTTCCTGGAGGACCTCTCTCAGGTGACGCGCGAGAACGTGCAGCTCGCCGTGCGCGAGGGCACCGAAGTGGTGTTCATCGAACGGATCGCCGGCACGGGCGCGGTACCGGTCCTCACCCGGGTCGGCGGCCGGTTTGCGCTCACCGCGACGGGTGTGGGCCTCGTGCTGCTCGCCCACGCGCCCGTCGACATCCAGGAACAGGTGCTGGCGGGCCGGATCGAGCGGTTCACCGAGCGCACGATGACGACCGCCGGCCAGCTACGGGCGGCGCTGGCCGACGTGCGCGCCCGTGGCTACGCGGTCAGCGACCGGCAGGTCACCATGGACGCCCTGTCGGTCGCCGCGCCCATCCACGACGGTCAGGGCGACGTCGTCGCCGCCGTCTCCATCGTCGTTCACCACGGCAGCGCGTCGCCGCACACGCTCGCACCCCTCGTGCGTACCAGCGCCCGGGCGATCTCGCGGGCGCTCGCCCCGTTCCGCCAGGACCCCCCGGTCGCTAGCGGTGAGCAGCGATGAACCACCTGTTGTTGCTGACCGGCGTGGGAGTGGTCGCCGGCGTCTTGAGTACCGCGGTCGGGCTCGCCTCGCTGGTGTCGTACCCGGCACTGCTGATGATCGGGCTGCCGCCGGTGGCGGCCAACGTGACCAACACCGTCGGTCTGGTGGCCACCGGGATCGGCGCGGTGGCCGGCTCCCGGGCGGAGCTGGCCGGCCAGGGCCGGTTCATCGCCCGGCTGTGCACGGTGAGCGCGCTCGGCGGGGTGGCCGGCGCCCTCCTGCTCCTCGATACCTCGCCGCGATTGTTCGAAATGATTGTGCCGGTCCTGATCGCCGGCGCGTCGATCCTTCTGCTCCTCGGTCCCCGACTGCGCCGTCGAGTGGCCGGGCAGGCGGTGGAGCCGGCCGCCCACCGGCCGCCGAACCGGCTCGGCGGGTTGCTCGCGATCGCGCCGATCGGGCTGTACGGCGGCTATTTCGGTGCCGCCGCCGGCGTCCTGATGCTCGCCGTTCTCACGCTCATGCTGGCCGGCCAGTCACTGGCCCGCACGAACGCAGCCAAGAACGTCGCCCTCGGCGCCGCCAATGCGGCAGCCTCGGTGATCTTCGCGGTCACCGGCCCGGTGCACTGGACGGCCGCCGCCGCGCTCGCGGCGGGCTCGCTGGTCGGTGGCTGGATCGGCCCGGCCCTGGTGCGCCGGGTGCCGCCCGGTCCGCTCCGCATCCTGATCGCCGTCGCCGGCATGGCCCTGGCCGTGAAGATCGCCATCGACGCCGGGCTAGGGTAGCCGCCCTGCCGGATTCACGGCAGGTTCGGCAGCGGCCACACCCGGCCGGTGGTGCTGTCGACCAGAGCCGCGCGGTCGACCTGCGCGGTGAGCGCTGGCGGTTCACCGCCGATCCGTCCCCCGACCTGGTCTACCTGTCCACTCTGGTGGTCATCCGGCGCCTCGCGGAACAGCAGGTGCCGCTGTCCAAGGTCTCCGCCCAGTGGGTGCGTGGCGACGATCCCGCGGTTCACGTCCGCGCGCTGCAGAAGATCATCGACCTGGGCGGCACCCCGTTCGCCCACTCCGGGCAGGCCGATCAACCGCGGGTCGTCGACTTCTACGGCCGCCATGTGCTCCCGTACGTGCACCGCCGACGCGCCTCGGATCCGATCGGCCGGGCTGATCTAGTGCAGTTGTCCGGCGCGTAACGTGCCGGAGCGTGGATGGACGGATGCGGATAGGAGCACAGCGGTGAGCACCGCTGTCGCGGTGGCGCTGCTGTTGGGTGTGCTCGCGTTCGCGGTGGCGCGGCCGTGGCGGCTTCCGGAGGCGGCGGCCGCGGTACCGGCCGCGGCGGTTGTCGTCGCCGCGGGTCTGGTGCCGTGGCCGGCGGCGGCGCACGAACTGGCGCTGCTGGGGCCGACGGTCGGGTTCCTGGCCGCGATCCTGGTGCTGGCCCACCTGGCCGACGCCGAGGGCGTGTTCGGCTACGCCGGTGCCGCCGCGGCCCGTTACAGCGGCGGATCGCCGCGCCGCCTGCTCGCCATCGTGTTCGTCATCGCCGCGGTGGTCACCGCGATCCTGAGCCTGGACGCCACCGTCGTGCTGCTCACCCCGGTCGTGTTCGCCACCGCGTCGACGATCGGGGCCCGCCCCAAGCCGCACGTCTACGCCTGCACCCACCTGGCCAACTCGGCGTCACTGCTGCTGCCGGTGTCCAACCTGACCAACCTGCTCGCCCTCGCCGCCACCGGGCTGGGCTTCCTGACCTTCGCCGGGCTGATGGCGCTGCCCTGGCTGGCCGTCATCGCCGTCGAGTACCTGATCTTCCGCTGGTTCTTCGCCGACGACCTGGCCACCCCGGCCCGCCGGCGAACTCCGGCGCCGGTCCGCGCGCCCCGGTTCGCACTCGCCGTGCTCGCGGTGACCCTGGCCGGCTTCGCCGCCTCCGAGCCCCTGGGGATCCACCCGGCCTGGGTGGCGCTCGCCGGCGCGCTGGTCCTCGCCGGACGGCGGCTGCTGCGTCGCCCGGCCGGTCTCGGTGGCAACGGCCGGTCGCGCGAGGTGTGGTCGCTGCTGAAGGCGGCCAACCCGGCGTTCTGCGCGTTCGTGTTCGCCCTCGGCATCGTGGTGCTCGCGGTCAGTCGCAGCGGCTTCGGCGCACTGGTCGACCGGCTCGTCCCCCACCACGCCGACCTGCCCGGTCTCCTCGCCATGGCCGCGCTCGCCGCGGTCCTGGCCAACCTCCTCAACAACCTGCCCGCCACCCTGATGCTGGTACCGCCCGTGGCCCACTCACCCGGGCTCGTGCTCGCCGTCCTGCTCGGAGTCAACATCGGCCCGAACCTCACCTACGTCGGCTCGCTGGCCACCCTGCTGTGGCGCCAGGTCCTGCACGCCCACGACCACGCCCCGGCGACCGGCGAGTTCCTGCGCCTCGGCGCGGTGACCGTGCCGGCCTGCCTGGTCGTAGCGGTAGCGGCGCTGTGGCTCGGTCTGCGAGTCTTTGGGATGTCATGAGGAGGCCGTGATGAAGATCCTGGTCTGGCTCGCCGAAGGCACCTGGGAGGCGTGCGTCGACGCCGCCCGCGACCTCCTCGACGGCCAGGTCACCCTCCTGCACGTCATCGACGAAAGCCTGGCCGCAGCGATCGCCGCACCGCCCACCGCGCTGCTGGGCCGCGGCACCCCGCCGGCCACGACCGACCTGCTCGCGGCCGCCCAGCAGGCGCTGCTGGACGCCGGCGCCGCCCGGCTCGGCCGGCCCGCCGCCCGGCTTCCGCGACACGGCCGCCCCGAACGGGAAGTCGTCGCCGCGAGCGCGGACGCCGACGTCCTGGTCCTGGCCCGCGACGGCGACCGCAGCCGGCTCGGGCCCCGCAGCCTCGGCCACGCCACCCGGTTCGTCGTCGACCACGCCCCGTGCCAGGTCCTGCTGGTATGGCCCGACCAGCCACCCGCCCTGACCACCGTTCCCCCACCACCGCCGAACGGCCCCGCCGGTCGTTAGAGCGCGCAGACATCAGCGGGCGGGACCTGGCCGAGTACGTCGCCGTCGCCGTGTGCGCCACCAGCCATGGTCGGCTGCTACCCACCGCCAGGGCGGTCATTCGCCGAGGATCCACATATTTATTGTTGCCTTGACCGATTGTTCAACAACCCCATACAGTCTAGCCGTCTGATCTACCTACATCGATTGGACGGCCAGGATGAAGAACCCGACGCACACATTCGGCGTCGCCCGCGTCGGCACGGTCGCCCTGCTGCTCGCTGCCACGACAGCCCTCGTGGCGGCGACACCGGCGGCAGCGAACGGACGCGTCTCCGACTGTCTCGACCCTCACACACCACTGTCGGTGGAGGAGAACCGGCTCAGTTTCACCCTTCCCGACAACGACAACCCCGCCGTGCTGCAGTCCAAGCCCTTCGCCCAGCAGATGGTCGAGGGCGGCGGCCTCCAGGACTTCCGCCCGCAACTTGTCCGCAGGCTCTGTCAGACCACCACCGCCGGGACGGCGATGATGCTGGTCAAACAGGAGGGCGAGCAGTTGTGGCAGGCAGCCGTGCGGCGCGCCCAGCACAAGGGCAAGGTCAACGGCAGCCTCCCCTACAGCGATGACCGGCCGCTCTACTGGACCCGCCTGCAGTCGACCGCGGCGATCCGCCAGTGGAAGCCCCGGTTCGACCTTCCCCCCGCCTCGCGGGCCACCCTCATCACCGCGTTCGACCGGGCCTCCCGCGGCATGTTCGACATCGACTTCCCCGCCGGCCGCTCAGTGGTACGAGTCATCACCAGCGGCTTCGACCCGTACACGTTGGACGGCGGACCCGCCGGCACGGCCCCCGGAGCCACCGGCAACAACATCCGCCACGGCAACCCGTCCGGCGCGACCGCCCTGTCCATCGACGGCACCACGTACCAGACCAAGGACGGCAGGACCGCGTACATCCAGGCGTACACGCTGCCGGTGAACTACACCGAGTTCAAGGCGGGGTACCTGGAAGACACCGTGGGGCCGTTCATGCGGCCCGGCCCCCGCCAGGTCGACGCCTCCATCACCGTGAGCCAGGCCGTCGGCTCGGAGTTCTGGCTCGAACAGTGGAACGGCCGCTACCACGGCACCTACCCCGGCAACGACAAGTCCCTGCCGTGCCCGATAGTCAACGGCGTCCCGCAGCTGGCCGTCAACAACCACGGGTGCAACAGCACGGTGGTGCAACGCTGGGGCGGGCCGTCGACGTTCAGCCTGACCAACCCGCCACAGTGGACATCGGCCACCCTGCCGATGGCCGAGATGATCAAGGCGGACACCGGGCGGTCGGTACCCCGGCCGCCGGGTGACACCTGGCCGGACACGTCGGTCGCCTTCGGGGTCATCTGGCACACCAGCTACGACGAGTTCCCGGACTGCACCTCCCCCGCCCGGGTGACCCGCAACAACCCGCCGCCGGTCGCGTTCCCACCGCCGACGGCGCCCATCCCGCCCGATCCCGGATCGTGCTCCTACAACGGCGGGGGCGGCAACTACCTGTCCAACGAGAGCGCGTACCGCAACACCCTGCTGCGCGACCGGATGGGGCTGCGCATCCCGGCAGGCCACATCCACACCCCGGACATGCAGCACTTCGAAACGCCGTACAACCCCAGCGACGCCACGTTCGACGCCTGGCGCCAGGCCATCGCGGCCCAGACACGCAACCTCATCCACGCCGTCGCGGACAGCGTCGACTGAACCGACGGGCCCCCGCCGGCATCCGTTCGCGGGGCCGGCACCGGCAGCCTCCCTGCCGGTGCCGGCCCCGGCCTCCGAGCGGCCTGACCAGGCAGCGGGCGCCGGAGAATCGTGATTTCGGCCACGAACGCCCGCGTGCTGGTAAATGTCGGCCCGCTGCCTCCGATGTCATGTCAGACCGGTAACACCTGGCCTTACCATCTGGACATCCCCGGCACCGGGCTGCTATCGGCGTCACACCGCGACAGGGTGAAACAAATCGACCGAGCCACCTGGATAACCATGGTGATGCCCGTCGGGCGGTGAAGCAACGTCAACGTATGGGTACCCCTATGGAAACAGCCGGCGCGGAAACAGGAGAAGACCGATGGACCACCTGATGTCACCTGCTGACGAGGGGCGCCAGAACTCGCGCCACCGCGTGCTGATCATCGGCTCGGGCTTCGGAGGACTGTTCGCCGCGAAGGCGCTGCGCCGCGAAGACGTCGATGTGACGATCGTCGCCCGGACCAGCCACCACCTGTTCCAGCCCCTGCTGTACCAGGTCGCCACCGGCATCCTGTCCGAGGGCGAGATCGCCCCGGCGACGCGCGAGATCCTGCGCCGGCAGCGCAACGTACGGACGCTGCTCGGCGATGTCGTCGACGTCGACCTCGACTCCCGTACCGTCACCGCCCTCGCCCCCGCCGGCATCACCTACACCGTCGGCTACGACAGCCTGATCGTGGCGGCCGGCGCCTCCCAGTCGTACTTCGGCCATGACGAGTTCGCCGAGCACGCACCAGGCATGAAAAGCATCGACGACGCGCTCGAACTGCGTGGGCGGATCTTCGGTGCGTTCGAGCTGGCCGAGCTGGAGACCGACCCGGCCGCGGCGGAGCGCTGGCTGACCTTCGTCGTGGTGGGCGCCGGCCCGACCGGCGTGGAGATGGCCGGCCAGATCGCCGAGCTCGCCCACCGCACCCTGCCCGGCGACTTCCGCCGCATCGACCCGCGCCAGGCCCGGATCCTGCTGCTGGACGGCGCGCCCGCGGTCCTGCCCTCCTTCGGGGACCGCCTGTCCACCAAGGCCCTGCGCCAGTTGCACCGTCTGGGCATCGAGGTCGAACTGCACACCACCGTGGTCGGCGTGGACAGCACCGGTATCGAGGTCGTCGACGGCACCGGTACCCGCCGGCGGATCGAGACCATGACCAAGATCTGGGCGGCCGGCGTCGCCGCCTCCCCGCTCGGCAAGCTGCTGTCCCTCGGGTCCGGCGCGGAGACCGACCGTGCCGGCCGGGTCATGGTCGAGCCGAACTGCTCGCTGCCCGGCCACCCGGAGGTCTTCGTGGTCGGCGACATGATGTCGCTGAACCGGCTTCCCGGTGTGGCGCAGGTCGCCATCCAGAGCGGCCAGCACGCCGCCGGCCAGATCACCCGCCGGCTCCACGGCAAGCCCACCGGCCAGCCCTTCCAGTACCACGACAAGGGCAGCATGGCGACGATCTCCCGGTTCTCCGCCGTCGCCAGCGTCGGGAAGATGCGCCTGTCCGGCTTCCTCGGCTGGATGCTGTGGCTCGCCGTCCACCTGCTGTACCTGGTCGGCTTCAAGAACCGGGTCACCGCCGCGCTGCACTGGTTCGTCAGCTTCATCGGTCGCGGCCGCTCCCAGCGGACGATCACCATCCAGCAGATCTTCGCCCGTACGATCCTGCAAAAGGTGGCCCAGGAAGAGGCCGCCCGGCTGGAAGCCTCCCAATCGCGTTAGCCCTGTCGGTGACGGGTGGTGGCGCCACGCCGCCCCATCCGTCACCGCGCGGGCAACCGTCACCGGGCGCGTTCGATCTCCGCGACCTCCTCGTCACTGAGCTGCAGGTTCGCGGCGGCGAGCATCGGGTCTACCTGGTCGGGCCGGCGGAAGCCGACGATCGCGCCGTCGACGGCCGGGTTGCGCAGGGTCCAGGCGATGGCGACCGCACCGGGTGTGGTGCCGTGCCGGTCCGCGATGGCCCGCAGCCGCTCGACGAGCGCGAGGTTGGCCGTCAGCTGGGGCTCCTGGAAGCGTGGGTCACGCTTGCGCCAGTCGTTGTCGGGCATGCCCTCGATCCGCTCGCGGGTCATCTTCCCGGTGAGGAGCCCGGACGCCATCGGCGAGTAGACGATCACACCGATGCCCTCACGCTCGGCGTACGGCAGGATCTCGTCCTCGGTCGCGCGGTCGATCAGCGAGTATGGCGGCTGCAGCGTCTCCACCGGCGCGATCGACTGGATCCGACGCAGCTGCTCGACGTTGAAGTTGGAGACGCCGATGTGGCGGACGAGGCCCTGCTCCTTCAACTCGACCAGCGCCGACCAGCCCTCCTCGATGTCCTCGTCGGGTACCGGCCAGTGGATCTGGTACAGGTCGATCGCCTCGACGCCGAGCCGCTCCCGGCTCGCCTCCGCCTCGCGCATGATCGAGTCCCGGTTGAGGCTGTTCACCACCTGCCCGTCCGGGCCTTCCAGCAGTGAGCACTTGGTGAACACGTACGGCCGCTCCGCCACCCCGTCGAGTGCGCGTCCGACGATCCGCTCCGAGTGCCCGAAGCCGTACGCGGCGGCGGTGTCGATCCAGTTCACGCCGCGCTCCAGCGCCCGGTGGATCGCGGCGATCGACTCGTCGTCCTCCTGCGGCCCCCAGCCGAACTCCCAGCCGCCACCGCCGATCGCCCAGGCGCCGAAGCCGATCCGGGTGATCTCCATTCCGGTGCGGCCCAGTTGCCCCGTCGCCAACTGCTGTGTCTTCTGCATGACGCCCCTTCTCACCACGGCCGGCCAGATCTACCGCGGCCGTCTCACCGACCCGTACCCCGGCGGTGACCGGTCACACGACACGCCCCGCGCCGTCGGCCAACCGCTCAGGCCGGACGATGTTCGCGAATGTTTGCCGAACCGACAGTGCGGGTAACCATGACCGTCGTTGGCGTGGAGCGCGATGAGGAGCTGACATGGCTGGCGGTCGGATGAGTACCCACCGGTTGGTAGACGGCACGATGGTCGTCGACGTGCAAGGAGAGCTGGACCGGGCTTCGACCTTCACGCTACGGGACGGACTGTTCGGCGATGTGGTCGCTGCCAGACCGACGCGGGTCCTGGTCGACCTCGGGTCCGTGACGGCGATGGACGACACCGCGCTGAACGCGCTGCTGTGGGTACAGCGGCAAGTACGCGCGCATGGCGCCTCATTGGAAGTGACGAACGCGAGCCCCTCGGCGGCGCGGCTGTTGAGCACAGCGACGCAGTGAGGGCGCAGCGCCGGTCCAGCTTGGACGGCGCCCGGCCGACATGGGTCTGCACGGTGGCGTCGGACAGGTGACGGCACCGTCGCCCCCGTTGGGGACGAGCGGTTTGGACCGGGCGCGTGCGGAGAGGAACACGCTGAAGTACGGCCTGGACCAGGGTTGCCGCCGAGGGGGCCGCAGTGGTGTGCTCGACCACCGGTACACCTGCGCGGCGTCGCATGTCACGCGTCGCCGCGCTGCTCGCCGCCCCCGCGGCGGCCGCCTGTCTGCTGGCGGGCTGCGGTGCCGGTCAGGAGGCGCAGACCAGCAGCATGGTCCCGCCGGTGGCCGGCAACGAGGCCGACTCCAGGCCCCACGGCCAGGCCGCGCTGCGCAACGTCCAGATCAGATACAACAACCCGCAGGGTTACCCGGCCGGGGCGACCGCCCCGCTGTCGCTGTACATCGCCAACAACAGCCTGTCCAAGCCGCTCGTCCTGCGCAGCGTCGCCGCGGCCAGCGCGAAGAGCGGCACCCGGTTGGGACCCGTCGTACTCCTGGGCGGCGCCCCTGACATCGGGGCGGGCGTCGGCGAGCCGTCCATCTCCGCACCGTCCGCCGCCGCACCGTCCGCCAACCCGTCCACGAGCGGTGCGCCGGCCAGGCTGACCATTCCGCCGAACGGGTACGCGCAGCTGGACGCCGACCACGGCGGCTATCTGGCCGTCAGGAACGTGACGGAGGCACTCGCACCGGGTTCGACGGCGCGCGTGACGTTCACCTTCGAGGGCGAGGACCCCGTGGTGATGGCCGTGCCGTTCGGCGTTCCGCTGTCTCCGCCGCCACCGGCACCGGTGGTGCCCTCCGTGACGGCGCCGGAGTGAGCGTGTCGGCCTATGATCCACGCCACCATCTTTCCGGCGCGGAAAACTTGCAAATTTGGCAAGGACGTTCGACCGTAGAGCCATGACCTCAGAACCAGGCCTGCGGGAGCGCAAGAAGGCCGCGACGCGGGCCGCTTTGAGCCACGCGGCGTGGACCCTGATGCTCGAGCACGGCCTGGACGCCGCGACCCCGGAGGCGATCGCGGAGGCGGCCGAGGTGTCGGCGCGCACATTCCGCAACTACTTCGCCAGCCGCGAGGAGGCGATCGTCGACGAGCTGGCGCAGCGCTACCTGACGCTCGCCGACAAGATCCGCGACAGGCCCGCCGGTGAGCCGGTGTGGGACTCCTTGATCGAGGTGCTGCCGTCGGCGGTCCCCGAGATCGTCGGTGACCGCGCCAAGCTCGCCGCACTGATGCGGGTGATGACAGAGAGCCCGGCGCTGCGGGCGCAGCTGCTACTCGTGACCGAACACCTGAGCACGGTCATGGCCCAGGTCGTCGCCGAGCGCACCGGCACCGACGCCGACCGCGAGCTTGCCCCGCGCCTGCTGGCCGACACCATAGGCACCGCGATCGGATCCTCGGTCGGCTTCTGGGCCCGCAGCGGCACCGACGCCGCGCTGCCCGACCTGATCCGCGACTCGCTGACGCAGCTGCGCGCCGGCCTACCCATCGGCGCCGTCGCACCGGCCGCCTGACCCGATCCGACCGTTCCAGCCGTCCGCCCGCAGCGGCCGACGGGCGACTCCGCACGCGTCTTGAACAGGAGATATTTTTCGATGGCTACCTTGCTGTACCGGCTGGGCCGGTTCTCCTTCCGCCGTCGCTGGCTGGTGCTGCTCGCGTGGCTAGCCGTGCTCGCCGCGACGCTGGTCGGCATGGCCACCCTGTCGAAGCCCACCTCGAACGCGTTCAGCATCCCCGGCACCCCGGCGCAGCAGGCGATCGACCTGCTCCGCGAGCGGTTCCCGCAGGCCTCCGCGGGTGGGGCCGCCGCCCGGATCGTGTTCGCCGCACCCGACGGCCACACCCTCGCCGAGCCGGGCCGCAAGGCCGCCGTCGAGCGTGCCGTCGCCGACCTGGCGAAGTCGCCGCAGGTCGCCATGGTGACCAACCCGTTCCAGACCCGGGCGGTCAACCAGGCGGGCACCGTCGCCTACGCACAGGTCACCTACAAGGTGCAGGCGGGCGGCCTGACCGAGGCCGCCCGCGACGCGCTCACCAGCGCGATCTCGACCGCCCGTACGGCCGGGCTGACCGTCGAGGCCGGCGGCGACGCGATGCAGAACCGCCCGCACGCCGGCGTCGCCGAGGTCGTCGGCGTCATCGTCGCCGCGGTCGTGCTGGTCATCACGTTCGGCTCGCTCGTCGCCGCGGGCCTGCCGCTGCTGACCGGCATCCTCGGCGTCGGCATCGGCGTGACCGGCATCGGCGTGGCCACCCACTTCTTCGAGCTGTCCGGGACGACCTCGACGCTGGCGGCGATGCTGGGCCTGGCGGTAGCAATCGACTACGCGCTGTTCATCGTCTCCCGCTACCGGCACGAACTCGCCATCGGTCGCGACCCGCAGGAGTCCGTCGGGCGTGCGGTCGGTACCGCCGGCTCCGCCGTCGTCTTCGCCGGGCTGACCGTCGTGATCGCCCTCGCCGGCCTGTCCGTGGTCGGCATCCCGTTCCTGACCCAGATGGGCGTGGCCGCCGCCGGCACCGTCGCCATCTCCGTGCTGATCGCCCTGAGCCTGCTGCCGGCGCTGCTCGGTTTCGCGGGGCGGCGCATCACCGCCGGCCATGTACCGGGGTTGAAGGACCGCGACCCGGAAGGCGACAGCGCCAAGCCGACGCTGGGCACCCGCTGGGTGCGGGCGATCGTACGCCGGCCGGTCGTCGCGCTGCTGGCCGCCGTGATCGGCCTCGGCGTGGTCGCGATCCCCGCCCTCGACCTGCGGCTGGGCATGCCCAGCGACGCCTCCGCCAGCCCCGACACCACCCAGCGCAAGGCGTACGACCTGCTCTCCGCCGGCTTCGGTCCGGGCTTCAACGCACCGCTGACCGTGGTCGTCGACGCCCCTGCCGGCACCGCACAGGCCGCGGCCGACCAGGTGGCCAAGGACATCCGCGGCCTGGCGAGCGTCGCCGTGGTCACCCCCGCCGTCGTCGGCCCCGCCGGCGACACCGCCATCCTCACCGTCATCCCCACCGCCGGTCCCGACACCACCGCCACCGAGAACCTGGTCCACGCGATCCGCGGCCTCGACGCCCCGGCCAGGGCCTGGATCGGCGTCACCGGTACCACCGCCGTCAACCTCGACGTCTCCACCAAGCTCGCCGACGCGCTGCTGCCCTACCTCGCCCTCGTGGTCGGCCTGGCGTTCGTCCTGCTCGCCCTGGTGTTCCGGTCGCTGCTGGTGCCGTTGAAGGCCACCGTGGGCTTCCTGCTCAGCGTCGCCGCCACGTTCGGCGCCGTCGTGGCGGTCTTCCAGTGGGGCTGGCTGGCCGACCTGCTCGGCGTCAACCAGACCGGACCGGTCATCAGCTTCCTGCCGATCTTCCTGATCGGGATCGTGTTCGGCCTCGCCATGGACTACCAGGTCTTCCTGGTGACCCGCATGCGCGAGGAGTACATCCACGGCGCCGCACCCCGCGACGCGGTCGTCCACGGCTTCAGCCACAGTGCCCGGGTCGTCACCGCCGCCGCTCTGATCATGATGAGCGTCTTCTTCGGCTTCATGCTCGGCCCCGAGGCGATCATCAAGTCGATCGGCTTCGGCCTCGGCATCGCCGTACTCTTCGACGCCATCGTCGTCCGCATGGTCCTCGTGCCAGCCGTGATGACTCTGATCGGCCGTGCCGCCTGGTGGCTGCCCCGCTGGCTCGACCGGGCGCTGCCCAATGTGGACGTTGAAGGCGAAAAACTGCTACAGCACCTCGACCAGCGCTCGCCGCAGTCTTCGATCCAGGGGGTCCACGAGACCGCGCTGCGCTGACCCGACGCCCGTCGGTCGCCGCCGTCCCACCCGGACGGCGGCGACCGGCACGGAGGAGAGCTCGTTCTAGTCGACCACGGGCAGGCTCAGCCGGGAGGGCCGCGCCGCGTCGTGGCAGACGATCTGCGTGACGACCCGGAGCTCGTGCGGGCCGGCCGCCACCGGCGACACGTCCCAGCCGGGGTGGCGGTCGAGGACGGGGAAGCTGCTCCCGGCGATCTCGAGCCGGATCCGGTGGCCGGCGTCGAAGCGGATCGCGGTGGGTGACATACGGATCGCCAGCTCGCGGACGGAGGGTTCACCGTCCCAGGCGATCCGGACGTTCCCGTCGGAGACGTTGATCGCCGTACCGTCCGGATGCACGTCGACGAGGCGGACCACCACGTCGCAGCCGGGGCCGTCGCACGCCGCGAACACCGTCGCCGTCGGCACCCCGATGACGACCAGCGGCCGGTCGAGGGCGGCCGAGGTGTAGACCAGCAGGTCGTTGCGGATCTCCTCCGGCTGCTGGTCGGCCGGGCCCATCGGGGTCAGCGCCGCCGAGGAGGCGCTGCGGCCGCCGAGGCTCATCACCGGCAGGTTCGCGTCGGACGCCCACACGTCGGCGGGCTCGCCGGCGGGCGGCTGCTCCGGTGACAGCGCGCCGGTGCCGTTGACCGAGCCGGCACGGCCGTCGCTGCGCAGGTACAGCAGGCGGTCCCGCGCGGGCGGCGGCCACTCCTGGTACTCGCGCCAGCGGTTCTCCCCCATCACGAAGAGGCGCACGGGCGCCTCTTCGCCCACGTCCTCACCCTTGAGGGTGCGCCGGAAGAAGCGAATCTGCGCGTCGTCGACGAGGTTGCGGGCCTCCGGTCCGAAGTCGCAGGCGCCGACGGTCTGCGCCCACGGCATGTGGTACCAGGGTCCGACGATCAACGATTGGCTGGCCACGCCGCGCCGCCGCAGCGTGCTGAAGTTCTCCAGCGTGCCCTCGAGGAAGACGTCGTACCAGCCGGCCACGTGCAGTCCCGGCACCTCGATCGCGTCGTAGCGTTCCTTCGGCGACACCGCGCGCCAGTAGTCGTCGTAGTCGGGGTGCTCGAGCCACTCGCGCAGGAACGGCGCGTAGCGCGCGAGCTCCGGGGGCAGGGCGTCGCGTACCGGCAGCCGCGCGTAGAGACCGTACGGTGCCGAAAGGATCGCGTCGAACGCCGCGACGGCCGCCGCGTCACCCGCGCGCACCGCCTGGTCGCGCCCGAGCCCGGCGGCCCAGCTGAGGACGAACGCCAACTGCAGCGCGCCGCCGTGGTAGGTCCAGCCCTCGTGGTAGTTCGAGCCCGTCATCGCCGGCGCGATCGCGCGCAGGTGGGGCGGCGACTGCGTGGCCGCGAGCAGCTGCGTCGCGCCCGGGTACGAGAACCCGTACGTGCCGACCGCCCCGTCGCACCACGGCTGGGCGGCGACCCACTCGATCGTGTCGTAGCCGTCCTCGGCCTCCTGGTGGAACGGCCGCAGGGTGCCCTCCGACTCGTACGTCCCGCGCACGTCCTGGCAGACGACCGCGAAGCCGTGCCGCGCGTACCAGGACGGATGGGCGTAACCCTCGAACTCCCCGACCCGCTTGTTGTACGGCGTACGCAGCACCAGGGCCGGCGCGGGCGTGTCCGCGGGCAGGTAGACGTCCGCCGACAGGTGGACCCCGTCCCGCATCGGCACCCGTACATCGTGGTGGACCTCGACCCCGAGGAGGTCCCGCCCCAGCGCCGGGCGCGGCTCGACGGCCGTCATCACGCGACCCCCTGCTCGGCGGCCGGGACCGGCGCGTCCGGCACGGCCGCCCGCCGCGCGACGGTGAGGCGGTGGATGGCCAGGTAGAGCACGCCACCGGCGACCGCGCCGACGAGGTACGTGAGGTCACCCCACTCGCGGTGGGCCGCCGCTATCGGCCCGGTGTAGTGCTTCCAGCTCCAGAACGGCACGGAGATCAGGCACGCCCCCACCCACGCGAGCAGCCCCCACGAGGACGTGCGCGTCCGGTCGTAGAGCTCGGGGATACGGCGTGGGTCACGGCGCCCGCCCACCGTGTAGTCGAGCATCATGATCACCATCCACGGGGTGGCGATGTAGGCGGTCAGCAGGAGGAAGTCGTAGAAGCTGCCGTACAGGTCGCCCTGGAGCGCGATCGCGAGGACCGCGGAGGCTGCGGTGAGGACGATGACGGCGACCGGCCGACTGGTCCGCGGGACGAGCGCGATGACGGAGATCGCGCCGCCGTAGATGTTAACGGTGTTGATCACGATCGTCGACAGCGCGAGGGTGATCAGTACGATCGGCGCGAACCCTCCGGTGAGCTGCTCGATCGCCGGCACGGCGTCGAACTGGCCGGCGAAGCCCGCGATGACCGCGCCGAGGCAGCCTAGCCAGACGGTCGGCACGAAGTTACCGAGGGCGGAGTACATGGTGACGCGCCAGGCCGGCGTGTTCGCGGGCAGGTAGCGCGAGTAGTCGGCGGCGAACGTCGCGTAGCCCATCACGTACGCGAAGAACACGCCCGCGGCGGTGAGCCAGCCGCCCCACACCCCGATGAAGTCCGGGGCCTCGGGGTTCACCCCGAAGGAGAAGTCCGCCTTGCTCAGCGCCAGGACGGTGATGATCGCGAACACGACCGCCATCACGATCGTGGTCCACCGGGCGGCGAGGTGCACCAGGTCGTAACCGAAAATTGCGATGATGGCCTGGGCGATCGCGGTCACGATGACGATGACAGCCAGCGGGATGTTCACCACGCCCTGCAGTGCCCAGGCACCGAACACGAGGTTCACGGTCGCCCAGCCCAGCGAGCCGAAGACGCTGGTGTACGCGACCATCGGCCAGGCGCCGAGGAACCCGAGCGGGCCACGGGCGAGGATCGGCGCCGCCACGCCGAGCCGGCTCCCCATCGCGGACAGCACGCCGATCGCGACCGAGGCGAGGGCCGTTCCGACGACGATCGCGGTGACGCACTGCGCGAGCGAGAGCCCGAGGAACGCCGGGAAGAAGCCCGTCAGCACCACCGCGAAGGCCAGGTTGGTCGACGCGAAGATCGTGAACTGGGTGTGTGGCTTGCCATGGCGCTCGTCCAGCGGGATCGGCTCGGCGCCGTGTTGCTCGATGCGACTTAAGGCAGGCTCGTCGGCCATGGCTTCTCCTCGATTGTGTGCCGCTCCTCACATCAGCGTGCCGGCAACATACCGTCCAGACGGTATGTTGGTCAACGGAGCATCGCTGTACACTCAGGCGGATGGCGAAGCGGGTAAAGGAAAACGCTGCCGGCGCCGGCGACATCGACACGCGGCAGCGGCTGCTCGACGCGATGATCGCCCTCGCCGAGACCTCCGGCGTGGCCTCCGTGACGCTGGAGGCGGTCTCCGCGCACGCCGGGGTCAGCAAGGGCGGCCTTCTGCACTACTTTCCCAACAAGGCGGCGCTGCTCGAGGCGATGGTCGAGGAGATCGTCCGCCGCTACTACGACCGGATCGCCGCCCGCGTCGGGCAAGGACCCGAACCCGAAGACGCAGTCGCCCGGGCGTACGTCGCGACCTCGGCCAACCTCGGGCCGGGCACGAAGCTCTGGACCGCGGTCCTCACCGCGAGCCTCCTGCAGCCGTCCCTGCTGGAGATCCTGCGGGACCGGTCCCGTCAGCTCTGGGCCGAGGGCATGAAGCAGACCGACAACGTCGACGCGGCGGTGGCCTGGCTCGCCGCCGACGGCCTCTGGCTCTCGGAGATGCTCGGCCTCTACGAGGTGACACCCGAGCTACGGGCCGCGGTGACCGCCCGCCTGGCCGAGCTCACCGCCCAGTGATCGGGAGGGTCGTCACGTCCAGGCAGACCGGGCGCAAACTCGTCGCCTCGAACAAGAAGGCGCGGCACGACTACACGATCCTCAAGACGTACGAGGCAGGCATCAAGCTGGTCGGCACCGAGGTCAAGTCGGTGCGCGAGGGCCGGGTGTCGCTGGTCGACGCGTTCGCCCAGGAGCTCGATGGCGAAATCATGCTGTACGGGCTGCACATCGCCGAGTACAGCTACGGCACCTGGACCAACCACAAGCCGCGCCGAACCCGCAAGCTGCTCCTGCACCGGGTGGAGATCGACCGGATCATCGAGAAGGTACGGGAGGGCGGCGTGACGCTCGTCCCGCTGTCGGTGTACTTCTCCAACGGCTGGGCGAAGGTCGAACTCGCCCTCGCCCGCGGTAAGCGATCGTGGGACAAGCGGCAGACCCTGGCCGAACGGGACGCCAACCGGGAGATCGCCCGCGAGATGAGCCGCCACCTCAAAGGCATCACCGGCCGACCCGCACCTGGTCGCTGATCTCCTACGACCCCCACTGAAGCACCACCGATGTCCGATTCATCGGCAGTGGCTGCCCGCGAGCTGCCGGTGCGCTGGTGAAACCGCCGGTTCACGATTCGTTCTGGCCGGTGCCGATCCTGGTGCCGCTCTCGGCGGCGAGCATGGCCTCCAGTTGAACGAACCAGGACGCGGTGAGCGCGATGACCGCCGCACGTTCCAGGTCCCGCGATTCCCTGACCGCTATTTCAATATGGGCGTCGGCGGATTCGAAGTCGCCATTGATCGTGGCCGAGAGCGCCCTCGCCGCGACGCGAAAGACGGGCGGGACGCCCTCCGGGGACATCGCACTCTCATCGCCCGTCGTTGACGGTACGCCTAAGGCCAGGGACGCCGATGGGCTGGCGTGCCGTTGGCCGACCATCGCCGCCGAAGACCGTAGGACCGACCGAATGAGCTCTCTGATCCCCGTTCCACTGTTGCCCTCGACAACCTTCAGACAGGCAACCGCGAGCGCTTCACCATCGTCGACACGAGCGACGGCGATGAGATCGTCTACGGCGAGTCGTTCTGCGCTCATCTCAGCCACAGCAACCTAACGGCCAGCAGGGACGGTCGTTGGAACCGACTAACCGGCAACGGGAAGGAGGCGACCTCCGGGCGCGCGGGTCCGACGATGAGATCGCGAATTACCGTTACTGCAATCTATGAATAGCTGACACAGCCCCACTCGGCACATCTTTTCAGCCTTCCCCACCCCGTCACCGACATGAGCAGGATGAGACAGCGGAGCGCGGCGGCCATCGGTGCCCCGATCCCCTTTTCGGAGACCAGTTGCAGGTGCCAGCCACGAGTCGCGTCGTAGCAGAGGCGTTTATCGCACGACTAGTCCGCTATCGTGACCCCCATCGATCGGGCACTGCCGGTGACGATCTTTATCGCGCCCTCGATGTCCTTCGCGTTGAGATCCGGCAGCTTGCGCTCAGCGATCTTCCGGAGCTGCTCCTGAGTCAGGACGCCGGCGGACTCCAGAGCCGGACGCGACGATCCACCCTTGATGCCGAGCGCACCGCGGATGAGGAAACTCGTGGGCGGGGTCTTGTACCGCAGTTCGAAGCTCCGGTCTTCATAGACGCTCACGACAACCGGAATGATCTCGCCACGGTGGCGCGCGGTCGCTTCGTCGTATTCAGCTTTTACCGCGCGCATGTTGATACCGGTCGGACCAAGATTCTTTCCGAGCTCGACGACTGCGGCGTTGCCTGCCTCAAGCTCAAGGGTGACTTCGTGGGTCTTCTTCTTCCTCGGTGGCACTGCCTACTCCCCATTGACATCGTGCCGCGACCGCCATCGCGTTACGCAACTTCCATCGAGAGCTTGACATTGATGACTGCATCAGCGACGCCACAGCCCCGGCACTGTGGCACATCGCCGCTACACCGCTTCAACCTCACGAACAGCGGAGCAGCCCAGCCGAATGGAAGAGCCGCTGGTCGCTGAATGTGGACGAAGCCTGGCCAATGACACGGCCGAGTAAGATTTATTTCTCCGTTCGACAAGCTTCGTGCGGGCCTAACCTAACCCGCCATCATCCGACTGTCGACCGATAATCCGACCCCCCTACCGGAAGCGCTTCAGACCGGCCGTTTGCGCTGCGGCAGTCAGGTACCAAGTGGTCACTCATTACTTCGCGTCCTTGCACAGCCGCGCAACCTTGACGCTACGGCGAAACCGTCAAGCAACGTCAACGATCACCGTGGCGACGAACGCCGGGGCGTCGCGCATGACCAGATGCCCGCTGCGCGGGACCAGCAGGTGCCGCCCGCGCGGGACGGATGCCGCCAAGACCTGATGCAGCGACCGGACCCGCTCCCGCTCGCGCCGGCGCGCCCGGCCGCCGGGCACCCAGCCCCGGTACGAGCCTTCAGCCGTGATCACCCGCACCGGCACGTCGGGCATGTCCCGCTGCCGCAGTGCCGCGCGTACCTGCTCCGCGGTGGCGGCGAAGGCCTCGTCCTCGCGGACCATCCCCGCCACGTGCCGCGACCGGGACACCACGTGGGCAACGCGCAACAGCCGACTTACCGCGACGTCGGCCCAGCGCATGATCGGCCGGAGCCCCGGCCCCTCGTCCTCGTGAGAGGGGTCAACGAGGACGACGGCGGCGACCTCCCCGGGGTGCTCCAGCGCGAACAGCCGCACGATGAACGCGCCCACGGAGTGACCGACCAGAACGTACGGCGGCGGCATGCGCAACTGGCCCAGCAGTTCCCGAAGCTCGCGGGCTTGCCGGACGCCGGTACGGGGCAGCGCACCAGGATCGCTGCGACCCAGTCCGGCGCGGTCGTAGCGGAGCACCGCCCGGTCCGGGGGTAGCCGGGCGCAGACCCGTCGCCATACCGACCCCGGCAGCCCCAGTCCGGCCTCCAGAACGATCACCGGGCCGCGGCCGGGCCGGTGCTCGACGGCGATAGTGGTGCCGGCCACGCGTACGCGGTCCGCACGCCAGCCGGCTTCCAGGGCACGGCGCCGGCCACACAGAGGCATGAGGCCAGCGTAGGACGAACCGCAGCGCCGTTCCGGCGGGATCGGCCGGCGCTCGACGCGGAGGCAGCGCGATTTCTGAACAGCCCGTAAAGATCTTTGCTCTGCGCCCGAAACGACTTTTGTCTACACGAACGATAGATTCTTCACTTTCCATCTGGCTTTGGTAATGGATCGACGATAGCCTTTCGGCCTTAAGGGGCTTGCTAAACGTATCGAGACGCTTGCTCTGCGCTTGGTCCGACGGACCACTCGACCCGATCACTGGGGAGGTGCCTGCCAGGTGTCCACCTCGTACCGGCCCACCGACCGCGGCTGGTTCCGGCCCGAGCCGAAGCCTCGGCCGCCATGCGGAACCGGTCGGTGCGACTCTCGCGATACAACTACGGCGCCGGCAGGCGCGACCGGTAGCTACAAGTGATCAAGCCTCGGACGTAACCGCGTCCCGAGCCTGCGCCCCCGCCCACCCAGGACCGCGTCTCCAGTTGGCGCCGTAGAGCGGCCCTGGGCGGATTGAGGACGGCAAAAAGCAAGGAGGATGATGTCCCATGCCCGAAGCCGCCAGGCGCAAGGCTAACAGTCTTGCCGGGCTGATAGCGCCGGCCGGCGCTGCGCTCGTCGGCACCGCGCTCACCAGACAGTCGGCCGGACCGCGCGGCGGCCCCCGCAGCCTCCCTCGCCTCGGCAGTGCGACACTCGGCGGCACAGCCCGGTGCGAGGCGCCGGCGCCAGGCCGGAACACCGACGAGGCCCCGCTCGATCAGGAGGATCTGCGGCTGCTGGCACTGCTGGCCGAGGGCATGCCGGTCAGCTCGGTGTCGCGGCGCATGGCCATGTCCGACCGTACGATCCGCCGGCGGATCCGGGCGATCTGCGAGCAACTAGACGTGAAGGTCACCGTGCAGGCGATCGTGTGGGCCGCGCGTCGCGGCCTCGTCTAGATCCTCTACAGGAGACAGTCGCTTGTAGTGGGAAAGAAGCGGCGCGGGCGGTGGGGGGACCCGCCGCCCGCGCCGCACCCGTCACATGTGGTGCTCGTGTCCGTGATAGCGGTCGAGCGCCATCTGGGCGTGCATCGGCAGGCTGCCGTCCTCGTTCCGGACCAGGAAGATGCCGACCATGCCCATGTCCGAGTGGAACTGGACGTGGCAGTGGTACATCCAGGCGCCCGGCCCCACGCCTTCACCTGCGATCACCTGGAATCCGAACGAGTCACCGCCCATCAGATCCTTGTTGTCGATGACCCGGCTCGTGTCGTACGAACCCTCGCGCATGCCCGTACGGTTGTCCCGCCAGCGGTGCCCGTGCACGTGGAACGTGTGGTAACTGTTCCCGTGCCCGATCACGATGAATTCGCACCGCTCGCCGAGGCGCGCCTCGAAAACCGGCGCGTTCGGGGCCATCAGGTTGTTGATCGTCATTTCGTTGAACACGACCGTGAACTGCTTGGCCGGCAGGACATCCCCGCGCCGCCGCACGACCAGCGCGCCGTACAGGCCCTTCGCGATCCCCTCGGTGCCGTGCGGCGTACCCATCGCGTGGTCGTGGTAGTGCCAGTACCCGGCGCTGCCGTCGGCCCACGTGCCGTCCTTGCGCTTATATCCCTCATGGCTGCGCCACACGTGCGTGCGGCGCGCGCCCGGCGGCGTCACCGAGTCGTTGATGTCGGTGCCGTCGGAGAAGACGTCATAGTCCACCCCGTGCACGTGGAGCGACACCGCCTTGTCGGTGGTATTGACGAGTTCGATCTCCAGGGTCTCGCCTTCCCACATCTCCAGCACCGGCCCGGGCACCGTCGCCTTGCCCGGCGCCAGCCCGTACCCGACGAGCTTGTCGGAGATCTTCTCGACGTACATGGTGATCCGGCGGGTACGACCGCGTGGCCGCTCCCTGTCGTCGTCTCGCGATGGCTCCTTGGCAAAGGCCTCGGCCGACGGCAGGGCACCCACCACCAGCGGGGTGACCGCGGTGACCGCGGCTCCGGCCAGCATCGAGCGCCGGGACACCCGACCCGCCGACGGTAAACGAGGTTCAGACATCCGCCATCAGTCCTCTCCGCGATGAGGTGCCCGGTGACTGTGCTTCAGCTCCAGCGCGGCCAGGTAGTCGTGCATCCGGTCAGCGCGGGAATCGGTCAGCGGGTTGCTCTGGTCGTCGTTCTCGATGATGAATTCGCGCATACCGAGCCGGATGGCGGCACCGAGGATCGTCGCGTAGTCGACGATGCCGGTGCCGAGGTCGGCGAGGCTGCCGTCGGGGTGCAGGTCCTTGACGTGACTCAGCAGGATGCGCCCCTTGTTCGCCGCCATCAGGTCGATGTTGTCCTGCGCGCTGAGACCGGCTGCGCTCGACCAGCCCATGTCGAGCTCCAGGTACAGCAGGTGCGGGTCGGAGCTGTCGAGCAGGATCTGGTAGAGGGTCCGGCCATCGGAGCCGCGACGGAGGAACTCCTCGGTGTGGTTGTGGTAGCCGAGTTTCATGCCGGCCGCCCGGATCCTCTCCCCTGCCCGGTTGAAGACGGCGCCGGCCTGGGTGAAGCCCTCGGGAGTTCCCGGCACCCCGCCCGGGCACACGATGTACTTCTGGCCGAGGATCTGCGCCATCTCGATGAGCTCACCGACCCGCTTCTCATTGGTGAACTCGTTGTAGCCGTGGTGGCTGGAGACCGCGGTCAGGCCGTACTTGTCCAGCAGCGGGCGGATAGCCTGGGCGCGCGCGGGGGTCGTACCGCCCGGGAATCCGGCCATCTCGACGTTGCGATAACCGGCCTTGGCGAGAGCGCGGAGACACGCCTCCGTCTGGGTCATGAACGCGTCGCGCACCGAGTAGAGCTGAAGACCAATCTTGCTGTTCGGGAGGTGCCGGCCGGGCGACCTCCCGGACTCCGCGGCGAAGGCGCTCGAGGCGGCGCCGCCGAACACGCCCATCGCACTGACGCCCGCCGCGGTGGCGGCCACTCCCCTCAGGAAGGCGCGCCGGTCAAAGGGGACGCGATGTCCACCACACATTGAACTGCTCCTTTTGGTACTGGCGGGAACGCACACCCGCCGGGGGATACGCGGTGCTGCTGGCGGCTGGTGGCGGGTCAGGCCCGCCACCAGCCGCCCTCGTCCGGGGGTCAGTCGTCGCAGTTGCGCTTCTTGTCGTGGTCCTTGTGGTCGTTGTGCTCCTTCTCGCACCTGTCCGCTGGCTTGGTCTTGCTCTTGCTCTTCACGACGGAGAACGAGGCGGTGCCCACGGCCGAGGTGTTCCCGGCCTTGTCGGTGGCCCGGTAGGTGACGGTGTGCCGGCCAGGCTGGTTGATCGTGAGCGGCGCGGTGTAGGCGGCGAACGCCTGACCGTCCACCGAGTACTCGATCGTGGCGACGCCGGAGCCGGCGTCAGTGGCCGAGATCGTGACGGTCGCGCTGTCCACGTAGTTCCAGGCCCAGTCCATGCTGCCGGCGATCACCGCCGAGACCTGCGGCGCCGTGGTGTCGCCGGGGGCCGGCGGGGTCACCACGGTGAACTGCACCGAACCCACGGCCGAGACGTTGCCCGCCTTGTCGGTGGCCCGGTAGCGCACGGTGTGCTGGCCGGGCTGGTTCACCGACACCGGCGCCGAGTACCCCACGAACGTGGCCTGGTCCAGGGCGTACTCCACCGTGGCGACCCCGGACTCGGAGTCCTGCGCCGAGATGGTCACGGTGGCCGACCCGACGTAGTTACCGCTGGCGTCCTTGTCCCCGGCCACCGCCGCCGACACCTGCGGTGCGGTGGTGTCGCCGGGCGGGCTCGTCACGGTGAACTCGACCGCGCCCACGTTCGAGGTGTTGCCCGCCTTGTCGGTCGCCCGGTAGTTGACGGTGTGCTTGCCGGGCTGGTTGACCGCGACCGGCGCCGTGTAGGCGGCGTAGGGCTGTCCGTCCAATGAGTACTCAACCGTCGCGACCCCGGACTCCGCGTCGCTGGCCGAGATCGTCACCGTCGCGCTGTTCACGTAGTTGCCGGCGCCGTCCTTGGTCCCGGAAACCTGCGCTGAGACCTGCGGCGGCGTCTTGTCCTGGGCCGGTGGGGCCACCACCGTGAACGAGACCATCCCCTCGGGCGAGGTGTTGCCGGCCTTGTCCTTGGCCCGGTAGTGGACCATGTGCTGTCCGGGCTGGTTCACCGTTACCGGCGACGAGTACGCCGTGAACGGCTGCCCGTCCAGCGAGTACTCCACCGTGTCGACGCCGGACTCGGTGTCCTGCGCCGAGATGGTCACGGTCGCCGACCCGACGTAGTTGCCTGCTGCGTCCTTGTCGCCGGTCACCGACGCCGACACCTGGGGCGGGGTGGTGTCCGCGGCGCTGCCGGTGACGACGAACTCGCCGCTCATCTGGTGGCCGGCCATGGCGCAGAAGTAGCGGTACTTACCGGGGGTGAGGTTCACCTGGGCCTCGTACCGGCCCTTGTTCGGGTCGTACGGGCTCGCGGTGATGTTGAGGTCGACGTCGTGGTTGTAGCCCGGCGTCGAAGTGTCGAAGGTAAGGGTGTGCGGCATTCCCGTGGTGTTGCCCGTCGCCGCGCTGTTCTCGAAGACGATCGTCGCGGGCCCGGCCGTTGCCGTGGTCGGCGCGGAGGCGTAGGCGGTGATGCTGTCGTTGCCGGTGAAGGTGAGGACCTGAGCCGCCGCCTGGGTGGCCGCCGGTTGGGTGTGCAGGGTGGTTGAGTTCAGCCAGAGCGCTGCCGTCGCCAGGAGCACCATCAGGGCCGGTAGGCGGCGCGCCGTTCGGGGCGAGCTGAGCGCTCGGAGGAAGGCCGTCAAGGACGGCGCGGAACGTAACGTGGCAAGCATGGCGTCATGCACCTCTCACGATGTGGGGGGTGTGCCGGGTGCGGAGGGTTGTCGCCCCGCACCCGGCACCGATCGGCTACAGCTCCCGGACCCGGATGCTGCGGAACTCGATCAGGTCGTTGTTGCCGTGGTTCTGCAACCCGATGAATCCGCTGATGAACTGCCGCAGGTCCGTGGGCGGGTCGCCGGCGCGGGACGACTGCTTGCCCGGCGTGTTGTCGAACTCGTTGATCACCACGCCGTTACGGATGATCGTGTAGTGCTGGCCGACCACCCGGACCTCGTAGTCGTTCCACTGGCCCTTCGGGGTAGCCCCCGCCTTGTCCAGGCCCTGTGACTGGAAGTTGTAGATCGAGCCGGTCTTCTGCGGCTCGCCGGTCTCCCCGTCGTAGATCTGGATCTCCTGACCGCAGTAGATCGCAACCCAGGCAGGGGACGTCCGGGCCGCCCCGACCGTGCCGCAGCTTCCGGTCGGACGCTGGTCCAGCGGGGTCCTCGGGTCGGGGAACCGGGTGAAGACGCCGCTGTTGGCCCGGAAGGCATCCGGCGAAACGTCCCGGAACTGCAGCCGTACCGAGAAGTCGGCGAACGCCTCCTTCGAGTACCACAGCATTCCCAGGCCGCCGGAGCTACGCATGGTCCCGTCGGGCTGCAGGTTGAACTGGCCCCCTGGAGCCTGGGTCCACCCCGCGAGTGACCGCGCCGTCCCGTCGAAGATGGGCTGGTACCCGGAGGTCTTGCCGACCTCGGAGCGGGTGGCAGCGCGCTTGAGCGCGGACGCCTCGTCGTTGCTGACGCGCCCCTCCTTGCGCAGCTGGTTCACCACGTCGTTCACGTGGCTGACGAATTCGCCCTGGTTCTTCCAGGCGCGCTCGTCGTCGATCAGGTCGTTGATCGTGCAGCCGCCACCGACTTCGTGGTTGGCCACGCCGGTGTCGGTGTCGAGCATCCGGACCCTCGGACGGGCGTCCGGTGCCGCGCAGCCCGCGAGGACGTCGAACTTGCCGGTCGCCTTCTCTCCGTTGGCGTAGGTCACCGTGACCGTCGCGTGGTAGGTGCCGTACCTCGCGTACGTGTGCGTCGGGTTGGCCTCGCGCGACGGCCGGCTGCCGTCACCGAAGTTCCATTCCCACGCCACGCCGCCGATCTTCGCGCCGGAGAACGTGACCGTCTTCGGCTTGCTCTGCACCATCGCCCGCCCCGTGGCGGCGTTCGGGTTCGGCGTCGCCGGACCGCCCTTGTAGCTGATGCGGATCAGCTTCTGGTTGGGGTGCAGGCTGAAGAAGCCGCCCGCGTAGTCCAGCATGTACAGCGCGCCGTCCGGGCCGAACTTGGCGTCCATCCAGCTCTGCAGCTGGGTGTCGCCGCCACCGGCGCGGATGATCTGGCGCAGGTCCTCGGCGAATGCCGGTGGGCCTTGCTCCTTGACGGTGTCCGGGTTGACGGTCACGGCGACGCGGTTGTTCGGGTTGGACTCGTCACCGATGAACCACTTGTTGTCCCAGTATGCCGGCCAGGCGACACCGCTGTCGGTGTTGACCTCCGACCGGTGGTAGGTCGGGCCGTCCATGATGGCCTGACCGCCACCCTTGAGGTACGGCTGGGTGTAGGTCGACTCGCTCGCGACGTAGGTCGGCAGGCCACTGCCGTCGGTCCGCTTCGGGAAGACCGGCCCACCGCCCTGGGGCGAGTACCAGATCATGTTGTTGCGGGCCGGCGGGATGTTGACCAGACCGGTGTTGCGCGGCGAGGTGTTCTTCAGGTTGTCGCAGTCGTACCAGCCGGTCAGGACCGTGGCGTCGGTGTTGCTGCGGTCCCGGTAGGGCTGCTTGTTGCCCATGCAGTAGGGCCAGCCCTGGTTGCCCGCGGACGTGATGATCGTCGCGGTCTCGTACTTCGCCGGGCCCAGCTCCGGGCTCGGGGCTCCCGCGTCCGGGCCGACCCACGCGGCGGTCAGCCAGTTGTTCTTCTTGTCCCAGGCGATCCGGGCGATGTTGCGGACGCCCATCACATAGATCTCCGGGCGGGACTTGCCGCCGCCCTCCTCCTTGCCGGTGAACAGGTTGCCCTGGGGAATCGTGTACGTGCCGTCGGCCTCCGGGTGGATGCGCAGGATCTTGCCGTTGAGGTCGTTGGTGTTGCCGGATGTACGGCGGGCGTCCTGGAACGACAGGCCCTTGTAGTCAGCGGTCCAGTTGTTGCCGGAGTACCCCTCGGAGCCCTGGGACGAGTTACTGTCACCGACCCCGATGTAGAGGTTGCCGTTGTTGTCGAAGGTCATGCCGCCGCCAGTGTGGCAGCAGCTGTGGATCTGGGCGGTCCAGTGCAGCAGGTCCTTGCGGGTGCCCTGATCGATCGTCTGCTTCGCGGCGTCGTAGGTGAACCGCGAGACCGTCCGCTCACCGGTGCGCTTGTCCCGGTCGATCGACGCGTGCGGCATCCAGTACGCGTAGACCCAACCGTTCTTGTCGAACTTCGGGTCGAGGGTGATGCCGACGAGGCCCTCCTCGTTCTTGACGAGTTCGTCACCGCTGCCGCGGTTGCCCATCACCGGGAGGGTGGTGACCAGCTTGACCTGCTTCGTCTTCGGGTCCCACTGGTGGATGGTGCCGCAGCCGAGGCCGACGTTCGGGTCGTTCCAGTCCCGGATCGGGCCGGTCGCGCAGGCGGCCTTGCCGATGTAGAAGACCTTGCCGTCTCCGGCGATGGTCAGGCCGTGCGGCTCACCGATCTGGTCGAGCTGGCCCGGCTGGTTCTTCGCGGTCAACCGCTCGATCTGGTAGTTCGAGCCGATGGTCGCCTGGCAGTCACCGCGGAGCACGCCGGTCGTCCACCCGATCGCGCCGAGCAGGTGGCCGAGGAACTGCGTGTCCTTGGTGTAGCTGTCCGTGGTACGGCCCATGCCGGTGTAGAAGGACCGGCCACCGTCGTAGTCACGGCACCACGAGACCGGGTGGAACGCGCCGTTGCCGCTCTGGCCCGAGTTGTAGGTGTTCTCCTCGACCTGCGCGATCGTGTGGACCTGGCCGATCGGGTTCGGATCCCAGTTCATCCACTGGTCCGACCGCGTCCACTTCAGCGGCAGGCCCTTGTTGGCCGGGTGCTGGCGGTCGGTCACGTCGACCACCGCCTGCTGAACCTTGTCCTCCGCGGGCGACCCGGCATCGGGGCCGAACAGCCCCAACTCGGCGAGCTGGATCAGCGGCTCACCCCGGTTCGCGGTGATGTCCAGCCGGTAGTACTGGTACGCCTGGCCGTTGGTGAACTGGTACATCTTGGTCTGGAACCGTTGCGGGAAGCTCTGCCCGGCCTGGGTGTCCAGGGTCGTCCAGTTCGTGCCATCCGTGGATCCCTGCAGCTTCCAGTCCTTCGGATCCCGGCCGTCGGAGTCGTTGGCCGACGTCATCCCGTAGCGGGTCACCGCCGTCGGCTTCTCCAGCTTCAGCGTGACCCACCCGGTGGGCTGGAACGCCAACCACTTGGTGTTGTTGTTCCCGTCGACCAGCTTTTCCTTGGTCTCGTTCGGCGGGTTCTCACCGCTCGCCGCTACTTCGACCACCTTCTCGGCAGGAGGTAGTCCGGTGCCCGGGCGGGTGCCGATCAGGCCGGTGAACCAGCTGGAATTGGACTGCGCGCGGGCCGCGTCGTGCACGCCGACGAACCCACCGCCGCTGTTCATGTAGGCCCGGAACGCGGCCTCCTGGTCTCCGTTCAGCGTCACGCCCTTGGCGGACA
The DNA here is from genome assembly GCF_011947225.1 of Planosporangium flavigriseum. GTDB lineage: Bacteria > Actinomycetota > Actinomycetes > Mycobacteriales > Micromonosporaceae > Planosporangium > Planosporangium flavigriseum. Next base: position 64,297 of record NZ_JAATVW010000014.1, on the reverse strand, counting down.
GCAGCACCACGCCCCGGTATCGCGCCAGGTTGTCGTACGTGAAGACGCTCGGGTTCTCGGCCTCGTCGACCTTGAACCCGCCCTTCTTACCCAAGTTCTTGATCGCCGCCGTGGCCTGCTTGACCGGGTCGTCCTGCTGGTCGGCCGGACCGTGGAACACCAGCACGTTCACCGAGCTCTGCTGCTCGTCTTCGTGCTCGTGTCCGTGGCCCGACGGGTCCGCGAGGGCGGGCACCGTCGACAGCCCGAGCACCAGCGCGGCACCCGATGCCACGACCGCCCCGCGGCGCCAGGCGCGGGCCCTGCCAAATCTCCCGGATGTCCGGGGGCTGGGCGGATCGGAGCGGTGCGGTCCGACCCATCGGGATAACCGGAAGTTGGAAGCTTGAGCCATCTCGACTCCTCCAGGGTTGAGGTGCGCCGGACAGGCGCCCCCGATGGCTCATCCGGCTCTCACAACCCACCGGGCGCACGGGCATGGCTGTACCAGGGCATGCCGGCATCGGTCCCGGCGGGCGGGGGGAATGAGATGACCCGGATGAAGAAACCTTGATGCGGGTACGTGACGTGGGTGGGAACCCGGGTGCAGTGCTCCCGTCTGTTATCGAAGGGTTACGCGTTGATTGCAGACGCTAACCATCGATCTCAGCCCCATCGATACTCCGGCCCGATGTTGGCCGATGCCGGCCAACCGTCCGCGGTGCGTCTTGACAGGAATCGGCGCGCTGGCCCGGCCACGCGCTCTGTCGAGGATGGACAGCGCAGGATGCTGCGCCGTCACGGCGCCGCCGGAACCAACCGGTCTTCGACGGCGGACGCCCTCCCGCTCCCGTAGCCGCCGCGCCCACCCGCTGACGGGGATACGGCGGTACGGTCCTATTGACTTCGACAGGCACCCCTAGCTGCGGAATGGCTGAGAGTCCTGGCGTGGGCTAAAGTCTGGTTAGCGCGAAAACGCTTCTCGTAGGGGGACCTCGGCGGCGGCCCGCTCCTCGGTGGGCGGTTCGACAGCGCCCGGGATGGCGAACAGACGCTGTTCTTGCAACGGAAAGATTCCTGTAACTGCCATGAGTTACTGATTCGTTGATAAGCAACTGCGACCGACCATAAGCAATTGACGTCGCGCACGTGCCAGACCGTGCTTCTCCCCCGCCGGAGACGTTACCGACGGGGGGAGAGCGCGCCCATCATTCAGCCACGCTCTCCCGATCGCCCCTGCGATGAACAGGGCAACCTTCAGTACAGCCGAACACGCTGTACTCGTACCAGGCTGCCTGGTAGGTAAAGCGACCAACATCCGTCAGAACGTACTGAAGCCGTCCGGCGTACGTCTATTTGATGTTTGCATTCATCGCCCCATGCCATTGACTGGGGAGTCGCTGCATGAGGGCGATCATCGCGCAATACGTGTACTGGATCCGTCCACTTCAGATTACCCGGATGCGTGTGAGTGCGCCAATCATCAACGCCCGCTGGATCAGGCATTCCTTCACCTAATCGAGGAGGTCCCCGCACCATGCGCATCCGAACCGCTCTTTCGAGAAAACCCGCCCTTGCGGGGGCGGCTGCGCTCGCCGCCCTCGGCATTTCCGCGACGTCCGCGGTGTCCGCCTCGGCATCGTCGAGCCCGATGCCGAGCCCCTCGGCATCGTCGATGCTCAGCCCCTCGGCTTCGTCGATGCTCAGCCCCTCGACTTCGGAGCGGCCGAACCCGAGATCCACGCCAGGAACGAGACTGAGCGCCCCGGCCTCGCCGAGCCCGTACGCATCGTCGAGCCCGGGTCCCTACATTGCGTTGGCGAACACGGACCCGTCGGCGGCGTCGAGCTACACCAACGTGAACCAACTGTTGAACAGCGCGGCCGTCACCGAGGCCGCCGCCTACCAGCAGTACTACGGCTACGCCGCCGCAGCGGATCAGGAAGGCTACACGGACCTGGCCAACGTCTGGCGAACTGTCGGCCAGGTTGAGCACCAGGATCACTACACCCACGAGATCACGCTGTCCGGGCTGTACAGCGGCTCGGACAACATCGCCAACCTGAGGATCGCCATCCTGCAGGCGCAGGAGGCCGCGAAGGCGTACGAGCGCTGGGCCGGTGAGGCACCCGACCACGAGGCGGCCCACGTGCTTCGGAAAGTCGCCGAGCGGCAGACCGTCGCCGCGGACCTGCTCACGCAGGCGCTCGACGCCCTCCAGGGCCAGGATGGCTCGGTGCCGGCCGCGCCGGAGATCGAGTACTACCAGGTCAAGGTCTCACCGGAGCCGCACTACTCCGGCACTTTCTTCACTGAACTGACCGGCGCCTCTAACTCGGCCCTCGCAGCGGCATCCTGGCAGTGGGCGGAGTACCAGTGGATGGCCAAGGTCGCCGTCTCCACCGGCCAGGCGGATCTGGGCAAGTTGCTCAGCGCGCTTGAGATCCAGGAACAGCAGAACTGGAACTGGCTGTCCAACCTTGCCGGTTACGTGAACGGCGTCCAGCTGAACCTCCAGGAGTCGATCGCCTCGGAGCAGGGCGCGATCGACATGTACACGGCGTGGGCGACCAGGTCGGACCAGCTCGGCAACCCGAGCGTCGCCAGCACCTTCCGCAGCATCACGACCGACGAGCAAGGCCACCACCAGACCTTCACGACCGAGCTCGCGCAGGTGCAGAGCGGGAACTGACCCGGGCGGCGGTAGCCCGGCGCAGGATGGAGTGTTCGTGAAAGCCGTCGTCTACGAGGACATCCGCACCGTCGGAGTGCGTGACGTGCCGGACGCACGCCTGGAGGCCGACTCCGACGCGGTGGTCCGCGTGACGTCCAGCGCCATCTGCGGCACCGACCTGCACATGTACGACGGTCGCACCGGCGCCGAACCGGGTCTGGTGCTCGGCCACGAACCGCTCGGCGTGGTCGAGCAAGTTGGGCCCTGCGTCGAAACCATCACCCCCGGCATGCGGGTGGCGATACCGACCCACCTGTACTGCGGCACCTGCCACCTATGCGCCCGGGGGCTGACCGCCGCCTGCCTGCGCGCCCGCCCCGACGGCATCGGCGCCGCCTACGGGTACGCCGGGATGGGACCGTACCGGGGCGCCCAAGCCGAACTGCTGCGCGTACCGTGGGCCGACGCCAACTGCATCCGCCTGCCCGGCCAGCCCGGCGACGCCCACGAAGACGACTTCGTCCTCCTCGCCGACGCCTTCGTCACCGGCTGGCACGCCACCCGGTTGGCCGACGTGGCCGCCGGTGACACCGTCGCCGTCTTCGGCGCCGGCACCATCGGGCTACTCGCCGCCTACTCGGCTCTGCTCCAAGGCGCCCGCGCGGTGTACAGCGTCGACGGCGTCGACGCGCGCCTGGACATGGCCAGTGAGCTCGGCGCCACGCCGGTCGATTTCCGGGCCGGCGACCCGGTCGACCGAATCCGCGAGTTGCGAACCCGGGCCGGGCTGCCGATCGGCGAGGAGAAGCTCGACGGCGTCGACAAGGTCATCGACGCGGTCGGGTTCCAGGCCCACGACCGCACCCACCCGGACCGGGAACGGCCCAACCAGGTGGTCGCCGACGCCGCCCGCCTGGTCAACGCATGCGGCGCGGTGGCCGTCATCGGCGTGTACCCGGAAAAGGACCTGAACCCCCAGCCCGGTGAGACGGCCGACGGGCGGCTCACCGTGCCGTGGGGGACATTCTTCAACAAGGGCGTCAGCGTACGGTTCGGCCGTACCCACGACCGCCGCTACACCACCCACCTGCGCGACCTCATCACCTCTGGACGGGCTCACCCGGGCGCCATCGTCACCCACCACGGCAGGCTCGACTACGCAGCCGAGCTGTACCGGCAGTTCGACAAACGCGAAGACGGCGTCATCAAGGCCGTCCTCCACCCCTGACGCACCGCATCCCGGGCCGGGCGAACAGTCCAGATCCGGCCGGGGAAGCCGACAACGGCCCGTAGGCTGCCGACGCTGGCTCAGGTCCCGCGTGCGTGTTGTGCCCCCGCCATCGCCGGGGTCACCAGACCCAGCTCGCGGGCGAGGCGCGTGCCAAGGTCGGGGTCGACCTTGGCCCAGTAGTCGTTGACGGCGCGCTCCTGGATGGGGCGTTCCACCTCCTGGCTCAGGTGCCCGATGATGTTACCGACCAGATGGTCGCGGTCGGTCGGGGTCATCACCTGGCGGTAGAGCGTGCCGGGCTGGATGAAGTCGTCGTCGTCGCGGTGCGGCTGGTAGGCCGCGCGCATGATCTCGGCGGCCGCCACGAACCAGCTCGGGTCGCGGTAGCGCTGCGGATCGGCCTTGGGCCCGCCGTAGCTGTTCGGCGCATAGACCGGCTGGCTCCCGTTGTGGCGGTAACGCATCGGGCCGTCCTTGTTGTAGTTGTGCACGTCGACCCGCGGCCGGTTGACTGGCAGTTGCATGTAGTTCGGGCCGTTGCGGTAGCGAGCCGAGTCGGCGTACGCGAACATCCGCCCCAGCACCATCCGGTCCGGGCTGGGCCCGATGCCCGGGACCATGTTCGCGACGTCGAAGGCGGCCTGCACAATCTGCGCGAAGAAGTTGTCGGGGTTGCGGTCGAGCACCATCCGGCCGATCGGGATCGTCGGGTAGTCCTTGTGCGGCCAGACCTTGGTGATGTCGAAGGGGTTGAAGCGGTAGTTGACCGCGTCCTCGTACGGCATGATCTGCATCTCGAGGCGCCAGGACGGATAGTCGTTGCGGGCGATCGCGTCCCACAGGTCACGCCGGTAATGGTCGAGGTCCTCGCCGCGCATGGCCTTGGCCTCGGCGTCGGTGAAGTTCTGGATGCCCTGCTCGGTCTTGAAGTGGTACTTGACCCAGAACTTCTCACCCGCAGCGTTCTCCCACATGTACGTGTCGCTGCTGTAGCCGTTCATGTGGCGCCAGGAGCGCGGCGTGCCCCGGTCACTCATCAGGATCGTCACCTGGTGGGCCGACTCGGGCGAGAGCGTCCAGAAGTCCCACTGCATGTTGTTGTTGCGCAGGCCGCTGTCGGGCATGCGCTCCTGGGAGTGGATGAAGTCCGGGAACTTCATGGGGTCGCGCACGAAGAAGACCGGCGTGTTGTTGCCGACGAGATCGTAGTTGCCCTCTTCGGTGTAGAACTTCATGGCGAAGCCACGCACGTCGCGGTCCGTGTCCGGATAGCCCTCTTCGCCGGCTACCGACGACAGGCGCACGAGCATCGGCGTACGCTTGCCAACTCCGTTGAGGAAGGCCGACTTGGTCCACTGGCTGACGTCGGCGGTCACCTCGAAGTAGCCGAAGGCGCCGCCGCCCTTGACGTGATACACGCGGTCGGGCACGCGCTCGCGGGCGAAGTGGGCCAGCTTCTCGATCAGGTACGCGTCCTGCAGCAGGTTGGGCCCGCTTGGGCCGACTGTCAGCGAGTATTCGTCGCTGGAGACCGGGATACCGGCATCCGTGGTCGTGTTCGGTCGTTGCGCAGTCATAATTCCCCCTTGCGCGACGCTCAGTGAGCCGCGTTTACTACCCGGCGGCCTCGGCATACACCTGAGCCGAGCGTCCTGCCGAGGAACCCGCGGATGTAGCCGGTGCCGTGAAAGACTGGTGGGAGCACATCCGGCAGATGACGACATGACCTGCGAGACCGGGGGTGGCTGTGTCATGACCGACCAGGCCGAGGTCTTCGACGTCATCGTGATAGGTGCTGGACCGGTCGGGTTGAACGCCGCCGCGCGCGCCGTACGCGGCGGCCTCACCGCAGCCGTCATCGAGGAGCGCCTGGCCGGCGGCGAGTGCGAGTACTACGCCTGCATCCCGAGCAAGGCGCTGCTGTGGCCGATGGCGCTGGCGGCCGAGGTGAACCGGATGCCAGGGCTCGAACTGCGCGGCCCGATCGACACCGCAGCGGTGCTGGCCCGCCGGGACGAGACCGTGTCCCACCTCGACGACAGCCACAACGTGAGCTGGGTCAAGAATCTCCCGGCAACATTCGTGCGGGGCCACGGACGCCTGGCCGGGCCACGGCGGGTCGAGGTGACCGCGCCGGACGGCGGCTCACGGGGGCTGCGGGCCCGGCACGCCGTCGTGGTGGCGACCGGCAGCGACCCGGCGATCCCCGACGTGCCGGGGCTGCAGCAGGCGCGCCCGTGGACCAACCGGGAGGCCACCGAGGTCCAGCAAGTGCCCAAACGGCTGGTCGCGATCGGCGGTGGGCCCGTGGCCTGCGAGATGTCCCAGGCGCTGCACTCCCTCGGGGCGCTAGCGACGACCGTACTCGTGCGAGAGGACCGCCTCCTCGCCCGGACCGAGCCGTTCGCCGGTGAGATGCTCGTGAAATCGTTTCAGGACAATGGCATCGACGTGCGCCTCAACCGCTCCGCCGTCCGGGTCGAGCGCCCGGTGCCGGGCGGCCCGGTCACCGTCCACACCGACGACGGCGCACAGGTCGATGCCGACGGTCTCCAGGCCGAGGTCGTCGACGACAGCATGCGCGCCACCGGTATCCCCGACGGCTGGCTCTACGCCGTCGGTGACGCCAACGGGCGCAACCTGCTCACCCACATGGGCAAGTACCAGGCCCGCGTGTGCGGCGACGTGATCGCCGCCCGGGCCAAGGGGCTGCCCGACGACGCGCCGGGCATGCGCGACACCGCCGACGGACGGGGCGCGCCCCAGGTCATCTTCACCGAACCGCAGGTATGCATGGTCGGGCGCACCGAGTCCCAGGCCCGTGCCGACGGCTTCCCGATCCGTGCCGTGGAGTACGACATCGGTACGGTCGCCGGCGCCGAAGTCCGCGGCGTCGGCTACACCGGCCGCGCGAAGCTGGTCGTCGACGAAGACCGCCGCGTCCTGCTCGGCGCCACCTTCGTCGCCCCCGACATCGACGACCTGCTGCACTCGGCCACCATCGCCGTCAACGCCGAGGTCCCGCTCGACCAGCTGTGGCACGCCGTTCCACCGTTCCCGACCGTGAGCGAGGTCTGGCTCCGCCTCCTGGAGGAGTACGGGCTATAGGCGCGACCAATCGACGGGAGGTCCACACCATGACATCCGCCAAGCCAGGAAAAGGCGCGGCGATCGTCACCGGCGCCAGCCGGGGTATCGGCGCCGCGATCGCCGAAAAGCTGGCCGAAGACGGGTACGGCGTGGTCGTCAACTACGCGGCGGACGCCGAGGGCGCCGAATCGGTCGTCTCCACCATCCGCAACCGCGGCGGCCGGGCCGTCGCCGTGCGCGCGGACGTGGCGGCGCCAGACGACGTCGCAGGCATGTTCCAACGGGCCCAACAGGAGATGGGGCCGGTGACCGCGCTGGTCAACAACGCCGGGACAACCGGCAAACAGGCCCGCATCGATGAGCAGGAGACCGCTGATCTGGCCCGGCTGATGCAGGTAAACGTCATCGGCCCGATGGTGTGCGCCAGACACGCGGTGCAGGCGATGTCCACCGCCCATGGCGGCAACGGTGGATCGATCGTCAACATCGCCTCCATCGCCGCCCGGGCGATTCCTGGTATCCCAGGATTCGTGCCGTACGCGACGACCAAAGGTGCCCTGGTGACGTTCACCCGTGGGCTGTCCAATGAGGTCGCGCCCGAAGGGATCCGCGTCAACAGCGTCTCGCCGGGCGTCATCGCCACCGAGATGACCTCGGCGTCGCCGGAAGCGATGGAGGCCGCCGCGAGTAGCCCGATCGGTCGTATCGGCCAGCCCGAGGAGGTCGCCGCCACCGTGTCGTGGCTGGTCTCGCCGGCGGCGTCGTTCGTCACCGGCAGCGATATCACGGTATCCGGCGGCCGCTGACAGCAGCGTCAGCGTTCGAAGAGCGCCGGTGCGCTTCCATGAGATCCACCGTCGCCCCCAGTCGCGTGTCACGTGAGGGTGCGGCGGCCAGGCCATGGGAGGGAACATCCGACCGCCGCACCTGCAAACGCACAGTAGGCAGCGCGTTACGAACCTTTATCACCTGTGGTTATGCGGCTACTTCCACGCCCATACGTCGCGCAAGCATCCGGAGATCGTCAGAGACTGATCGCCGTCGAGCCCGGTGCACCATTACCACCACGGCGTCACGAGCCATCGCGTTGAGGCTGAACGGAATCGGGGCAGCCCGCTCCGCGTTCATGAACGCGATCAGCGCCTCCCGGTCGGTCTTCCCCGAATGCGCCAGCGCGCGGCCGAGGTGCAGCCAGTACGACTGGTGCCGATTGGCGACCTTCAGCCGGCGCGGCTCGATCGTGCCGGCCAACTCCACGACCCGGCCGTACTCGCCGAGTTCCGTCTCCACCGCCATGCGCCACAGGCCAAGGTTGGTCGGCCCGAACGCCAACACGTTAAACCCGACCCCATCCCTCGGATCACCGAGCGTCGCCGCTTCCCGACGTGCCTCGACGAGATGGGCGGCGGCATCAGCGGGACGTTGGTCCACCGCGCACACCAGCGATGCCGACAGGTGGAGCTGGCCGAGCATCTGTCGCACGTCGGTATCGGAGGCCTTGTCCTGCAAGGCGGACAGCGCTTTGTTCGCCACGCGGCTGGTCGTGTGCGCCGCCTCGATGGGCAGCGACAGGGTGTAGACGAACTGAGTCGATCCGATCCACGCCGCGTTCTCGGCCTGCTGTGCGGCGTTCATGGCCACCCGCGCCGCGAACATCGCCATGTCCCGGTAGCCGAGGCTACTCAGGCATTCCGACGCGGCATGCCCCACCTCGGCGAGGGCGGCCCCGCCGTACGCGGCAGCGTCCAGCAGGAGGCTCGGCAAGAGCCCTGCCATCGGCGCGTACTCCGACCGGGCGCGTAGGCCCGTGATGTGCTCCACCGCGGCGGCCATCTCCTCCGGACCCCGTGCCGGGGTACGCCGCTCGCCTTCGTCGATCTCGACGAGCGTGACCCGGATCGCCGGTACTGCCGCGTCGGCGCCGGCCTTGAGTGGGTCGGCCGGGTCGCCGGGCTGCCCCAGCAGGTCGGCGACGGACACCTGCAGAGCTGCCGCGACGGCGACGAGGGTGGACCGCCGCTCGACACCCTTGAGACCGGACTCCACCTGCGAGATGTACGACTGCGACACCCCGGCCAGGCCGGCGAGGGCCGCCTGTGTCATGCCGCCGCGGCGCCGCCGCCAGTACCGGATGCGCGTCCCGATGTGCGCGGCGATCGGACCGTCCATCGTCATGGCCACCGTCCCAGGTAGAAGCTGGGCTGCGAGCAGGCGACCGCTACTCCGACGCCCACCGTACCCAGGACGGTACGAGAAATCGAATCTGCTTCGCCACGGCTGTCCCCTATGACGAGCCATTCCTGGTGCCGCGCTCCAGTTCGGAGCCGCCAGGGTGCCAGCTGACGGCTCCGAACTGGGAGTAGTTTCTAGTCCTGGTTCGACAGGTCCAGGATCCTGATGTTGCGGAAGGACACGACGTCCACGGCCCCGCCGTGGGACTGGAGGCCTACGTACCCCACCAGACCACGAGAGCTCGAGTCCGGGTCCTTCGGACGACCGGGGAACGGAACGCCGGGGACGTTCTCGTACTCGTTGACGACGACGCCGTTGCGGATCACCGTGTAGTGCTGGCCGACGACGCGGATCTCCAGGTCGTTCCAGACACCGGCCGGTGTGGGCTGCGACTGCGTGCCGTTCAGGTCCGCGAACCCGTAGATCGAACCGGTCTTGCGCGGGTCGTTGCCGCCTCCATCCGGCGAGTCGTTGATCTGAATCTCATGGCCGCAGTTGACCGCGATCCAGCCCGCCGGGTTCGTCTGCTGCGGGTTGCCGTTGAACGTCATCGGGCACCCGGGGACCGGCGGCCGAGGCGCAGGGAACCGTACGTGGACGCCGCTGTTGGCCCGCTTGCCGGCGACCGGTGAGTCGTCACGGAACTGCAGCTTCAGCGAGAAGTCGCCGTACGGCCGGGTCGCGTACCACAGCGCGCCCAGGTTCGGCGCGCCTGGACCGGACTTCAGGGTGCCGTCGCGTTCGAGCGTGATGCTCGACCCGCCCGCGTACCGCCACCGTTCAAAGCACTTCCGGGTCCCGTCGAAGATGACCTCGTACCCCTTGTCGGCGCCGTCGAGCACCTTCCCGCACTTGGCTTTGTCGTCGTCATGCCGTTCCGAGCCACTACCCGAAACCGACGCGTACCCTTGCTGCGCTGCCGTCTGTACCGTGGCCAACGCCTCAACGGGCAGGAGGCCAACGAACGCGGCTAGCGCGACGATCTTCCGCATGTTCCCTCTTCCCGTGACCGGAACCCGGCCACTTCGCTCGAACCGTGGACTTAGGTGCGCGGAAATCTCACCTGGTCAGGAGGCCGACGGTGACGGCGTCACCGCCATCGGCTGGGTCATGTCGTGCGGCGGCATCGACCCGTCCTTGTTCAGGACGTGGAACGTCGTCGTCATGCCGATGTCCGAGTGGAACTGCACGTGGCAGTGCAGCATCCAGTGCCCCGGACCCACCGAGTCGCCGGCCTTGACCTGGAACCCGAATGAGTCGGCCGGCCCGACGGTCCGGTTGTCTATCACCGGTACCGAATCGGTGTTGTTGTCGTCGCCCTTGCCGAGCAGCCCCGTTCTGGTGTTCGCCCAGGCGTGCCCGTGGAGATGGAACGTGTGCATGTCGTTGCCCGTACTGATGACGACGAACTCCACCCGCTCCCCCTGTCGTGCGACCATGCAGGTGGGGCCGGGCTGCGGGTTATGGGCGTCGCAGGTGTCGGTGTCCGGGGCCCGGCGAAGGTTGATGGTCTGCTGGTTGCCGAACGCGACCACGTAGGTGTGGGCCGGCTTCGGGTCGCCCGGCCGCCGCACGATGACGGCACCGAACAGCCCGGAGGCAACTCCCTGTGTCCCATGTGGAGTCCCGACGACGTGGTCGTGGTACCACCAGTAGCCGGCCGTGCCGGGGGAACCGTCGCGCTTGTCGGGCTTCTTGGCGTACCAGGTGTACGTACGCGACTCGCCGGGCGGGACAAAGGAGTTGCTGTGCGCGGTGCCGTCCGACTGCTCGGTGTACTTGACGCCGTGCACGTGCAGCGACACGCCCAGGGGGTACTCGGGCTTGGCACGCAACTGCGTGAGCGTCTCGATCGGCACCTGGTTGTGCAGCGTGATCGCCAGGCACTCGCCCTCCATCATCTCGATGGTGGGCCCCGGGTACGAGGCCGTTTCCGGAGTCCGGCCGTACCCGAGGCGGATCTGCCCCCTGTCCCGGGGCAACTCCACGGCGTAGAGGTCCATGCTGCGGTTCGGCTTCGCACAGCCTTCGGGCTGCCCGGCCTGGAACGTCTTCGGGCTGGCCCCCGCGGCCAGGCCGCCCACCCCGACGAGAGCCACCACCAGGATCAGCGCGCTGAGCGCACCCCGGGGCGATAACGGAATCGCTCGGGCCAGCAGGGACCGGCCCTTGTCAGAGTTCTTCACATGGATCTCCTCAACCAGTACGTGGGGGCACGCTGATCACCGCGCTGACCGGCGGCTGGGGGTAGGGCGCCGGCGGCGGCCATTCGCGAGGACGATCACGGCGAAGACCAGGGCGATTCTGGCGGCGTGCATCAGTCGTGGTGCCCTTCGGTCTCGCCGTCGGCGGTCAGCGCGCCGCTCCCGGGCGCCGCGGGCAGGAACACATGCGCGTGGCCAAAGCCCGCGTCGATGTTGGCGACGTCGAGTTGCGTCCCGCCGGTCGACCAGGTGGCGACGGCGATGTCCCGCTGGTTCGCCGCGAGGGAGACGAGCGCCTGCTGGGTCGCGGGCGGCGCGGACAGCGACGCCTCGTACGTGCGTACCGCCGCGTCGAGTCCGCGGACCGCGTTCGCCAGGCCGGACCGCGCGATGTTGACCCCGGTGCCGCCCGACGGCGGGTGCGCGAACCGTTCGACCGCCGCGCCGGTGGCCGCGCGCCAGGACGCTACCTGGGCGGCGGTGGCGGGCTTGGCCGCGGCCTGCGGGTCGATCGGCATGGCGGCAGCCATCTCGCTGAGTACCGGAAGGAGCTTGCCCTGCAGCTCGCGCGCGGTCGCGGTCAGCTCCTTGATCTGCGCCTTGTCCCGTGCCGCGTCCTGCGCCTGCAGCGTCTGGACTGTCTGCTGAACCTGATCGGGCCGGCCGGCCGCGTACCCGCCGCCTCCGGCGAGCAGCGCTCCGACGCAGAATGCGACGACCGCCGCGACCGCCACCGCACGCCACGGTCGGGCGGTGCCACCCCGAGGCGGCGGCCCGGCAGACCGTTTACGGGCGTTCGGCATGGCGACGCTCCTTCCAAAAGGTCAAAGGGTGCGGTGGCCGGGGACCCGGGGTGCAACCCCGGCCACCGCACGGATCAGTCGTCCGCGTCGCAGTCGAACCCGGCCCGGCCGGCGGCCATCTTGATGCTGCCGAGCAGGTGCTTGAGGAAGAGCGGTTCGGTGTACGAGGCCTCGGTGTGCCCGAACGCCGTGTACACCGCGCGCCCACCGTCGTACCGGTGGCACCACGCCATCGGGTGGTCGGCGCCCATGGAACCGCCGGTGTAGCCCACCGGGTTGTAGGTCGACTCGTCGATGGTGGCGAGGACCCGCACCGCGTCCCGCGGGTTGCTGCGGAAGTTGTACCACTCGTCCGTGCGCACCCACTTCTCCGGCAGGCCTCGGGTCGCCGCCGTGTCGTTATCGGGGACGCGGACGGTAGCCTGCTGGATGGCCGGGTGGTCGCGGAAGTAGGCGCCGACGAGGCCGCCGTACCAGGCCCAGTTGTAGCCGCTGTCCGCAGCGGCGTGAATGCCGAGGTACCCGCCGCCGTGCTCGATGTAGCGCTGGAACGCGGCCTTCGCGTCCGGCGTGGTGACCGGGTCACCCGTGGTCGACAGGAAGATGACTGCCTTGTACTTCGCCAGGTTGGCGTCGGTGAACTGGCTGTCGTCCTCGGTCGTGTCGACGGCGAAGCGGTTGTCCTGACCGAGTTTCTGGATCGCCGCGATGCCGTGCGGAATGGAGGCGTGGCGGAACCCGGTCGTCTTCGAGAAGACCAGGACCCGGTACGACGGCTTGTGCGCCTTGGCCGCGGATGCGGCGGCTGCGGGCGCGATCAGACCGGCGGCGAGCGCCAGCACCGCGAGGATTCTTGTCGGAGTTCTCATGGTCATTCTTGTCCCTTCGGTTACGCCGGCTGTGACAGCGCGCGTCAGCCGGTCAGGCCGGCAAGACGCAGCAGCATCTCCTTTACCTGTGTCGCTTCGACCCGCTCCCGCGCGCTTGCCGCGTCGGAGCAGAGCAACACCGGGCCGTCGACCGGATCGGTCGGCAGCCGGCCGTGCGAGCCGCGTACCGCGGCGGCGCCGGCGTCGAACCCGACCACGTTCATCAGGTAGCGCATGCCGAGCTTCTTGCGCGCCAGGGCGACCGCGGCGCGGCGCTTGGCCGCGGCCGGCGCCGCCGGATCGAAGAAAAGCTCGGCCGGGTCGTAGCCGGGCTTGCGGTGGATCTCGACAAGCCGGGCGAAGTCCGGGGCCCGCGCGTCGTCAAGCCAGTAGTAGTAGGTGAACCAGGACTCCGGGTCGGCGACCAGTACGAGGTCTCCCGCGCGCGGGTGGTCGAGCCCGTACTCGGCCTTGCCGGCGTCGTCGAGCACCTCCGCGACCCCGGGCAGCCCCTCGCACAGCTTCTGCACGGCGGGTACGTCGGCTGGGTCCTTGACGTACACGTGCGCGATCTGGTGGTCGGCGACCGCGAACGCCCGCGAGGTCCACGGGTCGAGGTACTCCATGCCGTCCTGGGTGTACACCTCCAGCAGGCCCTCGGCGCGCAGCAGGCGGTTGACGTTCACCGGGCGGCTGGCCGCCGTGATGCCGTACTCCGAGAGCGCGACGACCGTGGCGCCCCGCGCGGTCGCGTCGTCGAGCAGCGGGCCGAGCGCCCGGTCGAGGTCGGCGGCCGCGGCGGCCGTCTGCGGCGCGGCCGGCCCGTACCGCTGCGGGTCGTAGTCGAGGTGCGGCAGGTAGACCAGGGTCAGGTCCGGGTTGTGGCGGCGCATCACCGACCGGGCGGCGTTGATGATCCACTGGGAGGACTTGAGCCCCGCTCCCGGACCCCAGTAGGTGAACAGCGGGAAGGTGCCCAGCTCGCTCGTCAGCTCGTCGTGCAGCTCCGGCGGGTCGGTGTAGCAGTCCTGCTCCTTGCGCCCGTCGGCGTAGTAGACCGGGCGCGGGGTGACCGTCCAGTTCACGTCCGCGCCCATCGCGTACCACCAGCAGATGTTGGCGACGGTGTAGTCCGGGTACGCCTTCCGCGCCGCGTGCCACAGCTTCTCCCCGCCGACCAGCGCGTTGTGCTGGCGCCAGAGAAACACCTCGCCGAGGTCGCGGAAGTACCAGCCGTTGCCGACGATGCCGTGCTCGCGCGGCAGCGCGCCGGTCAGCAGCGTGGACTGCACCGTGCAGGTGACCGCGGGCAGCACGGTGCCCAGGGTCGCCTCGAACCCGGACGCGGCGACCGCGCGCAGCCGGGGCATGTGCGCGAGCAGGCGCGGGGTCAGCCCGACGACGTCCAGGACGACCAGGGGTTTGGGGCGGTTGCTCATCAGACCTCCAGGGCGGTGCGGCCCGCGGGCGCCAGACCGAGGGAGTACAGCTCGTCGCGGGCGAACGCGAGCTCGGCGGCGATGCCGGCGGCGAGCTGGTCGGGGGTGTCGGGGCGCTGGTCTTCCGGCAGCACGCCCCAGGTGTACGTCTCGACGTCGAGGTGGTCGCAGCCGGCGCTCGCGCCGCCGAGCAGGCGCCGGAGCGCGTCCCGCAGGACCGGCAGGGTGGAGTGCAGCGGCGGCGTCGGGGCGCCGTGCAGCGGCACGTGGTAGTGCACCCGCCAGGGCCCGGGCAGGCCGGCGTCGAGTGCGGCGTCGAGGTCGTCGGTGCCGTGCCCGTCCGGTCCGCGGGTCTGGTGCAGGAACCGCGGCTCCGCGTACGCGCGCAGCGTCGGTTCCGCGCCGGCCGGTTCGTCGGCGCCCAGCGCGGCGGACACCTGCACCTTGACCACCGGCAGGCCGGCCTGCTCCAGCCGGGCGAGGGCCTCGCCCGGGTCCTCCCAGGCGCAGGCGAGGTGTGCGAGGTCGAGGCAGATACCGAGCCATTCGGTGTCCATCGTGGACAGGTTCCGGGTGGCGTCCTCCGTGCTCTCGACCACGCAGCCCGGCTCGGGCTCGAAGCCGACGCGCACCACCCGGCCGGTCTGCCGGGCCACGTCGGCCAATCCACCCGCGAGGGTGTCCAGTATCCGCCCGGCCGCCGCCGCCCGTTCGCCGTCCCAGGGCTCCCGCCACGCCAGCGGCAGCGTGGAGACCGAGCCGCGCGCCGCGTCGTCGGGGAGCAGGTCAGCCAGGATCCGGGCCAGGTTCAGCGTGTAGTCGAGGCGTTCGCGGGTGGTCCAGTCGGGCTGGTAGACGTCGTACTTGACGACGGGCGCCTGGAACGACCGGTACGGGAAGCCGTTGAGCGTGACCACTTCGAGTCCGCGCGCGGCCAGCTCCCGGCGCAGGCGCCGCCGCTCGCCGGGGTCGGCGGCGAGCTCGGCGGCGACGTCCGCGGCCAGCCACAGGCCGAGTCCGAGGACGTCGGCGTCCAGCCTCGCGCGGACCGGCACCGCGTACGCGTCCAGCTGAGCGAGGATTCCGCCGAGGTCCTCGGCCGGGTGCACGTTGGTGCAGTAGCTGAGGTGGACGAGCTGGCCGTCCGGGTGGGCCAGCCGCATCAGTCCCCTCCCCGCAGAATCGAGTTGCCGGCGTACGTCCCGGCCAGGTCCTCCATATCGGACAGGTCGAGCCGGCCGGACTGGCCGTAGAACTCCACCGGGTTGCGCCACAGCACGCGGTCGATGTCGTCGTCGGAGAAGCCGGCCTCCCGCATCGCCGCGCCGGTGGCGTGGGTCAGCAGCGGATCGGACTTTCCCCAGTCGGCCGCCGAGTTGACCAGAATCCGCTCCGGCCCGTACTCGCGGAGAATGGCCACCATCCGCGGCGGCGACATCTTGGTATCCGGGTAGATGGAGAACCCCATCCAGCAGCCACTGTCCTTCACCAGCCCGACGGTGACCTCGTTGAGGTGGTCGATGACGACCCGCCCGGGGTCGATGCCCGACTCCTTCACGACCGCGAGGCTCCGCTGCGTGCCACGGACCTTGTCCCGGTGCGGGGTGTGGACGAGCGCGGGCAGGTCGTTCGCGACCGCGAGGGCCAGTTGCGCGCTGAACGCCGCGTCCTCGTCGGGGGTCATCGAGTCGTAGCCGATCTCGCCGACCGCCACCACACCGTCCTTGGCGAGGTAGCGCGGCAGCACGTCGAGCACGGGCCGGCAGCGCGGGTCGTTGGCCTCCTTGGGGTTCAGCGCGATCGTGCAGTGGTGACGGATCCCGAACTGGCTGGCCCGGTAGGGCTCCCAGCCGACCAGCGAGTCGAAGTAGTCGGTGAACGACCCGACGTTCGTGCGCGGCTGGCCCAGCCAGAACGCGGGCTCCACGAGCGCCCGTACTCCCGCGGCGGCCATCCGCTCGTAGTCGTCCGTGGTGCGGGAGGACATGTGGATGTGGGGGTCGAAGATGCGCATCAGCCCTCCGTTGCGGCGGTGAGGTGGTGGAGTAGGGCGTGTACGTCTTCGGCGACCGCGCGGCCGGCCGCTTCCCGCTCGGCCACCAGGCCGGCGAGCATGGTGGCCAGTTCCGCGTCGGCCCGCTGGTACAGGTCGGCCACGCAGCTCAGTGGCAGGCCCATGAAGACGCACTTCAGGACCGCCTGCCGCCACGTGGCGTCGTCGAGGTGCGCCGCGTACGGCCCGAGGGCCGCGGCGAGCAGCCGGGGATCGTTGGTACGGATGGCGTCCTGCAGCAGCGGGACGGCCGCAGCGCCGAGAACCAGCAGGGGCAGCGCCCGCAGCACCGCCCGCTTCTCCGCGGCGTCCCCGTAGCGGTAGAGCAGTTCGACCCGGTCTGGCAGCCCGTCACCGGGCGGCAGGGCGAGCAGCAGCAGCGCCCGGGCGGCGTCATCGGTGCTCCAGGTGGGCAGGGCGGCCAGCGGGGCCCGGCCGCAGTGCCGCCCGACCGCCGGGAACAGGTGATTGATGGCGGCGGGGTCGGCGGCGACTCTGGCCAACGCCGTCGACAGCCAGCCGTCCTCCGCTACCGCGACGAATACTCCGCGCAGCTCGTCAACCCCGGTCATCGCCCCTCCTACCCGTCTGTTCCGCGGCACGAAGAAAGTTCAGCGACCGCTCCGCCACCGTGGGCGCGGCGTGGGAGTGGCGCGGCAGCTCCACGGCGACCAGACCGCCGTAGCCGCCATCAGCGAGCGCGCGCAGGACGGGCGGGAAGTCGATCTCACCGTCGCCGAACTCCAGATGTTCGTGCACCCCGCGCCGCATATCGTCGATCTGAACGTTGACCAGGTGCGGCGCTACCCGGGCAACGCACTCCGGCACCGGGTCGGGCTCCAGACACCGGCAATGTCCGATGTCGAGCGTCATGCCGAAGGATCCGGGCGCGCCCAGGTCCGCGCGCAGGCGGAACCAGTCGGCGATGGTCTGTACGAGCATGCCCGGCTCCGGCTCGAACCCCAGGACCACGCCGGCCCGCTCGGCGGCGTCCGCCATCTCCGCGCAGCCCGAGACCAGCCGCCCCCACGCCGTTGCTTCGTCTACAGTGGAGGGGCGGACCCCGGCCCAGTAGGAGACCGCCTCCGCGCCCAGGTCCGCGCCGATCGCAACCGCCCGACGCAGGAAGTCCAACCGCAGCCCGCGCTCGTCGTCCAGCAGGGTCGGCGCATGCTTGCGGCGCGGGTCCAGCAGGTACCGGGCGCCCGTCTCCACCACCACGGCGAGGCCCAGTTCGTCGAGCCGGGCGGCGGTCTTCGCCACCCGCTCGACCAGCCCGTCGGCGTACGGGTCGAGGTGGTGGTGGTCGAGGGTCAGCGCCACGCCCTCGTACCCGAGGTCAGCGATTACTGCCAGCGCATCCGTGAGCCGATGGTTGGCGAACCCGTTGGTGCCGTACCCGAAGCGCAGGCTCATGTCGGCGACACCCGCCGTGCGAGTCGGCGGCCGAGCGGGGCGGCCGCGGCCACCGCGAGGGCGCCGGCCGCGTTTCCGGCCCGGGCGACCAGCGCGCCCTGGAGCACCGGCAGGCCGGTGATGCCGGCGGCGACGGCCGCACGCATACGGGCAGCGGCGGGGTCGGCCGCCGCGCGGGCCTGGACGCCGCCGTACTGGGCCGCGTACCAGCCGGCGAGCAGCGCCGCGAGCCCACCCCGGCGCACACCGCCCCGGCTCGCGCCGGCGGCCAGGGTGACCGCGGCGGTGGTGGCGAGGGTGGCCGTGGCGACCTGGCGGTCGCCGCCCTGCACCTCGTGCCTGGACAACGCGGTGACGGTGTAGGTGTGCGCCGCCACGGTCAGGGCAGCCGGCACCGCGCTGCGCACCCGCCCGGCGCTGGCGCCCAGCAGCACGTCGAGACCCCGGCAGGCGGCCATCAGCGCCGGCCCGGCGACGGTGTCCTTGCCGCCCAGGTCGTACGCCCAGACCGCGCCGGCCAGCGGCGCGGCGACCGCGAGGGCCCGCCGCCCGCCGGCCAGCCCGGCCGCGGCGACCCCCGCGGCGGTGAGCCCCGCCGCGATTCCCAGCGCCAGCCGCGGCGACACCCGGCCGGACGGGATCGGGCGCTCCGGGCGCTCCTGCGCGTCCACGCCCCGGTCGGCCCAGTCGTTGGCCGCCATCCCGGCCCAGTACAGGCACACCGAGGCGCCTGCCAGGGCCGGCGTGCGCGGGCCGAGCACCCGGGCGGCCGCGGCGCCGGCGACCACGTCGCCGGGGACGGACAGCGCGGCCGGCGCGCGTACGAGGTCGACGAGGTCACGTAGCCGCATGGTCACGCCCCACTTTCCAGGCTCGTCGCCCACGCGACGAGCGACTCGTACTGTGCGCCGAGCCGGTGCTCGTCGGTACCGACCGGGTCCTTGAAGAAGAAGCCGAGCGGCGTCTGCGGGCCGGACCTGCCCGCGGCGTGCGCCTGGGCGAGCAGGCGGGCGAGGTCGAGCACCAGCGGCGCGGCGAGCGCCGAGTCGCACCCGTGCCAGGTGAACTGCAGGCTCATCCGCAGGCCGAGGAAGCCCTCGAAGGAGATGTGGTCCCAGGCGGTCTTGAAGTCGCCGAGGTCCGGGACGTAGTCGATGTGCAGCGGGGCGTCCACCTCGTACCCGAGGGTCTCCCCCAGCAGGCGCCCCTTGCTGGCGATCTTGTTCGCGGCGGCCCGCTCGTCGGCGAGCGTCGCGCCGTCCCCGCCGCCCAGCAGGTTCGTGCCGGCCCAGGACCGCACCCGCAGGTTGCGGAGGGCGAACATCGGCGCGAGGACCGACTTCACCAGCGTCTCCCCGGTCTTGCCGTCGCTGCCGGCCCACGGCAGGCCGTTGGCCTCGGCGAGGTCGCCCAGGGCCGGGATGCGCGCGCCGGCGCCCGGGGTGAAGTCGACGAAGGAGCACCCGGCCCGGAACGCCGCGTACGCGTACAGCGAGCTGAGGGACAGCACCGGCGAATCGCCGCGCAGCGCGGTCTCCAGCGCCGCCAGGTCGGCGTGCGCCGGGCTGGACGCCAGTGGCGGCTCGGTGGACGCCACGTTCACCACGACCACCCGGTCGCAGCCCTCCCGGTCGCGGAACTCCCGCAGGTCGTGGGAGATCCGCGCGGCGTACTCGAGCTGGCGCCCCGCCGGCAGCGGCGGCACCCGCCGGATGCGCCGGTCGACCCCGGCCAGGTCGGCGGCGAGCATCCGGACGAGCGCGGTGGGAACCACCCCGGCGTCGGCCAGCAGCTCGGCCCGGTGTGGCAGCGGCGTCGGGTCGATGTCGTGCCCGCCGAAGACGAGGTCTTCGAAGTCCGGCAGCACGACGCCGGACAGCCCCGGCAGGTCGGTGACGAGGCCGGTACGGTCGGCCAGCTTCTGGGCGACCGCGAGCGCGCCGACCACGGCCGTCGTCGCCACCGATCCGCGGGCACCGACGAACCAGACGCCGGTTCTCGTTATCCGAGCAGACATGATCTCTCGCTCCCCACCTGTGCCGGGTCAGTCCTTGCTGGCGAACGCCGCGTCGAACGCGGCCGACGGCGGGTCGAACGCGAGCCCGCGCACGAACGACAGCGCTTCCGGCGCGCCGATGAGCCGGTCCATCCCGGCGTCCTCCCACTCGATCGAGATCGGGCCGTCGTAGCCGATCGCGTTGAGCGCCCGGAAGCAGTCCTCCCAGGGCACGTCGCCGTGGCCGGTGGAGATGAAGTCCCAACCGCGGCGCAGATCTGCCCAGGGCAGGTGGGAGGAGAGCCGCCCGCGCCGGCCGTCGCCGGTCCGTACCTTCGCGTCCTTGCAGTCGACGTGGTAGATGCGGTCGGCGAAGTCGAACAGGAAGTTGACCGGGTCGAGCTCCTGCCAGACGAAGTGCGACGGGTCCCAGTTGAGGCCGAACGCCGGGCGGTGCCCGATCGCCTCGAGGGTGCGCTTGGCGGTCCAGTAGTCGTACGCGATCTCGCTGGGGTGCACCTCGTGCGCGAAGCGCACACCGACCTCATCGAAGACGTCGAGGATCGGGTTCCACCGGTCGGCGAAGTCCTGGTACCCGTCCTCGATCATCTGCTGCGGCACGGGCGGGAACATGGCCACCGTGTGCCAGATCGAGGATCCGGTGA
This sequence comes from Planosporangium flavigriseum, assembly GCF_011947225.1. GTDB lineage: Bacteria > Actinomycetota > Actinomycetes > Mycobacteriales > Micromonosporaceae > Planosporangium > Planosporangium flavigriseum. Next base: position 43,646 of record NZ_JAATVW010000014.1, on the reverse strand, counting down.
ACCCGACGACCGTGGACACGCCGAGCTTGGCCGCGGCCCGCGCGGTGTTCTTCATCTCCTCGGCGGCCCGCTGGCGTACGCCCTCCGCCTGCCCGTCGCCCCAGATGCGCGCGGGCAGGATGCCCTGGTGCCGCTGGTCGATCGGGTGGTCGCAGACCGCCTGCCCGACCAGGTGGTTGGAGATCGCCCAGACCCCCAGGTTGTACTTGGCCAGCGTCTGCCGTTTGCGGTCCAGGTAGGACTCGTCGGCCAGCGCCTTGTCGACCTCGAAGTGGTCGCCCCAGCAGGCGATCTCCAGGCCGTCGTACCCCCACTCCGCGGCGAGCCGGCAGACCTCCTCGAACGGCAGGTCGGCCCACTGCCCGGTGAACAATGTGATCGGTCGCGCCATCATGTCCTCCTGTTCGACCGGCTCACGCCAGTGCCTGGACGGTGGGCGCGGCGACCGGAACCCAGCCGGAACCGGCCCCCGCACTTCGCTCGACGGCGTCGAGCACCAACTGGACCTGCAGCGCTTCCTCGAAGGAGGGCGAGGGATCCGCGCCCACCGCGACTGCCTCGATGAGGTCGCGAATCTGATGGGTGAAGGAGTGCTCGTAGCCGATGATGTGCCCCGGCGGCCACCAGGCCGACAGGTACGGGTGGTCGCCCTCGGTGACCAGGATCCGGGAGAAACCCTGCTGCGGCCCCGGCACGGTGGCGTCGTAGAACTCCAACTCGTTGAGCCGCTCCAGGTCGAAGACGGCCGACCCGAGTGAGCCGTTCACCTCGACCCGCAGCCCGTTCTTGCGCCCGGTCGCGAAGCGGGTCGCCTCGTACGACGCGAGCCCGCCACCGGACAGTCGCGCGATGAAGAGCGCCGCGTCGTCGACGGTCACCGGTCCGGTCGCCGGCGTCGCGCCGTTGCCGGCCGAGGCGGACAGACCGCTCGCCTCGGCTGGCAACGGCCGCTCCCGGATGAATGTCTCGGTCAACCCGCTGACCCCGGTGATGAGCTCGCCGGTGACGTACTGCGTGAGATCGACGATGTGCGCGCCGATGTCACCGAGCGCACCGGATCCGGCCTTGTCCCGTTGGAGTCGCCAGACCAGCGGGAACTGTGGGTCGGTGATCCAGTCCTGGAGATAGACGGCGCGCACGTGCCGGATCGCGCCGAGCCGGCCGTTCGCCACGAGCTCACGCAGGTAGGCGACGGCCGGCACCCGGCGGTAGTTGAACCCGACCATGGCGCGAACCCCGTCGATCCGGGCGCGGGCCGCCGTAGCGGTCATGGTACGGGCCTCCTCGACCGAGTTGGCCAGCGGTTTCTCGCACAGGACGTGCTTGCCGGCCCGCAGCGCCGCGACGGCGATCTCACAGTGGCTGTCGCCCGGCGTGCAGACATCGACGAGATCGATGTCGTCCCGCGCGATCAGCTCACGCCAGTCGGTCACCGACTCGTCCCAGCCGAGCCGGGTCGCCGCAGCGGCGACCTTACTGGTGTCGCGACCGGCAATCGCCACCATGCGTGCGCGAAGCGGCAGGTCGAATACGCGATTCACGGTGCGCCACGCCTGTGAGTGCGCGGCACCCATGAAGGCGTAACCGACCATACCGACCCGCAGTTCCTGTGTGGACACTGGCGGAACTCCCCCCGTGGGTTAGGACCTGAATCCGAGTGGCAGGTACTTGTCGACGTTCTCCTTGGTGATCGTCTCGGAGGCGAGCACGATCTGCTTGGGCACCTGGAGCTCCACCAGGTCGGAGAGGCCCTTGCCCTGGGCGATCAGCCGGGCCAGCGCGATGGCCGAGGAGGCCATGCTCGGCGGGTAGGTGACCGTGGCCTCCAGCGGCGTGTCGCCGGCCTTGATGTGCTCCATGACGTCGAGCGATCCGGCGCCGCCGACCATGAAGAACTCCTTGCGGCTGGCCTGCTTGATCGCTGCCAGCACGCCCACGCCCTGGTCGTCGTCGTGGTTCCAGATCGCGTCGATCTTCGAAGCGGCCTGCAGCAGGTTGGCCGTGACGTCCTGGCCCGACTGCACGGTGAACTGCGCCGCGACCCGGTTGGTGACCCGCAGGTTGAAGGTGGCGAGAGCGTCCTTGAAGCCCTTCGAACGGTCCTGGGTCAGCGGCAGGCTGTCGATGCCGGCGATCTCGGCGATGACCGCGTCGGACTTGCCCTTGAGCTTGTTGCCGATGTACAGACCGGCGGCGTAGCCCATGCCGTAGTTGTCGCCCTTGATGAGCAGCCGGGACGCCCCGGCGTCGGAGAACTCCCGGTCGAGGTTGATCACCGGGATCCCGGCCTGCATCGCGGCCTTGCCCGCGGCGGTCAGCTGGGCGCCGTCCTGCGGCAGCAGCACGATCGCGTCGGGCTTCTGCTGGATCAGCGTCTGCAGCGCAGCGACCTGGGCGGGGGCGTCCTTGCCGGCGTCCACCTGGGTGAACTTGACGTCGGAGTAGAGCGCCGCCTGCTTCTTGGCGTTGTCGGTGATGGCCCGGATCCAGCCGTGGTCGGCGGAGGGGGCGGAGAAGCCGATCGTCACCGTCTTGCCCGGCGCCGCGTTGTCGCCGCTGCCCGTCTTGGTCTGGCCGGCGTCGCTGGTCTTCGGCTCCGCGTTGGAGGTGCAGGCGGCCAGCAGGGTGCCGGCGCTGAGGGCGGCCCCGCCCATGAGTAAGCGTCGGCGGGACAGGTCACCCGGGGTTCTGCTCATTGACGACCTCCTGGTCGAAAAAGGGTGCGTTGATCTACACCTGCGTCCGTGGTGGGCGCAGGCCTGGCGCGCTGTGGGTGTGTGGAAGGGGATACGTGGGCTGTTCAGGCGCCGGGAGGCGCCGGCCGCCGCAGCGCGGCGACCCGGAACTGCTGGATGAGCACGGCGCCGACGATGATGGCGCCCTGGGCGATCAGCTGGAACTCCAGCTGAAGGTTGTTGACGATGAACAGGTTGGTGATCTGCGTGAAGACGAGCACGCCGAGCACCGAGCCGACGATGGTGCCGCGGCCACCGGCCAGGGACGTACCGCCGATGATGGCGGCCGCGATGGCCTGGAGTTCGTAGAGGTTTCCGTGGTCGGAGGAGCCGGCGTTGGACAGCGAGGTGACCATGATGGCGGCGATACCGCAGCACAGTCCGGACAGCGCGTACAGCAGCACCTGGTGACGACGGAGGTTGATCCCGGCCAGTCGGGCGGCTTCGGGATTGCCACCGATCGCGACCGTGCGCCGGCCGAAGGTGGTGCGGTTGAGCAGGATCCAGCCGGCCGCCGCCACGGCGCCGAAGATGATGACGAGCAGCGGGATGCCCAGCACCTTGGTCTCAGCGATCTTGTTGATGGTGTCGACCTTGGAGATCTGGGTCAGCTTGCCCGAGATCTTCTGCGACAGGCCGCGCGCCGCGACCATCAGGGCCATCGTCGCGATGAACGGCACCATCCGGCCGTACGCGATGAGGATGCCGTTCACCGCGCCGGCGACGGTGCCCACCGCCAGGGCCGTGAAGATCATGACCCCGGGGCCGTAGCTCTGCGTCGCGACCGTGGTCGACCACACGCTGGCCAGCGCCAGCAGCGCGCCGACCGAGAGGTCGATGCCGCCGCTGATCATCACGAACGTCATGCCGATCGTGATCACGCCGATGCTCGCCGCCTGGGTGAGCACGGTCAACTCGTTGCTCCACAGGCGAGCGCCGCTGGCGAAGATGTCCGGCCGGGAGAAGACCCCGATCAGGTACAGCAGCACCAGCACGCCGACGAGGCCCAGGTTGCGCCGTACCGGTTCGCTCGCGTCACCGCCCCACCAACCACCGCGGGCCTTGCCCGGCCGGGGCGGTCTCGCGTCCGCGGGGGCGGTCGTCGTATGTGGCGGGGTCCCTCCTGCCTCCGCCACGGCATTCCCCGGCTCGGTCATGGCGCCGTCACCTCCAGCAGCGACCCCGCCATGACGAGGTCGAGTACGGTTTCCTCATCAAGTTGCGCGGCCGGCGCCTCGTGGATCAGATGGCCCTCGCGCATCACCAGGACGCGGTCGGCCAGTCCCAGCACCTCGGGCACCTCGCTGGAGACCAACAGCACGCCCATGCCATCGTCGGCCAGCGCGCGAATGACCTGGTACAACTCGGCCCGGGCGCCGATGTCCACGCCGCGGGTCGGCTCGTCGAGCAGCAGCAGCTTGGTGCCCTGGCCCAGCAGCCAACGGCCCAGCACCACCTTCTGCTGGTTACCGCCCGACAGCGTCCGGACCGGCCGGCGTACGTCGCGGGGGTGCAGCGCGAGCGCGTCGGCGACCTTCTCGGCCGCCTTGCGTTCCCGGTCGGCGTTGGTGAACCCGCCGGTCGCGTACTTTCCGAACGAGGCCAGCGTGACGTTGCGGTAGATCGGCTCGTCCAGGACGAGCGCCTGGCTCTTGCGCTCCTCCGGCGCCATGCCGACGCCGGCGCGTACGGCGGCGCCAACCTGGCCGGCGGGCAGCGACCGGCCGTCGACCCGTACCTGGCCGGCGTGTGCCCGGCGGGCGCCGTAGATGGTCTCGAGCAACTCCGAGCGCCCGGAGCCGACCAGCCCCGCGATGCCCACGATCTCCCCGGCGCCGACCGTCAGGGAGATGTCGGTGAACTCCCCGTGCCGGGTCAACCCCTCGACCTTCAGCAGCGGGGCGGATGGGCGGTCGGCGGCCGGCGCCGGCCGGTCCGGGAAGACGTACTCGATCGAGCGGCCGGTCATCCGGCTGACCAGTTCGGCGGTGGGGGTGGTGCGGGCCGGGAGGTTGACCGCCGAGGTGCGACCGTCCTTGAGCACGGTCACCCGGTCGCCGATCTCGCGGATCTCCTCCATCCGATGGGAGATGTAGATGACCGCGATGCCCTGTGCGGTCAAGTCGCGGATCACCCGGAACAGGTTGGCGACCTCGTCGTGGGCGAGCACGGCGCTCGGCTCGTCCATGATGATCAGACGCGCGTCGTAGGACAGCGCCCGGCCCATGCTGACGATCTGCTTGGCCGCCGCCGGCAACTTGCCCACCGCCCGGCCCACCGGGATCTCCGCGTGCCCCAGCCGACCGAGGATCTCCCGCGTGGAGCGGCGCATCCGTCCACGCTGGACGAAGCCGCCGGTACGCGGCTCGTGGCCGAGGAACACGTTCTCCGCCACCGTCAGGTCCTCGACGAGGTCGAGCTCCTGATAGATGGTCGCGATGCCGGCCTTCGTCGCCGCCTGCGGATTGCTGAACGAGGTCGGCTCGCCCTGCCAGACGATCTCACCGGCGTCCGGCCGGTGCACCCCGGCCAACACCTTGATCAAAGTGGACTTGCCGGCGCCGTTCTGGCCGAGCAGGCAGTGCACCTCGCCGGCCCGTACCTCCAGCTCCACCCCGTCGAGAGCGCGTACGCCCGGGAACGTCTTGACGATGCCGGCCAGCCGCAGCACGACCGGGTCCTGCGCGGTCATGACGGCTGTCCGTACGCGAGATCGCTGGCGAGGACGGCCGCACCGACCACGCCGGCGCGCGCGCCGAGCTCCGACATGACGATCGGCAGGTTGCCGGTGGCCAGCGGAAGCGAGCGGCGGTAGACCACGCTCCGGATCTCGGCGAGCAGCAGGTGACCGAGGCCCGCGAGCCCGCCGCCGATAACGATCATCGAAGGGTTGATGAAGCTCACCAGGCCGGCGAGCACGGTGCCGACCCGCCGGCCGCCGTCGCGGATCAGCTGGACACACGTGGCGTCACCCTCCGCGGCGCCGGCGGCGACGTCCGCGGCGGTCAGCGCGCCGCTGTTGGACAGCCGCTCGGCCAGGGCCGGGGACTGACCGCTGCGCGCGGCCGCCAGCGCGTCGCGGCCCAGCGCGCCCCCACCGAAGTACGCCTCCAGGCAGCCGATGTTGCCGCAACTGCAGACCGGGCCGTCGTCCTCGACCTGGATGTGGCCGATGTCGCCGGCGCAGCCGTCGGTACCCCGGTACACCTGACCGCCCACGTAGATGCCGCAGCCGATACCCGTACCGATCTTCACGAACAGCAGGTTGTCCGTCATCCGGGCGACGCCCCCGTACCGCTCCCCGATCGCCATGATGTTGACGTCGTTGTCGACCACGACCGGACAGCCGTGCTCCCGGCCGAGCACCTCACGTACCGGGAACCGGTCCCATCCGGGCATGATCGGTGGCGAGACCGGCACACCGTCGCGGAAGCTGACGGGGCCCGGTATCCCGATACCGATCGCCTGGAGCCGGTCGTAGGCACCGTCCACCTTGAACTTGGCCAGGATCTCGCTGACCCGGTGCAGGATCACCTTCGGGCCCGAGCGGATGTCGGCCGGCTCGGAGTGCACCGCGATCGGCTCGAGCCGACCATCGGTGATCTCCACGTCGATGGATCGGGCGCCCAGGTCCACCGCGGCGAACCGCAGGTCACGGTTGAGCTCCACCAGTGTGGATCGGCGTCCACCGCGCGACTCCGCCGGACCGGCCTCCTGCACGAGGCCGGCGGCCAGCAGCGAGTCCAGTTCGGACAGGAGTCGGGCCCGCGGCACTTCCAGCCCGCTGGCGAGTTCAGCCCGGGACAGCGGGCCGGAGTCGCGCAGCCGCCGCAGCAACCGCGACCCGACCGGGTCCGTGACTTGATCTGGAGCTGCCATTCATGACCTCCATGGGAGAACGGCGCTTGGGGCGAGAGGCTAATCGAGTTCTGATCGACTCGTAAAGACATTCACCCCGTCGATTACAAACTTTTGCTTAGTTCGACGGAAGTCCCCTGTCCGCAGCCGCCTGACGCACCGTCACCGCGACGGCCCAGCCGGGCCGCGACGCCGAGGCGCCGACCGCCAGCGGTTCGCTACGCAGGCACGGAGGACTTTTGTCGACACGAACGGAAGATTTTTCGAAAGGCGTCTAGCTTTGAACATCGATCACCTATAGCCTTCCGGCCTTAAGGGTTGACCGAGCGTTTGAGCTGCTTACTCTCCGTCAACCCGGCACGTTGCTCTGTCCCCCGAGTATCCGGGAGGCGCCATGAAGGGCACCCACCTCGCACCGGCGAACCCGCCCGCCGTCAGTTCCCGCGGCACCCGCCTAACCTGACGGCCCTCCCGCTCGACCATCCGCCCGGATAGATCATCTCCGGGCGGACGAATTCCCATACCCACCCACGACCGTCGGCGTCGGGTGTCGATACCGCGCGCCCGGCGTCGTCCGTAACACGGGCTGCGGCCCCCAACAACAACCTCTGCGCCCCGCAGAGAAGGAGGAGTAATGGGTACGGAAAACCAGGACGTATGCGCACCCTCGCGCCTGAACCGGCGCCGGTTACTCGGCGCCTCGGCCGCCGCGGCGATCGGCGCCGCAGCGATGTCGCTGATCCCGTCGGCCGCGTTCGCCTCGGACGGGAAGGGCGACGACCGCCATGACGACAACGGCCACCACGGCGGCCCGACCGTTCTGCCGGCCCGCCGGGGCATCATTCTGTACACCGTCCGTGACGTCATCTCCCGCGCTCCGGACCCGGCCAAGGGTCTCGACGGCGGCTTCCGCTACGTCTTCGAGGAACTGGCGAGAATGGGCTACAAGGAGGTCGAGTTCGCCGGGTACACCCAGCACACGAGCATCCTGGGCCGCCAGATCACGCCGGCGGAGATCCGCCAGCTGCTCGACGACAACGGGTTGAAGGCCAACGGCAGCCACGCGTCCATCAACTTCACCAACCCGGACGCATTCAAGGCCCAACTCGACATCGCCGAGACGCTCGGCCTGCCGCACATCGGCTACGCCTCCATCCCGACCAACAGCCGGTACAAGGAGGACTGGCAGATCGCCGCCGACAGATTCAACCAGTTCGGCGAGCTGGCCAGGCAGCGTGGGATCAAGCTGTACCAGCACAACCACCACGCTGAGTACAACTTCCTGCTGGACTCGGGGCCGCTGGACGCCAACGGAAAGCCCACCCGGTCGTCCGGCCTGCGCGCGCTGGACTACTTCTTCAGCCTGACCGACCCCAAGCTCGTCCACTTCGAAATGGACATTTTCTGGGGTTACGTCGCCCAGTACCGCTACCAGACCTACACCGCCCCCGACGGGACCACGCGCACCAGCACCTTCGACCCCGTCAAGACGGTGAAGCGGCACTCGAAGCGCTTCCCGCTGTTCCACGTCAAGGACGGGGTGAAGGACACCACCCGTGCCGACGGCTACGCCATGGTGCCGGCCGGCACCGGCGACGTCCCGCTGCAGAAGTTCCTCGAGGAGATCGGCAGGCCGGGCTTCCGTCACCCCAACTACGAGCAGGACAACGCCCCCGGCGGCACCGCGGCGCCCGGCCAGTCGCTGCAGTTCGCGCAGCTCAGCTACAACAACATCGCCAGCTGGCGCAACGAGCGAGAAGACGGCGAGACCGACGACTAACAGCACGAAGCACGGCTAGCCACGCAAACCCCGGCGTAACAACGAACCGCCTGGCCGTCCGCCTGCCCCCAGGGTCGCATCTCCATTGTCCGGTGCAGATCGACCCCGGGGGCGGGTGCGCCGACGGCGAGCGGCGGGAGGAGACCCGATGCACAGAGCCGTCAAACGCAAGATTAGCAGGCTATTTACCCTGGTCGCTCTGGTCAGCCCGCTGGCCGCGATCGCCGCGCAGCCCGCGTCGGCGGCGCCCGCGCCGGCTCCGACCGGGCAGCGCCAGCAGCAACAGAACCAGTCGGATAGGTCCGAGGAAAGGGTCAGGGAAGACTCCCACTTCAAGGTCCTGGTGTTCACCTCGGACCGCAGCGAGCAGACCAGGACCGGCATCGGCACGATCGAGAAGATCGGCGAGCGCAACAGGTTCGAGATCAAGGCCACCCACGACCCCCGCGAGTTCAACCCGACCACCCTCAAGAAGTACGGGGTCGTCGTCTTCCTCAACACCTCGGCGGCGTCCCTCAACCCCACCCAGCAGGCCGCGTTCGAGGAGTACTTCACCAACGGCGGCGGCTTCGTCGGCATCCACTCGGCGATCGAGACCCAGCCCGACTGGAAGTTCCTCACCGACGTGCTCGGCACCCGGGCGTCCGGCAAGTCCGGCGTCACGAGCGCGACGATGAAGGTCGCCGACCGGGTGCACCCGGCCTCGGCGAGCCTGCCCGAGTACTGGAAGCTGTCCGACGCGTACTACAACTTCACCACCAACGTCCGTGGGGTCTCGCACGTCCTCGCCACCGTCGACGAGAGCACGTACACCGGCGGCACGATGGGCTTCGACCACCCGATCACCTGGTGCAAGGACTACAAGGGCGGCCGGTCGTTCTACACCGGCCTCGGCGCCACCACGGCGACCTTCAAGGACACGTCCTTCCAGCGCCACCTGGCCGGGGCCATCCAGTGGGCCGACGGCAAGGGTAACGGCGACTGCGGTGCGACCATCCTCGCCAACTACGAGATGACCACCATCGCCGCGCCACCGAACCTGGGTGAGCCGATCGAGTTCCACGTGCTGCCCGACGGCCGGGTCATCCAGACCGCCCGTACCGGTGAGGTCCGGCTGCACAACCCGGCAACCGGCGTCACGTCCATCATCGCCACCGTCCCCGTCTACACCCACGACGAGGACGGCCTGTACGGCGGCTCGGTCGACCCGAACTTCGCCACGAACAAATGGGTGTACCTCTACTACGCGCCCAAGCTGAACACGCCGATGACCAACGCGCCCACGAGCAGCACGGACCCGAACGCCTGGGACGTGTACAAGGGCTACAACCAGTTGTCGCGGTTCACGTTCGTGGAGACCCCGACCCCGCACCTGGACCTCGCGTCCGAGCAGAAGATCCTGCAGGTGAACACGGACCGCGGCGCGTGCTGCCACGTCGCCGGGCAGATCCGGTTCGACTCCAAGGGCAACCTGCTGATGGTCACCGGCGACGACACGCCGGCCGGCGGCGGCAACTCCGGCGGCTTCGCGCCGTTCAACGGGGACCTGACGGTCAATCCGACCGCGTCCTGCCCGGACCCGTGCTACAACGCCCCGTACGTCGACGCCCGCCGGTCGTCGCTCAACACCAACGACCTGCGTGGCAAGCTCCTGCGGATCAAGGTGGCCGACGACGGCTCGTACACGGTCCCGGCCGGCAACCTGTTCGCGCCCGGGACCGCGGGCACCCGCCCGGAGATCTACGCGATGGGCTTCCGTAACCCGTTCCGTCTGAACCTCGACTCCAACGACGTCGCCTACGTGACCGACTACTCGCCCGATTCGCAGACCCCCCAGCAGTACCGCGGTCCGCAGGGCACCGGGCGGCTGGAGATCGTCCGCAAGCCGGCGAACTACGGCTGGCCGGTGTGCGTGTCGCCGACGTTGCCGTACTACCGGTGGGACTTCAAGGCGAGCAAGCCGCTCGACGACCCGCCGCAGCCGTTCGCGTGCGACGACCCCACCCGCGGCCCGGAGAACACCTCGCGGCACAACACCGGCCTGACGGTGACGCCGCCGCTCACCGCGCCGGACATGTGGTACTCGTACCGCGACAACGCCAACCCACCGCTCGGCACCCCCTGCGCGGCGTCGTACACGCAGGCCACGCCGGGCGCCTGCCCGCAGCTCTTCCCGGAGCTGGGTGCCGGTGGGGTGGGTCCGCACGGCGCGGCGCCCTACCACTACGACCCGAAGAATCCCAACCCGACGAAGTTCCCCGCCTACTACGACAAATCGATCTTCTTCGGTGAGTTCACCCGGGACACCCTGAAGGAGATCAAGCTCGACTCGAAGGGTCAGATCTTCAAGATCAACAGCTTGTTGAACTGCGGTGACATGTCGGCCGACCGCACCAAACTCCCGTTCATCTGCGACGCGCCGATGGACATGGAGTGGGGCGCGGACGGAAACTTCTACCTCATGTCGTACGGCGACGGGTTCTTCCGGCCCAACCCGGACGCCCTGCTGGTGAAGTTCAGCTACGTCAAGGGCCAGCGCTCGCCGATCGCCAAGCTGACGGCGACCCCGACGAGCGGCAAGGCACCGCTGGCCGTCACCTTCACCAGCGACGGATCCAACGACCCGGACCCCGGCGACTCGATCAAGTTCGCCTGGGACTTCGACAACAACGGCACGACCGACTCGGTCGAGGCGAACCCGTCGTTCACCTACACCGCCAACGGCGTCTACACCGCCAAGCTGACCGTCACCGACTCCAGCGGCAAGACGGCGATCGCCACCACGACGATCACCGTGGGCAACACCGCACCGACGGTGCAGCTCACCACGCCGGTCGACGGTGGCTTCTTCAACTGGGGTGACAAGATCGCGTGGTCGGCCACCGTCACCGACCCCGAGGACGGAACGATCGACTGCAACAAGGTCGCGTTCAACTTCACCTTCGGCCACGACAGCCACGGTCACAACGAGGGCTCCGTGCCAGGGTGCAGCGGAACGTGGCAGACCGACCCGAACGGCGCCTCGCACGGCGGCGGTTACCTGTACGGCGGCCTGACCGCCACGTACACCGACCAGGGCGCGAACGGCCAGCCGGCGCTGACCACGATCGACCAGCACGTCATTCAGACAAAGCGCCAGGAGCTGGAGTACGCCACCGACGGGGTCGGCACCGGGACGGCGGTCACCACCGACCCGACCGGCGGGGGAAACAACCGCAATGGCATCGACTCGGGCGACTGGGTCGCGGTCAACCGGGTCGTCAACTTCCTCAACATGAACTCCGTGACGTTCCGGGTGTCCGGCGGATCCGCCGCCACCGCCGGCACGCCGCGGGGAGCGATCGAGCTGCACCTCGACGCAGTGGACGGCCCCCTCCTCACCACGGCAACGATCAATGCCACGACCGGGAACAACGACTACGCTAGCCAGACGTTCCCGATCACCGACCCGGGCGGAACCCACCGGCTCTACCTGGTGTTCAAGTCCGTCCCGGGTGGGCCCACCGCCAACCTGTTCAACCTGAACTGGGCTGAGTTCGGCGGCGCCGGCGTCGGCACGCCGTAATCAGAAGTGGTAATGGGTGCGGGGTCCGGCAGCGGGCCCCGCACCGCATTTTTCCAACGCCGAGAGGAACGCATGACCGTGAACCCCAGCAAGGAAGACAAGTTCTCATTCGGCCTGTGGACCGTCGGCTGGCAGGGGCGAGACCCGTTCGGCGACGCCACCCGCCCGGCCCTGGACCCGGTCGAGGCCGTGCACCGGCTGGCCGAGCTCGGCGCGTACGGGATCACCTTCCACGACGACGACCTGATCCCGTTCGGCTCCGACGACGCGGCCCGCGACAAGCAGATCGCCCGTTTCACCGAGGCCCTGGCCGAGACCGGCATGGTCGTGCCGATGGTCACCACCAACCTGTTCACCCACCCGGTGTTCAAGGATGGCGCGTTCACCAGCAACGACCGCGACGTCCGCCGGTACGCCCTGCGCAAGGTGATGCGCAACCTGGACCTGGCCGCGCGGCTCGGCGCGGAGACGTACGTGTTCTGGGGCGGCCGCGAAGGCGCCGAATCAGACACCGCCAAGGACATCCGCGCCGCCCTCGACCGCTACCGCGAAGGGCTCGACCTGCTCGCGCAGTACGTCATCGACCGCGGGTACGGCCTGCGCTTCGCGATCGAGCCCAAGCCCAACGAGCCGCGGGGCGACATCCTGCTCCCCACGGTCGGCCACGCTCTCGCCTTCATCTCCGAGCTCGCGCACCCCGAGATGGTCGGGGTCAACCCCGAGGTCGGCCACGAGCAGATGGCCGGGCTGAACTACGCCGCCGGCATCGCCCAGGCGCTGTGGCAGGGCAAACTGTTCCACCTCGACCTGAACGGCCAGCGCGGCATCAAGTTCGACCAGGACCTGGTCTTCGGACACGGCGACCTGCTCAACGCGTTCTCCCTGGTCGACCTGCTCGAACACGGCGCGGACGGCGGCCCGGCCTACACCGGACCCCGGCACTTCGACTACAAGCCCGCCCGTACCGAGGACATCAACGGCGTCTGGGCCTCGGCGGCGGCCAACATGCGCACTTACCTGCTACTCAAGGAGCGGGCAGCGGCGTTCCGCGCCGACCCCGAGGTCCAGGCCGCCCTGGACGCCGCCCGGGTCGGCCAACTGGCGGTGCCGACGCTGGGCGACGGGGAGACCTACGCCGACCTGCTCGCCGACCGCAGCGCGTACGAGGACTTCGACCCCGACGCGGCCGGCGCGCGTGGCCTCGGCGCCGTACACCTCAACCAGCTCGCCGTGGAGCACCTCCTCGGCGCCCGCTGACGCGGTATCCCAGCACGCCGCCGTGCCGGAGGCCCACTGTGGACCTCCGGCACGGCGGCTTTGCGGTCAACCCAGCCCAGGCAGCGGGCACAGAGTCACGAATATCGATATTGATGATTACAGGTGGCTTCCCTTACTGTTCGCTGACCTGCTTCCCATCCCCTACCGAGGTCAACAACTGATCACTTCACCGGGGGGAGCCCCCGCAGACCGTCGACGGTCTGCGGGGGCTTCGCTTTGGTCTGTAATGTCATGGTTTTTCCAGCCCGATCGCGGTGTCCGCCAGTCGATAGTGGGCCAGCGAAGTCCCTGTACGCTTGTTCGCGCAGCTCATGCCCGACGGTCAATTTGCCGGGGAGCTCGGCAGACTGACAGGGGGGCGGCCGGATGGCTGGCAGCGACGAGACCGGCGCTCCGGTGACCGGAGCAGACGGCTCGGACATCTACGACGTGCTTCGCACGTCCGGCCAGGTCGGCGCGGACCTGCTGGCGGTGGACTGGGAATCGACGCGGCTGGGACCGCCCGGTTCCTGGCCGCAGAGCCTGCAAACGGCGCTGCGCATCATACTGAGCTCACGGTTCTCCATGTGGATGGGCTGGGGCCCCGAGCTCACCTTCTTCTGCAACGACTCCTACCGTCGCGACACCCTGGGCACGAAGTACCCGTGGGCGCTGGGCAGACCGCTGAGCGAGGTGTGGGCGGAGATCTGGACGGACATCAGCCCGCGTATCGACGCGGTGATGGGCGCCGGGACCGCCACCTGGGACGAGGCTCTCATGCTGTTCCTCGAGCGCAGCGGGTACGCGGAGGAGACCTACCACACCTTCTCCTACAGCCCGCTGACCGACGACGCGGGCCGGATCGCCGGCGTGCTGTGTGTGGTGAGCGAGGACACGCTGCGCGTGGTCAGCGAACGCCGGATGGCCATCCTGCGCGACCTCGGCTCGGAGCTTGCGACCGTCCGGACGGAGGCGCAGGTGTTCGCGGCCGCGGAGCGGCATCTCGGCACCGCCGCGACGTCGCTGCCGTTCACTCTGCTGTACCTGTTCGACGACGACATGGCGACCGCGCGACTGGCGGGCGCGTCGGGCATCTCCGACGGCCACCCCGCAGCCCCGGCGGTCATCGACCTTGCCGCGCCCGATCAGCCCTGGCCCGCCGCCACCCTCGCGCGGGGACGTGCCGTCACCGTCACCGACCTCGGCGAGCGGTTCAGGGCGCTTCCCACCGGCGCCTGGAGCGAGCCGCCCACGCAGGCGCGCCTGGTACCACTGACCCAGCAGGGCCGCAGTGAACCGTACGGCTTCCTCGTGGCCAGCCTCAACCGGTACCGGCTTTTCGACGAGGCCTACCAGGGGTTCGTCGACCTGATCGCCGGCCAGCTCGCCGCCGGTATCGCCAGCGCCCGCGCGTACGAGGCCGAACGCCGGCGCGCGGAGGCGCTCGCGGAGCTGGACCGGGCGAAGACGACGTTCTTCACCAACATCAGCCACGAGTTCCGCACTCCGCTCACCCTGCTGCTGGGGCCCGCCGAGGACGCGCTCGCCGACCCGGCCAACCCCCTGCCGCCAGCCCAGCAGGAGCGCGTCGAGATCATGCACCGCAACGCGCAGCGGCTGCTCGGGCTCGTCAACTCCCTGCTCGACTTCTCCCGGCTGGAGGCGGGCACCACCAGCCCGCGCTACGAGCCGCTCGACCTCGCCGGCTACACCGCCGAGCTGGCCGAGACGTTCCGCCCCGCGATCGAGCGAGCCGGGCTCACCCTCACCGTCGACTGCCCGCCACTTCCCGAGCCGGTCCACGCCGACCGGGACATGTGGGCCAAGATCGTACTGAACCTGCTGTCCAACGCGCTGAAGTTCACCTTCGTCGGGGGTATCACCGTCCGCCTGGACCGCACGGAGGACGGCGTCGAACTCGTCGTCATCGACACCGGCGTCGGGATCGAACCGGCCAACCAGGCACGGGTGTTCGAACGCTTCCACCGTGTCACCGGTGTCCGGTCACGCGCCTACGAAGGGTCGGGCATCGGCCTCGCGCTGGTCGCCGAACTGGCCCGGCTGCACGGCGGAACGGCGACCGTACAGAGCGCCCCGGACGAAGGCAGCGCCTTCGCCGTGCGGATCCGGCGCGACGCCGGGCGGCCGTCCACCGATCAGCCCGCTTCCCGCGCGACCGAGGGCGGGGCCGACGCGAACCGCCACGCCGAACGATTCGTCACCGAGGCGATGCGCTGGCTCGATCCGGTGGAGTCGCGGGCCACCGGGCGCACTGCGGCCGCGACGGCCGCGTCCGCCCTGGACGACCGGCCACGGGTGCTGGTCGTCGACGACAACGCCGACATGCGGGCCTACATCGCCTCGCTGCTCGTCGACCACTACCGCGTCGACACCGCGCCGGACGGCCAGGCCGCCCTGGAGCACGTCCGGGCCAACCCGCCGGACCTCGTCCTGACCGACGTGATGATGCCCAACCTTGACGGGTTCGGGCTGCTGGCCGCGCTGCGGGCGGAGCCGGCGACCACTCTCATCCCGGTGGTGATGCTCTCCGCGCGGGCCGGCGACGGCGCGACGGTCGAAGGGCTGGAGGCCGGCGCCGACGACTACCTGGTCAAGCCGTTCTCCGGCCGGGAGCTTCTCGCCCGGATCCGGGCCAACCTGGAGCTCGACCGCTCCCGCCGGGCGCGCGACGAACTGGAGCGCAGCCGGAAGCTACTCGACCAGGCGCAGCGGCTGGCGGCGGTGGGTAGCTGGGAGCTGGACCTGGAGACCGGCGCGATCGTCGGCTCCGACGAGTACGTACGCCAGCTTCAGCTCAGCCCCGAGGACCTGCGCAGCGGCGGGTTCGACGAAGCCGTCCTGCGGCGCGTGCACCCCGACGACGCCGACCGGATCCGGGCCTCGATCGAGGCGGCGGCACAGGGTGAACCCCTCGACTTCGAGGTACGGCTCCTCGACCCCGACGGGACCGTACGTCTGCACCGCGCGATCGGCGAACTCGACCGCGACGCCGACGGCCGCCCGGCCCGGCTGCGCGGAAGTATCCAGGACATCACCGAGCAGCGCACCGCCGAACAGGCCCTCGCCGCCGCGACCGCCGCGCAGGAGGCCGCGGCGCGCGAGCACCGCATCGCCGACGAACTGCAGCGCAGCCTGCTCCCGGCGCACCGCTTCGACCCCGACCAGCTCGACGTCGCCACGTTCTACCGGGCCGGTGTCGAGGGCACCCAGGTCGGCGGCGACTGGTACGACGTCATCGAACTAGGTGCCGACCGGACCGCGCTGGTGATGGGCGACGTGATGGGGCGCGGGGTGCGCGCGGCCGCGGTGATGGGGCAGCTACGGGCTGCGGTGCGCGCGTACGCCCGGCTGGACCTGCCGCCCGCGGACGTGCTGGAGTTCCTCGACGGGGTCGTCCGCGACCTGGGCGACGACCAGATCGTGACGTGCGTGTACGCCGTGTACGACCCCGGTCACGGCACCCTCACCTACGCCAACGCCGGTCACCTGCCGCCGGTGCTCGTCACGCCGGACGGGCCGGCCCGCCTGCTGTCCGGCACGGCCGGCCCACCACTGGGCACCGGCCCCCACACGCTCATCGAGGTACAGATCGACCTGCCGGCCGGAGCGCTGCTGGCCCTCTACACCGACGGGCTGGTCGAACAGCGCGACAGCGACCTCGAGGACGGAATCGAGGCTCTGGTCACCCAGCTGGCAAAGGTCGACGTGCCGCTCGAAGACGTCCCCGGCACCCTCGTCGAAGCCCTGCTGCCCGACGGCCCCGCCGACGACATCGCCGTGCTCCTGGCCCAGGTGACCGGCCAGCTGCAACAGACCACATCGGCGATCCGCCACATCACCGCCGAAGAGCGCGCCGTGCACGACGCGCGCCGGTTCGCGGCCGGCGTGCTCGACGACTGGGATGTCTCGAACGCCCGTGCCAGCGAGATCGTGCTGCTGGTCAGCGAACTCGTCACCAACGCCATCGTCTACGGCCGGCCCCCCATCGAGCTGCGCATGCGCCGCACCCCGACCCACATCGTGCTCGAGGTCTACGACTCCGCCCCGTTCCTGCCCCGCAAGCTGCGCCCCACCCCCGAAGACGAACACGGGCGCGGCCTCCAGCTCGTCGCCCACCTCGCCAACCGGTGGGGAACCCGACCCACCCAGGACGGTAAGGCCGTCTGGTGCGTCTTCTCCACGCCGTCCACGGCGTGACCCGGTCGGGGCCGCGCCAGCGCTCGGCGTGACCGATCCGTTGGACGACCGAAACCGGCCGCTCATCGATCACCCATGCCCGTTGAGCGCTCGCCGCTACGGGGCAGTTACGCGCCGTGCGTAAGGTGTGGCATCGATAATGCTCGACGGGTGAGCTGGGGAGACCACATGACGGGCATCAGAAGGCGGAACCTGCTGGCGGGTGTGGCCGGCGCCGCGGCGATCGCGGGGACCGGGGTCGGCACGGCGGATCCGGCGCAGGCGGCGTCTCGGACTCCTGGCGCCGGCCGGACGGTCGATCTGCGCGAGGGTACGGATCTGGCGGCTCAGGTCTCGCCCGAAGGGCGGATGATCGCGATCGACGTCGTGGGTGTGCTGTGGGTGCTCCCCGCGTCCGGCGGTCCGGCGCGCCGGTTGACCAGCGACCTGTTCGACATCGCCCAGCCCGAGTGGTCTCCGGACGGCAGCACCATCACGTTCCAGTCCTACCGCGACGGCGTGTTCAACATCTGGACGATCCGTCCAGACGGGTCAGGGCTGCGCCAGTTGACGCACGGCCCGTACGACCACCGGGAGCCCCGGTTCTCCCCCGACGGCAGGCGGATCGTGTTCTCGTCGGACCTGTCAGGAAGCTATGGCATCCACACTCTCGACCTGGTCAGCGGCGCCGTCACCCCGGTCACCGACACTCCGGCCGAGGAGTACGAGCCGGCGTGGTCGCCGGACGGCAGTCGCATCGCGTTCGTGGTCGCCAACACCCGCATCGACGTCGTGGAGGTCGCCACCGGTGCGCGGAGCACGGCGGTTACCGTGCCCGCCGGCCAGGTGATCCACAGTCCTGCGTGGACCCCCGACTCCCACGACCTCGTCTACAGCCTCACCGTGGACGGCCGCAGCGAGTTGTGGCGCTCCGGCACGCCGCTGGTGATCGGCGAGGAGGTGTTCGGATTCCGGGTCTCGTGGCCGTCGCCGCACGAGTTCGTCTACACCGCTGACGGTGCGATCCGCCGCCGCGCCGTGGACGGCGGCGCGGCGCGCAACATCGGCTTTGTCGCGCCGGTGACGGTCGTCCGGCCGGCGTACCGCAGGCGGCAGCGCGACTTCGACTCCGCGATCCCGAAGCAGGTCAAGGGTATCGGCAGCCCGGTGCTGTCGCCGGACGGCAAGCACGTGGCGTACCGCGCGCTCAACGACATCTACACGATGCGGATCGGCCAGCCGTCGCGCCCGCTGACCCGCGATCACTGGTGGAAGTGTGACCCCGCCTGGTCGCCGGACGGCCGCTACCTGTCCTACTCGACCGACCGGGGCGGAAAGCTCGACATCTGGCTCCGCGACCTGCGCACCGGCTCCGATCGCCAGTTGACCCACCTACCGGGCGCCGCGGCCGTGTCCGGCACCTGGTCGCACGACGGCTCGCACCTGGCGTTCCTGGACCAGACCGGGGCGCTGTACACCGTCGAGGTCGCCTCGGGAGACGTCCGGAAGGTCTTCACCGCGACGTTCGAGCCGGGCCGCCCGACCTGGTCGGCCGACGGCAACGTCATCGCGCTCGCGGCGATCAAGCCGTACTCGGCGCGCTACCGGGAGGGGCTCAGCAAGATCCTGCTGGTCGACCGGCGTACCGGCGCGGGCACCTACATCGACCCGCTGCCCGGCCGATCGATCCAGACCCGGGGCGACGACGGCCCGGTATGGTCGCCCGACGGCACGACGATGGCCTTCGTCGTCGCGAGCGTCCTGTGGGTGGTCGACGTCCACCCCGACGGTACGTTCGCCGGCGCCCCACGGCAGCTCACCCACGAGGTCACCGACGCGGTGAGCTGGAGCGGCGACTCCACGCGCCTGCTCTACCTCAACAACGGCCGGTTGCGCCTCGTATCGGCCGACGGCACCCGTACGCAGACCGTCCCCGTACGGTTGACCTGGACCAACACCCAGCCGCGAGGCCGGACCGTCATCCGCGCCGGGCGCATGTGGGACGGCAGCAGCCGCCAGCTGCGCGACGACGTTGACATCGTGGTCGAGGGCCACCGCATCGTCGCAGTCGAGCCGCACCGCCCGAGTCGCGCCGGCCGAATCGTCGACGCCGGCGACTCGGTGGTCATTCCCGGCCTCATCGACATGCACCACCATCGGGAGATGCAGGGCTACTGCTACGGCGACCGCCAGGGGCGGCTGTGGCTGTCGCTGGGCGTCACCACGACCCGGTCCCCCGGAAGCCCCGCCTACCACATGGTCGAGGCACGCGAGGCGGTCCAGTCCGGCGCGCGCGTGGCCCCGCGCTACTTCGCCACCGGCGAGGCGGTCGACGGCCCCCGCATCTTCTACAACTTCATGCGGCCGACCTTCGACGAGCACCAACTCGCACTCGAACTCCAACGGGCCGGGGCGCTCGACTACGACCTCATGAAGGCGTACGTGCGGCTGCCCACCGAATGGCAGCGCGCGGTCACGGAGTGGGCGCACCGGCGCGGCATTCCCATCACGTCGCACTACCACTACCCCGCTTTCGCGTTCGGCGGCGACGGCATGGAGCACATCGGTGCGACGAACCGCTTCGGCTACTCCCGAACGGTGACCGCGCTCGGCACCGGGTACCGCGATGTCATCGACATCTTCAACGCCTCCCAGGCGGTACGGGCGCCGACGCTGTTCGGGGCGAACACGCTGCTCCGCGAGGACACGTCGCTGGTCACCGACCGGCGGGTGACGACGCTCTACCCGTCGTGGGAGTACGCGTCGCTCCAGGCCGCCGCCACGGCGGCGAAGACCACCGACCAGACCGTGGCCCGCGAGAACCTCGCCCGCCAGGTCGCCCAGATCACCGCGATGATCCGCGGTGGCGGCCGGGTGATCACCGGCACGGACTCGCCTATCGCGTTCAACGCGATCAGCGTCCATCTGAACCTGCGGGCGATGGTGAAGTACGGCCTTACTCCCTACGAGGCCCTAACCACGGCCACCCGGGTGCCCGGCGAATTCCTCGCCGAACCCGTCGGGCAGATCCGACCCGGCAGTTACGCCGATCTCGCTGTCCTCGCCGGCAACCCGTTGGAGGACATCAACCAGGCGGCGAACGTACGGCAGGTGATGGCCAACGGTGAACTGCACACTGTGGACGAACTTCTCGCGCCCTTCGGTACGGCCACGCGCACCGCGGCGGCCGTCACCACCACCGTCCTCGAGCCGGTCCCGGACCACCCCGCCAACGCCGGGTACTGGTGGCACGACCCGCACTACGTACGGGAGAGCAGGCACTCCTGCTGCGCCGGGGCGTGACACCGTGCGACTCAGCTCGATCCGACGAGGGAAGCGAAGACGATGATGTTGTCGCTGTAGTTTCCGGACCGCCGGTCGAAGCTGCCGCCGCACGTGATGAGGCGGAGCTCCGGCCGGGGGGTGGCGGCGTAGACCTGATCGGTGGGGAAGTCGTTCTTGTCCACCTGTCGCGTCCGGTAGACCACGAACCGGGCGGAGGTGCCGTCCCGGCGGTCTATGCGAATCTGGTCGCCGCGCTTCAGTTTGTACAGGGAGTAGAAGATGCCCGGCTCGTGGTAGCCGTCGACGTGCCCGATTATCACGCTGGCGCCCGGCTCCCCGGGGGTCGGACCGAGCGAGTACCAGCCGGCCTGCATCGGGTCTTCGACGGGCGGTACCTCAACGGACCGGTCGGGGTTGAGCCCGAGTGGCCGCAGCGAGGAGTCCGCGTCGATCGCGGGTATCGACATCCGCACCGGTACGGACCGGGGCAGCACCGGACCCGAGGGCGACGCAGCGGCGGGTGGCCCCGCCGCTGCGTCGGGCGCAGTCGGCGGGGCAACCCAGGTCGGCGCGGATGAGTCAGGCGCGATCAGCATCCCCGCCAACGGGCCGACGGTCAGCAGCGCGGTCAAAGCGATGAACAGGCTGAACACCGCGCTGCAGACCAGTCGCCGCACATAATCACTCATTCGTAAGCCGGCGTCGCCGTGCTACGAGGAGGCCACACGCAGCCAGGAGCCCCGCGCTGACCAGGGACATCGCAACGTTGCCACCGCCGGAACCGGCGGCGGTGCCGCCACCACCGGCACTGACCGCACCGGTCGGCGTCACGGTGGCCGTTGCCGTTGCCGTCGCTGTCGGCGACACCGTCGGCGACACCGTCACCGTTGGCGACACCGTCGGCGACACCGTCACCGTTGGCGACACGGTCATCGTCGGCGTCCCAGACGGGTCCTCTGTCAGCGGACGGCTGGCTGCCGCGAACCCACTGGTACCACCCAGGACCATGACGGCGAGCGACACCACCATCACTGACAGCGCCGCCGCTGCCGACACCCGCAGCAATGCGCCGCTGCGTCGACCAGGAGTACCTCTCGCCCTCTGCGGCGATCCATGCTTGATCCGCTTGTGCACCACTACCCCCTTGAGATCGCAGAGTCGGAGTACTGAGTACTGACCTTTGAACTGCTGGGGTCTCGCCTAGTGCGACCACGCGTGGTGCGAACTATGCCGGCGGTATGAGATGAACTAGGCCATCGGTACCAGGCCGGCGCTGACGAGGTACCCCGACGGCGGCGGGCTATCCACCCGGCACCGATTTAATGGACGGCAGTTGCCCCTAGCCCGCGTCAACGAAGAGGGACGACGAGGCGCCCCGACCCGGTGACGACGACCTCGGTTCCCCATTCGGCGCAGGCCGTGGCGAACCGCCGCCGCACCCATGCCGCTTCCGTCCGGTCGGCGATCCTGGTGCGGCAGTACTCCCGTACCAACGGCACCGCCTCCAACTCGGCTATGCCATGGGCGTCGATGCCGACCAGAAACAGCAGGCCGAGGTCGTTGCGCAGCCGCGGGTCGACGGCGTAGTCGTCGATGAAGTCACCGAGGTCGTACAGGACCGGCCGCTCGACACCGTGAAAGACGTGGGCGGAGTGGCCGGCGACGAGATCTGCCCCGGCGGCGACGAACTCACGGGCGGCGGCCCGCACGTGCGGCGGCGGCCGGGTGGTCATGTTCGGCCCCCAGTGCGGGCTGACCAGGCCGACGTCCACCCGTCCACGCATCGCCGCGATCTGCCGGGGCAGCCAGTCGGGAACCTCGGTCCACAGGTCGGCGAAGGCCACCCCCGGCCGGTCCGGGCCGGCGGCGAAGTCGTCCGGGTGATCGGTCACTCCCAGCACACCCAGCCGCAGCCCACCCGCGCTGATCACCCGCCACCGGCGGGCCTGGTCGACGTTCGCGCCCGCGCCCACCGTCCGGATTCCGGCGTCGGCCAGGTACGCCAGCGTGTCGGCCAAGGCCGCCGGCCCGAAGTCGAGGGCGTGGTTGTTGGCCAGCGTCGCGCAGTCCACCCCCAACCATGCCAGGGCGTCCGCGGCGCGGGGCGGCGCGCGAAAGAAGAACAACTTGCCCGGCGCGGGCCACCGCGCGCCGCGGTCGGAGACGCAACACTCCAGGTTGACCACGCACGCGTCCGCGCCCGCCGTCAACTCCCGTACCTCGGCGGCGATCACCGCCTCGAACGGCTCCGCTGCCAGAAGCCGCCCAACCGCCCTTCCCAGCATGGTGTCGCCGGCCAGGGCAAGCGTGATCATGAGGCTGCCCCCTGCGGAACCTGTACCCATGGGGGTATCCACCAACCAACGCAAGCCGGCCCGGCCGGAGCGGATCGCGCTCCGACCGGGCCGGCGGTCGTGGTGTTCGGTTCCTACCGTTCCTGTTGCCGCTGCTCGTCCTGGCCGTGCCGCGACTTCGAGCACGTCGCCGAGCCGGCGTCGGTGAAGGTGCCGTTGCCGTTGCCGACCTCCGGCACGAACTGCCAGTCGTAGCCGCTGGGCCGCAGCGTCAGCTTCAGTACGCCGAACGTGTCCCCGTTGGCGACCGCGAGGTTGGGCACCTGGGCCAGGTTGGGGCGGAGGTCGACGCCACCGGTTCCCACGATGAACTCCCGGAGGCCGTTCGGGTCGGCCCTGCCGTTGGCGTCCTGCGGCTCAAACCGCTGGTAGCTGTGGTCGTGGCCGTGGAGTACGAGATCGGCACCGAAGCGCTGGGCCAGCTCCCACAGCGGCTTGGTGTCGGGGCTGCCGAAGCCGTCGCGCGCCAGCGCCGTGTAGAGCGGTTTGTGCCAGGTAGTGCTCCCATCGACCAGTAATGCGCAGGACGCTAGGGTCGTCACCTTGCTGGGAGCTGAACACGCGGCGATCTGCCGGCGGCCTCGAAGAGTGGATCAAGAAAAGTCCGGCAGCGGTCAGGTACTCACCGGCGCGGCCCGGGCGCCGTCCGATCGGTGACCCGATCGGGAGTGGCCGCGTGGGTGCGGTCGCGCCGGGACCGGACGATCTCGATGAGGATCGGGATCAGCGACAGCAGCACGATCAGCACGACGACCGGCAGCAGGTACTTGTCGATGTTGGCAGCGCCGATGGTGTCGCGCAGCTTGCGCGCCGGAAGGTAGCCGACCAGCACGATCGCGTCTGTCCACAGCAGACCGCCGATGACGTTCCAGAGCAGGAACCGACGGGCGGGCATCTGGAGCATGCCGGCCACTGGATTGAGGAAGGTCCGGACGACCGGGACGAAGCGGGCCAGCATCACGGCCTTCGCCGGCCCGTACTTGTTGAAGTAGTACTCGGCGCGGTCCACGTACTCGGTCCTGAACAGCCGCGAGTCGGGCCGCGTGAACAGCCGCCGCCCGTAGCGGGCGCCCAGGACATGCCCCAGCTGAGCCCCGACGATCGCGCAGATCGGCGCCCCGACCAGCAGCACCGGCAGCGACAGCTGGACCCCGACGATGTCGGCGGCGACCGGCGAGGCCGCGATGCCGGCGATGAACAGCAGCGAGTCACCGGGCAGGAAGAACCCGATCATGAGGCCGGTCTCGGCGAACAGGATGACCAGCACACCGACGAGACCGAACGCCTGGATCACCGACTTGGCGTCGAGCGGATTGACGGCTGATGCGGCGTGCGCGGCAAAGGCATGCACCGGAGTGGGCTCCCAACGGCGTGACCGGAGGCGGATCGCCCCCCTGCCCGGAACCCTACATCATGTAGGGCACAGTCACCGCTCGTCGTCGCTCCGGTCCGACCGCTGGCCGTCGACATTGTTCAGCAGCTCGCGCAGCGCGCGCTCGTCCGCCGCGGTCAGCGAGGTGACGAACCGGCGCAGGACCAGCTCGCGGTCGCCTCCGGCATCCAGGGCGCCGCGCATCCGCTCGGCGGCGAGTTCCGCGGCGTCCTTCACCGGGGTGTAGGCCGTACGCCGATCCTGCTGCACGCGGACCACCAGACCCTTGTCGAGCAGTCGGGTCAGAATCGTGTGCACGGTGTTGTACGCGAGGGTGCCGCCGAGCGCGGCCTGGAGCTGGGTCGGCGTAGACGGGGCGCCCGCGGCCCACAGCGCCGCCAGGGTCGCGTGCTCAAGCTCGCCGGATCCCCGGCGCCGCTGCCGATCACTCATCGTCGTCGCCTCCGGGCGTCGTGCCGATCAACCTTACGTCCAGCGGCGTCAAGGCGGCCTTCCGCGAGCAATCTACTACGCCACGCATAGTAGATTCGGGAACGGTCTCACCAGCCCGGTTGGCCGACACAACGGCCGAGCCCAGCCGATACGCTCGCCGCAGTGGGCCGCGGCGGCTCACGAAAGGGCAGCCAGTGGATCGAAGTCGCCCATGGATCGAATCGAAGCCTGACGGCAGCCGGGGAGGCCCCGCGTGATCGCGGCGTCGATCGTCGGGGCCATCGTGTGGCTCGCCGTCGCCGCGGCCGCCCCCGGCCTCGGCCGCCGGCTGCCACCTGCGGCGGCGACCCGACTGCTGGTGCTCGCGGCCGTAGCGGTGATGGCGAGCAGCCTGTGGGTCGGCGGGATGCTGGCGTTCACCTTGCTCGCGCGGCTGCCCGAGATCGCGGAGATCGGCCCCTGGTCGCCCGCCAAGCTGAGCGCCGGGCCGCCGGTGCCGGTCGCCGTGGCCGTCGCCGCGATCGCCGTGGTCACCGCCTCCCTCGCACGCGCCGGCACGGTGCTGGCGCGCCGCGCGGCGGCGCTGTGGGGCACACGCCGGGCGGTCGACGGGCTCCCCCACGCCGCCGGGCTGATCGTGCTCGACGACGACCGGCCGGACGCCTACAGCACGCCGCCGCCGGACGGACGCGTCGTCGTCAGCACCGGCCTGCTGCGCGAACTCGACCCGACCGAGCGGCGGGCGCTCCTGGCGCACGAGACGTCCCACCTCGCACACAGCCACTCGTGGTGGGCGCTGGCCGCCGACCTCGCGGCGGCCGCCAACCCGATCCTGATCCCGACCGCCCGGGCCGTCGGCCACGCCGTCGAGCGCTGGGCCGACGAGGACGCCGCCGCCAAGGTCGGTGACCGCACGCTGGTGGCGCGTACGCTCGCGCGCAGCGCGCTCCTCATCCACGCCCCCTGCGCCCCGGCGCCGGCGCTGGGCGCCACGGCACGCGCGGTACCCCAGCGGGTGCGGGCCCTGCTCGCCCCCGCCCCCCGGCGCCGGCCGGTGACCGTGGCGGCCCTGCTCGGTCTGCTGCTGGCGACCGCCGGCATCACCGCAGTGGCACAGCACAGCGCGGACGAGTTCTTCGACCACGCGCAGACGACGGCCGCCGCGCGGGACCGCTAGTCACGGGGCCGCGTCGGGCTCGGTCGTCACCGCTACCGCGACGACGTGGGCCGTACCGCGACTTCCTGCCGGCGCTGGACCAGGTCGCGGAGGCCGAGTAGCCCTACGGATCGGGCCGTGCACCCGCCGGGTGCACGGCCCGAGTTCGTCGGCCGTGATGGTTACGCGTCGCGTTTCTTGAACAGCACGGCGGCCACGGCCAGCAGCAGGACGGTCCAACCGGCGAAGACGCCGAGCCCCTGCCAGGGGCTCAACAGGTCGTCCGGGAGCTGGTGCGGCTGGAGGATGAGCTGGCCGGCGTTGGTGGGCATCCACGCGTGGATGTGATGACCCCAGCTGTCCGGCAGCAGCCCGGTCAGGTTGGACACGATCAGGATCAGGCCGAGCACCGTGGTGATCGCGCCCGCGGTGTGCCGCAGGATCGCGCCGAAGGCGAGCGAGAACAGCCCGAGCACCGCGAGGTAGAGCCCGGCGCCGATCACCGACCGGGTGACCCCGAAGTCGCTGAGGCTGACCGGGATGTGCCCGGCGATGATCTGCTTGCCGACTCCGAAGGCCGCGAAGCTGAGCAGCTCGCCAACGACGAGCATCAGGACCGCGAAGACCGCGATCTTCGCGGCCAGCACGGTCAGCCGCCGCGGCTGGGCCTGCAGGGTCGAGCGGATCATGCCCGTCGTGTACTCGGACGAGATCACCATGACGCCGAGGACGGCCACGACGAGCTGGCAGACGAAGACCGGCCGGACCAGGATGATCTCCAACGGCTGCTTCAGCAGGGCCGCCTGCTCCCGCGGCTCGAACCGGGCCCACCGGTGCATCGTCGCCCACGCGATCAGCGACATCAGCCCGATCGAGATGCCGGCCATGGCCAGCAGCGACCACATGGTGGAGCGGACTGAGCGGATCTTGGTCCACTCGGACCGCAGCGCCCCACCGATCCCGGCCTTGCGGGTCGCGGGAGGCAACGCCCCGCTGAGAGTCACCGTCGTCATGCTCGGCCCTTCTCGTCGACGCCGGGAACGGCGGCGTGGTACTCGACGCTGTCTCTGGTCAGCTCCATGAACGCCTGCTCCAGCGAGGCCTGCAGCGGCGAGAGTTCGTGCAGGCGTACCCCGTTGTCGAACGCGAGGTCGCCGATGCGGTCCATGGTCAGGTCGGTGACGAGCAGCGTGCCCTCGCCGTCCGGCACGGCCTTGCCGCCGTCACCGGTCACGAGCGCGGCGAGCCTGGTCGGCTCCGGGGTACGCACCCGCACCACCAACTCGGAGTTGGCGTCGATGAACTCCTGCACGGTGCAGTCGGCGATCATCCGGCCGCGTCCGATGACCAGCAGGTGGTCGGCGGTGTTCTCCATCTCCGACATCAGGTGGCTGGAGACGAACACCGTGCGCCCCTCGGCGGCCAGCATCTTCATGAAGTTCCTGATCCACAGGATGCCTTCGGGGTCGAGGCCGTTGACGGGCTCGTCGAAGATCAGGATCTTCGGGTCGCCGAGCAGGGCGGTCGCGATGCCCAGGCGCTGCCCCATGCCGAGCGAAAATCCCTTGGCCCGCTTGCGCGCCACCTCGGTCAGGCCGACCAGTTCCAGCACCTCGTCGACCCGCCGCCTGGGCAGGTTGTTGCTCTGCGCCAGGCAGAGCAGGTGGTTGTACGCGCTGCGACCACCGTGGATCGCCTTGGCCTCCAGCAGAGCGCCGACCTCGCGCATCGGGTTGGCGAGTTCGACGAATGGTTTGCCGTTCACGGTGACCGTGCCACCGCTCGGGGCGTCGAGACCAAGGATCATTCGCATGGTCGTGGACTTCCCGGCTCCGTTGGGGCCGAGGAAGCCCGTCACCTGACCGGGTTTGACGGTGAAGGAAAGCTGGTCGACGGCCAGCCGATCACCGTAGCGTTTTGTGAGGCCGACAGCCTCGATCATCAGCGGAATCCCCTCAGATTCGTGGCGCGGCCGGCCGTGCAGCGGCGCGCCAGCAGGGTGTGGCACCCCTGGGTGCCGCGACGACGCTAGCGGGGGACGGTGAAAATTCGCGGTGGGCGACGCGAGAGTCCGCTTAAGAAAATGATGAGAAGTCGAGCCCCAACGGCCAGCGGGAACCCCTGGCGCAGGGGTCGCTTTTACGGTCAGACGCCGAGGGTGATCACACGGACTGCGGGTAGCGGCCCGGCATGAGCACCGACGCTGTCAAGAATCACGAGGAAGCCACCGGCAGTGTGGTCGTCGAGCCGCGTACGCAGGCGTGGCTCGACGACCTTGCCGCCGCGTCCGCCGGCAGCCCGCCGCTCCACGAACTCTCACCGCAGGACGCCCGGCAGGTGCTGCGCGACGTCCAGGCCAGTGTGCAGGCCGGCCGGGTGCCGGCCGATGTCGACGACCGGGTCGTCAAAGGCGGCCCGACCGGCGAGGTGAACATCCGGGTCGTCCGGCCGCTGAACGGCGGCGCCACGCTGCCGATCATCATTCACTGCCACGGCGGCGGCTGGATCCTGGGCGACAGGGACACCCACGACCGGTTGACCCGCGAACTGGCCACCGTGGCCGGCGCGGTCGTCGTCTTCGTCGACTACGTACCGGCCCCCGAGGCGCGGTACCCGCTGCAGAACGAACAGGCGTACGCCGTCCTCGAGTGGGCCGCCAATCATGGCGGGGAGGTGGGCGGCGACCCGCGCCGGATCGCGCTGTTCGGCGACAGCGCCGGTGGCAACATGGCGGCGGCACTAACCCTCATGAGCAAGGCCCGGGGCGGCCCCGCGATCGCGGGGCAGGTGCTGTTCTACCCGGTCACCGACGCCAACTTCCACACCGCTTCGTACGAGCGGTACGCCGACGGGCCGTGGCTGACCTGTGCGTCGATGAGGTGGTTCTGGGACGCGTACCTGCCGGACGAGGCGACGCGCGGCGAACCCACCGCGTCGCCGCTGCGGGCGTCCGCCGCCGAACTGAGCGGACTTCCACCCGCCCTCGTCGTCAACGGCGAGCACGACGTGCTGCGCGACGAGGGTGAGGCGTACGCGCGCAAGCTGTCCCAGGCGGGGGTGCCCGTCACCCAGGTCCGGTACGGCGGCACGATCCACGACTTCGTCCTGCTCAACCCGATCACGCAGACTCCCGCGCCGCGCGCGGGGATGGCGCAGGCGGGAGAATTCCTGCGCCGTGCCCTCGGCCGCTGATAGCCGTCCCGCGCGCGAGCGGATAATGACTGGTGCGGCCCTGCGGCGAGGAGAACGCCATGACCTTGGTCGAGCCGCGCCTGTGCGGCGAGTCGACGACCACCGGCCGGTACCTGCAGGTCGCCGAGCACGGCCTGATCGGCGATCTCAGAACGGCGGCGCTGGTCGGCTCCGAGGGCTCCATCGACTGGTACTGCTGCCCGCGCTTCGACTCGCCCAGCGTGTTCGCCTCCATCCTCGATGCCGAGCGGGGCGGTTCCTTCTCGGTGTCCGCCGACGTCAGCGCCAGGACCAGGCAGTTCTACTTCCCCGACACCAACGTCCTGATCACCCGGTTCTTCGCCGAGGACGGGGTGGGCGAGGTCCAGGACTTCATGCCGGTCACCGAAGACCCCCGCGACCCCGGCCGGCGCCGGCTGATCCGGCGGGTGTCCTGCGCCCGCGGGTCGCTGCCGTTCCGGGTTCAGGTCGCGCCCCGGTTCGGGTACGCGACGCAGCCCCACACCGTGCACTACCGCGACGGCGCGGTGGTGTTTGAGTCACCGTCGCTGTCGCTCGCGCTGACCGCGACCGTCCCGGTCAAGTGCGACGGGCAGGACGCGTCGGCCCGGTTCACCCTGGGGCAGGGCGAGCGCGCCGTCTTCGCGCTCGACCAGATCGACGGGGTCGGGGCCGACGGGGTCGGGGCCGTGCCCCAGCCGATCACGGTGGCCGACGCCGAGGAGCAGTTCACGGCGACCGTACGCTACTGGCGGCGCTGGGTGTCGAAGTCGAAGTATCGCGGGCGGTGGCGGGAGACCGTACACCGCTCGGCGCTGATCTTGAAACTACTCACCTACGCCCCGACAGGTGCGATCATCGCCGCCCCGACCACCAGCCTGCCCGAGCAGCTCGGCGGCGAGCGCAACTGGGACTACCGCTACGTCTGGGTCCGTGACGCCGCGTTCTGCGTGTACGCCCTGCTGCGGCTCGGGTTCACCGGTGAGGCCGCCGCGTTCATGGACTTCCTGGCCGATCGGGTCTGCACGTGCGAGTACGGAGCGAGCGGCCCGTTGCAGATCATGTACGGCATCGACGGGCGGACGAGGCTACCCGAGCATCAACTGGACCACCTGGCCGGTCACGCGGGCTCCCGCCCAGTACGGGTCGGCAACGACGCGGCCGGCCAGCTGCAGCTCGACATCTACGGCGCCCTGATCGACGCCATCTACCTGTACGACAAGTGGGCCGAGCCGATCTCCAGCGAGGCGTGGGACTCGGTCACCGACATCGTCAACTGGGTCTGCGAGCACTGGGACCAGCCCGACGAGGGCATCTGGGAGACCCGCGGCGGCCGCAAGAACTTCGTGTACTCGCGCCTGATGTGCTGGGTGGCGATCGAGCGCGCCATGCGGATGGCCATCCGCCGTGGACTCCCCGCCGACCTGGCCCACTGGCGGGAGGCGAGAGACCACATCTACCGGTACATCATGCGGCACGGCTGGTCGGACAAGAAGCAGGCGTTCGTACAGCACACCGACTGCACCGTGCTCGACGCGGCGCTGCTGATGATGCCGCTGTCCAAGTTCGTCTCCCCCACCGACCCGAAGTGGCTGTCCACTCTGGAGGCTCTCCGCGAACACCTCGTGTCGGACTCGCTGGTGTACCGCTACGACCCCGACGCGAGCCCGGACGGGCTAAAGGGCGATGAGGGTACCTTCTCGATCTGCTCGTTCTGGTACGTGGAAGCGCTCGCCCGGGCGGGACGGGTGGACGAGGCCCGGCTCGCGTTCGAGAAGATGCTCACGTACGCCAACCACCTCGGCCTGTATGCGGAGGAGATCGGGCGCACCGGGGAGCAGTTGGGCAACTTCCCGCAGGCGTTCACGCATCTGGCGTTGATCAGCGCGGCGTTCAACCTGGACCGGGCGCTCGGGTGATCCCTGAGTCCGGTCCGCCCGGTACGGAGTGGCCGGTGCGCGGCGGTCAGGCGGCGGTTGCCGGACCGGAGGGGGTCCGGTCGAGCTGAGGGTCGATCTCCGCGCGGCGCCTGACGTAGTCGACGGACATGGTGTCGACCGCGGTCCCCCGCCCCTGGCCACAGCGATAGGTGGCCATCACCGCCGTGGAGGAGGCCGCTTCGACCACGCCGGGCTGCCATGTCCCGGACCGGTAGACCCAGATCGGATCGCTGCGCCGGTAGGTGCCGGCCGTGGCCACCTCACCCGGGTTGCGCTGGATGGGGTTCGACGTCGAGGCAGACATCGTCCTCCTTTCACTGGGATGACGGGACTATCGCGAATTCCAGGATCCGGGGACCGAGTGGTGGTGGGTGCCCATGGGCTGCCGACCGCGCCTGCGGAGCCGCCCGCGGCTGGCACGTTCCCTCGCCCGCGTCGGCCGGGTCGGCGCCCCAGACGGAGTGGCGGCTGCCGCTCGCCTTCGCTTGGTACATCGCCTGATCCGCCTCGCGGAGGAGGTCTGCGACCTGGGCGTCGCCATGCGCTGGGGCGACGCCGATCGACGCGGTCACGGCGACGGTATGGCCGGCCACCGCCATCGGTTCGGCGATGGTCGCAGACAAGGTGGTGACCGCAGGCTTCCACCATTGCTTGCCATGGTGCGGGTCAGGGCAGGTGAGCACGGCGGCGAACTCGTCACCACCGAGTCTGGCCGCAAGGTCGTCGCCGACGCAGTGAGACAGTCGCCTGGCGACGACACACAGGACGCGATCACCGGTGTCGTGACCGAGTCGGTCATTGATGGGCTTGAAGCCGTTGAGATCCAGGACGATGACCGCGGCAGGCCGTACGGACGCACGGAGCAGCGCTGAAGCAAGTCGGTGGAAGCGCCTGCGGTTCGCCAGCCCGGTCAGGTCGTCATGGCCGACGGCCCACCGCAGCGCCGCGCGTTCCGCCTCCAGCCGTGCCACCTGCGCGCGCAACCGGGCAAGCTCCACCTCCACGTCGAGGGCGGTCTGCTGTGGGTCGGCATCGATCCTGACGGTGGGACTGAGGATCTCCATGCCCGCCCCCTCGTGGCTAAAACGGACCGGATCGTGGTCGGAGCGTGACGGCGGTGTCGGCCGCTCCGTCCTCGCGGTAGTAATCATGACAGTCACTTAATTCGGCGTGCAAGATTTCACGCCGACCAGACGTCGTGCAGAGATCGTGCATGGGGACCGGTTTCGGTTACGCTACGTGCCTCGACTTTCGTCGTGAAAGAGAAGGCGAGCAGGCAGATGTCAGGACGTGCTGGTCACCGGGGCGAGCGACTGGCACAGGGCCCGCGTCGACTCCCGATCCGATCACCCAACGAAGTTGTAGAGAGCCGCGCCATAGCTGGCGGTTGTTCGGGGGGAGGGGCGCCGACGGTGAGACCGGTCATCCGAGACAGGCAACCGAGTGCCGCAACGCCTCGCCACCGTCGTCGCGGCGACGGGTCCGGCCACGCCCATAGCACTTCAGGTCCTTTGAGGACGCCCGACCGATGGGGGAGAACCGATGAACAGCGAGACCGGATGGATCATGTCCAGCAGGTCGACCGGAAACGGCGGCAGCTGTGTACAGGCCCGCCGGCACGCCGGGTTGATCGAGGTCCGCAACAGCAAGAACCCCGAGGCCGGCACCGTCCGGTTCACCACAGCGGAGTGGGACTCCTTTCTCGACGGCGCCAAGAAGGGTGATTTCGACCAACTGCTCGCCGACTGAGCGGACCACGCCGGCAGCCGGCCGACCTTCACGGTACGAAGTCAGTTACCGCAGGGTGCTCGACGGCCTCAGATCTTGCGACCGACGCCGACCCATCCCCCGCTGTGCTGAGGATTGTCGGCGAACTCCGCCGGCACATCCTCGTCGGGCCGCCATTCATGCGGCCAGACCACACCCGGCTCCAGCAGTTCAAGGCCGGCGAAGAAGCGCTGAACGTCGGAGCGGGTACGCGCCGCGACGGGTGTCGTGGTTCGCCGCTGATAGACGTCGGAGGCGGTCTTCATCTGGTCGCTGGTGGGCATGAAGCTCTCGGCGGCGATGTGCGACGCGAGCAGGTAGCTGCCCGGGGCGAGCGCGGAGACGAACTGGGCGACCACGTCGTATGCCTCGGCGTCGTCGGGTACGAAGTGCAGCACGGCGGCCATCACGAGGCCGATCGGCTGATCGAGATCCAGCACGCGCCGCACTTCCGAGTGATCGAGTACCGCGCGCGGGTTGCACAGGTCCGCCCGCACCGCCGTGGCCCACTCGTTGCCGTCGAGGATCTCCAGGCTCTCGGCCACCGCGACGGGATCGATGTCCACGTACACCACCCGGGTGTCCGGCCTGTTCTCCTGGGCGATCTCGTGCACGTTGCCCACGGTCGGGATGCCGGAGCCGAGGTCGAGAAACTGGCGCACGCCGGCGTCCACCAGGTGGCGCACCCCACGGCGCAGGAACGCCCGGTTGGCGCGCGCCAGTACCGGCATGAAGGGGAACTGGGCGATAACCTTCTCAGCCGCTTCCCGGTCAGCCGGGAAGTTGTGGATGCCCCCCAGGTAGTAGTCGTACATCCTGGCAGCGGTCGCCGGTTTCTGCGCGTTGCCCTGCGGAGCAGTGTCCATGGTGGTCGTGCCCTCACCTGTCGTCACGGAAGTTCGGCCCGGTC
This sequence comes from Planosporangium flavigriseum, assembly GCF_011947225.1. GTDB lineage: Bacteria > Actinomycetota > Actinomycetes > Mycobacteriales > Micromonosporaceae > Planosporangium > Planosporangium flavigriseum. The sequence continues at coordinate 9,825 of NZ_JAATVW010000014.1, read as the reverse complement.
ACCGACGCATTGCCTGACGCCGCACCGGTTCCCGGTATTCTCGCGCGTCCGACGCCGTACCGCATAGTGGCCGGCGGCCAGTCTACAAAGGACGCAATAAGCCGGTTTCGCGGGTCACCGGTAGTCCTCCACCGGGATCGCGTCCTTGCGGATCAACTCGAAGATCCGCCGGTACTCGTCAACCTCCGCGGGTTCCTCCAGGTACAGGGCACCCACGTGCGACTCCAGGTACACAACGTCGGGATCGTCGGGATCGTCGAAGTCAAGGATCCGGAACGCCCCCGCCATCGCGGCGTGGGCGCCGACCGACCAGGGCAGCACCTTGATCTCGATGTTGTCGCGCCGCGCCACCTGCCGCAGGTGCGCGATCTGGGCCTCGAGCACCGCCGCACCGCCGACCGGCCGGGTCAGCGCCCCTTCGCCCAGCACGGTGACCAGCCGGGGCGCGGGACTGCGGGAGAACAACGTCTTCTGCCGCTGCATCCGCAGCTTGACCTGCCGCTCGGCGACTTCGCTGTCGACCGACTGCTCCGCCCCGAACACCGACCGGGCGTACTGCTCGGTCTGCAGCTCACCCGGCACGATCTCACCGTCGTAGCTGCAAATCTGGCTGGCGCTGGCCTCCAGCCCCACGTAGAGCTTGAACCATTCCGGTATCGCCGGGCTGGTGTCCCACCACTCCTCCTGCGAGGTGCCCAACGCCAACTCCGCCAGCGCGGCGGTGACGCTCTCGTCCGCTCCGTACAGCCAGCACAGCGCACGTACGTTCGCCACCGTCACCGGTACCTTCCCGGTCTCGATACGGTGCAACGTGGGCTCGGATATCCCCAGCCTGGCCTCGGCGACCTCGCGTCTGCTCTTACCACTGGCGGTACGCAGCAGAGTCAGCCTTCGACCCAGGGCCCGGCGGACAACCCGTTGTCCGGTGACCGGCACGTCCTCACCCTCTCCCAGCCCTCTCCCTGCCCTCTCCCACGGTCGGGCGATACCGTACCGCGCCTCAACCGTCGCCGACAGTGGCCGACACGGTGTTCCGGGTTGTCCCTCCAGCATGGATTCGTCGACCCGGCGAGATCTCGGAGGGCACCGGGATCAGCGGCTCTGCAGCGCGTCCAGGCCAACCGCCATCGCGATCACCAACCGCCGGTCCAGGGGCGGCGACCCCGCGCCCTCCGTGGTGCCACAAGGACGCGGCGTCTCCAGTGGGTGCAATCTTGGCGTTACGCCCGAATCGGTGCTCATCGCGCGGTCGCGTGCCGGGAAATCGTGGCGTACCGGGGCAGCCAGCCCACGAACTGGTCGTGCAACTCGCCGGCCGGGGTGCCACGCAGGTCGGCCGCCGCCTCAACCATCGCGGCGCTCAGCACCAACGCCAGGCTTGCCGGTGCGCCGTCGTAGTGCGCCAACAACTGCCGCCGCCTGGTCTCGCACGGCCACGCCAGCCAGCAGGTCGCGCACAGCCAGGTACGAGCCGTCGGCCGGTGCAGCGTGCTCACCGCGCAAACCGCCCTGGGTTACCCTGACGCTTCTTGTCGACCTCCAGCACACTGACCATCCCGGCGTTCCGAGTCCGCTCCAACCAGCTCACCAGTACGCGCAGGGCTGAGTTGTCGAACCTCTTGACTGCCCAGTCGATCATCCGCTGGTCGTACGTGCCCAACTCCACTCCCCGCAGCGCATCGCGCAGCGCCTCCTCACGCTGCTCGGACTCGGTGTACGAACCGAGCGGTTCGGTCTCCAGTGGAGCGATGGGTGCGTAGTGACGCGCCTTCATACCGGACACTGGTCCAGACCCTTCCCCGCCAAGGCCCCTGGTTGGCACCGCGAGCGCCGATCAGAGGCCGCCTATTGACGACTGCCAACTGCCATCGTCGCCCGTTTGGCAAAACAGCGCAAGGGCAGATTTGGCCTAATCGGTTCCGCCTTCATTTGGCCAAAACGGATAATGCGACCATCGCCACGTGTCGGACAACCTTGAATCCGCCGTACGCGCATACCAGGAGGCGCAAGCCGCCATTGGCGATGCGCAGACCGCGGCTGAGCGGCTGATCGCCGAGGCAAGGGCCGATGTGGTCCGGGCACGCGAACGGCTGGCCGACGCGATCGTGAAAGCCGCGCGCGACGGCATGCGCCAGGTCGACATCGTCCGAGCCACGGGCTACACCCGGGAGCGGGTACGCCAGATCTGCCGCGCCGCGGGCATCGAGGCAGACCAGGACTAGCAGTCTCGACGCGGCTACCCACGCCCGCGTCGTGCAGGCAATCGATCTACCCGGCAACCAATCGACGACGTACTGGCAGGACGTCCTGAAGGTCGGCCGGGCACTAGCGACCTACTACCGACCGCTCAAGATGAACTACCAAACGCTCGGCAACAGCGTTCCGCACCTGCACATGCATCTGCTTCCGCGATTCGTCGAAGACTCCGCCCCTGGCGCCCCTTCCCGCTCCTGCCCCAAGAAGACACGGAGCGACACGTCCCCGACGAGCAGCTCCAAGTCGAGGCAAAGGCCCTCCGGACGCTCCTCCTCTAACCGACCCCCGCGCACGCTGATCTGCCGACCGGGTAAGTCGGACGGTGCGACTCAGCTCATTCCCGGAGGCCATTCAGTCAGCTCGGCAGCAATGGCAAGATCGGCCGGGTCTACCGTTGCCGTGTGGCCGGAAACCATAAGCCGTACGCAATATCCCTCTGGCGGACCCAGTGACTGGATGAACCATAGCCCCGTGGTTTCGCCAAATTGACCCGCAATACCAGCGCACTCCGTGCGTTCGTTAGCCAACACCTGCACCAATGTGCCGTTCCCGAGCACCGGACGGTAGGCAATTCCTGCGGACGAGTGGTAGGCGCCGATGCTCCGTAGGAACGCAGCCGACAGCACCCAAGGCGAGTCGTCCTCCAGAAGGATTATCGAGTAGGTAACGTCCTCGCCTCCCGAGGTGTGGTCATCGCAGCTGACTACCACACCCCGACTCCCGACCACATCATCGGGCAATGTTCCCGTTGCAGTGTCCGCCGGATTTTGAAGAATCACCAATTCGCCATGGCCAAATGCCACATCCTCAGGCCACTCCGGTTTCTCGACAACCCAGCCAAACATTACCGCCACCCTCATCTCATGATCAGTGCGTAATCTTCCCTCCCCAATGGCGGCCCGCTCACTCAGCTTCACCCCGCACTGGAACGCGGTCGAACTACGGGCTCGCTTTGGCGACCTGGCCCTATGCAATCAGTGCAGCGTTCAATCTGGACCGGCCCTCGTCGAAGCTGTAGAACTCCGGCGAGGTCAGCCCGGGTCGATGGTGGCGCGACGTCGCCGTGCAGGATCGTCAACTTCAGCCGTATATCGCCGACCCTCCACTGTGGATCAGCTTCACGCAGCAATCTCGCTTGATCGGTAACGGGACAGAAGCTTACAGGGTGGGGCTGATGCCCGGGCGGGGGCTGCCGCACCATAGGCGATGCCTTAGCACAATCGAACTTAAGGCGAAGCCGTTCTCTCCGTCGAAGAGTTCAGTATCGAATCAAAGGCGAAGAGTAGCATTCGAGATAGGCCGCTGCATGATATTCCTCGCCTTTTTTAATCTCGCTCTCGAAGCGCCAGTACCTCTCATATGCGGCAACATGGACGCTCCCATCCGCAGTTATCTCGGCCAGAGCTATTGGGTACCTATGCTCTTCTACCACCTCGAAATCCATCTTCAAGACTCGAGGATAGAGGTACAGCTCCGGAGAACAGGCAGGATCAAAGCGCTGCATCAATAAAGGCGCCAAGAAACGCGGGGCCGACGGCGCGTCCGGCGCCACCGCGACGCGCTTCAGCGTGATAACCACGGCGGGGGAGACAGCATCCAAACCAGGAAGTTCCGAGACGGATCTCATAAGCTCGACCAAGGTCGCCACTACAGTTCGGCACACCACATCGGCCGACGCCTCTTCGGCGACCACCCCTAGGTCGTCTAGATGGACAGAAACTATCTCCGACCTTGCCCGATCCCAGTTCTCATTTACCCATTGCTGTACAGGTTGCCGCACATCCGGTAGTACCATTTCATCAGAGTACGCTGTCATCGAGGCGCGGTCCAACCATGCTTCTTAAACCACTTCTTCTCCGCGTTGGTCAGCTTGCGGCCCCCGTGCTTCCATGTCCCGTCCTGGTTAAGCGCATGCGATGACTTCTTGTCGCTTGCACTATTCCTTAGGTGGACATGCGGCTTCTCGTGCGGAACCTTAGGACTGTCTGCCCTCTTGACCGTCCTCGGCGCGATCCCCCTTTCAATCTCCCGCTGCATAACACTGCACGACGATGCGTTATGCACAATCAACTGAGCGTTATCGGCACCTACCACGAAGGTGTGGATGTTGCCGACGTTGAGGTTATAGACGGTCTGGTCGACTACGAAGCCAAGGTCGTGAACCCCGGTAACGCGTACCCGTCCGCCATCGGAGGTTATGACCAGGTCGCCAGGCTTGACTTCGACAGCGAACGTCCACCCCTTGCCGACGACCCAGATCGGGTGCTGGTCCGTCGCCACCAGTGGCTGACTGTTGTCGCCGCCAAGATCAATATTGACCAGATGCTTAGTTCCCTGGCCGACGATGACGTCGAGGACCGGTTGAGCAGTGCGTTCGCCAGTCTCTGGGTTGACCGCTGTCACCCAGTCGCCGATCTGAATCTCGGAGATCGGCAGGTAGGTGCCGTCGGCCATCAGGACCGGGGTATCCGGGGCGAAGGAGTTGCAGCCCCTGCTGACCACTCCCTTCACGGCACGCCCGGCCTTCGCGGCGAATGAGCCGAACTTGGCCGCCTTGCTGGACGCCCGAACCGCCGTGACAGCGACCTTCGCGGCCTTGACTGCCGCTCCAGCGCCGACCACCGCGGCGGCCGCACCGGCCATGGCCCAGGCGGCTTCTTTCCAGTTGCCGGTGGCGGCGTAGGCGACCGCGGAGACGACACCGGCGATGGTGCCGATCGGCCCCGGGATCATCGAGGCGACCGAGGCCACCTTGGCGACGGTTCCGACGATCTTCTTCCACGACCAGGTGCCGGCGAGGTCGGTGCAGTTGACCGGATCGGCGTTGCAGTAGTCGTAGGCGGTCGCCGAGCCGCCCGGTACCGGGTCGACTTGCAGGAACCGACCGATCGCCGGGCTGTAGAGCCGGACGCCCATCAGGATCACGCCGCCGAGGGCATCGGCGGAGCGCTGCTTGCCGCCCAGCCAGCCGTAGCGCTGCTGGGCCTGGCCGTCGGCCGGCAGGCCGAACTCGTCAAAGCTGTAGAACTCCGGCGCCGTCAGCCCGGTGTCGATGGTCGCCGCGACGTCGCCGTGCAGGTTCGTCAACTGCAGCCGGACGTCCCCGGTGGCCGACGTGGTGGCCACCAGATCGGCGTCCGGACCGGACACGTTACGGGTGATCGACCCGAGCGTGGTGTCCTCAACGACCCAGCGCGCCTCGTCGGAGTCGTCACCGTAGTGATTCAGCTTCGACGTGGCATTCGCCCACGAGCCGTTGACCAGTTTCGCGGTGGTGTAGGCGCGGAACCGGTGGGCCGGGTCGAGGGTCCAGTCCTGCTTGGTGTCAGCGGTCTGCTGGGAGGCGACCAGGTCGTTGGCGTAGAAGGTGTTGGTCAACCCGCCCGGCAGGCCGGTCGTGCGCCCGAACGCGTCGTAGACGTAGCCGGCGTCGGTGATGCGGTCGGCGGAGTCGTAGCTATGTCCCTCCTCCGCATCTGCCGCACCATCGGCGCGGCACCCGCCGTCGGCGGCCGGGTGGTAGGTGCGCTTGGCGATCCGGTTGGTCCGACCGTCGTAGGCGTAGGCGCGGGTGGTGCACTGCGCCGCCATCGTCTGCTGCACCGACGTAAGCCGGCCCAGGGTGTCGTAGCCGTAGTTCTTCGACCCCCCCGTGTACGTGTGATTGATCCACTGGCCCTGGGTGTTCTCCACGATCTGCTCGGAGTAGATCGTCTGGCCGTCGGAGTCACGCTTGTACACCCGACCCACCGGCGCGAACGACGCATCGAGCGTGTCGGTACGCGTCATCCCACCCGGATACTTCAACTCCACGAGCTGGCCGTCCGGCGAGTACTTGGCAGCGAACGTCCCCGCGACCGAGTCCGTCACCGACGTCAGGAAGCCACGCGGCTCGGCCGTTCGGTCATAGGTGAACGTCGACGAGCCGGTGTTGTCGGACACCTTCGACGGCTTGCCGTACTTGTCGAACTCGCTGCGGGTCACCCCGCCGTCGGCATCCGTATACGTGATCACCCGACCCAGCAGGTCGTACTCACGGGTGATGGTCGCCGTTCCGAACCTGGTGGCAGTGGCCAGTCCCGATACCGAGTCGTAGTCGGTGGTGGTTGCCGGCAGTGCCACGCCCTCGTCGGAGGTGATCTGCACACTGGTGACCCGGTCAGCGCCGTCGTACGTGGTGACGGTACGGCGGGTTTTGCCCGCCGACGTCTCGGCCACCTTCGACGCCTCACCGATGCGCGTGTATTCCTCCACCCGCTTGACCGGCAGTTCGGCAGTCATGTCGGCGCGCTGGCCGGTGATCGACCCGCCGGCCTTGGTAACACATGGCTGGCCGGCCCACTCCGGCTTGTTGCCACAGGAAGTGTCGGAGGCATTCGCGCCGGCCGTGTAGTAGACCGTCACCGTGGTACGTGCGTCAGCGCCGTTGGAGCCGATCCCCCACGACTGCAACGGCCGGCCGGCGTCGTCGTAGACGACGTAGGCGGTACCCGCGTCAGTGGTGGTCGAGGTGGCCTTCTTCAACGTCCAGCCCGACGTACCGCCCTTGGCGTTGTCGTACCCGGTGCGAGTGACACGGATGTCGCCGTCCGTGGCGTAGCCGTCGACCCGCGCACCCGTAGTCTCGGTGGTCTCCAGGTGGTAGGCCTGCCCGTCGGGCTTGCCTTCGTCGTAACGGTGGGTGGTGTGCGCCCGCGCCACGACCTGCGTACCCGCCGTCAGCGTCGGCCGCCCGTCGCTGGCCAGGTCGCGTTCGAGGGCGACCTTGACGACCGGACCGAACTCCTCGATCAGGTCGAGACCGTCCGGGCTGTACGTCTTCCTCGACGCCAGCAACTGGGCGCGGGCCGCACTATCGGCCGGCAGGTTCAGCTCGGCCGCCTTCGCCTCGGCCTCCGGCAACGTGCCCAGCGCGAGTTCCCGGTTGGTCGCCTCCAGCGACCAGACCACGTTGCCGTACTCGTCGTACTGCTGGCTGTCGACATGCCCACCGGGGGTGGCGGTGTTGACCTCCTGCCCAGAGGCGTTGAGGTAGTGCGTCGTGGCGTACGTGTAGCCGCCACTGCCCGGGGTGGTCCCATCCGCGGAGTTGGTGCCCGGGTCGGTCTCCGGCCCGAACAGCGCCGTGGCGTCGGTGGCCAGATCCTTCTGCCCCCACTTCGAAATCGCCCCGAAGTCCACGTCGTGCGGGCCACCCGCGCCCTTCGTCAGCGGCACGTTGTACACGACGTTCGTGGCGACCTCACCGTCGAGCTGGTTCTTGCTACCAGCGACCAGCGCGGCGCGGCGGACCTTCAGCAGCCGGCCGGCGTTGGCGTCACCGGCGGCCGTGCCGTAGTCGAACATCCACGGCAGCTGACCCGCCGAGGTCACCTTCGTGACGCGCCCGGCGCCGTCGTACTCGTAGCTGGTCTTGATGGGGTTGGCCAGCCGCGGGTCCCAGACCTCGCGCAGCCGTCCCTGGACGTCGTAGGCGTAGTGGGTGACCTCGACGGCCGACTCGACCTGGGCGACCGGATCCCACGACCAGACCTTCACCGCGCGGACGTGGTCGACGAAGTCACCGAGAGCGGTACCGGACGCGGTCGTCGTCGTCGCGTAGTCGTACTCGAGCACCTCGCAGCCACGGGCCGGCGTAGCGGTGGTGCAGTCGCCCACGCCTGGCTCGACCGGGTTGATGACCCGCTTGAGAAGCGCCCGGTTGTCGTTGATGTCGTACAGGTACCGGCTCTTGGAGGCGGTGTCCGGGGTCCAGGTGGAGCTGACCGCGAACGCGGTGCCCTGCTGGGTGAACTCCGTCACCGAACCGTCCAGATCGGACAACTGGTAGGTGGACCCGTTCACCTGGGTCAGGGTCAGGTCCTCGGCACCCGGCTCCGGGAAAAACTGGCCAGAGGAGTTCTTGGCGAATGTCAGCCACGAACCACCGACCAGGTTGACCTTCGCCACCTCCGGCGTGGGGAACTCCAGGGTCGTGTAGTCACTGGAGCCGATGCCGTCGCCAGCTCCCCCGCGCCACTGCGGGCCGAACGGCGCCACGACCTCCTTGAGCGACAGGTTGTCCCAGTACACCTTCTTGTTGGAGCCGAAGGCCATGCCGTTGTACAGCCGGAAGAACGCCTCGGTCGCGCCGGCCGGGATGTCGAGGTCGACCGACAGCTCCTGCCAGCCGTCGACCCAGCCCGCCTTCACCGAGGAGACCTCGTGATAGCCGGAGGCGTCCTTGTACAAGCCGACGATGCGCAGACCCCGGCTGGCAAAGCTTGGCGTGAGGCCGGTGCCGGCCGGCACGTAGATCCAGCCGGTGAACCGGTAGCGGTGGCCGGCCTTCATGCCCAGCTGCACTCCACCTTGGTCACCGCCGACGGACGCATATACGTCACCGGCTGCGGCGCCAGCCGGAGGCGAGGCCGCGGGCGTCATTTCCAGCGAGTCGGTGCTCGCGCCCTGCCCGCGCGTGACGCTGCGGGCCAGCACGGCGGTCGTGGAGGTAAAGGCGCGCCCGTCGTTGAGCTGCGTGGGGTTGTTAAAGCCGCTGCCGACACTGACGTAGCCGTTCAGCAGTCCGTTTGCCATCGTTACCAGGTCTGCGGCGCCGTCACCGGTGTAGTCACCGATCTTGGTGTTGCCCCAGAGCGTGTCGGTCCAACCCGAACCCACCGCCACCGGAACGTTCCAGCTGGTCCCCACGCCGCTGTAGGCGTACAGCGCGCCGTTTTCCATCTTCACCAGGTCGGCGAAGCCATCGCCGGTGTAGTCACCGAGCCGCGTGTTGGCCCAGGAAACGTCGGTCCAGCCCGTTCCCCTCACCACCGGGCTGTTCCAGCCGTTGCCGACACTCGGGTAGGCGTTCAACTCGCCGCTGTCGGTCTTGACCACCAGGTCGGCCTTGCGGTCAGCGTTGTAGTCGCCCAGCTTGGTGTTGGACCAGAGCGTGACGGTCCAGCCCGAGCCGACCGCCACGGGGCTGTTCCAGCCGCTGCCGTTACTGACGTAACCGTTCAACGTGCCGGCGTCAGTCCTGACGATCAGGTCGGCCTTGCCGTCCCCGGTGTAGTCGGCCAGTTTCGTGTTGGCCCAGAGCGTGCTCCATCCGGAGCCGACCGCGACACGCGCGCCCCAGCCGCCGCTACCGACGCCGGGGTAGCCATACAGGATGCCGTTCTCCATCGTCACCAGGTCGGCCTTGCCATCCCCGGTGTAGTCACCCAGGCGGGTGTTGGCCCAGAGCGTGTCGGTCCAGCTCGAACCGACCACCACCGGGCTGTTCCAGCCGTTGCCTTTGCTGCTGTAGGCGTACAGCAGGCTGTTTTCCTCCCGCACCAGGTCGGCGCCGGGTTCGCCGTTGTAGTTACCAAGCTTGGTGTTGGACCAGAGCGCGGCGGTCCAGCCCGAGCCGACCACCACGGGGTCGTTCCAGCCACTGCCGTAACTGGTGTAGCCGTACAGCGTGCCGTTGTCGAACTTCACCAGGTCGGCCAAGCGGTCACCGGTGTAGTCACCCAGGCGGGTGTTGGCCCAGAGCGTGTCGGTCCAGCCCGAGCCGAGCACCACGGGGCTGTTCCAGGC
>NZ_JAATVW010000013.1 GCF_011947225.1 Planosporangium flavigriseum | reverse complement strand
AGGGCGCCCCATTTTTTATTACAGCGACGTCGGAAACGAACGAGCGGCGGAGATGCGGGCAGGCCGGCATTCAGCGGCTCTGCTGCATCACCTTCCGCATTCCTCGTAACAACTCGGCCGACTGATCTACCGAACGATTGGGGAACATCGCGATGCCCAGACTGCTCTGGTCGGCCCAGCCGCACACCGCCATCGCCCCGGTGTCGGTCTTGGTTGAACCGCACTTCATTACGCCGCCGAGGGGACCTGGGGGTAGCGACCGGACGCCCTCGACGTCGCCGTTGTTATCGCTGATCAGTAGGAAGGTCTTGGTCAGCGCGGCGTCCGGGGAACCCACCGGGCCGGTACCTCCGACGAACAGGACCGAGCGCGAATGGCCGGCTTCGTCGGCGTACACGGCGCCTGTACTTTTGTTCAACGAGACGCCGGTTTCCACCGCCAAGCGCAGGTAGTCGATCGTTTCGTGGGCGCCTTGGCTGTCGTCGAGTACCAGCCCAGCGATGCGGGGCGGTGTCGTGATCTCGACGTTGTCGTGGCGCCAGGCATCCCAGGCGATTGGGCCGGCGACGGCTGTGAGGACGAGTACGGCCGCGGCGATGCCGATCACCGCCACATTGCGGCGCCGCAGCCAGGCCGGCCGTTCACCCACGGCAGCCGCGTCGCTCGAGTCGACGCTGTCCACCGGGTCGGCGGCCGTGACGTCAGCCGGGAGGAAGACCTCGATCGCGCCGGTCTCGTCCGCCGGCGGTGGTGCCTGGGCGCCAGCCTGACTGGCAGGTGCGCCGGTCGTCCCTGCCACCGGGGTCTCGGCGGAAACTTCGTGGGCCGGTGCCGCGGGCTGCTCCTCATCTGAGACAGCCGTTGGCCGTTCGTGCTCGCTCATCGCACCTCCTGCCGAGAGTCCCAAGCGGCACCGTTGGCGGATGTCGGTCTTGATCTGGCTCCGGTCAGGGTAGCGGCTGGGTCCGGTGTCGGGCGGCCAGGGTCATGCACGTGTCCCTATACCAAGCGAGGCTGGCCAGCGTAGCCATATTCGTACTCCGCCGTAGACTCGCTACGTGACCGAAACCGTTCAGACCACCGCGAACACCGAGCCCGACCGCTCCGACTCTCGGCAGGGTACAGCTCTGCCCGCGCAGTACTCTCCGGCGCAGGTAGAGGAGCGGTTGTACGAGCATTGGGTATCCGCGGGGCTGTTCCGGGCCGACGCCGGTAGCGACAAGCCGCCGTTCTGCATCGTCATCCCCCCGCCGAACGTGACCGGTTCGCTGCACATCGGTCACGCCCTCGACCACACGATTCAGGACTCCCTGATCCGCCGTAAGCGCATGCAGGGCTACGAGGCGCTGTGGCTGCCCGGCATGGACCACGCCGGCATCGCGACGCAGAACGTCGTCGAGCGGCAGCTTGCCGCCGAAGGCTTGTCCCGCCATGACCTGGGCCGGGAGAAGTTCATCGAGCGCGTCTGGCAGTGGAAGGCGGAGTCCGGCGGCAAGATCCTCGGCCAGATGCGCCGCCTCGGCGACTCCGTCGACTGGACGCGTGAGCGCTTCACGATGGACGAGGGCCTGTCCCGGGCCGTGGTCACCATCTTCAAGCGGCTATTCGACGACGACCTGATCTACCGGGCCGAGCGCATCATCAACTGGTGCCCGCGCTGCCTGACGGCGCTGAGCGACATCGAGGTGGAGCACTCCGACGACGAGGGCGAGCTGATCTCGATCCGGTACAGCGACGAGGTCGTGGTTGCCACCACCCGGGCCGAGACGATGCTCGGTGACACCGCGGTCGCCGTGCACCCCGACGATGAGCGCTACCAGCACCTGATCGGCACCGAGGTCGAGCTGCCGCTGACCGGTCGGCGCATCCCGATCGTCGCCGACGCGCACGTCGACCCGAGCTTCGGTACGGGCATGGTCAAGGTGACGCCCGCGCACGATCCGAATGACTTCGAGATCGGCCAGCGGCACGGCCTGCCGAGCCTGACCGTTATGGACGAGCGCGGCGTGATCACGGTCCGCGGCCCGTTCGAGGGGCTCGACCGGTACGAGGCGCGGCCGGCGATCGTCGAGGCCCTGCGCGAAGAGGGTCGCATCGTGTCGGAGAAGCGGCCGTACGTGCACGCGGTCGGGCACTGCTCCCGCTGCGGCACGACCGTCGAGCCCCGGCTGTCGCTGCAGTGGTTCGTGCGTACCGAGCCGCTGGCCCAGGCGGCGGGCGACGCGGTGCGCGGCGGCCGGGTGAAGATCGAGCCGCAGGAGCTCGCGAAGCGGTACTTCGCCTGGGTCGACAACATGCACGACTGGTGCATTTCGCGCCAGCTGTGGTGGGGCCATCGCATCCCGGTCTGGTACGGGCCCAACGGCGAAGTTGTCTGCGTCGGCCCGGACGAGGAGCCACCGGGCACCGTGGAGCAGGGCTGGCGCCAGGACGAGGACGTACTCGACACCTGGTTCTCCAGTGGCCTGTGGCCGTTCTCCACTCTCGGCTGGCCGGACCAGACCACCGACCTGGCGAAGTTCTACCCGACCAGCGTGCTGGTGACCGGGTACGACATCCTGTTCTTCTGGGTGGCCCGGATGATGATGTTCGGGCTGTACGCGATGAACGGCGAGCAGCCGTTCAACGTGGTGGCGCTGCACGGCATGGTCCGTGACCAGCACGGCAAGAAGATGTCGAAGTCGTTCGGCAACGTCGTCGACCCGCTGGACTGGATCGAGCGGTTCGGTGCCGACGCGACCCGGTTCACGCTCGCCCGGGGCGCGAACCCGGGCTCCGACGTGCCGGTCAGCGAAGAGTGGGCCCAGGGCTCGCGCAACTTCTGCAACAAGCTGTGGAACGCGACCCGGTACGCGCTGCTCAGCGGCGCGACGGTGGAGGGCGACCTGCCGCCGGCGTCGGAGCTGGGCAGCGTCGACCGGTGGATCCTGTCCCGGCTGCAGCACGTGACCGCGCAGGTCGACGAGTACTTCGACGCGTACGAGTTCGCCAAGGTCTGTGACACGCTCTACCACTTCGCCTGGGACGACGTCGCCGACTGGTACATCGAGCTGACCAAGCCGATCCTCAACTCGGGGGACGCCGAGGCGGCGGCGCGGACGCGGCGCGTGCTCGGTCACGTTCTCGACCAGTTGCTGCGCCTGCTGCACCCGGTGCTGCCGTTCGTGACCGAGGAGCTGTGGCAGGCGCTGACGGCGCCCGCGTCGCAGCCCGCCGGCGTGCACTCGATCGTGGTGGCCGCCTGGCCGGCGGCTGACCCGGCGTACGTGGATGAGGCGGCCGAGGCGGAGCTCGCGGCCCTGCAGCGGGTCGTCACCGAGGTCCGGCGTTTCCGCTCCGACCAGGGGCTCAAGCCCGGCCAGCGGGTCAACGCCCGACTCGCCGGCCTTAACGGGCTCGCCGGGCACGAGCCGTTGATCCGTTCGCTCGCGCGCCTCGACGCACCCGGTGACGCCTTCGCGGCCACCGCGACGCTTCAGGTGGGCGGGGGAGTTGTGGTGGAGCTCGACACCCGGGGTTCGATCGACGTCGCCGCCGAGCGGGCGCGACTGGAGAAGGACCGCGCGGCCGCGGAGAAGGAGGCGGCGCAGTGCCGCGCCAAGCTCGACAACCCCGCGTTCGTCGGTAAGGCGCCGGAGCAGGTCGTCGGCAAGATCCGGGGCCGGCTCGCGGCGGCCGAGGCTGAGCTGGAGCGGCTGAGCCGCCAGCTCGACACGCTCGCGGGGGTATGACGTGAGTTCGGAACGGTTCGCTGAAGCTGAACGTGAGCTGGAGGCTCGCGGATACACCCGCATGGTCTTCGACCTGGGGCGGATCGAGGGCCTGCTCGAGATGCTCGGCGATCCGCAGCGGGCGTACCCGTCGATCCACATCACCGGCACCAACGGCAAGACGTCGACGGCGCGGATGATCGACTCCCTGCTGCGCGCGCACGGTCTGCGTACCGGGCGCTACACCAGCCCGCACCTGAGGACGGTGCGCGAACGGATCTCGATCGAGGCCGAGCCGATCGACGAGGAGCGCTTCGTCAACGTGTACGACGAGGTGGCGCCGGTCGCGAAGCTCCTCGACGAGCGCGCGGGGGAGAGCCTGACCTACTTCGACATGACCACCGCCATGGCGTACGCCGCGTTCGCGGACGCGCCGGTCGACGTGGCCGTCATCGAGGTGGGACTGGGTGGCGTGGACGACTCGACCAACGTCATCCAGGCCGGCGTCTGCGTGATCACGCCGATCGGCCTGGACCATCAGGAGTGGCTCGGGGACACCATCGAGGACATCGCCCTGGCGAAGGTCGGCATCGTGCACAAGGGCGCGACGCTGATCACCGCCAACCAGTCGGAGGAGGCGATCCGGCCGATCCTGGAGCACTGCGCCCAGGTCGACGCCACGGTCGCCAGGGAGGGCAGCGAGTTCGGGGTGATCGGGCGCGAACTCGCGGTCGGTGGGCAGTTGCTCACCCTGCAGGGGCTGTCCGGGGTGTACGACGAGGTCTACCTGCCGCTGCACGGGGCACACCAGGCGCAGAACGCCGCGGTGGCGCTCGCCGCGGTGGAGGCGTTCCTCGGCGCCGGGGCCGACAAGGCCCTCGACCCGGAGACGGTGCGCGCCGGGTTCGCCGCCGCCACCTCACCGGGCCGGTTGGAACGGGTACGCACGTCGCCGACGATCCTGCTCGACGCCGCCCACAACCCGCACGGGATGGCCGCCACGGTCACCGCGCTGGAGGACGAGTTCCACTTCCGGCGACTGGTCGCCGTGGTCGGCACGCTGGCCGACAAGGACGCGCACGGGATCCTCGAACTGCTCGAGCCGGTCGTCGACTCCATCGTCGTCACGCGCAACACCTCACCGCGCGCGATGCCCGCGGCGGCGCTCGGCAGGATCGCCACCGAGATCTTCGGAGAGGACAGGGTACGGGTGGAGCCGGCGTTGCCCGACGCGATCGAGGCGGCCGTCACGCTGGCCGAGGAGGACCTGGACGCGGAAGTGAGCGGGGTAGGCGTGCTCATCACCGGATCCGTCTTCACGGTTGCCGACGCGCGCGGGTTGCTGAAGCGATGAGCGAATCCAAGCCAGGACTTCGCAACCCGGCGGCGGCGGTACGCGGCGCCGGCGCCGGCACTCTCGCCGTCGAAGCGATCGTCCTGCTGCTCGCGATCGCGCCGCTGGCGAAGATCGGCGGGGCGGCCCGGGGACCGGCCATCGTGCTCGTGCTCGTCCTGGCCGTCGCCGCTGTCCTGCTCGCCGGGCTGTTGCGCCACACATGGGCGTGGTGGGCCGGGCTCGTCGTACCGGTCGGCCTGCTCGCGGGCGGCGCACTCCACTGGTCGCTGGCCGCGCTCGGGGTCGTGTTCGGTCTGCTGTGGGCGTACGTGCTCAACGTGCGCCGGGCCGTGTACGCCAACCGCCCGTCCTGACCGTGGCGCTCTAGGAGCGAACCTCCCAGTGGGTCAGGGCGATCGCGTGGCCGTCCGGGTCGCGCAGGGTCGCCGCCCACTGCTCCAACTGTTCGCCCTGGTCCACCACGCTGGGCTCGTGCATGAACTCGACGCCTTGACGGCGCAGCCGCTGGTACGCCTCGTGTACGTCGTCGACCTCGAGGTTGAGGTGGACGACCCGGCGGTCGACCGGCTCGGCGTCGGCGACCTGGCGTAGCAGGATCCGGGCGTTGCCGGAGGCGAGAATGGCGCTGCCGCTCCCACCGTCGATCTCGGTGAGCCCCAGTACGTCGCGGTAGAAGGCCAGCGATCGCCGCAGGTCCGACACGATCATCGTGACGCTGACGTTGTGGACCCCGCCAACGCCCTGCTGGTACTCCTCCTCGGGCTCGTCGGCCAGGTATGAGGCCACGTACGGGTCGGGCTGGTCGGGTCTGGTGGATTCGGGAAGGACGTCCGCTTCGTCGACCGGATCGGGGAAAACGGGGATGCCGCCCCCATTGGGCTCCGTCCTGCTGGCTCCGGGCACGCGGCGCGGCAACTGTGGCGACGGCTCGATCCCCGTGGCCGGTGATGGAGCGACGGCACCCACCGGTACGACCGCTTCCACCCGGTCGGCAGGGGGTGTGTCGCGCCGTGGCCGGGGACTGGGGCGGCGCCGGACCCCGACAGCAGCCGGTGCGTCCGTGGGCGCGGCCGGCTGCTCCGGCGACTCGTCGGCCACCGTCTCGGCCGTCGCCGGATCGAGCCTCACGGGATCGGGCGTCACGGGATCGATCACCATGGTCTGCTCGACCATCGGCTCGTCGGGCGGGTACCGCTCGTCGACGTACTCCGCCACGTAGGGCGCGTAGCTCACGTCGTCCATGGCGAGGTCGTGATGGCCGCTCACCTGGTCCCAGAGCACCTGGAGACGCCGTGGATTGCCGTTGGGGATCAGTACGGGCAGGGTCGCGCCGACGTCCGGCCACTTGCTCACCGGCGCTTTGGCGTCGCGTACGCGGACGACGGCGTTGTGCACGCCCTTGGCGTTGACCACCAGTTGAAGGTCTGCCGGGCCGGTGACGCCGGTTGCCGGTGGGGGCGAGGACTGGCTGACGTGCGCCGTGCCGAAGACGTCGGGGCGGTTGGCCCGGACGCTCGACAGCAGGATCACGGCCGGGCCGAGTAGGCCGATGGCGACCCCGAGGGCGGCGATCGGGATACTGCCCATCCCGGCGCCGCACGGCAGCAGGAACAGCCCCACCGTGACCAGTCCGCACGCCAGGAAGCCCTGACGCGCCGACAGTGACCACCGACTGGCACTCGCCAAGTTGACCTCCACGGTCTCGACGGCCAGGTTAGGCCCGCCGAGTGACGAAGGAAAGACTAGGCGCTCTGATCAATCGCCGCTGGCCGCGTACACCCGCCTCCGTACGCCGTGGTGACGGGCCCGATAGGCTGCGTCGGTAGCGGAATGTAACGCCTGGAGGAGGGCACGTGGGCGAGCGCACGCTCGTACTGGTCAAGCCGGACGCGGTGCGTCGTGGGTTGGTCGGTGAGGTGATCAGCAGGTTCGAGCGCAAGGGCCTGACCATCGAGGAGATGCGTCTGCGCACAATGGACGGCGCACTCGCCGACGCGCACTACGCCGAGCACGTCGACAAGCCGTTCTACCCGCCGTTGAAGGAGTTCATGACGAGCGGCCCGTTGGTCGCCATGATCCTCTCCGGTGACCAGGCGATCGAGGTGGTGCGGGCCCTGACCGGCGCGACCGACGGGCGCAAGGCCGCCCCCGGCACCATCCGCGGGGACTTCTCACTGTCTAACCGGGAAAATCTCGTACACGCCTCCGACTCGCCGGAGAGCGCCAAGCGGGAAATCGAGCTCTGGTTCCCCGGACTCGGTTAGTCGGCGGCCGCACCGCCACTGTTCATCACGGCGACATTTGTTGATCGGATCGAACCGATAGACCTCCCATGAGGGCAATTGACCGATTGGGAGATAGTGACCGTGACTTCTGGACTATGGAGCCGGCGGCGGGTGCTCGGCACCGGCGCGGCGGCGACCCTCGGAGCCGCCGCCGGCTCGGCACTACTGTCGGGCCGCGCGGCGGCCTTTGTGCCGGCCGGCCGGCCGGTGCTCACACACGGCGTGCAGAGCGGGGACGCCGTCGGCAACTCCGCGTACGTGTGGACCCGCGCCGACCGGGTCGGGCGCATGTTCGTGGAGGTGAGCGAGCGGCCGGACTTCCGCCACGCCCGCGTGCTGCGCGGCCCGCTGCTCACGCCGGACACCGACTTCACCGGCAAGCTGCGCCTGACCGGCCTGCGTCCGGGGCAGAAGACCTTCTACCGGGTACAGGTGGAGGCCGACGCGAGGCTGCGGAGCGAGCCGCTGATCGGCTCCCTGGCGGCGCCGGGCCGCAACGACGGCATCCGGTTCGTGTGGACCGGTGACATCGCCGGCCAGGGCTACGGAATCAACCCGGAGATCGGCGGCATGCGCATCTTCCGCGCGATGCGGGACGTCAAGCCGGACTTCTACCTGTGCAGCGGCGACAACATCTACGCCGACGGCGTCATCCCGGAGACCATCGCGCTGCCCGACGGCCGGATCTGGCGCAACATCACCACGCCGGCCAAGCGCAAGGTCGCCGAGACGCTCGACGAGTACCGGGGCAACTACGCGTACAACCTGCTGGACGCGAACCTGCGGGCGTTCGCCGCGGAGGTTCCGCAGATCAACCAGTGGGACGACCACGAGGTGCGCAACAACTGGTACCCGGGGCAGATCCTCGACGATCCCCGGTACACCGAGAAGCGCGTCGACGTGCTGGCCGCGCGGGCCAAGCAGGCCTACCGCGAGTGGGTACCCGTACCGGACGGCCCGATCTACCGGAAGCTGTCGTTCGGGCCGCTGCTCGACCTGTTCGTCCTCGACATGCGCACCTACAAGGACCCCAACGACGGCAACGTCTACGCCGACCCGAAGCGTGGCCTGCTCGGTCGCGAGCAGCGCGAGTGGCTCATCCGCGGGCTGACCCAGTCGCGGGCCAGCTGGAAGGTCATCGCCAACGACCTGCCGCTCGGCCTGGTCGTGGGCGACGGGCCCGGCGCGTACGAGGGGGTCGCGCAGGGCGACAACGGCGCCCCGAAGGGGCGGGAGCTGGAGTTCGCGGAGATCCTGCGGACGGTGCACCGGCGCGGGGTCGAGAACATCGTGTTCGTGACGGCCGACGTGCACTACAGTGCCGCGCACCACTACGACCCGGCCCGGGCTGCGGTCGGCGACTTCACGCCGTTCTGGGAGTTCGTGTCCGGGCCGGCCAACGCGGGCGCGTTCGGCCCGGGCGCCCTGGACGGGACATTCGGGCCGCGGGCGGAGTTCGTCAGCGCGCCGCCGCGCCAGAACGCCTCGCCGGCCGAGGGGTTCCAGCACTTCGGCGAGGTCGACATCGACCGGCACAGCAGGGAATTGACCGTACGGCTGCGTGATCTTGATGGTGCCGTGCTCTGGGCGAAGACTCTGCCTGCCGCACGCTAGCTCGCCGATCTTGGACACGTGGCGGACCTACGGGCCCGCCACGTGTCCAAGATCGCGGGAAGCTTCAAGCCGGCCGGCGTGTTGTAAATAGCGTCAAGAGCGCCCGCACCGTCGGGTACTCTTAAGGACCACAGGCGACGACCCGGCCATCACCGGTGAGCCTCCGGAAGAAAGGGCCCCACCAGGGCCTGAGTAGAACCGGACGGGGCGGCCCGTTACAGCCGATCAACGAGCGGGCACCCGATCATGGGTGTCAAGCGGGGTGGTACCGCGGGCTTCGGCTCGTCCTCGCACCGGCAGAAGTGATACCGGAGCGAGGAGAGTACCCCCTATGGCTTACCCCAAGAACGCCCCCGCCGGCGTACCGGCGAGCCCCGACCTCCCCGAGGTGGAGCGCCGGGTGCTCGACTACTGGAAGTCGGATCGCACCTTTCAGGCTTCCGTCGAAGATCGACCCGCTGGAAACCAGGGTGCTAACGAATTTGTTTTCTACGACGGCCCGCCGTTCGCCAACGGCATGCCGCACTACGGCCACCTGCTGACCGGCTACGTCAAGGACATCGTGCCGCGCTACCAGACGATGCGCGGCCACCGGGTCGAGCGGCGCTTCGGCTGGGACACCCACGGCCTGCCCGCCGAGGTCGAGGCCGAGAAGCAGCTCGACATCACCACCAAGGCGGAGATCCTCGCGCTCGGCGTGGACAAGTTCAACGCCGCCTGCCGCGAGTCGGTGCTGCGCTACACCAACGAGTGGGAGCGCTACGTCACCCGCCAGGCCCGCTGGGTCGACTTTGAGAACGACTACAAGACGCTTGATCCGGACTACATGGAAAGCGTCATGTGGGCGTTCAAGACCCTGCACGACAAGGGTCTGATCTACGAGGGCTTCCGGGTGCTGGCGTACTGCTGGCGCTGCGAGACCCCGCTGTCGAACACCGAGACCCGCATGGACGACGTGTACCGCGACCGGCAGGACCCGGCGGTCACCGTCAAGTTCCGGCTGGAGACCGGTGAGGACCTGTGGGTCTGGACCACCACGCCGTGGACGCTGCCGTCCAACCTCGCCGTCGCGGTCAACCCCGACGTCGAGTACGCCGTTTACGAGTCCGACGGGCAGCGCGCGATCCTCGCCTCGGCCCTCGTCGGCGGGTACGCCAAGGAGTTGGCGGACGCCACCCGGGTGGGCACCGTCCAGGGCAGTGAGCTGGTCGGCCGGCGCTACACGCCGCTGTTCGACTTCCTGGTCGAGCACGGCGGCGAGAACGCCTTCCGCGTCCTCCCCGGTGACTTCGTCACCACCGAGGACGGCACCGGTGTGGTCCACATGGCGCCCGCGTTCGGTGAGGACGACCAGAACACCTGCAACGCCAACGGCATCCCCACCGTGGTGACCGTCGACGGGCACACCCGCTTCACGTCGATGGTCCCCGCGTACGAAGGGCTGCAGGTCTTCGAAGCGAACAAGCCGGTGCTGCGCGACCTCAAGGAGCGCGGCGTCGTCGTCCGCCACGACACCTACACCCACTCGTACCCGCACTGCTGGCGCTGCGACACCCCGCTCGTCTACAAGGCGGTCTCGTCGTGGTTCGTCGCCGTGACGGCGTTCCGCGAGCGGATGGTCGAGCTCAACGAGCAGATCAACTGGACGCCGGAGCACGTCAAGCACGGCCAGTTCGGTAAGTGGCTGGCGGGCGCCCGCGACTGGTCCATCAGCCGTGACCGGTTCTGGGGCTCGCCGATCCCGGTGTGGAAGTCCGACAACCCGGAGTACCCGCGCGTCGACGTCTACGGCTCGCTCGACGAGCTGGAGCGCGACTTCGGCGTACGCCCGGCGGACCTGCACCGGCCCGGCATCGACGAGCTGACCCGGCCCAACCCGGACGACCCCACGGGCAAGTCGATGATGCGCCGGGTGCCGCAGGTGCTCGACTGCTGGTTCGAGTCGGGCTCGATGCCGTTCGCCCAGGTGCACTACCCGTTCGAAAACCGCGACTGGTTCGAGAACCACTACCCGGGTGACTTCATCGTCGAGTACACCGCCCAGACCCGAGGCTGGTTCTACACGCTGCACGTCCTCGCGACGGCGCTGTTCGACCGGCCGGCGTTCCGCAACTGCGTCGTGCACGGCACGCTGCTGGGCGAGGACGGCCGCAAGATGTCCAAGACGCTGCGTAACTACCCGGACGTCTACGAGACGTTCGAGAAGTACGGCGCGGACGCGATGCGGTGGTTCCTGATCGCATCGCCGGTGCTGCGCGGCGGCGACATGTCGGTGACCGAGGCGGGCATCCGCGACGCGGTGCGGCAGGTGCTGCTGCCGCTGTGGAACGTCTGGTACTTCTTCAGCCTGTACGCGAACGCCGAAGGGTACGAAGCAAAAAGGCGGACCGACACCGAGTCGACCACCGGCGTCGGAGACGCCGCAGGCAACCTGTTGGACCGGTACGTGCTGGCCAAGACCGGTGAGCTCGTCTCCGACGTGACCCGGCAGCTGGACGCGTTCGACCTGTCCGGGGCCTGCAACTCGGTGCGCTCCTACCTGGACGCGCTGACCAACTGGTACGTGCGCCGCTCCCGCAACCGGTTCTGGACCGGCGACCGGGACGCGTTCGACACGCTGTACACGGTCCTGGAGACGCTCTCCCGCGTCGTGGCGCCGCTGGCGCCGATGGTCGCGGAGGAGATCTGGACCGGCCTGACCGGTGGCCGGTCGGTGCACCTGACCGACTGGCCGTCCAGCGAGGAGTTCCCGGCCGATCACGAGCTGGTCGCGTCGATGGACGCCGTGCGGAACGTCGCCTCCGCGGCGCTGTCCCTGCGCAAGGCCGGGAGCCTGCGGGTACGGCTGCCGCTGCCGAAGCTGACCGTCGCGGCCCCGGCTGCCGCGCGGCTGGCCCCGTTCGCCGACCTGGTCGCCGACGAGGTCAACGTCAAGGACGTCGTCTTCACCGATGAGGTGGACACGTACTGCCAGCAGGTCCTGACCGTCGTGCCGCGGGCGCTCGGTCCCCGCGTGGGCGGCCAGGTGCAGCAGGTCATCAAGGCCGTCAAGGCGGGGGACTGGTCGCTGGTCGACGGCGCGCCGGTCGCCGCCGGGGTCACGCTCCAGCCCGGCGAGTACGAGCTGAAGCTGGTGGCCGCCGACGCCGACAGCTCGTCGCCGCTGCCGGGCGGCGAGGGCGTGGTCGTGCTCGACACCGCCGTCACGCCCGAACTGGCCGCCGAGGGGCTCGCCCGCGACGTCGTACGCGTCGTGCAGTTGGCCCGTCGCGAGGCCGGGTTGGACGTGTCCGACCGGGTCGCGCTCGTCGTCGACGCGCCCGCCGAGGTTGCCGCGGCCGTCGAGGCGCACCGCGACTTCGTCGCCGCGGAGACGCTGGCGAACTCGGTGAGCTTCGCCGACACCGGCGACGCCGGGTTCGAGGGCGAGGTCGGCGAGGGCGAGAAGGTCCGGGTCACGGTCCGGCCGGTTTGAGATCATGAACACGTCGCGGGGCTTTCGGGCCTCGCGACGTGTTCATGATCAAGCAAGCTGCCGTAACGTGACGGCCGTGTCCACGCTGTACTCGTTGGCCAAGGCGGCCGTCGCTCCGGCGATGCGTGTTGCCTGGCGGCCGAAGGTCACCGGTCTGGAGAACGTGCCGGCTACCGGTCCGGTCATCATGGCCAGCAACCACCTCTCGGTGATCGACTCCTTCATCATTCCGATCATGATGGCGCGGCCGGTGTACTTCCTGGCCAAGAACGAGTACTTCGAGGGCCCGGTCATGCGCACGATCATGACCGGGCTCAACCAGATCCCGGTCGACCGCTCCGGCGGCCGGGCCAGCCTCATGGCGCTGGACGCGGCCCTGCCGGTCCTGCGCGACGGCCAGGTGCTGGGCATCTTCCCCGAGGGCACCCGCTCGCCGGACGGCCGGCTGTACCGAGGCCGGCCGGGCGTGGCCAAGCTGGCCCTCGACGCGGGGGCGACCGTGCTGCCGGTGGGACTGCTGGGTACCGAGAGGATCCAACCGATCGGAGCGCGGTGGCCCCGCGTCGGTGCCACGGTCGAGATGCGGGTCGGCGAGCCGCTGGACCTGTCGCCCTGGCGCGACGTCACCGTCGACAGCCGGGTGTTGCGCGAGATCGCGGCGGCGCTCATGGCCGAGATCCAGAAGCTGACCGGGCAGGAGTACGTGGGGCGGTACGCCCCGAAACGCGAAGCGACGCCGGCGCAGTAGGGCGCGCCTCGTGCGTCCCGCGGGCCCGTCGCGCCGCGCCGCGCCGCGCCCGCCGCGCCCGCCGCGCCGGCCGCGCCCAAGATCCCCACAGTTTGGGCAAAGTTGCTGCTAAAAATCGAGGCGAGGCAGCAGTTTGGCCCAAACTGCGAGGATCATGAGCAGCGCGGGGTGCGGGGTGCGGGGTGAGCAGTGCGGGGTGCGGGGTGCGGGGTGCGGGCGGGGCGGGGCTCGTGGCGTCAGAAGCCGGCGCTGATCCGAGTGAACTCCCAGTCGGACTGGGCGATGCCGCTGCAGTTGGAGACGACTCCGCCGCCGGGGCACGGCCGGTCGCGGTTGACCGACCAGTACGCCAGGCGTGCCAGGCCCTTGCTCTTCGCGTAGTCGCGGATCTGGGTCCACGTCTGCGGGGAGACCTGCTCCTGCTGGTCGGTCAGGCCGTTCATACCCGAGATTCCCATGTGCCCGTACGCGGTCGCGTCCGACCAACCGAACGTGCTCTTGAGCGCGTTCTTCAGCCCTTCCGCGGCGTTGACGGTGTCGGTGTACATGTTCGTGCCGCCGAAGTCGAACGGCATGATCGTGTACACGTCGATGTTGGCGCCCGCCGCCTTGGTCTCGTTGATCAGTTGCGTGCCGTAGTAGTTCGGGCCGGTCTTGGTCGTGCCGAACGTCAGGACCGTCTTGATGTCGGGGTTGCGTTGCTTGACGATCTTCAGAGCGTCGATGATCCGCCTCCGTACGGTGTCGTTCTCGAACTCGTCGGAGTTCTCGATGTCGATGTCGATCACCCTGAGCTTGTAGGCGTCGATCACCTTCTGGTACGCCCCGGCGAGGGCGTTGGCGTCACCGCAGTTCGGGCCGAGCTTGGTGCCCGACCAACCGCCGAACGAGATCTCGATGTCGCCGCCGGCGGCCCGGATCGCGTTGATGGTCTGCTGGTCGGTGCCGCCGGCCAACGGCCGTGAGCTGTCCCAGGCCGGGTTGCAGCCGCCGCCGGCGTTCATGAAGGCCATGGTGAACGCCTTGATGCCGGTGGACGACATGACCGAGGTGGCGCTCGGCGGGTTGCCCCAGCCGAGGTAGAGGTAGGGCGCCGCCGGGAGCTTCGCGCCGGGGGAGCCGCCGCCGGGCGGGGGTGGTGGGGGAGGTGGGGGAGTGCCGCCGCCACCGCCGCCACCCGTACAGGAGGCGCCGTTGAGGCTGCAGTTGGTCGGGCTGCCGGTACCGCTGGCCACGAAGCCGAAGCTCGCCGAGGCGCCGGGGGCGACGGTCCCGTTGTACTCACGGTTCTTCGCGGTGTAGCGGTTACCGCTGGACGTGATCAAGGCGTCCCAGTAGGAGCCGAGAGTGGTCCCGGCGGGTAGGTCGAACGTGAGCGTCCAGCCGTTGAGGGTGGCGCCGCTGGTGTTCGTGATGGTGTACGTGCCGGTGTAGCCGGTCTCCCAGGCGGACTTGCTGAAGGTGGCGGTCGGGCCGGTGGCGGCGAGGGCGTTGGTGGCCACCAACGCGGTCGCGCCGGCGACGAGTACGGCTGCACCGACCGCCAGGGCGGTGCGGACTGACCTCGGTTTCATGGCGTCCTTCCCATCCAGAGATATCGATGGTGATGATGGGAAGTTACTAGAAAGAATCTGAACAGTAAAGAAACCGTTCAGTAATCGTGCAGGTTCGTTGGTGGGTGTTGACAGTCGCCCGCGTAGGCTGGTGCGTTATGAGTGAAGCGTCCGTTGCCCCTGCGAGCGCGCGAGCGGGGCAGACCGTGTGGCCCCAGCTCGAGCAGCTGCTGCCCAAGGTGAGCAAGCCGATCCAGTACGTCGGCGGTGAGCTGGGGGCCGTAGTCAAGGACTGGGACGCGGCGACCGTGCGCTGGGCGCTGTCGTACCCTGACGCGTACGAGGTCGGCCTGCCGAACCAGGGTGTGCAGATCCTGTACGAGGTGCTCAACGAGCAGCCCGACGTGCTGGCCGAGCGCACCTACGCGGTCTGGCCCGACCTCGAGGCGCTCATGCGCGAGCACGGGGTCCCGCAGTTCACCGTCGACGCGCACCGGCCGGTGCGCGCGTTCGACCTGTTCGGGATCTCGTTCGCGACCGAGCTCGGCTACACGAACATGCTCACGATGCTTTCCCTGGCCGGGATCCCGCTCGACAGCTCGGAGCGCGACGAGAGCCACCCGATCGTGATCGCCGGTGGGCACGCCGCGTTCAACCCCGAGCCGATCGCCGACTTCATCGACGCCGCCGTGCTTGGCGACGGCGAGGAAGCGGTCCTCGAGATCACCGCGATCGTGCGCGAATGGAAGGCCGAGGGCTGCCCCGGCGGCCGCGACGAGCTGCTGCTGCGGCTGGCCCGCACCGAGAGCGTGTACGTGCCGCGCTTCTACGACGTCGACTACCTGCCCGACGGGCGGATCCAGCGGGTCTTGCCCAACCGGGCCGACGTGCCGTTCCGGGTGAACAAGCGCACCACGATGGACCTCGACGCGTGGCCGTATCCGAAGAAGCCCCTCGTCCCGCTCGCCGAGACCGTGCACGAGCGGTACGCGGTGGAGATCTTCCGCGGCTGTACCCGCGGTTGCCGGTTCTGCCAGGCCGGCATGATCACCCGGCCGGTCCGGGAGCGGTCGATCACGACCATCGGCGAGATGGTGAAAGAAGGTCTTGAGTTCAGCGGTTTCGGCGAAGTTGGACTCTTGTCGTTGAGTTCCGCTGATCATTCCGAGATCGGTGACATCTGCTCGGGCCTGGCCGACCAGTACGAGGGCTCGAACGTGTCCCTGTCGCTGCCGTCGACCCGGGTGGACGCGTTCAACATCGACCTGGCTCAGGAGCTGTCGCGCAACGGGCGGCGTACCGGCCTGACGTTCGCGCCGGAGGGCGGCTCGGAGCGGATCCGCAAGGTGATCAACAAGATGGTGTCGGAGGAGGACCTCATCCGCACCGTCGTCACGGCCTACACCAACGGCTGGCGGCAGGTGAAGCTGTACTTCATGTGCGGCCTGCCCACCGAGACCGACGAGGACGTGCTGCAGATCGCCCGGCTGGCGCAGGAGGTCATCAAGGCCGGTCGGGCGGCCACCGGCTCCAAGGACATCCGCTGCACGGTGTCGATCGGCGGGTTCGTGCCCAAGCCGCACACGCCGTTCCAGTGGGCGGCGATGGCGTCGCCGGAAACGATCGACAACCGGCTCAAGCTACTCAAGCAGGCCATCAACTCGGACCGCTCGCTGGGTCGCGCGATCGGGTACCGCTACCACGACGGCCAGCCCTCGCTGGTCGAGGGGCTGCTCAGCCGGGGTGACCGGCGGGTCGGCGCGGTCATCCGGCGGGTCTGGGAAGGCGGCGGGCGCTTCGACGGCTGGTCGGAGCACTTCTCGTACGACCGCTGGATGACAGCGGCGAATGAGGCGTTGGCCCCAGGGGTCGACGTCGCATGGTTTACCACGCGTGAGCGAGACGAGAACGAGGTCCTGCCCTGGGACCACCTCGACTCCGGGCTGGACAAAGAGTGGCTGTGGCAGGACTGGCAGGAATCGCTGTCGGAATATGAGCAGCCTGACTGTCGTTGGACTCCTTGTTTCGACTGTGGGGTCTGCCCGAGCATGGACACCGAGATCCAGATCGGGCCCACGGGGAAGAAACTGCTGCCCATCACGCCGGTCAACGCGGGGCTGAAGGTTCCGTCATGACGGGTCGTCGTCCCAAGAACCAGCCGGAAGGCGGGCAGGCGCCGGTCGTGCAGCGCATCCGCCTGCGGTACGCCAAGCGGGGACCGATGCGGTTCACGTCGCACCGGGACTTCGCCCGGGCGTTCGAGCGGGCGATCCTGCGCGCGGGCGTGCCCATCGCGTACTCGCAGGGCTTCACCCCGCACCCGAAGGTCTCGTATGCGTCGGCCGCGCCGACGGGTGTGGCCAGCGAGGCGGAGTACCTGGAGATCGGGCTGCGGGATCGGGTCGACCCGGGGGAGCTGGCGCGGGCGCTCGACGCGGCGCTCTCGCCGGGTCTGGACGTCCTCGACGCGGTGGAGGCGGTGGGCGGTAGCCTCGCCGACCGGATCGACGCGTCGGCATGGCGGGTAGAATTGCCGGGGGTTACCGCTAAGGCGGCGCGCCAGGCCGTCGATGTGTTTCTTGCGGCGGCCGAAGTTCCGGTGGAGCGCCTGACCAAACAGGGCAGGCGGACCCTGGACGCCCGCGGTCCCGTGGTACGGCTCGACGCGCCACAACCCGCGGATGTCACACCTTCCGAGGTCGGTGGCGTACCGTGTGCGATACTCGACCTTGTTGTACGGCAGGTCACACCGTCCGTACGACCCGATGACATCCTGTCCGGCCTGCTCGTGGCGGCCGACCTGGAACTACCGGTGCCGCCTCGTGCGACCCGAATCGCCCAGGGCGCGCTCACTGCGCAGGGCGAACTGGTCGATCCGCTGGCTGCGGATCGCGACCCGGCTGTTATCGGAGCCCCGTTGTCCTGACGGGGTTGCAGACTTCGGCGGTTGGTCCGGATTCCCGGGCGGGCCGTCGGTACACATAGGTGTCCCTGCGTGGCAGCGTTCGTACGCGCCCGGGGGTGCCAGAACTGGAGAACGTCCGAATGCTCGACAACGAGCCTGGCGCAGCGAACAGCAACGCACCAGGAAACGACGTCCCGGCGACCGCCGCGGACACCGGGAACTCCGCTGCCAGGGGCAGTGAAACCCCCGCGGCGGCGGGCGCCACCGGGGAAGCTCCGGCTCCCCGCCGCACCCGGCGACGCGCCACGAAGGCCGCCCCGGCCGAGGCCACTGCCGAAGGCACGACCAGCGCAGACGCGGAACCGGCCAAGCCGACCCGCCGTAGGCGGCGCCCTGCTGCCGAACCGGCCGAGACCGCTTCTGCCGGGACAGCGACCGCCGAGCCGGTTACCGCTGAGCCGGCCCCGGCCGCTCAACCGCTGACCGCCGCTCAACCGGTGACCGCCGCTCAGCCGGCCCAGGCCACCCAGTCCTGGTCCGCGTCCTGGGCGCCGGTCCAGCCGGTGGCCCCCGCGCAGCCGGCACCGGAGCAGACCACGGCGCCGGCCGCTGAGACGGCGCCGAACGGCGCCGCGCCGGAGCAGGCCGGTGCCGACGCCGTACCGGCCCAGCCCGCCCGTACTTCCCGTACCCGTCGCCGGAGCGCGAAGGCCGAGCCCGCGGTCGAGGCCGCAGCCGAGGCCGAGGCCAAGGCCGAGCCCACGGTCGAGGCCGAGCCCACCGCGGAGCCGGCGGAAACCCGCAAGGCCTCCCGCCGTCGGGTAGCCCCCAGCACGGCCGTCCTCTTCATGCCGCCCACGGCGGCGGAGATCGAGGCGGAAGCCGCAGCCGAGGCCGAGGCCGAGATGGCCCGCGCGTCCCGGCGGCGCAGGGGCCGGCGGGGCGAGGCCGCTGAGCCCGTCGCGACGGTGGCCGACACCGAGGCTGAGGTCGAGGAGGAGGCCGCTGAGGTCGACGACGAGGCCGGCGACGAAGACGACGAGACGGCGGCCGGGCGCCGGCGCCGCCGGCGGGGCCGGCGTGGCCGCGGTCGCGGCAAGGGCGGGTACGGCGACGAGGAGGACGGTGACGCCGACGGCGACACCGTCACCGCCGCCGAAACCGAAGAGGATGCCGAGGAGAACGGCGAGGGCGACGAAGACGACGAGGCGGAGGCCGAAGAGGGCGTGACCCGTCGGCGCCGGCGTCGGCGCCGCAAGGGCTCGGGCGACGTGGAGGCTTCACCGGACGACCCGGCGAACACCGTCGTCAAGATCCGCGAGCCGCGCCCGGCCCGCGACGAGGTGCAGGGTGTCTCCGGCTCGACCCGGCTGGAGGCCAAGCGCCAGCGCCGTCGCGACGGGCGTGAGCAGCGCCGCACCCGGCCGCCGATCCTGACCGAGTCGGAGTTCCTGGCCCGCCGGGAGGCTGTCGACCGGGTCATGGTCGTACGCCAGAAGGGCGACCGTACCCAGATCGCGGTGCTCGAGGACGGCATCCTCGTGGAGCACTACGTGTCCCGGGCCAGCGCGGCGACGATGGTCGGCAACGTGTACCTCGGTCGGGTCCAGAACGTGCTGCCGAGCATGGAGGCGGCCTTCGTCGACATCGGGCGCGGCCGCAACGCCGTCCTGTACGCCGGCGAGGTCAACTGGGAGGCCACCGGCCTGGAGGGCCGCACCCGCACCATCGAGCAGGCGCTGAAGTCCGGCGACTCGGTGCTCGTGCAGGTCACCAAGGACCCGATCGGCACCAAGGGCGCGCGGCTGACCAGCCACGTCGCCCTGTCCGGCCGGCATCTCGTGTACGTGCCCAACGGCAACACCTCCGGCATCAGCCGCAAGCTCCCGGACACGGAGCGCAAGCGACTGCGGGACGTGCTCAAGCACCTCGTACCCGAAAGCGCCGGCGTGATCGTGCGGACGGCGGCCGAGGGTGCGAGCGAGGACGAGCTGGCCCGTGACGTGAAGCGGCTGCAGGCGCAGTGGGAGGAGATCGACTCCCGCGCCGGCGAGTCGGGTGCGCCGAAGCTGCTGTACGAGGAGCCCGACCTGCTGATCCGGGTCGTCCGGGACCTGTTCAACGAGGACTTCCGGGAGGTGGTCATCCAGGGCGATGACGCCTTCGAGATGATCGAGGCGTACCTGCAGCACGTGTCGCCCGACCTGGTGCAGCGCGTACGTCGGCACGCCGGAACCGGTGACGTGTTCCACGAGTTGCGGGTGGACGAGCAGATCCTCAAGGGTCTCGACCGCCGGGTGTTCCTGCCCTCGGGCGGCCACCTGGTGATCGACCGCACCGAGGCGATGACGGTCGTCGACGTCAACACCGGCAAGTACACCGGTACGGGCGGCAACCTCGAGGAGACGGTCACCCGTAACAACCTCGAGGCCGCTGAGGAGATCGTGCGGCAGTTGCGCCTGCGCGACCTGGGCGGCATCATCGTCATCGACTTCATCGACATGGTGCTGGAGTCCAACCGCGAGCTCGTGCTGCGCCGGCTGACTGAGTGCCTCGGCCGTGACCGGACGAAGCACCAGGTCACCGAGATCACCTCGCTGGGTCTGGTCCAGATGACCCGCAAGCGCGTGGGTCAGGGCCTGCTCGAGGCGTTCAGCGAGAACTGCGAGGCCTGCAAGGGTCGTGGGCTGATCATCCACCACGAGCCCATACCCGAGAAGCGCCCCTCCGGCGGTGGCTCCGGCCAGGCGAAGGCCTTGCCGGCCAAGGCCGAGGAGCCCAGCGAGAACGGGCGTGGCGGCCGGCGCCGGCGGAAGGCCGCCGCGGCGGCAGCCGTCGAGCAGGCTCCGGCCGAGGAGCCGCCGCTGGGTGCGGCCGGGGAGCCGGTGGCTGCGGCCGAGCCGGGGCTGACGATCGAGGAGCCACGCCCGGAGGCCACGGTCGAGGCCGAGGTCGTCGCGGTTGAGTCCGAGGTCGTCGTGGTTGAGCGCGAGGCCACGGTTGAGCCGGGCGCCGATATCGAGGCGGAGGCGGCCAGCGACGCGGTCGCCGACGACGACCTCGACGGGCACGAGGCGGCGTTCGCCGGGCTGGACCCCGTACCCGCGATCGGGTTCGACTCCGACGGTCTGGACGCAGAGGAAGAGCCGGTCGGGCCCCGCCGGCGGGGACGTCGCCGGCGCGGCTGAGTCGTTAGTCAACGAAGTTGGGTGAGTTCGCCCGCCGCACGCGGCGGGCGAACTCACCGTGCATGGAACGGTCGGCGTCCCGGCACGTACGTCCGGAATGTGACGAGGGAGACCGGATGCGAGGCCTGATCGCCGTGGCGGCCCTGTGCGGGGTGACCCTGTTCAGCGCCGGTTGTGGGGGCGGCACGGCGCCGGCGCCGGCCGCGAAGTTCGTGCAGCCCAGTCTGCCGGCCGCCACGTCACCGGATTCGAAGGCGCAGGCCATCTGCACCGACCTGCGGGCCAACGTGTTCGACGCCGACGCGACGGCGTTCGGCGCCGAGCTGGGCAGGCTGATGGCGGCCCGGACGCAGCAGGACCCGGCGGGGGAGGAGCGGTCCCGGCAGGCGGCCACCGCGAAGCTGGGGGAGATCGCGGCCAAGCTGCGTACGCACGCCGGCGAAGCCGCCGATCCGCGATTCAGGCGCGCCCTGAACGCCTCCGCCGTGAACCTGGAGAAAATGGGCAACGACCCCGGTACCCTGGCGAAACTCGACTCGTTGGACGCGGTCAGCAAGACGACGGGGCGGTTCGCGGCGGCCCTCGGCGACGCCGCGGAATACTGCGGCGCCTAGGGGTGTTTTGGAATTACGGGCCGAGTCACGGTACTCTTTCCTGCGGCACACACGCGTGCGCCGTCTCGTTGCGCGCCCAGCGCTCTGCGTTTGCCGGCGCGGCGAGGAATGGTCCATCCGCCTTAGCTACGACAGGAGTCCGCGTCCGATGTACGCGATCGTCAAGACCGGCGGCAAGCAGTACAAGGTCGCCGAGGGCGACGTGATCGAGGTCGAGAAGCTCGCCGGTGAAGCCGGTGACGCGATCACCCTCCCCGCGGTGCTCCTCGTCGACGGTGACGACCTGGTGACCGACACGGCTGTGCTTGCCAACGTCGCGGTGACCGGTGAGGTCGTCGCCCACACCAAGGGTCCGAAGATCCGGATCCACAAGTTCAAGAACAAGACCGGCTACCACAAGCGTCAGGGGCACCGTCAGCCGCTGACCCAGGTCAAGGTGACCGGCATCTCCACCGGAAAGTAGGCGTTTAAGAGATGGCACACAAAAAGGGTGCGTCCAGCTCGCGGAACGGCCGCGACTCCGCGGCTCAGCGCCTGGGCGTGAAGCGCTTCGGTGGGCAGCAGGTCAAGGCCGGCGAGATCCTCATCCGTCAGCGCGGCACCAAGTTCCACCCGGGTGACCTGGTTGGACGCGGTGGCGACGACACGCTGTTCGCACTGGCAGCCGGCGCGGTGCAGTTCGGCACCAAGCGGGGCCGCAAGACCGTCAGCATTGTCAACGGTCAGGCCTGAGCAGGACTGAAACGGGCGGACCGGTAGGCGCATCAGCGCCTACCGGTCCGTTTCGTGTTTGACCCCAGAGCACTGAGGAAGGATTAAAACGTGGCTACGTTCGTCGACCGCGTGGTACTGCACGTGCACGCCGGGGACGGCGGGCACGGCTGCGTGTCGATCCACCGGGAGAAGTTCAAGCCGTTCGGCGGCCCGGACGGCGGCAACGGCGGCCACGGCGGCAGCGTCGCCCTCGTCGTGGATTCGCAGGTGCACACCCTGCTCGACTTCCACTTCCGGCCGCATGTGAAGGCCGAGAACGGCAAGGGCGGCGCCGGCTCCGACCGCGACGGCGCCAACGGCGAGGACCTCGAGCTGCGGGTGCCCGACGGCACGGTCGTCTCCCTGGCGAACGGCGAGGTGATCGCAGACCTGGTCGGCGAGGGTACGACGGTCGTGATCGCGCAGGGCGGTCGCGGCGGTCGGGGCAACGCCGCGCTCGCCAACACCAAGCGGCGGGCTCCGGGCTTCGCCGAGCTGGGGGAGCCCGGTGAGCAGCTCGACGTGGTCCTGGAGCTCAAGAGCGTCGCGGACGTCGGGCTCGTGGGCTTTCCGAGCGCCGGCAAGTCGTCGCTGATCTCGGTACTTTCCGCCGCCCGCCCGAAGATCGCCGATTACCCGTTCACCACGCTTGTGCCCAACCTCGGGGTCGTCCGCGCCGACGACCACACGTTCACCATCGCCGACGTGCCGGGCCTGATCCCGGGCGCAGCCACTGGCAAGGGCCTCGGACTGGAGTTCCTGCGCCACATCGAGCGGACCGCCGTACTCGTCCACGTCATCGACACCGCGACGATGGAGCCGGACCGTGATCCGCTCGCCGACCTCGACGCGATCGAGGCCGAGCTGTCCGCCTACGGAGGGCTGGAGGACCGTCCGCGTCTCGTCGCGCTCAACAAGGTCGACATACCCGACGGCCGGGCAATGGCCGAGATGATCCGCCCGGACCTGGAAGACCGCGGCCTGCGGGTGTTCGAGGTCAGCGCGGTGACCCGGGAAGGGCTCCGGGAGCTGACGTTCGCCCTGGCCGAACTGGTCGACCAGCAGCGGAAGGCGGCGCCGCCGCCGGAGCGCACTCGCATCGTCATCCGCCCGGCGGCCGTTGACGAAGCCGGCTTCACCCTCGACCGGGACGCCGACGGCGTGTACGTCGTGCGGGGCAAGCCCGAGCGCTGGGTACGCCAGACCAACTTCGACAACGACGAGGCCGTGGGCTTCCTGGCCGACCGGCTGGCCCGCCTCGGCGTCGAGGACGCCCTCGCGAAGGCCGGCGCCGAACCGGGGGCGCCGGTGCGGATCGGCGCCCACGAGTTCGATTGGCAGCCCACCATGTACGCCGGCGAGGAGTACGTGCCGAGTGCCCGGGGCACCGACTACCGGCTCGCCGAGTCCGAGACGCGGGTGACCGCCGCGGAACGCAAGGCGGCCCGGAAGGCCCGCCGGCAGCGGCCCGAGGACGAAATCCCCGACGTGGCCGCGGACGACACGGACGATGAGTAGGCCACCGGAGTGGCCGCTCAGACAGACCGTACCGATGGACGCCAGTCGGTTGCGGGTAACCTCGTCGGTCTAGTGACCGGGAGGTGACGTGGGCATCTTCGACCGGCTGCGACGCCGGAGCGGGCCGGACCGGTTCGCTGGAGAGGTGCTGGCCGCGCTGCGTGCCGCCGGCATCACGGACACCCACTATGACCGCGACGAGTTCTCCATCGAGTACCGTCGCGGGCCCGGCACCGAACCGGCCTGGCTGTACCTGCACAACCTGTATGCGGAGTGCCAGCGTGAGCCGCGTACCCGCGACGAGCGCATCCGGCGGTTCGTGGCGACGTTCACCCGGCTACCCGAGGTGCCGGACAGCTGGGAGTCCGCGCGTGACCGGCTGCGGCCGGTGCTGCGCAGCGCGACGTTCGCCCGGGGCGGCGAGTCCGGGCGGCCGGCCGCGCTACGCCGGCCGGCGTTCCCGTTCCTCGACGAGATGGTCGTCGTCGACCAGCCGTCGTCGATGGCCTACGTATCCGAGATGACCTGTGCGGAGTGGGGCGTGTCCAGCGAGGAGGTGTTCGCCACCGCGCGGGCCAACCTCGCCGCCACCGCCGGTCTGCCGCCGGCCGAGCAGCCGGCCGGCCGGGTGATGCTCCGCTTCATCGACGACGGCGACGCGTACTGGGTCTCCCACCTCCTGCTGGACGGCTGGCTGGCCGCGCTCGGCGAGCACGTCGGAGGCGCGCCCCTGGCGTTCATGCCCGACGTGCGGTCCCTGATCGTGATCGACGCCGACCCGGAGCCCTTGCCTGAGCTGTTCGATCTGATCGAGCGGCACTTCGCCGAGTCGCCCCGGCCGCTGTCGCCGGTCGCGTACACGGTCGACCAGGCCGGGCGGGTGGTGCCGTTCACCGTCGCGAGCGGGCATCCGGCCGCCGCCGCGGTGCAGCGGGCGTCGCGGGTGCTGGCCGCCAGCGAGTACGGGGCGCAGCAGAACATCCTCCGGCACGAGGTCGAGGAGTACGTCGCGTCGTACGCGGTGTTCGGCACGTCCGAGGGCGGTACGTTCTCGGTCGCCTCCTGGACCCGTGGCATGCACGTCTTGCTGCCGCGGGTCGATTTCGTGGCATTCAATGTCGCGGCCGGGTCCACGTTCTTCGTCCCGTGGGATGTGGTCATGGAGGCCGACGTGCTGACCGAACTGCCGGAGTACCGGCCGTCGCGGTACCGCGGCGACTCCTGGCCCGCGCCCGCCGCCTTCGGGTACCTGCGGGAACGGGCCGTCCCGATCGATCTGGGCCGGTCCGTTCCGCGGTAGGCGCCCCGGCGCTAGGCGTTGCTCTGCGCCGCCCCGGCAGCCACCGGCGTGCCCGGCTGGGCG
This sequence comes from Planosporangium flavigriseum, assembly GCF_011947225.1. Lineage (GTDB taxonomy): Bacteria > Actinomycetota > Actinomycetes > Mycobacteriales > Micromonosporaceae > Planosporangium > Planosporangium flavigriseum. The sequence goes on along the minus strand of NZ_JAATVW010000013.1, from coordinate 147,260 downwards.
GTGCGGGCCCGGCGCTTGACCAGCAGGCAGGAGAGCGCCGCCAGGCCGAGGACCACGATCGGCAGAATCAGCGACGCGTGCATGGCGTTCGTGAAGCCTTCATGGAACGTATTTGTGATCACCTTGTGGACCGCGTCCGGCACCTGGGCGCCGAAGTTCACCCCGCTCTGTCCCGCACCGACCTCCAGACTGCTACCGGAGGCGTGGCTGAAGCCGGCCACGAACCGGTCGCGGAACTGCGGCGGAAGCTCCGCGGCGTGCGCCTTCGCGGACTCGCTGAGCTTGGACGCGAGCTGGTTCTGCAGCAACGCGCCGACGGCGGCGGAGCCGATGACCGAACCGAGCTGGCGGGTGGTGTTGATCAGACCGGACGCCGCTCCGGCCATCCGCGGCTCGATGTTGCGCATCGCCACGGTCTGCAGCGGCGCGAACGTCAGGCCCATGCCCAGGCCCGCGACGAGGATGCCGGGCAGCAGGTGCAGCCGGGTGCTGTCGGGGTGGGCTGAGGCCAGGAAGATCGCCATGCCGAGGCCGAACAGCGCCAGCCCGGCCATGAGGATGTACTTGCCGCCGATCTTGTCGGCCATCCGGCCGGCGAACGGCGCGACGAACATCGACACCACCGACATCGGCGCGGTCGCCAGACCGGCCTGCAGCGCGCTGAGGCCGAGCACCGACTGCAGGAAGATGACCATCGGCAGGAACAGGCCGAGCATGCCGAAGCCCAGCGCCGCGCCGACGAAGTTCATCACCGAGAAGTTGCGGTCGCGGAAGATCGCGAACGGAACGAGCGGCTCGCCGTTCCGCTGCACGTACTGCTGCACCATGAACAGCGCGAGCACGACGGCCCCGGCGACGACCAGCTGGGGGATCGTGATCGGGCCCCAGACCTTGCCCCAGTTGTGCGACTGGCCCTCGATCAGTCCGTATGTGAGCAGGAAAAGACCGACCGTCGCGAGTGCCGTGCCGACCAGGTCGAGCCGGTGGCGGCGGTTGAGCTTGAGGTCGGGCATCACGATCACCGCGAGCACCAGGGCCAGCACGCCGACCGGCAGGTTGACGAAGAAGACCCAGCGCCAGCCCCAGTGGGTGACGATGAAGCCGCCCAGCGTCGGGCCGGCGATCGTGGCGACGCCGGCGACCGCGCCCCAGATGCCGAACGCCGCGCCCCGTTTGGCCGGCGGGAAGATCACCGTTAGGACCGACAGCGTCTGCGGCGTCAGCAGCGCGCCGCCTAGGCCCTGCGCCACGCGGGCCGCGATGAGCTGGCCGGGGGTGGTCGCGAAGCCGCACGCGGCCGAGGCCACCGTGAAGATGGCCAGGCCCGCGATGAAGAGCTGTTTCGGCCCGTACAGGTCGCCCAGTCGGCCGGCCGTGATCAGCAGTACGGCGTAGACCAGGATGTAGGCGTTGAGCACCCACAGGATCTGGTCGAGCGAGGCGTGCAGCCGATCGATCATGTCCGGGATCGCGATGTTCACGATCGTGGTGTCGAGCAGGATCATGAAGAAGCCGAGGCAGAGTACGGAGAGCACCAGCCAGGGGCTGTGCCGCGGCTTCTGCTCCGCGGTGGCTGGGGCTCCGGTGCCGGCCGGTGAGCCGGCGCCCGGCTGTGGCGTCGTCATGGGGTGGTCTCCTCTGTGCCGGATCCACCGTCGTGTCGTGGATCCCCCGTGTGATCAAGCGAGGCTCACCCTAGCGGTGAGGTGAGACACGATCGGCCGGCGAAGGTTGTGCCGCGTTCAGATGCGGCGCGACTCACTCGGCGCGCTGCGGTCACCGCCCGTCAGGGCGCCCAACAGTCGAGGCTTGTCCGCATGCCGTGACGGTATCGCGCGGTTATAGGCACGGCGGGTAACTAATACTTCTGTCTATGTATCGCGCTGCGACATAATTCCAGTGCTTTCAGTTATCGGCTTGCCTTTGTGAAAGAGTTTCTGCAGGTCAAATGATTGAGTGAACAAATCGCGTCCGATTTCGCCGCATGTTTTTAACGTTCTAGCATTCCTTGCCACGACTGGTCTTCGTAGGCGATCGTGAAAGCATCGTGGTCCGTGTCGGTCTCAGGCTCCTCCCAAAGTGGAAAGGTGAGTGCCGGCCCGATCCGATGGCACCACCCGAACCTGTCGCCGGAGGAGGAGCGCGATGGCGGTCGGAAGGGAAACGCTCAAGCGGATCCTCGCACCGGTCTACCGCGGTCAGCACGCGAGTGCGCGGTGGCCCTGGCAGGGGGTCGGGGAGCGGACCCGGCTCGCCCTCATCGCAGGCGGGGTCGGCACCGTCGCGCTCGGGATCACGGCCGCCGTCCTTCCGCAGTCGGGCAACGACACGTCCCGGCTGCTGCCGCCCGTGCCCGCGCGTATCAGCCCGCTGCCGATGGCGCCGGTTCCGCGGCCGCAGCCGAGCGGTCCGCCCGGGTTCCCGTCCGCGATCCCCACCGCAGAAGCGTCGAGTACACCGCCGCCCGCCGCCTCGCCTACAGCGACGCTGCCCCCTCCGGCGTCGCTGGCGGTGCCCATCAAGATCGAGGCCGAGGCCGCGTCCAACGTCCTCAGCGGTGCAGCCCGCATCCGGAAGGTGGCGGCGGCGTCCGGAGGCGAGGTGATCGCCAACATCGGCCGGGCCCCGGCCAACTCGCTGCGGTTCAACCGGATCGTGGTGCCTGCCGATGGTGTCTACACCCTGGCCATCCACTACGTCTCGGCCGACGAGCGCACCGCGACCGTCAGCGTCAATGACGGCCGCTTCAACGTCCTGAGGTTCCCCGCGACGGGGGACTGGGAGACCGTCGGCTCGCTCACCCTGCGCGTCAAGCTCGACCAGGGCATCAACAGCCTCGAGTTCAGCAACGCGGCCACCGCGGCCCCGGACCTCGACCGCATCATCATCGGCGCCTGAGTCGCCAGGCCACGCCGTCTGGCCCCGCGTCTGGCCCCCCGAATGGCCCCGCGTCTGGCCCCTCCCAGCGCGGCGCTCCGTTGGTTGGCTCACCGGCATGGCAACGATGAGACGGCAGCAGTTCAGCCTCGTCGTCGACGAGCCCGTCGACGAGTCCGCACAGACGGCGTTGAGGGAGAGTTGTCCAGACGCCACCATCAGGAGCACGCCGGACCGACCCGGCGCCGTCATCGCGTTCCGGCGCGAGGCGCCGACCCTGACCGAAGCCATCGTGTCCGCCGTGCGTGACCTCGATGCCGTCGGCGTCAGGACCGCCGGTGTGCGCGACGAGGACTTCGTCTCGATCGGCGCGGTCGCCGCGCGGGTGGGCCGCTCGCCGGAGGCGGTCCGGTTGTGGGCGGTGGGCCGCACCGGGGCGGGCACCTTCCCGGCGCCGGTCGAGGTCCGCCTCGGCACGGCCTACTACCGGTGGAGTGAGATCGCTACCTGGCTGCGGGAGCGGATGGGGATCGCGGTCGCCGACCCGGAACCGGTGCTGACCGCCGTCAACCTGGCCCTGCGGCTGCGGGCACTGGCTCCCCGGGTGCCCCGGATGGACGCCATCCGTGCCCTGATCGCCGCGTGAGGAGGGTGGCGTCCCTCATGAAGATCCCCGAACCGGCAGGATGGCGTCATGCCTAGCCTCACCCGAGCCGAGGCGGCCGAGCGGGCCGCGCTGCTGTCAGTCGACGCGTACACCATTGACCTGGACCTCAGCAGCCCGGACGCGACGTTCGACGCGACGACGGTCGTGCGGTTCGGGTGTCGGCGGCCGGGCGCGGAGACCTTCGTCGAGCTCCGCCCGGACACCCTGCACTCCGTGACACTCAACGGCCGGGAGCTCGACGTCGCCGCGCTGGACGACAACCGGCTGTGGCTAACCGACCTCGCCGCTGACAACGAGCTCGTGGTGCGGGCCACGATGGCGTACTCCAACAGCGGGGAGGGGCTGCACCGCTTCGTCGATCCGGCCGACGGGGAGGTGTACCTGTACGCCCACACGTTCCTGGACGCCGCGCAGCGCATCTTCGCCTGCTTCGACCAGCCCGATCTGAAGGCCCCGGTCACGCTGACCGTGACCGCGCCGGCCGCGTGGACAGTGCTGGCCAACGGGGCGGGGGAGCGGGTGGCGCCGGGGCGGTGGCGGTTCGCCACCACGCCACCGCTGGCCACGTACTTCGTGACCCTGGTCGCCGGGCCGCTGCACTCCCGGTACGCCGAGCACGGCGCGATCCCCTTGGGGATCCACTGCCGAGCGGCGTTGGCGCAAGCCCTCGACCGCGACGCCGACGAGCTGTTCGAGGTGACGGCGGCGTGCTTCGACCGGTACCAGGAGCTGTTCGCCAGCCCGTACCCGTTCGGCAAGTACGACCAGGTGTTCGTGCCCGAGTTCAACGGCGGAGCCATGGAAAACCCGGGGTGCGTGACGTTCCGCGACGAGTACGTGTTCCGGTCGGCCGTCACGCGGGCCCAGCGCATGGAGCGGGCGGTCGTGATCGCCCACGAGATGGCGCACATGTGGTTCGGCGACCTGGTCACCATGCGGTGGTGGGACGATCTGTGGCTCAACGAGTCGTTCGCGGAGTACCTGGGGACCCGGGTGGCGGGGGAGGCGACCCGCTTCACCGATACCTGGACCGACTTCGCCATCAGCCGCAAAACGTGGGGGTACGCGGCCGACCAGCGGCCCTCCGCCCACCCGGTCGCCCCGGAGCGGGTCGACGACAGTGCCGATGCGCTGCTCAACTTCGACGGCATCTCGTACGCCAAGGGCGCGGCCGCGCTGCGCCAGCTCGCCACGTACGTCGGCGACGAAGCCTTCCTCGCCGGGCTGCGGAAGTACTTCGCCGCCCACGGGTACGGCAACGCCACCCTGGCTGATCTGCTGACCTCGCTCGGCGAGGTGAGCGGCCGGGACCTGTGGGGCTGGGCCGCGCTGTGGTTGCGGGAGAGCGGCGTCACCACGCTGCGCCCGGCCGGCGAGGTCGGTCCCGGCGGCCGATACACCGCCGTCTCCGTCGTGCAGACCGCGCCGTCCAGCAATCCGGTGCTGCGACCGCACCGGCTCGCGCTCGGCCTGTACGACCGGGGCGCGGACGGCCGGGTGACGCGACGGGAGCGGGTCGAGGTGGAGGTGGAACCTGATCACGAACGCACCCCGGTTCCGGCGCTCACCGGGAGGCCCGCCGCCGCACTGCTGCTGGTCAACGACGACGACCTCACGTACGCGAAGACCCGGTTAGCCGATCGTGACCTGGCGGCGCTGCCCGAGCTGTTGCCGGCGGTAGCCGACCCGGTGGCCCGGGCGCTGCTCTGGAGCGCCGCGTGGGACTCCACCCGGGACGCCGAGGCCGACCCGACCGGCTTCGTGAACCTGGCCGTCGTGGGGCTCCCGACCGAGCTCGACCCGGGCGTGTTCGCCCAGGTCATCGGCTTTGCGGCGGACATCACGGCGGGGCAGTACCTCACTGCGGCCCGGCGACCGGGCGCGCTCGCCGCGCTCGCGTCGGCGTGTGCCGAGGTCCTCGCGTCCGTACCCGCCGGCAGTGACCGGCAGCTCGCCGCCGCGCGCGGTCTCGTCCGCTGCGCCGGCCCCGGTGAGGTGGAGACCCTACGCGGCTGGCTGGGCGGGAGAAACGCGCCCGACGGCCTGGCGATCGACGCCGACCTCCGCTGGGCGGTGCTGGGGCGGTTGGTGGTCCTCGGCGCGGCCGGCACTGCGGATATCGATGACGAGAGCGAGCGTGACCGCAGCGCGCACGGCGTCCAGCACGCGGCGCGCTGCCGGGCGGCGCTGCCCGACGCCGGCGAGAAGGCGCGGGCGTGGGACGCGATCGCCGCCGACGAAACGCTGTCCAACCGGTCATTGCTCGCGCTCGCCGAGGGGTTCTGGCAGCCCGAGCAGGAGGAGCTGACCGCGGCGTACGTGTCGCGGTACTTCCAGGACATGCCGACGATGGCCGCCCGGCGCAGCGCGCAGGTGGTCAGCCAGGTGGCGGGCGCGGCCTACCCGAGGTATGCGGTCCGGGCCGCGACGGCCGAGGCCGCCCAGCGCCTGCTCGACCGCACGGACCTGCCGGCGGTGCTGCGCCGGGTGATCGGAGATCGCACCGACGACCTGCGGCGTGCGCTGGCGGTCCGGTCGCTGATCAGCGGGTGATCCGCGGCGATTACCATGCCGCAGGTGGGAGCGCCTCATCGTCGTATCGGGATCATGGGCGGCACGTTCGACCCGATCCATAACGGTCACCTCGTCGCCGCGAGCGAGGTGGCCGACCTGTTCGCGCTCGATGAGGTCGTCTTCGTACCGACCGGCGAGCCGTGGCAGAAGGGCGAGGAGGCGGTCAGCCCGGCGGAGGACCGGTACCTGATGACCGTCATCGCGACGGCGTCCAACCCGCAGTTCCACGTCAGCCGGGTCGACATCGACCGGAAGGGCCCGACATACACCGTCGACACCCTGCGTGACCTGCATGAGGTCTACGGCTCCAACGCGGACCTGTACTTCATCACGGGCGCCGACGCGCTGGAGAAGATCCTGTCGTGGAAGGACGCCGACCAGATCTTCTCGCTCGCGCACTTCGTCGGGGTCACCCGACCGGGGTTCGAACTCAGCGACGCACATCTGCCCGCCGACGCGGTCAGCCTGGTGCAGGTGCCTGCGATGGCGATCTCGTCGACCGACTGCCGCGCACGCGTCGCCGCAGGTAAACCGGTGTGGTACCTGGTGCCGGACGGGGTGGTGCAATACATCGCTAAGCGGCATTTGTACCGATAATCCGGTGAGTACCGAAGCGGCGTTTCCCGCGTACGCGTGAGACGCTTGAATCCTGGACGGCTGGACGGCTGCCGCTGGTGGCGGCCATCCGGGTGAATGTTACGACGAGAGGAGTCCGGTGCCCGCAAACGAGCGCGCCCGCGAACTGGCCCTGGCCGCTGCGCAGGCGGCCGCCGACAAGAAGGCCCAGGACATCGTCATCCTGGACGTGGGCGACCAACTCGTGATCACTGATGTGTTCCTGCTCGCGTCGGCCCCAAACGAACGCCAGGTCCTCGCGATCGTGGACGCCATCGAGGAGAGGCTGCTCGAGCTGCCGGAGAAGGCGAAGCCGGTTCGCCGCGAGGGCGAGCGGGCCGGCCGCTGGGTGCTGCTGGACTACGTCGACATCGTGGTCCACGTGCAGCACACCGAGGAGCGCGAGTTCTACGCCCTTGACCGGCTGTGGAAGGACGTCCCGACGATCCCGTTCGTCGACCGGGACCTGGTCGCCGCCGAAGGCGGCCGGGGCGGTGCGGCCACCGGCGCTGCCGGCGAAGCTGATGCGTCGGCGTGACCCGTCTGCTGCTGTGGCGCCACGGGCAGACCACCTGGAACGCTGCTGATCGCGTACAGGGTCAGACGGATGTCGACCTCAGCGAGGCCGGCCGCACGCAGGCGGAGACCGCCGCCGCCCGGCTCGCCGAGCTGCGGCCGGATCTGATCGTCTCCAGCGACCTGCACAGGGCAGCCGACACCGCGGCCGCGCTTGCGGCGCGCACCGGCCTTTCCGTCACCTACGACGCCCGGCTCCGGGAGCGGCACTACGGCGAGTGGCAGGGCCTGACCAACTCGGAGATCAACGCCCGCTGGCCGCAGCAGAGCGAGCGCTGGCGCGCCGGGCTCTCGGTGGCCGAGTTCGGCGTCGAGGACCTCGACGAGGTCGGCAAGCGGATGGCGGCCGCCCTGCAGGACGCGGCTGCTGCGCACCCCGGCAGCACGATCGTGGTGGCCAGCCACGGTGGCGCGATCCGGCAGGGCGTCATCGCGCTGCTGGGGTGGCCCGACTCGGTCGTACGCAGCCTGGGGGTCGTCTCCAACTGCCACTGGGTGGAGCTGCGCATGGATCCGCGCCGAGGCTGGCAGCTTCGCGCGTACAACGTCGGCTGATCTGAATCTGACGAATTCCTGATTCGCCCGCGATCGGTTACCGTGCCGACATGGCCGGCAGATCTGAGCGCATCGCTGTGGTCACCGACAGCACGACCTACCTGCCGGACACGCTCGCGGCCGAAGCCGGCCTCACCGTCGTCCCGCTCACGGTCGTCATCGCCGGCGTGCCCGGTCTGGAGGGCATCGACATCACGCCGGCCGACGTCGCCAAGGCGTTGGAGACCAGGCGTACGCGTGTCACGACGTCGCGCCCGACTCCGGGCGCGTTCGCCGAGACGTACCGGGAGCTTCTCGACGGGGGCGCGCCCGGTGTCGTGTCCGTGCACCTGTCCGCCCAGCTCTCCGGCACCTTCGAAGCCGCGCACCTGGCAGCGGAGGAGTTCGGCGGGCTCGTCGAGGTGGTCGACTCCTACTCCACCGGCATGGGCCTGGGTTTTCCGGCCCTCGCCGCGGCGTCGGCGGCGGCCGACGGCAAACCCCTTTCCGAGGTACGCGACGCCGCCGGCGCAGCCGTCGGCCGGACCACGGCGCTGTTCTACGTCGACACGCTGGAGTTCCTGCGGCGCGGCGGCCGGATCGGGGCGGCGTCGGCGCTGCTCGGGACCGCGCTGTCGGTCAAACCGATCCTGCGGCTGGCCGACGGCCGGATCGTCGTCAGCGACAAGGTCCGGACCGCCAGCCGCGCCCTGGCCCGACTCGTCGACCTGGCGGTCGAGGCGGCCGGCGACGGGGAGGTCGACCTCGCCGTGCACCATCTCGCGGCCGCGCAGCGCGCCGAGGCGCTGCGACAGGCGATCACGTCACGGCTGGGCGACCGGGTGCACCGGGTGTACACGACCGAGGTGGGCGCCGCGGTGGCCGCCCATACCGGACCGGGGTTGGCCTGCGCGGTGGTGACCCGCCTATAGCACGTCCGGCGGCGTCGCCTTGGGTTGTCCACAGGCACCCTCGCTGTCCACAGCGGCGTGGTCGGGGGCTGCGGAGCACGGAGGGATCGCCCTAGCTTTCCGCGCATGTTCGCATCGCGTCGAGAGGCCGCCGACGATGGCGTACGGGAGCGGTTCATTCGCGTCGTCGGCCTGCCGGAGGTCGAGGAGGTCGGCGCGCCGGCGCCGACCGACCCGCCCGCAGCCGTGCCACCTGCCGGGTCGGGCGAGCCGTACGGGCCGGGTGAGCCGTTCCGGTCGGGTGGGCTGCGCGGCGCGCTGGCGGCGCTGGACCCCGGTCGCCGTGGGGTCCGCGCGCTCGCCGCAGTGGCGGTGATCGCCGTCGCGGTCGCCGGCTTCCTGGCGTGGCGCTCCCGGCCACACGTCGAGCCGATCGGCGTCCGCGCCGAACCATCGCCCGCTGCCAGCCCGTCGAGCGGCCCCTCCGGCGCCATCGTGGTCGCGGTGACCGGCCGCGTACGGCGTCCCGGGCTGATCCGCCTGCCCAGCGGCGCACGGGTCGCCGACGCGATCGAGGCGGCCGGCGGCGTCCTGCCCGAGACCGACCTGTCCTTCGTCAACCTGGCCCGCAAGCTCGTCGACGGGGAACTCGTGACGATCGGCGTGAACCCGCCCCAGGGTGCCGCCGGTCCCGGTGGGGCGGGCGAGGCGCCCGGGGGAGCGCTGGCCGGACCGCTCAACCTCAACACCGCGACCATCGCCCAACTCGACGCGTTGCCGGGCATCGGCCCGGTGCTCGCCCAACACATCGTGGACTACCGCAGCCGGCACGGTCAGTTCCGCTCGGTGGACGAGCTACGGCAGGTCGAGGGACTCGGTGGTGCCCGGTTCAACCAGATCAAGCCGCTGGTGACGGTATGAACGGCGGTTCCTACCCGGATCTGCGGCTCGCCGGGGTCGCTGTGGGCACCTGGTTGGCCGCGCTCGCCGGTAAACTACCATGCGCACATCTTTTCGAGCGGGAGCGTCGGCATGCGAGCGAGCCTCTACGTACGGCTGAGCAAGGCAGCGGGGGACACGAACACGTCCCGTGCCGGGATGATCGCCGAGCTGCGCGACCTTTGCGTCCGCCGAGGCCTTACCGAGGTCGCCCTCCACGTGGACGACGGACTCTCGGGCGCCGTACGCGACCGGCCCGAATTCAAGAGCTGGGTTGACGATGCGCGGGAAGGACGCTGCGACGTCCTCGCGGCGCACCACGTCGACCGGATGACGAGGGAAGGGCTGAACGTCGCGGCGATGATTCTCGACGTTGTCGAAGGGAAGGACTCGACGACCGGGCGGCCGGCGCACAGGCCGGTACGGCTGATCGACACGAAGGGCCTCGACTCCAACGACGGCGACAGCTTCCGGTTTCAGTTCGTGATCAAGGCCGAGATTGCGCGGGCCGAACGTGCCCGCATCGCGGACCGTAACCGTGCGAAGGACAAGCGCCTGCGCCAGGCGGGGCGTTTTGCGGGCGGGACGGCTTCATACGGTTACAAGGTCGTCCCAGCGCCGGACGGAACAGGGAAGACTCTCGCGCTCGACGAGGCCGAGGCCGAGGTGATCCGCGAGGCCGCACAGATGATCCTCGCCGGGCACACGTCGGGTCGGGTGTGCCGATGGCTGAACACGAATGGGCACCCAGCGCGCAAGACAGCGTGGACCCGCACGTCTCTGCTTCAGATCCTTCGCAACGACGCGATCCTTGGCGCCGTGATCAGCGGCGGAAAAGTAATCCGTGATGCCGAGGGGCGTATGTTCACGCCGTATCCGGCCGTGCTCGACCTACCGACCGCGCTCGCCGTTCGCGCGGCGCTGGCGCCGAAGGAGACGCGTGAGTACCAGGGCAGACACCCCGTACGCCTGCTGAGCACGTTGATCACGTGCGATTCCTGCGGCGAGCGCATGCACATTTTCAGGCGCAACGGCGTAGCCGCGTATCGCTGTGTCACGCGCACATCCGGCAAGCTGTGCGAGCGCCCGACTTCCGTCCGGGCTGAAGCGGTCGAGGCGTACGTGACAGAGACGTACCTCGGCGACTTTGGGCACGTGCCCATGTACCGCGAACGCACGATCGTGTCCGGCGCGGCGGCGCTGGCCGAGCTGGACGACCGTATCGCCGCCACGCTGGCAGAGTTGGGCACGGCGGCGACGCCAGAGGCGTTCGCGCGCCTGCAACAGCTCCAGGGCGAACGCGCCGAGGCCGAGCGAGCGCCGCAACAGACGCGCGTTGAGCTTGTGCCGACCGGGCGGTCTCTCGCGGACGAGTGGCACTCGCGCGACGTGGAGGGCAGGCGGGAACTCTTGGCGAGCGCGGTCGCGGTCCTGGCGATTCGGCCGAGCGGGCGAGGTGTGGGATTCACGCCCGACCGGCTCACGCTGATTTGGGCCGAGGGCGACCATGATCCGGACGTGTAAACGGCCCTGAAACGCGAAAAGGCCCCGACGCCGGAGGAGTCCGGGCCGGGGCCTTCGTGTGCGTGCGTGTGCTACCCGCCGAGAGACGACCGCAAAGCGATCTTCAAGCCGCTCGGGTAGGTCGGATGAGGGTCGCCAGACTCAACGCCTCTACGGGCGTCCCTGGCGGGTACCGGCTCGCCATCTCGTCGGCGACCTCATAGCGGACCCAGCGGGTCAGTAGCCGGTACTCGCCCGGCGTCGTCGCGCGGCGGCCGTACCGGTCGACGAGCTGGCGCGTGATCTCGACGCGGACGGCGTCCGGGCCGAACGGGTGCCAGTAGGCGATTGCGTCTTCGTCGAGCTGCACCGTCGCGGGCCTGCCGTTGTCGTACCGCTGGCGCGAGGTCGGCAGGGCGCGGTACGCGCGAGCGGCCGGGGACATGCGCATCAGAAGCCGAACCTTTCTCGCTCAGTCGGCACACGCTCGACGCGGTCCGGGTGCACGGCGACGTACTCGCGGGCGATCGCGCGGAAGTCGACCGCCAGGCCGTGACGGCGGACGTAGCGGTAGGCGTCGGCGTGTACGCGCAGCTCGTGCACGCGGCCGTCGGGCGTCAGGTGCGCGCGCTCGGGCGCGAACGGCGGGACGTCGTCGCGAACCTGCTCGACCGGGCGGCGGCGGGCCTTCGGATTGCCGCTCATGCCGACCACCGGGCGCGTGCCGCACGGCGGGCACGCTCCGACGGCGTGCCGTGCGCGGCGGGCTGAAGCTTCGCCAGGATGGCGGCGGCGGCCGACCGTGCGAGGCGAGCCTCTACGGCGCTCGGGTGCGGGATCGGTTGGCCGGTACTCCCTCGGGCCACCATGCCCGCAGCTAGGGCGACCTCGTCGTGCCGCTCGGCGGCCGATTCGAGCGCGCACGCGTGCCAGAGTTGCGCGACCTCGGCGGCGGTCATGTTCGGGCGTTCGTCGAGGACGGCCTGATACGTGTCCCGCGCACCCTGTGTCCAGGTCGCGGGGAGGTGATCGTGGTCGTCGGGGTGCTCAGGGGCGGTCATACGGGCCTCTCGGATTGTGATCTTGAAAATTGGCACGGAGCGCGCATGCATCGGCGCGAGCTGTGCCGCTCCGGGGAGGGAGGGAGAGGGGGGAGGGGGGCATACCCCACCATACCCACCTAGAACGGACATTATGCCGCGCCAGGGTGCGCCTCAGGCTCGCGTCGCTGCGTCGGTCGCGGGCGCCGCGCCTCGGCCGCCTCGGCTGCTGTCTTCTGCTTGTGGCAGTAGACGCACAGGGCCTGAAGGCCTCCCCACCCTCGCCGGGCTCGCCCGGGTCGTCGGGTGCGCCGCGCTGCTGCGGCTTCGGCCGAGGATTTGGCGCGCATGGTGCGACGGGCCCGCCCGGAAATGTCGTACGTGCTACGTAACCTGCGACTCGATCGAACTTCCACGATTAGGGGGCAGCATTGCGCGCGTTCATCAACGGCACTTCCGTGAGGATCGACCTCGTCCACACCCCTGACGACGCCCTGAAGGTTGTGCGCCTCGCCCTGGCGGCGGGCCTACCGGGAATCACGATCAACCACAGCGGTGATAGCGGACGTGGTCTGCAGATCGACGTGGCCCCGGTACCTGGCACATTCGCCTCCGAGGCGTTGGCCGCCCTGGTCTACGTCGTCGCCGAGATCAACGGCATCACGTCGGAGAAGCTGATCGAGAGTTGGCGCGGGAGGGTCAACCTGCCCGCCACGGTTGCGGACGAGGCGGTCGAGTAGGGGCGGGGTCCTGTGAAGCCCCCAGGGGGCCTGCTCGTCGACATGCGGCGGGCAGGCCCCCAGTGCTCTGATCAGTACCGGTGTCCGCTCCGAGCGATTCGCTTCTGCTCGTCGGTCGCGCCGTCGTAGACGGCCTGATAGACCCGGCGGGCGACGTCCGCAGGACCGGGCAACCGCAGTGCGTCCGGGTGCGGCACGGCGCCAGGGTTGCACTGGCGAAGGAGGCCGAGGGCTTCGTGCGTCTGCCCGAGCAGGTCGAGCGCGGCCCGGCGCTGCCCTTCCGCCGCGCGGTATGTCGGGTGAGTGATCGCGTCGAGGAGGTCGCTCGCGATGCGCTGGCGGTCTCGCTCGGTCACGCGTACGCCCTCGCGCGCCAGGTCCTCGGCAATCGCCAGCGAACGCCAGAACGCGGCGCTATGACGGGTACCCCCGGCGCGGCCGACACGCTCGACGGCAGCCTGAACAGCCGCAGTCGCAGCGTCCAGTTCGGGGCCGAAGCGGTCCTCGGTCAGTGCGGCCCAGTCGGCGGCGTACTTACCGATCAGCTTGTCGGCAGCGTGAGCAGCGGCGCGGGCCTCGCCGAACCGGGCGCGAACGACCTCGGACAAGACCTGAACCTCGGTCGCCTCCTCGGCCTCGCTGATCTCGGCCGGGATCGGCGGGCGCTTCTTGCCCTGCGCAGCAGCTCGACCAGCCTCACGGATCGCGGCGGCCCGTCGCGTCCGCGACTGGCGGGCGTCGTCCTGGTAATCCTGCACAGCGTCGACCGCCGCTTCCCAGGCTTGCCGGCGCTCCTCGCACACGCGGTACGCGGCTGCGAGGTCGGCCGGCACCTCGACCCCCGGAGGCGGGGTGATCGGCGACGGCGGCTCGTCGAAGTCCCCGGCGACGTGACCGGTACCGGTGAACGTTGGGCGCCGGTCGAGGCTGGCGATGACCTTCTGCGGGTCGAAGCCGATTGCGTCGGCGTCGCCGGTCGCGTGGCCAGGGACGAGCGCCGGCCTGACGTCCAGCAGGGGGCTGTCACTGGTCGGGGTCAGGGCCGGATGCGGACGGCCGGGAAGTTGAGGATCGGCTTTGTATTCGGCGATCGCGGCGAGGGCTTCCTGCGTCAGCGTGCCGGACGGGGCGGGGTCGGTCATGGCGGGTCTCCGTTGTGGTCGTCGGGTCGGTCAGGCGTTGTCGCCGCTTCAGGCTGCGGCGAGGTCGAGGGTCGGCATGTGGGTAAGCGCGAACGTCCAGCGGCGCGGCTGACCGTGCGGGCGATTGGCGCGAACCGAGATCCCGTAATCGGCGAGCAAGGGTTCAGCAGCGCGGATGGCACGCGTTGCTGAGCCAAACCCAGTCGACGCGGTGTGCCCCGGTAGACGAGCGGCAGCGAGGCCGACGATTCCGGGGGTCGAGGTCGTCCACTGGCCGTGGTGCTCTAGGACCGTCTCGGCGAGCAGTCGGGCGAAGCGGGCAACGTCGTCAGGTGTGAGTGTGGGCATGGCTTCTCCGTCCTCCGTTCGGTCGTGGAATCGACCCGGACCGTGGCCGCCCGTGCCACGGAGGCAGACACGGACGACCACGGCCGGGGAGCGCGCCGGACCTCCCAGACGGCGCGGGTACAGCAACGCCCCCGGTCGCCGAGGGGGAACGGCGGCGCCGGGGGCGCTGAGTTGGTGGGTGCTACGCGGCGGCAGTGGCCTTACGGGTGCGGAAGGCGGTCAGGCTGACGACGTTGCCACCCAGCGAGCGGGCGGGCGTCGGCGCGGCGGACGGGGCCGGCGTCGAGGACTTCCTACGACGCGCGGTGTGGGCCTCGACCTGCGGTTTCATGTCGGCGTACAGCAGCTCCGCGCAACGCTGAAGCACTGCTTCGGCGAATATGTCAGCCTGAATCGTGGTCATGCCGCCCTCTTCTCCTCCTGGTCGTTCATGTGCTCGGTTCGTGCGATCAAGTCGGCGGCGATGGACGAGACGACGTAGACGCGCACGCCTTGGGCGCCACGCACGCGGGGGCCTAGCTTCTTGTCCGCGACCTCGTAGAACGTCCGGGGGCCGGGGCAGCGCGGCTTATCCGGCAATCCGTAGCGCTCAACGTCCTTTGCGTACGGAACGGGTTTTTGCTTGGCGTCCTTCACCCACTGGCCGATCTCTTCGGCGGCCTCTTCGTACAGCTCGGGCGCCTCGATGCGGTCGCCCGGGTCGGCGTCCTCCTGCCAGAGCTGAAGGAAGCACTCAGCCGAAGCGATCTCGCGGGCGCGAAGGCGAGGGCGGGACTCCTGTTGCCGCTCGGTCGGCGTCTTCGGGGCCTCGCGCTCCTGGCGCTCGACCCGGGGGCGCCACTTCGGCGCGGCGATGCGTGCGGCCTTCACGGTGTCGTACAGGTACGTCGCGACGGCGACGGGGTCTCCATCGCGGAGGTAGATACGAAGGTCGCGGTACGGGCGGCCTGCGTCGTCACGGTCCGGCAGCGCTTCAAGCGAGGCGCGCAGCTCGTCGACGAGGATCGCGGAGGGCGTGACTTGAGGCTCGGCGGCCGTACCGGCCTGGCGACGGACGATCACGAGGTCTCGGGCGTAGACCTCAGCGTCGGCGGAGAGGATCGGCAGGGCGTAGACGCGAGCCAGCACGCGGGGCGACGGCAGCTCGACCGTAATACCGGCGTCCAGCTTCAGACGGCGGGGCCGGTCTGCGGCCTTCGCGGCGCGGCCCCCGTCACGGAGGGCCGCCAGGCGGTCGGCAGGTGATGAGGGTTCCGAGTCTGATGACACGGGCGATCCTTTCGACGTACGGGCGGGGCGGCGGCGGGCGCCGATGGTGAGGCACGAGCGGGGGTCACAAGGGCTTATGCGCCAGCGGGCGCCGAGGTGTTCACGCGGCACGGTTGATCTGCGTCCCACTTCCGAGGGCGCGGCCGGTGGCGCCGGGCGAGGGCCGGGGGCGGCCTAAGCAACGGTCGCGCGCGAGGCTGACGGAAGGCGTCACGAATGATGTTCTCTCGCTTCTTTCTATTCCTTGCTCTAGAGACGACGACGACTAGAACAAGGAATAGGGAGAGTCGGCCGATCATCATTCGTGACGCCTTCCGTCAGCCTCGCCTTGCCTTGCCTCGCCTCGACCCGTCCTCGGCGCCCTCCCCGGCGTGGCCTACCCGGCGGCGCCCGCACCGGGCGGCCTACCGGGCCTCGTCCTGCTCGTGGCGCTTCACGCTCGCCGCAGGCCCGCCCGCAACGCCAAAACGCCCCACAGGGGCCTGCGGCAGGCTCCAGACGGGGCGCTCGGGGTAGGGCTACGCGGCCAGGTCGCCGAGGTCGTCCGGGTCGTCGGCGGCGCCCAGGGCGACGAAGCGGCGCGACCAGGACAGGACGGTCCGCGTCCGTCGTCGGACCGGGTGATATAGCAGGCAGCCGTCCGGATGTATGCGTGTCGTTCATGCCTGCTGCTGTCAGACATTGCTGTCTGCCCGGAGGATGTCCGCCCTCGTTCCGCGAGCAACATCGACGATGCTCTCAGCCGCTACCGCTATGGTGATCACTATGGTGGCGGTCAAGAAGAAGCAGCCGGGGCCGGAGATCTTTCGATACGACCTCGGTGCCGTCCGGATGTGGCGCGAGGACCTGGCCGAGCTGGTCAACGTGCTTAACGACTCTCTCGATAAGCCTCTGGACCTTGAGAGTGGCGGCTATACCCTCGACCGAGTCGAGGACCTGGCTGACGTGCAGGAGAAAACTGTCCCGTACTTCGCCGCGTGGCTGCACGCAGACGGGGAGGCCGGCGCCTATTCACGACGGGTCCACCGTGTTTACTTGATACTTGAGCGCAATAAGTGCACGCTGGAAATGCGAGACCCGGATAACGGAATGCGCTGGGCTGCGTCGGAGGCGATACGGATTGCGAAACGTTGTCGACGTCGGTTTGCATGGCTCATCCGACATGCGCCGTTCATCTTCCTCGGCTTGGCGACATTGTCGACGATGGTCTTCGCGGTGATTATTGCAGCGCTTGGACTCCAGGGCAAAGTTTCACTGACTGCCACTCTCGCTGTACCGACACCATTCGCGTTCGCCGCCGCAATCTCGGCCCTCGCTCGCCCCCACAGGATTCCCTGGGCCGTCCTCTGTACCCGCACTCGCCCGGAGGCTCCGAACTTTTGGAACCGCAAGCGTGATGATATCTGGATCACGGTCGTTAGTAACGTAATTTCGTTAATCCTGGGTGCATGGCTCGGCTACTACTTGTCGTCCAGGAGCTAGGCGGTCGACCGCGCGTCTGAGTCACTGCCACGTCTCGGTTCAGGCTCGGAGGCTTCGTCGTCGTCGTCGAGAACTCCATGTACGTCTTCCGGCGGGTTCTCGCCTCGCGCGATCGCCTGGAGGGTCCTGAGGAGAAGATCTACGGCAAAGCCAAGCGAATCCATCCTTTCGGAGTAGCGGCAGTTACCGGGCCTTGGATTCCAATTGGCATTCTTGTCGATCTCCGGAAGGAACATGAACTGCTCAGCGAGCGCCCAACATCGATCGGTTAGCAATGTATCCATGTAGGGCGCATGGATGGTCATCGCCCGAAACATAGCCCTCTGGACGGATTCGACTTCGGCCGGCATCGTCGGATCGGGACAGTTACCGCTGCCGTCTGGCCTATGGTCCCTATGTGCGATCCGCAACGCGGTGCAAACGTCGGACGCCTCATCAACTAGATGAAGCCACGCATGGACGGCCTGGCGACGCAGGTCCTCAAGCCTCACGTGGTGCTCTACCTCTAACATCCGTTCGGCTTGAAATTGGGCGACACGAAGCGCCCCACGGGTTTGGAACCAGGCCGCGAACGCGGTTGCCGCGCCACCGATCAGGGCGCCGATCAGAGCGCTGACCATTCCCGCCCAGAAGCTTGACATATCGACAGGGTCGCAGGTGGTGGCAAGCGGGGCGTCTAGGATCCGAGGATGGCCGAATAGGCCGGGCCGGCGGCCGTGGTGGCTACCGGCCCGGCGGGCGGACTACCTGCCGCAGGGGGTCATCGGCCGCAGAGCGGGCGGGTACCCATAGAGCAGGCCCCAGAGCTGGATTACGGCTTCCAGCTCGGACGCGGCAAATTGGGCCTCGTAGAGTCCGTTCGGCGTCTCGATCTTCACGGTCGCGAAGGTCTCGAACGTTTCGAGCGTGACCTCGTTGCCGTTCGCGATCCTCCGCACGCCCTCGCGGTACGGCTGGAACAGGATGCTGTCGCCCGTCCCGATGGGGCGTCCTCGACCTCCTCGATCACAGAGGCAGCGGTGTTGGGGTGTGGTGAGGGCGCAGGCGTGGCGGTCATAGGGACGCTCCTTCGGTAGTCGGGTGGTCGCTACCCCTATGCGCCGGCGCGGGCCGGGGTGTTCAGACCGGCGGGCAACATTCCGCGCGGGGTCGACCGATGCGGTACGGCCGACCCCATCACGGCCGTTTACACGCTCGCGGCCATGGCCGAGCGTGCGGCGGTCAGATACCTACGCGCCGTCCGGTCGGACACGCCGACGGCGGCGGCTACATCCGCGCCGGTCAGCTTCGGCCGGTCGGCGAGCAGGGCGGCCACGCGGGCGGCCGTGGCGTTGGCCGGTCTGTCCGCCCTACCGGCCACGCCGGGCACTTCGGCCACGGCGGGCCGTTTGCGCGCGACCGAGGCGGCCGGGGCTGCGGTCGGGCCGTCCGCCATGCTGACCGGGCGGACAGCGGGCATAGCCTGCGCCGGGGCGTCCGATGGCGTCGCGGACAGCGTCGGGACGGCCATGTCCGCGCGGGGCGTGGCCGAGGCGGTCACAGTGGCCGGCGCGAGCCGCCCGGACCGGGCGAGCACTTCCACGGTCAGCAGCAGGGCGACCGCAGGCCACGCGGACACCAGTCGGGCGACCGGGTCCGGGGCGGCCACCATGACGTTAGCGGCCAGTGACGCGGCCACGCCGAGGACGAAGGCCAGCCACGCCGACCACCGCGACCGGCGGCCGTCGCCGAGGGCGAGCGTGGCGACCAGGACCATGCCATCGACCGACAGCGGCAGCAGGGCGGCCAGCAACGGCGGTTGTCCGGCCTGCTCGGCGAGTACGCGCATGTGGTCGTACGAGGCAACGGCGGCGATCGTGGTCACGGCGACGGTACCCGCGATGGACGCGAAGCGGCGGGCGTTCACGCGACCTCACCTGCCAGCCGATCCGCTCGACAGCACGCGCAGTTGTGCGCAGGCTGCCCGAGGTGGGTAGCGCACTGGTCGCCCCGCGCAGGCAAGGCGGCGCCGGTCGGACGCGCAGCGGCGGCGCCTCGTAGGGAGCGCACGCGCGCGGGATGGTTCTTGATGGTTAAGGACGGTTTGTAGGTCGTGTGCGTCCGGTCGTTCGGTCGTGTGCGTCCGGTCGTTCGGTCGTGTACGTCCGCCCGGTCACCTACCGGGAGGACGTGTGCGTCCGCTGGGTTATCCACAGGTTCGGGCGCCTCGGTCGGGCGGCCCGACTGCGGCTCCGCGAACGGGTCGAGAGCGCCGGGCAGCGGCCGACGGCGCTCCGTGGCGAGGTCGTAGACGACCGGGCGCCGATCGGCGGGAAGGAAAGCCGTATGCCGCTGGTCGCCACGGCGGATGAGGCCCAGCCTCAGCAGCTCGTCGAGGTCGCGGCGCACGGACCGGACGGACTTGCGCGCGTAGTGGGCGAGTCGTTCCTGCGACGGGTACGCGGCGCGGCCGTTGGCGTGCGCGTGGTTGGCGAGGCCGATCAGCACGGCCAGGCACTGCGGGGGGACGTCGGGCGCGTCGCTCAGCGCCCACGAGACAGTTTCGATACTCATCGGGCGCCCGCCTGGACAGTCTCGACGGCGACAACCGGCACGCCGTGCAGCTCGGCAATGACCGGTTCGAACAGCGTCGAGCAGTCGCCGACGGTCACGAGCAAGTCGGCAGCGGCGACGGCGTCCAGGTCGTCGCCGACCGCGTCTAGGAGGTCGTAAACGTCCGGGCCGACGGTCGGCGTCGCCGTGGTGACGAGGTAGCCGGCGGCGGTCAGCTCGTCAGCGGCCTCGGCGATCAGCGCGGCCTCGGCGGCGCTTCCCGTGACGTAGACGCGGAGACAGGTAGGTTCGTGCATGGGTCGCCCTCCAGTGGCGATCAAGGCCCTGGGCGAGCGTTGCCGCGCTGCTCAGGGCCGACTTATGCGACGGCCGGTCGAGTAGTGCGGATGACCGGCTAGCCGCCCTCGCGACGCTCCACCTGTCGTGGCGGGCCGGGGCGGCGCTCGCCGTGGCCGCCGTGGCCGTCAGTCTCGGGTGCTACGCCACCAGACTTCCCGGTCGCATGGTCGTTCTGGGAGTGCTGGCCGGGGTCGTCGGCGGGGCCGGGGTCACGGCGTCCCGGGTGGCGCTGCGCGACGCCGACGAGGTGACCGGACTCGCTCGCGAGCGCGCCGCCGTCCACGCCGATCTACTGGTCACCGACGATCCACGGCCGACGCGGAGCACTGCCGGCCGGTCGGCGCAGTACGCGATCGCCGCCGACCTCACCCGGCTGCGGGTGGCAGACGGCCCGGCACTGCGCCTGTCGGTACGAGTACTGGTGCTCGGCGCCGACCCCGCCTGGCAGGGGATGTTGCCGGGGCAGCGGGTGGTGGTCGACGGCCGCCTCGCCCCTACGCGCGGGGGAGACCTGCGTTCGGCCGTCCTGACGGTCCCGGGTGGGCCACGCCTCGTCGGTCGGGCCCCGTGGGCACAGCGGGCAGCCGGGCGGCTACGCGCCGGCCTGCAGCGGGCCTGCGCGCCCCTGCCGCCGGAGCCGGGTGGGCTGCTGCCGGGGCTGGTCGTCGGCGACACCACGCGCCTGGTGCAGACCGTCGCGGACGATTTCCGTACCACCGGCATGACCCACTTACTGGCTGTTTCCGGCTCGAACGTTGCGATTGTGTTGGGCGCGGTGCTCGGCCTCGCCCGCTGGTGCCGGGCCGGACCACGGTCAGCCGCCGCCCTCTCCGTCGTCGCGCTCATCGGCTTCGTGATCCTGGTACGCCCGTCACCGAGCGTCCTACGCGCGGCGGCGTTGGGCGGGTTCGCGCTGATCGCGCTCGCGAGCGGTCGGCCACGTTCGGCCGTACCCGGGCTCGCCGCGGTGGTGGTGCTCCTGATCCTCATCGACCCCCAACTCGCCGGCGAGCCGGGCTTCGCGCTGTCTGTTCTCGCGACGGCGGGCCTGCTGCTGATCGCACCCGGGTGGCGGGACGCGCTGTGCCGGCACGGGGTACCCGCCGGCCTGGCCGAGGCGATCGCGGTGCCCGCGGCGGCTCAGCTCACCTGTGCTCCTGTCATCGCCGCTCTGTCGGGCACCGTCGGGCTCGCCGCCGTTCCGGCCAACCTGCTCGCGGTGCCGGCGGTCCCGCCGGCCACCGTGCTCGGCGTCGTCTCGGCGCTGCTGTCGCCCGGGTGGCCGGCCGGCGCCGAGATGGTGGCGTGGCTGGCCGCCTGGCCGGCCCGCTGGCTCGTCCTCGTCGGACACTATGGCGCGCAGACGCCAGCGGGCGTCGCGCCGTGGCCGGGCGGCGCCGTCGGTGGGGTGGTGCTCGCGGCGGTGCTGCTGGCGCTGCTGGTTGCCGCCCGGCACCGCCTGGTGCGCCGACTGGCGGCCATCGTGGCGGCCGCGGCCGTCGTGGGCACCATGCCGGTACGGCTGGTCGCGCCGGGCTGGCCACCGCCGGGCTGGCTCATGGTGGTGTGCGACGTGGGTCAGGGCGACGCGGCGGTGCTTCCGGTCGGGCCCGGCCAGGCGATCGTCGTCGACGCCGGTCCCGACCCGACCGCGGTCGACGGGTGCCTGCGCCGGCTCGGGGTCCGCCACGTCCCGCTGCTGGTGGTCAGCCACTTCCATATCGACCACGTCGGTGGTGTGGAGGGCGTGTTCCGCAACCGCTCGGTAGGCGCGGTGGTGACCACGGCCCACCCCGAGCCAGCCCTCGGGCGCCGCCAGGTGATCGAAGCCGCCACCGCCCGGCGCACTCCGGTACGTCAAGCGATGCCGGGGGAGGTGTACGCGAGTGCCGGGCTGCGGCTGGCCGTACTCGGGCCGAGTCGGCCGCTGGTCAACACGCGGTCGGACCCGAACAACAACTCGCTCGTCCTCCGCGCCACCGTCCGGGGACACTCGCTCCTGCTCGCCGGAGACGCCGAGGAGGATGAACAGCACACGCTCCTGAGTACTGAGTTTCGCAACAGCGTGGTGCGGGTCGACGTGTTGAAGGTCGCCCACCACGGCTCCGCTTTCCAAAGCCCGGAGTTCCTCGACGCGGTACGCCCGTCGGTCGCGCTCGTCTCAGTCGGCACCGGCAACATGTACGGCCACCCCAACGCGGCAGTGCTCGACCGGCTCACCCGCGGCGGCGCCCGGGTGCTGCGCACCGACGTCTCCGGCGACCTGGCCGCCGTCGACCTCGACGGGCGGCTGGCCGTGGCGGTTCGCGGCGTGCCGGCCGGTGACGGGCGCCGGCGGTAGGGCAGGCCGTGCGACGATTGCAGCCGTGCCCCCAAAGCTGTCCGCCGACGTGCGCCTCGTCCTGGGTGACGAAGAACTCCTCGTCGCCAGGGCGGTGAGCGAGGCGATCGCCGCCGTCCGCGAGATCGAACCCGACGCCGAAGTCAGTCAGTACGCCGCCGGTGAGTTGGTGCCCGGAGAAATGGCCGAGATGACCAGTCCCTCGCTGTTCGGCGGGCGGCGGGTACTCGTCGTGAGGAGCGCGCAGGACGCTAAGAAGGATCTGGCCGCCGCGCTCCTGGCGTACGTACGCGATCCCGACCCGGACGTCTCCCTCGTGATCACTCATGCGGGCGGCGCGAAGGGCAAGGCACTGGCCGACGGGCTCAAGAACGCCGGCGCGCGGGTCATCCCCGCCAGCAAGATCACTAAGCATCGGGAGCGGGTCGACTTCGTCCGGGCCGAGGTGCGCCGGCTCGGGGGCAAGTGCGCAGAGGACGCCGCCGAGGCACTGATCGCCGCGGTCGGCAACGACCTACGGGAACTTGTGGCCGCCTGCTCCCAGCTGGTCGCCGACACCGGGGGGACGATCGGGGCCGAGACCGTCGCCCGCTACTACAAGGGCCGCGCGGAGGTCAGCGGGTTCACCGTGGCTGACGCGGCGATGGTCGGTGACCTGCCGGCAGCCCTGGAGGCGCTGCGCTGGGCGCTGCACGTCGGCGTCGATCCGGTGCCGATCGCCGACGCGCTGGCGGACGGGGTGCGTACGGTCGCCCGGGTGGCGTCGGCCGGCCGCGGCAACGCGTACCAACTGGCCAGCGCGCTGGGGATGCCAGCGTGGAAGATCGAGCGCGCGCAGCGCCAGTCCCGGGGCTGGAGCGCCGACGCGCTCGTGGACGCCATGCGGGTGGCAGCCGACTGCAACGCCGCTGTCAAGGGCGGCTCGGACGACCGCGGATACGCCCTGGAGCGGGCGGTCTTCGCGATCGCAGCCGCCCGGAACGGGGGAGCGGCGCGGTAGGGCGGCCGTCAGCCGGGACACGCCGAGGCTGATCGCCGTCAGCCGAGGCACGCCTAGCCTGATTTGGGAACGCCAAAACGCCGCCGGGCCTGAAGGCCCAGGCGGCGTCAGCGAGGCGTCGAAAGAGAAGCTCAGGCCGCCAGCGACTCAAGCCGCTTGGCGATGGCCGACTTGCGGTTGGCCGCCTGGTTCTTGTGGATAACGCCCTTGCTTACGGCCTTGTCGAGCCGGCGAGCGGCATCGCGCATCAGTTCGGTCGCGAGCGCGTTGTCACCGGCCTCAGCGGCCTCGTTGAACTTGCGGACAGACGTCTTCAGCGCAGACTTGACCGACTTGTTGCGGAGCCGGCGCTTCTCGTTCTGCCGGTTGCGCTTGATCTGGGACTTGATGTTCGCCACGCGACAGCCTCGTCAAGGTAGTTCGGGTTGGAGTCGAGTGCGCCTGTGAGACGGAGCCTCAGCAATGCGCGAAGAGCCAGGTTACCAGGTGTGCCCGCGACCGGCCAAAACAGCGGGTCCCCGGCTCAGCTCGGGGACGGTTGTCCCGCCGGTGACGTGCTGGGACTCGCCGGTCGGGGAAGGGCGCTGCCCTTAAGGTACTCCTCCCAGGGCACGTTCCAGTCGGTCCAGCCGTCGCCCCAGTCCAGGCCGCGCTCGGTGCCCTTGACGATCACCGGATCGCCGACGTGTGTCTGATGCCACAGCCACTCGGCGTTCTCCATCGAAATGTTGGTGCAGCCGTGGGAGACGTTGCGCCGCCCCTGATCTCCGACGGACCACGGGGCGGCGTGGATGTACTGCCCGCCCCAGGTCAGCCGCTGCGGCCACGAGACCTTGGTGCGGTACCCGTCCTGAGAGTCGACCGGAACGCCGTAGGTCGACGAGTCGAACCACTCCCACTCGTTCTTGACCATGACGATCATGTTTCCGCTCGACGAGGGCGCGCTCGGCTTACCGAGGCTCACCGGCATCGTCTTGATCTCCTGGTCGTTGCGGGTGACCGACATCGTCTTGGTCGCGTTGTCGACGGTCATCACGAACTTGTCGCCGATGGAGGTGCGTACGGTCACGTCGGTGGCGCCGTACGCGCCACCCCCGAACGGTAGACCGCCGGTGGCCAGCCGGATGGACAGCTTGGTGCCGGCCTGCCAGTACTCACGGGGCCGGAAGTGGACCTCGTGGCCGTTGAACCAGTTCCACGCGCCCTCCTGTGCCGGCTCGCTCGCGACGAACAGGCGCTTCTCGACGTTGGCCCGTTGGTCTGCGGGGATGTCGTCGCCGAAGTTGACCACCACCGGCATGCCGACGCCGTAGACGAGGTCGTCGCCGAGCTGGCTGCGCACCGAGATCAGGTTGTCGGGCCGGTCCATCGTGGTGAACGTGACCGTTTTGCTGGTTTCGTTGCCGCTCGCACCGGTTGCCGACACCTTCGCGGTGTACCGCGTCGAGTACTTCAGCTGCGCGTTCGGCATCCACGCCGAGTTGTCCGGACGCGCCGCGCCCTCGACGGGTGCGCCGGTGGCGTCGGCGAGGGTCACGGTCGCCGACCGCGCGTTTTCGGTTCGGAACGCGATCTCTGCGGAGGTGGGTACGTCCGTGGCGCCGTCGGCGGGGAAGCTGATGGCCGCGGTCGGCGCGGCCGGGGTGCTGGCAGCCGGGGTCGGCGTACGGACCTTGGTGGCGGGGGAGGACTTGCCCGGGCCGCACGCGGCGATGGTCAGCAGCCCGGCCAGTGCCACCGCCACTCCGAGCCGTCGCGGCCGCCGGCGGGTCACCCTCTGCCCCATGTCCATCTCCCCGTGCCAGTGTCTGGCGTCAATGGTCTCGCAGCGATGCCACCCGCGGGGGCCCCTTTTTCGGGCTGTCAGCCCGACACGCGCCGGCATGAGGGGAACGGGTTGGGAGGCGGCGTAAACGGCGTGCTATCGTTCTCTGCGTTCCAGTGAGCGCCGCTAGCTCAACTGGCAGAGCAGCGGACTCTTAATCCGCGGGTTCGGGGTTCGAGTCCCTGGCGGCGCACCACAGGAGGCAGGCCCTGAGCTGGCGTTTCTCGCCGGTTCGGGGCCTGTTTTGTAATGTGCCGGCGGTGGCCGGGTGCTCGTGAGCCGTTGGGCCAGTGTCGCCACCGGTAGATTAGTGCTGCGACCGTGGACGTCGGGGGCCGACGAGTGGCTGCGGCGGTGAGTGACGTTGTGGTCGTCGGTTATTCGCTTGGTCGAGCGGGTTCGGCAGGTGCAGCGCCGGGGTGGCTCCGTATCAGGGCTGGCCAGCGCCCGCGTGGCGTTGGTGCGCCATCCTCGCTGGCATTCTTCCGAAGATTCCCGGCGGCATCCCCCCGGGGTATTGCGCCGCTAAATGTTGATGGGATCACAGGATGGGCGTAGCATTTCTGCTACGCTTCCGCGGTCATAAGCCGAAGGAGACGGCATGAAGCACACGCACAGCGCCTTCTGGGATGACCTGGCCGAAGACCTCAAAGATCCCGACTTCCTCCGCGACTACATCCTTGAAGCCATGCGGATTCAGACGGTGGACCACCTGGTTAACAGCCTCGATGAGGCGCGCGAGGCGGCGGGGATGACCAAGGCCGACGTTGCCCGCGCCGTCCGTGCTAAGGACTCGGTGATCCGCCGGCTGTTCAGTGAATCCAGTCGGAACTACACGGTGGAGACGCTGTCGGCGGTAGCCGCCGCCCTCGGGATGCGGCTCACCCTCGAACCACTCCCCGAGGCTGAGCGTGCCTACATCACCGAGCCGCTGCTCAGCGGATCGGCTGCTGATACTCACGCCTTGGCGCAGCACCTCACCGAGGTGCGTGACTCCGACCGCGAGGAGCCCGCCCTGGTCTGAGATCGGACCTCAGGCCAGGGATCGGGGGTTGCGGGCGAGGTACTCCTCGCCGAGCGCCCGCACGTCCTTGTAGTCGGACTCAGACAAAACGGTCTGGAACGGCTTGTCCAGTCCGGTCACGATCACGAGCAGCGGGCGAAGGCAGTCCTTAGCCTTGTAGTCGAGTAGGCAGTACAAGCGGTAGTGGTGGCGCTTAGGGCCATCCACGCGGACCTCGAACCAGCCCGCCATGTCGCCCTTCATCGCCTCCCAGTAGCCACCGCCCGCGAACCGCTTCGGCGGAGCGGCGGCTACCTCCACGAGGACAGCCCGCATCTTCGCGCGGACTGTCGTGGGGCA
Organism: Planosporangium flavigriseum; assembly: GCF_011947225.1. GTDB lineage: Bacteria > Actinomycetota > Actinomycetes > Mycobacteriales > Micromonosporaceae > Planosporangium > Planosporangium flavigriseum. Next base: position 120,622 of record NZ_JAATVW010000013.1, on the reverse strand, counting down.
CAGCCTGAGGAACTCGCGGCCAGGAGCAGACTCGGTCGGATCGTCCTCGCGGTGGCGCCGGAAATACACCACGTCATGCGCGTCGTCCGAGGACGGTGCGACACGCACCGTCGTCGGGATGCTCTGGCGGCGCGCAGGGGTCATGCTGCGGCGAGCGCGACGATCGGGGGACATGAATTCAGGCTAGCCTCGCACCCTGACAAAACCGGCGCTCGCTGTTGCCTTACGCCCTGGCGTGTCGCTTCCGAGGAAGCTCTGCCTCGAACGCCTGCTGGCGGTCGCTGCTTTTGCATAGTCAACTTGCCGAGGCCGTGGCGGTCCCCCTCTTCCTAGGTGAAGATTGGCTCGCTACCACGACGGGTACCGTCATAGCCGTTCGGGGTTCGAGTCCCTGGCGGCGCACCACAGGAGGCAGGCCCTGAGCTGGCGTTTCTCGCCGGTTCGGGGCCTGTTTTGTAATGTGCCGGCGGTGGCCGGGTGCTCGGGAGCGGTTGGCCAGGTGTGGGGTTGGCCTGGAAATAACTGGCGCGCCCGGTGATGTGAGCGGCTGGCGGACCGCTCTCCGACTCGGTGGCCGGGCAACCGGCGGGGAGAGCCCGGCAAGACGGGTTTGCACGTCGAGTGAGAGCCGTAGCCGGTCGCAGACAACCATGGTGTGGTCGTCGCTGCGGCCCGATGAGGAATCGGCGTAGCGAGGACTGGCCGTCCTGCCGCGGGCCGTGACAGCAACGCCTCAGTCCTCTTCGTGCTGCTCCTCAGCCGGGCTGAGCGCCGCGTCCAGATAACCGGCCGCCTGCTGCTGCATCACCGGCTTGGGCATTCATCCGTTCGTCCAGTGCAAATATGCGCCCAGGTGGGAGGGGCAAAGGTGCAAAGGGGATTAATCTCGCCATAGAAGCGGCGGTAAAGGTTACTTGTACGGTATTGCGAACCCGCAGCCCGTACCGCCAGCCGGTATAGAAGGGGTACGTGAGCTGGTGCGCGCGCTTGTAGTTGACGACTCACGGGCCATGCGCCTGATCCTGACCCGCATTCTCACCGGTCTTGGTTTCGAGGTGTATGAGGCCGGAGACGGACGCGAGGCTCTCGACTTGCTCACCGCCGACGGTAGCGGCACCTCCCTCGTGCTGATCGACTGGAACATGCCGGTCATGAACGGCCTAGACCTCGTTACGGCGGTGCGCGCCGACGAGAACCTACGCCACCTCACGCTGATCATGGTCAGTACCGAGAGTGAGCAAAAGCAGATCGTGCGCGCTCTCGCGGCGGGCGCCCACGAATATCTCATCAAGCCGTTCACACCGGATGCCATCGCGGACAAACTCACCTTGCTCGGTCTTTCCGCCGCTCACACCCCTGCCTAACCGCCCAGGACGCCGCTACCGGATCTTGAAGTTGGAGATCGGCAGGTGGCACAGGGCTCCTTCGGTGTGGCAACGAGGTACAGCAACCACACTCGCTCTGGCGAACCCCGCAGGCCGGCTGACCCGGTGGTTATGCCTCGTTGTCGATCGGCACCGTGCTCGGCTACGGTCGAGGGCGGTCCGAGCCTTTTGGGGGATTGCGGGCTGTTTCTCTCTGTCGGGATGCGGGCGGGGCGAAATTCGGACGATGCCGAGGGAGGCAGTCGACCATGGTCTCCCCGACTGCGGTGGAGCGATTGCGGCGTGGTGACCACGCGTGCTGGCTGTACGACAATGAACCGCAGGGGCTGACAGTCGTTGCCCGGTACGTGCAGGTGGGGCTGGATGGCGGGGAGAAGGTACTGCTGCTCACCGACAGCGTCCGGCCCGAAGCGCTGCTCGCCGGTCTGGACGCGCACGGCGTGGATGGCGACGGATGCGCCAGGTCCGGCCAACTGGAGATCGTCACGGCGGACGACGCGTACCTGGCCACCCGTGGATTCGACCCGGAAACGATGATCGCGAGCTGGACCGGCACGATCGGCGCTGCCCGGGACGGCGGGTGGGCGGGGCTGCGCGTGGCCGCCGACATGAGCTGGGCGCTGCGCCCGACCGTCGACGCCTCCCGGCTGGCGTGGTACGAGGCGCACGTCAATTCCGTGTTCAGCGACGACTACACGACCGTGGTGTGCCAGTACGACCGGCGCCGGTTCCCGGCCTCCGAGCTGCGCCGCGTCGCGGCGGCCCATCCGGCCACGATGCCGGTGGGCGCGGACGGGGACTGGGAGCCGCTGCTGCACCTGACCCGGATGACCGACCAGCCCGGGCTTCGCCTGTCCGGGGAGGCGGACGTGTCCAACCACGAGGCGATCGCCGCGACGCTGTACGACACGATCGTGGCCACCGCGCACACCGGGCGGGAGTTCGTCGTCGATGTCACCGAGTTGCGATTCGCCGACGCGGCCACCGCCGACCTGCTGGTGACCGCGGCCCGCGCGTGCCCGGCGGGCCTCGCGGTCGTCGGCTGCTCGCGGACGCTGGCCCAGATGATGGCCTGGGCGACTGAGATGGATCACTTTGGCGCCGAGGCGGGTACTTCCGGCCTACGGGTCGTGGTCCGCAGGCAGGCGTCATGACGGCCATGGCGGAGACCGGTGCCCGATCTGCCGGCGACCTCGAGCACCGGGCCCTGTTCTACCGGGACGAGGACGAGTTCAGCGCGGGCGTCGTCCCGTTCGTGCGGGAAGGACTGGCCGTCGGGGAACCGGCGCTGGTCGCCCTGGCGGGCAAGCGCGTCGATCTGGTCCGTGACCGGCTCGGTGCGCACATCGCCGGCGTCCGGTTCCTCGACGCCGGGGTGATCGCCCGTAACCCCGGGCGGATCATCCCGGAGGTGCTATGGCCGTTCGCCGCCGCGCATCCGGGTCGGCGGGTACGCGTCGTCGGTGAGTCGATCTGGCCCGGTCGCGCCGGGTTCGAGTACCAGGCCTGCGTGGCGTACGAATCGGCGATCAACGCCGTGTTCGCCGGTCACGACGCGACCATGCTGTGCCTGTACGACGCCGTGGGCCTGCCCGAGGTCGCGCTGTCCGACGCCGTTCGTACGCATCCGCTCCTGACGCGCGGCGCCGACGTGAGCCTCAACCCTGGCTACGTCCCGCCGGAGGTGATGGTCCTGCGCGGGCAGCCGCTGCCCGCGCCACCGGCCACGGCGGCGACCATGACCTACTCCGGTGTGGTGATGCTGCGCCAGGTGCGGCGGTTCGTTGCCGCGCACGCAGCAGCTGCGGCCTTGTGCTCCGAGCGGATCGACGAGCTGTGCGTCGCCGTGAACGAGCTCGCCGCCAACACCTGCCGGCACACCGACGGGCCCGGCCGCGTATCGGCCTGGGTCGAAGCCGACGTCTTGGTCTGCCAGATCGACGACGAGGGCTACATTTCCGACCCGACGGTCGGCCGTACCCCGCGCGGACACGACAGCACCGGTGGTAGGGGGCTGCTCATGGCACACCGGCTCTGTGACCTGGTGTGCGTCTACAGCAGCGACGACGGCACCCGCATCCGCGTCCACATCAACCGGTAACCGGCTCCAGATAGCGAGGCAACATCCGGTTGCCCGGCGAATTCCGGGTATGACCCGGAATTCGCCGGGGGAGATCGGCAAGTGCCGGCTCCGTCCTCCGGCTGTGCTTTCGGGGGAACGGTGTGCTCGGTCTCGAACTCGTCGTCGTTCTCGGGATCGCGGTGCTGCTGGGCAGCATGGCTGCACACCGCTACGGCATTCCCGCCCCGGTGTTCCTGCTGCTGATAGGCGTGCTGCTGGGCTTCATGCCAATGCTCGGTGCGATCCGCCTGCCGCCGGTGGTGGTGCTTCTGCTCTTCCTGCCGGCGCTGCTGTACTGGGAGAGCCTGAGCACGTCGCTACGCGAGATCCGCAGCAACCTGGTCCTCGTCGCGGTGGTCACCGTCGGCCTGGTCATCGCCACCGCCGCCGCCGTGGCGGCGGTCGCCCACGCCCTGGGCATGCCGTGGACGTCGGCCTGGGTGCTCGGCGGCGCGATAGCACCCACGGACGCCGCCGCCATGGCCGCGCTCGCCCGGAATCTGCCCCGGCGGCTGGTGCACATCCTGCGTGCAGAGAGTCTGATCAACGACGGCACCGCGTTGGTCATCTACAGCCTCGCAGTCGAGATCGCCGTCGGCCAGCAGCGACCGCAACCTGCTCACATCCTGGGGCTGTTCCTGCTCTCGTACGCGGGAGGCGCGGCAGCCGGCCTGGTCACCGCCTGGCTGTCGGTGCGGGTGCGCCGCCTGCTCGACGCACCACTGCTGGAGAACACCGTCAGCCTGATGACCCCGTTCACGGCCTTTCTGCTGGCCGAACTGATCCACGCCTCCGGGGTGCTCGCCGTCGTCGTCTGCGGACTCGCCCTGAGCCAGGTCGGTCCCCGGGTCGTTCGCGCCGACACCCGGACGCAGTCGTTCGCGTTCTGGAGCCTGTCGACCTTCGCGCTCAACGCCGCGCTGTTCGTTCTGGTGGGGCTGCAACTGCCGACCGTGGTGCGGGACCTGTTGAGCACCCGCCTGCGCAGCGCCGTCGCCGGGGTCGCCGTCGTGTCGGCGGTGATCCTCGGTGTTCGATTCGCGTGCCTGCTCGCCGCGGGACACCTCCAGCGCTGGCTGGACCGGCTCACCGGGCGGCCCACACGCGAGATCTACGCCAGCGACTGGGTGATCGGCTCCATGGCGGGCTTCCGTGGCGCGGTGTCCCTGGCCGCCGCCCTGGCCATACCCGAGCGGTTGCACTCCGGCGCGCCGTTCCCGTTCCGAGACACGATCATCTTTGTGACGGCCGGAGTCATCGTGGTCACCCTCCTGCTGCAGGGATCGGTATTGCCGCTGGTGGTACGCCGGACCCGAGCGGTGGCCGACACCACCCTCGAGGATGAGCGCCATCTGGCCGAGACCGTCGCCACCGAAGAAGCGCTCGCTGCGATGGACAAGATCGCGGCTGACCGCGGCATCGACCGGCGCGTCGTGGACCGGATGCGCACCGAGTACGAGAAACACCTGAGGGTGCTGCGTGCGCACGGTGACGAGAAAGACCCCAATCCGGGCCGCTGCGCCGAGGCCGACTTCCGGTCCCTGCGCCTGGGGCTGCTCAATCGCAAGCGGCAGACCGTCGTCCGACTGCGCGACGAGCAGCGCATCGACGACACTGCGCTGCGGCAGATCCAGGCGCAACTCGACGCCGAAGAGATCCGGCTTTCGCGCCGAGACCTCCCCGAATAACCGATGGAGCGGATCTACCTGGACATGCAGGATGGCGTTGCCTAGCCTGCTGGCCAGCAGAAGTTGATCACGTTGCCCGGCCCCTTCGGGCTATCCGACCTGAAGGAGCACGCGTGAACGAGGCGCACGACGCCGTCGACGTCATCCGGGCCAAGCGGGACCGGCGCGAGTTATCGGATTCCCAGATCGACTGGGTGATCGACGCGTACACGCGGGGGTCGGTCGCCGATGAGCAGATGTCGGCGTTGGCCATGGCGATCCTGCTCAACGGGATGAACCGGCGCGAGATCGCGCGGTGGACGCGGGCGATGATCGCCTCGGGCGAGCGGATGGACTTCTCGTCGCTGTCGTGGCCGACGGCGGACAAGCACTCCACCGGCGGGGTGGGAGACAAGATCACGTTGCCGTTGGCGCCGCTGGTCGCCGCGTGCGGAGTGGCCGTGCCGCAGCTGTCCGGTCGGGGCCTGGGCCACACCGGCGGAACGCTGGACAAGCTGGAGTCGATCCCGGGCTGGCGGGCCGGGCTTTCGAACGAGGAGATGCTCAAGCAGCTCGCGGACGTGGGTGCGGTGGTCTGTGCGGCGGGGGAGGGCCTGGCGCCGGCGGACAAGAAGTTATACGCGCTGCGCGACGTGACGGGGACGGTGGAGGCCATCCCGCTGATCGCCAGTTCGATCATGAGCAAGAAGATCGCCGAGGGTACGGGCGCCCTGGTGCTCGACGTGAAGGTCGGGTCCGGGGCGTTCATGAAGACCGTGGACGACGCCCGGGAACTGGCCCGCACGATGGTGGACCTGGGCACCGACGCCGGGGTGACGACCGTGGCGCTGCTGACGGACATGAGCACGCCGCTGGGGCGTACCGCGGGCAACGCGCTGGAGGTGCGGGAGTCGGTCGAGGTGCTGGCCGGCGGCGGCCCGGCGGACGTCGTCGAGCTGACCCTCGCGCTGGCGCGGGAGATGCTCGCCGCCGCGGGCCGGCCGGCGGTCGATCCGGCGGACAAGCTGCGCGACGGGTCCGCGATGGACGTGTGGCGCCGGATGATCGCCGCCCAGGGCGGCGACCCGGACGCGGCGCTGCCGGTGGCGCGGGAGAACCATGATGTGCTGGCGACGGCCGACGGGGTGCTCGTCTCGCTGGACGCCTTCGCCGTCGGCGTCGCGGCCTGGCGGCTGGGCGCCGGCCGGGCCCGCAAGGAGGACCCGGTGCAGGCCGGCGCGGGTGTGGAGATCCACGCCAAGCCGGGCGAGGAGGTACGCGCCGGGCAGCGCCTGCTCACGCTGCACACCGACAGCCCGGAGAAGTTCGAGCGCGCGATCTCCGCGCTCGACGGGGCGTTCTCCATCGCCCCGCACGCGTCGCGTCCGGACCTGCCGCCGCCGCTGATCATCGACCGGATCGCGCGATAGGCACTACCGCGCCTATCGCGCCGCCACCAGGACGCGGTACTCGTCCGGGAGTTGGGCGTTGGTGTCCTGGAACTCCTTCTCGCCGACCGCTTCGCGCAGCACCGCCAGTACGGCTTGGGCGTGTTTGAGCCCGTCCTTCGTCGTCGAGATTCCTTCGCGCGCAGTGACCTCCCGGACGAACTCCTCGAGCGTGAGCGGCAGCGCCTGCCCGTGGCTGCGCGTCATGCCCCGATCGAGGGCGGGATGCAGTTCGCGGGGCAGGCGGGGCCGCAGGTCGTTGATCTGACCCGCCGTGACGCGCATGGCCAGCGTCTCCAGTACCGCTTCGGTCGCCTTGCGGGCTGTTTCCAGATCGGTGGCGGCGCGCACGGCCACCTGGCGGACGAACTCGTCGTACGACATCGGCCGGCCGAACCGGGGGTCGCCCTCCGGTCCAGGCCGGGGCGGCGCGTGGAGTTCGGCGGCCTCGACCAGCGGTCCGAAGTCCTTGGTGAGCTGCGAGCACAGATCGTGGAACTCCTTGGGGCCTACGGTCGTCCACAGCGCGGCGAGCACGGCGACCCCCACCCCTTCCGCGATCCGCCGGTCCGTGTGCGTGTGTTCTTCAAGGCGGCGCAGAAACTCGTCGGCGTCGAAGGTGGCGACCGGGCCTTCGCGTTCAATGCACTGCCGCAGTTCCGGCGGCAGGTGCGGGGCGAGGTCCTCCAGCTCACCCGTTGAGATCCGCTGCGCCAGTGTGTGCAGCGTGAGGCAGGAGACGGGTCCCGCCTGCTCAAGCGGTATGCCGGCCAACCGCGCCACGGTCTCGATGAACCCCTGGTAGTCCATTGCCGGTCCTCCCTGTTCTCCGGCAGGGCGTTCTCCTCGTGCGGTGCCCTCGGTTCCAACGTAGGCTCCCCGCCGCGGCCGACCCCACCCGCGGAGGACTTCGCGTAGCGGCCCGGACCCTGGGTACATGATCCCGAGGTGCGCGGTGTTGACTGGCTGGGGGCGCCCGATGCCGATCCGGTGGCGTGGCTGATAGGAGACTCGAAAATGCGCGCGACTTTGATCTATGGCACTCGCGACATCCGGCTTGAGGAGGTGCCCGATCCCGCGATCCGGTTCCCGACCGACGCCGTGGTCCGGGTCGTGGCGTCCTGCGTCTGCGGGTCGGATCTGTGGCCGTACCGCGGGGTGCGGCCGGTCACCGAACCGAGCCCGATCGGGCACGAGTTCGTGGGCGTCGTCGAGGAGGTCGGGTCCGACGTCCGAACCGTCTCTCCCGGGGACTTCGTGATCGCGCCGTTCGTCGTCAGCGACAACACCTGCCGGCACTGCCGGAACGGCATCAACACCTCCTGCGAGCAGTTGGAGTGGTGGGGTTCGACGGACCGGCACGGGGTGCGGGTGGACGCCGGGCAGGGGGAGTACGTACGCGTACCGCTGGCCGACGGAACTCTGGTGGCCACGCCGGAGCAGCCGGACGCGGCGCTCGTACCGAGCCTGCTGACCCTGTCCGACGTGATGGGCACCGGCCACCACGCCGCCGTCTCGGCCGGCGTCACGACCGGGAGCACGGTCGTGGTCGTCGGGGACGGTGCCGTCGGCCTGTGCGCCGTGCTGGCCGCCCGTCGGCTCGGCGCCGAACGCATCATCGCCATGTCGCGCCACGCGGACCGGCAGGCCGTGGCGCGTGAGTTCGGCGCGACCGACATCGTCGCCGAGCGCGGCGGCGAGGGCGTCGCGGCGGTCAAGGACCTGCTCGGTGGCATCGGCGCGGACGCGGTGCTGGAGTGCGTCGGCACCAAGGAGTCGATGGCGCAGGCGCTGGACTCGACCCGGCCGGGCGGCTTCGTCGGCTACGTCGGTGTGCCAGCCGGCGGCCCGGAACTGCCGATCCAGAAGATGTTCGGCACGAACGTCAACGTCGCGGGAGGCGTGGCGCCGGTGCGCGCGTACCTGCCTGAACTGCTCGACGACGTGCTCAAGGGTGCGATCGACCCGGGCCGGGTCTTCGACGTCGAACTGCCGCTGGACCAGGTCGCGGAGGCGTACGCGGCGATGGACGAGCGCCGGGCGATCAAGACGCTGCTGCGCCCCTGATCGTTCCGGCGCTCCACGTCAGGACCAGGAACGAGAAGATCACGACGTCCGGCTACGCGTCCCTCGCCCTGATCACCGAACTGCCGATCGACGAGCTGAAGGTCGACCGCAGCTTCATCGTGCGCATGGACGAATCACCGGCCCACGTCGTCATCGTCACCGCTGTCGCCACGAACGCCCGTAGTCTCGACCGCACCGTCGTCGGCGAAGGTATCGAGGACGCGGCCACCGCCGAAAGGCTCCGCGACCTGGGTCTCCATCTGCTGCAGGGCTACCACTTCGGCCGGCCCGTGCCGCCCGAGCAGCTGGCCCTGCCGACGGCCGCGCCTACCGGAACTGTGCGCTGATCTGGTCGAAGACCCGGTCGGCGACGGCGAGGAGCGACCTGGCCTGTGGATCTTCGAGCCAGAGCTGGGTGGCGAGGCGGACACCGGTCAGGAAGGTCGCGGCCATCACACGGGTCCGCAGCGGATCCGCCGGCTGCTCGCTGGCCGACTCTGTCGGCTGGCCGCTGACCGACTCTGTCGGCTGGCCGCCCAGCCGTTCGGCGATGGCTCCGGTAAGTTCGCGCTCGAACCGGGCAAGCGTCGCCAGTTGGCGTTCCCGCAGCGACGGGTGCTGGCGCATGAGCTGGATCTCCGCCACCCACTGCGAATCCGGCTCGCTGAGCTGGGGGTGGAGGCCGTGGAAGGCCTGCCGTAGCGCCGTCCACGAGGACTCCTCGGCCGGCCGGGCCCGCAGGAGGTCGAGCAGCGTCCGCAGGCGCTGCTCGTACCCGTAGAGCACGGCGTCGTCCTTGCCCTCGAAGTAATTGGAGAACGTGCGGCGGGAGACGTCGACGGCGTCGGCGATGGCCTCGACGGTGACGTTGTCCAGACCTCGCTCGACCGCCAGCCGCACCGCGGCCTCATGGAGGGCCTGGCGGGTGGCGACCTTCTTGCGTTCACGGAGGCCCAGACTGCTGTTCACCAGGGTGATGCTATCTCAGTGAGAAGCGTTACCCAATGGGAAAAAATTCTCATTGGCATGTATGGTTCGTTGTGTGAGCCAAGCAGTTAGGCCGGCCACGAGACGAGAAGACGGCGAGATGGATCCCGAACCCCGGTTGGACGATCGGCTGCGCGCCCTCATCAGGGCCGTGCGGGTCGCCCGCCAGCAAATGACCATCCAGGACACGCAGGTGCAGCCGGGCATGATCGGCATCCTGGCGGCGATCGGGTCTGCGGGGGAGGACGGCGGCTGCCACCCCAAGGAGTTGGCAGCGACGTGCGCGCTCGACGCCTCCACGATCAGCCGGGCCGTCGCCGCGCTGGCGGCGCGCGGCCTCGTGCAACGCAGGCCGGACCCCGACGACGGGCGGGCCTGCATCCTCACCCTGACCGGCGCCGGCCGCGCCGCCCTGACCGGCGTCGAGCGCCGGCAGGACGAGTTCCTGCGCGAAGCCCTGCGCGGCTGGACCGCCACGGAGGTCGACGGGTTCGCCGCCGCGCTTAGCCGGTTCGTCGATGACCTGACGGCCGCCCTTGACCGGGCGGCCGCGCCACCCGCCGGCGTCGTTCCTCAGACACCCGCCGATCCTCCGAGACCCGCCGATCCTCCGAGACCCGCCGATCCATCCGAACCCGAGACACCCTTGCTGGAGGCAGCGCTGTGAGCGCAGCGACCACCCCACCACCCGCAGCCGCGACCGCACCACCCGCAGCCGCGACCGCACCACCCGCAGCCGCGACCGCACCACCCGCAGCCGCGACCGCACCACCCGCAGCCGCGACCGCACCACCCGCAGCCGGCGAGGCGATGAGCCACCGCGAAATCATGGAGGCCCTCAGTGGCCTGCTGCTCGTCCTGTTCGTCTCGATGATCAGCATCACCGTGGTGTCGACCGCGCTGCCGCAGATCATCGGCGCGCTCGGCGGCACCCAGAGCCAGTACACCTGGGTGGTCACCGCAGCTCTGCTGACCGCGACCGCCGCGACCCCGATCTGGGGCAAGTTGGCCGACCTGTTCAGCAAGAAGGCTCTTGTCCAGGTCGCCATCGTCATCTACATCCTGGGTTCGGTGCTGTGCGGGATCGTGCAGAACACCCCGCAGCTCATCGCCGCCCGCGCGTTCCAGGGCCTGGGCATGGGCGGTCTGCAGGCGCTGGTCCAGGTGGTGATCGCCGCGATGATCCCGCCGCGGGAGCGCGGCCGCTACAACGGCTACCTCGGCGCGGTCATGGCCGTCGCCACGGTGGGAGGCCCGCTGCTGGGCGGCGTCATCGTCGACACGTCCTGGCTGGGTTGGCGGTGGTGCTTCTACGTCGGCGTGCCGTTTGCCCTCATCGCGCTGGTCCTGCTGCAGAAGACCCTGCACCTCAAGACGGTCCGCCGCGAGGGCGCGCAGATCGACTACGTCGGCGCCGCGCTGATCGCGGCCGGTGTGAGTGTGCTGCTGATCTGGGTCACCTTCGTGCACCACAACTTCGCCTGGCTGTCCTGGCAGACCGCGGCGATGGTCGGCGGCGGCGTCGTGCTGCTCGCGCTCGCCGTGCTCGTGGAGGCAAAGGTCAAGGAGCCGATCGTGCCGCTGCGCATCGTGGTGCAGCGCACCCCGGCCCTGGCCATCCTGGCCAGCGTGGCGGTCGGCATGGCCATGTTCGGCGGCTCCGTCTTCCTGGGCCAGTACTTCCAGATCGGCCGGGGCTACGGCCCGACCAAGGCCGGCCTGCTGACCACCCCGATGATGGGCGGCGTGCTGGTCGCCTCCACGATCGCCGGCCTGTTGATCACCAAGAGTGGCAAGATCAAGCCGTACATCGTCGCCGGCACGATCATCCTGGTGGGCGGCTTCGTCGCGCTGTCCCGGATCGACCACCAGACCAAGCTGGTCTACGTCGGGGCCGGCATGGCACTGGTCGGCATCGGCGTCGGCATGACCATGCAGAACCTGGTCCTGGCCGTGCAGAACACCGTCGCCCTGCGCGACCTCGGCGCCGCCAGCGGCACCGTCACGTTCTTCCGGTCACTGGGCGGCACCATCGGTGTGTCGGTGCTCGGTGCCGTGCTGGCCGACCGGGTCGCCTCCGACATCCCGAAGCGGATGGCCGAGGCTGGCATCCACATCCCCGCGGGCGGGGCCGGCGCGAAGACCAGCACGCTGGACCTGCACGCCCTGCCGCAGCCGATCGTGACGATCATCCGGGCCGTCTACGGCGACGCCACCGCGCACATCTTCCTGATCTCCGCGATCATCGGTCTCGTCGGCATCCTCGCCGCCCTGGCGCTGCCGCGTATCAACCTGCGCTCCAGCGTGGACCTGGCACAGACGGCCGTAGCCGAGCCGGAGCCGGCGTCCGCGGAGCCGGCGCCGGCCGCCGTCGAACCGGAGCCGGTGGCCGAACCCGCCCGTACCAGTGGCACCGTCGTCACCGGACGGGTCGAAGGGCTGGACCGGCGCCCGGTCGCCGGGGCGCTGATGACGGTCACGGACTACCCCGGCCATCAGGTCGCGCGCGAGGTCAGCAAGGCCGACGGCAGCTACCGCCTCGAGCTGCCCAGCGGAGGCAATTACCTGCTGATCTGCGCGGCCGAGAACCACCAGCCGTTGGCGACGATGCTCACGGTGGGCCTCGGCGAGGTCAGCCGGGACATCGCCCTCGCCGGCGCGAGCGTGGTCGAGGGGCGGGTGCTCCAGCGTGGCGGCGAGCCGGTGCACGGCGCGACGGTGACGCTGACCGACGCGCGCGGTGAAGTGGTCGGCGCGGCGGTGACCGGCCCGGCCGGTACCTACGTGCTGGCCGACCTGTACCCGGGGGAGTACACCCTCACGGCGACGGCGGAGCACACGCTGCCGGTGGCGCAGGCGGTTAGCGTGGACGGCCCGGGGTCGCACCGGTACGACGTCGTGCTGCGCTCGAACGCGACGATCTCGGGTACCGTGCGGTCGGCCCGGTCCGGCCGTCCCGTGGCGGACGCCTCGGTGATGTTGGTGGACGGCTACGGCAACGTGGCCGGCACGATGGTGACGGGCGACGACGGCCGGTACGAGTTCCCCGGGCTGCTGCCGGGGACGTACACGCTCACCGCGAGCGGGTACGCACCGGTCGCGTCGCGGGTGGACCTCGCCGGTGACCGCACCGAGAAGGACATCGCACTGGGGGAGCCCGGGCCGGCGGTGCCGCTCGGCGTTTCCCCGGCGGACCAGGGTGAGGGCTGATCACGGTGACGCAGGTGGAACATGGCGCCCTGACCTCGGGGGTACGGGGAATGGTCGTGACGGTCGACGGGTGGCCACTGCCCGGCGCCGCGGTCACGATCATCGGGATCACCGGGCAGCAGTTGGGGCGGGCCGCGGCGGACGATACCGGTGCGTTCGCCATGCCCGTGTCCGCTCCGGGTACGGCCACGGTGGTCGTCGCCGCGCCGGGGGTGGACCCCCTGGCCCGTACCGTCTCGATCCACGCGCACGGTGTCACCGACCTCGGGTCGATCGTGCTCGGCAGCGCCCGGCGTACGGCGTTGCCGGCGCCCGGCCTGTGGGTGATCGACCCGGCGCACACGATCGTGAAGGCCAAGGCCCGCCATCTGGCGCTGTCGCACGTGGAGGGCCGGTTCAAGGAGTTCTCCGGGCAGATCCGCGTCGCCGAACCGATCGAACAGTCCAGCGTCGAGGTCAGCATCGTCGCGGCCAGCATCGACACCGGCAACGCCGATCGGGACACGCATCTGCGCTCGCCCGACTTCCTGGAGGTGGAGCGGTTCCCGGAGCTGACCTACCGCAGCGAGCGGGTGGTCCGGCACACCGACGAGCGCTGGCGGGTCGACGGGCTGCTCACCATCCGCGACATCACCCGGCCGGTCGCGCTCGACCTCACGTACCTGGGGACCGGGCCGGACCCGTGGGGCGGCACCCGCATCGCGCTGACCGCGACCACGCAGTTGGCCCGCAAGGACTACGAGATCAACTGGAACATGGGGCTGCCCGGCGGCTTCGTGCTCGTCGGCCCGACCCTCCGCATCGACCTGGAGGTGCAGGCCGTCCGCCAGGACTAAAGCCGCATGGCGGATCGTGGGCACGTGGCAGGGCAGCGACCCCGCCACGTGCCCACGATCGTTCACATCGTGTGTGCGCCCGCCTTGATGGCGTCGCGGATGCGGGTGTAGGTGCCGCATCGGCAGATGTTGCGCAGCTCGTCGATGTCCGCGTCGCTGATCTCGTGACCGGCCGCACGGGCCTGCTTCACCTTGGCGACGGCGGCCATGATCTGGCCGGGCTGGCAGTAGCCGCACTGGGCGACGTCGTAGTCCAGCCAGGCCTGCTGCATCGGGTGCAGGTCCTTGCCGACGGTCGCCGGCAGCCCCTCGATGGTGGTGATCTCATCGGTGGGCTTGATGTCGGACACCTGCACCGAGCACGGGTTGAACGCCTTGCCGTTGATGTGGCTGGTGCACGCCTTGCAGACGTCCAGCGCGCACCCGTACTTCGGGCCGGTGACGCCGAGCAGGTCGCGCAGGACCCACAGCAGCCGCACGTTGTCCTCGGCTTCGACGGTGACCTGTTCGCCGTTGAGCGTGAAAGTGTGAGTGGGCATCGGATTTCCTCAGAAGGTGTGGTCGAGACCGTCGGTGGGCGACTGCGGCGTGGACGGCTCCAGCGGCAACGGCTCGAAGCTGAGAGTGCCGTGGTTGATCGGGAACGAGGTCGGCATGGTTCCGGTGGCCCGGGCGTACGCGCAGGCGACGGCGGCGACGGCCGGCGCCACCGCCAGTTCTCCCGCGCCGCTGGGAGTGTCGCTGGTGTTCGGCATGATGATCACCCGCAGATCGAGCGGTGAGTTCCACTGCCGGGTGTAGAAGTAGTTGTCCCAGCTGCCTTCCAGCGGAATGCCGTCCTTGATGTGCAGGCTGGACGTCAGCACCAGCGCGATGGCGTCCTGCACGCCGCCGATCATCTGGGCTTCCAGGCCGCGCGGGTTGATGGCGAAGCCGGCGTCTACTACGACCAGCGCCTTGGTCACCCGCGGACCGGTCACGCCCTCACCCCGGATCGGCCGGTTCACCGTCTTCGGCCGGCAGTCGATCTCGGCCAGTACCGCCACCGCGCCCCGGTACTCCGAATGCAGCCCGATGCCCTGGGCAGTCCCGGCCGGCATCGTCTTGCCCCAGTTGCCGGCCTCGGCCGCCTTGTTCAGCACCGCGAGCAGCCGTTGATCCCGCAGGAATTCGCGGCGGAACCGCACCGGGTCCTTGCCCATCTTCGCGGCGAGCTGGTCCACGACGAGCTCCTGGGCGCACACCACGTTGGGGGAGTAGATGTTGCGCATGCTGCCGGTGTTGAACTTGAGCGGAACCTCGTTGAGCAGCTGGGTGGTGACCCCGAAGTTGTAGGGCGAGGACTGGGTCAGCTCGAAGATCGTCTGGGCGAAGCTGAGGTTGCCCCCGACGGGCAGGTGCGCGGCGGTCGCGGTGATCATTTCACCGAGGCCGTGGCCGAAGTCCGTCTGGACGCTGGCGTGCCGCTGCTCGTAGCTGATCACGTTGCCCAAGGCGTAGTTCACGCGGACCCGGGAGATGGACATCGGGTGGGTACGACCCTGGCGGAAGTTGTCGGTACGTGACCACGACAGCTTCACCGGCTTGCCCATCTTCTGCGAGATCTCGGCAGCCTCGGCCGCCACGTCGTGGAACAGGTGCCGGCCGAACGAGCCGCCGCCCTGGACGACGTGCACCTTCACCGCCTCCACCGGCAGCCCCAGCTGCGCGGCGATCTGCTCTTGGGCGACGATCGGCACCTTCAGGGTCGCCCAGATCTCGGCCCGGTCCGGTCGGACGTCGGCGATCGCGTTGTCCGGTTCGAGCGGGCTGTTGCTGGCGAACGCGAAGGTGAACTCGGCGTCGATCGTCTTGGAGAGCAGCGGCGGCACGGTCATCGGCACCTGGGCCGCGCGTAGCTTGGCCTTGACGGTGTCGTCGGACTCGCCGTCCACTGTCCCCGGGCCCCAGGTCACGTCCAGCGCCTGGATCGCGTCGATGCACTGGCCGAAGGTGGCGCCGCGGACCGCGACGCCGTGCGTGATCGCGACGACGTCGGTGATACCCGGCATGGCCCGGACGGCATTCGCGTTGTTGATCGACACCACGGTGCCGTTGATCGTCGGCGGCCGGGCCACCATGGTCGGCTTGGCGTTCGGGATCTGCAGGTCCATCCCGAACTTTTTGCGCCCGGTGACGATGTCGTAGGCGTCGATCCTGTTCTGCGGCTTACCGAGGACCGTGAACGCCGACGATGGCTTGAGCGTGGCGGAGACCGGTGTCGTCTGCTGGCTCGCCGCTGCCTTCGCCAGTGAGCCGTAGGTCGCGGTCCGGCCGCCGGGGCCGGTGATGACACCGTTGCGGGCGCTCAGCTCTGATGCCGGCACACCCCACTGCGTAGCGGCCGTGTCGACCAGTCGCTGCCGGGCGATCGCGGCCGCGGTGCGGACCGGCATGTACATGCTGCGCATCGAGTTGGACCCGCCGGTGAGCTGGTTCATCAGCAGCTCGGGACGCGCGTCCGCGAGGCTGATGGAGACCTTCTCCATCGGCAGGTCCATCTCCTCGGCGACCATCATCGCGATCGCCGTGGTCATGCCCTGGCCGACCTCGGCGCGGGGCACGGCGAAGGACGCGGTGCCGTCCGTGTTCACCTGGACCGAGATCAGCCCGGAGGTGGGCGCGGCGGCGAGGTTCTGCAGGTCGCCGAGGTCGAACAGCTCCTCCGGCTGGGGCAGCGTGGGAACCGACGCGTACGCGCGCTGCGGGTCGGACGCCTCGGCTACCCAGCTGACGGCCACCGCCAGAGTGGGCGCAGCGACCAGGTACCCGAGGAAGCGTCTGCGGCTCACCGGGGCTTTCGGAGTGGACGGGTCGGGCATGGTGCTCCTTGCCTTGCGCGCCTGGAATGTCGCGGTGCCCACGGGACCGACGCCGGCGCGACCGCCTGGTTACCGGCTGGTATCGCAGTGGTGCAGACAAGAATTGGTTCATTGAAATCGTTCGTCAAGACTTGGCCGAGGCGACCCGGTTTAAATCTATTTATGGTTTGCCTCGAGCGGGCAACCATGATCACTGTGTTGACCATCGGGCTGCTCGGTGGAATGAGCTGGGCGAGCAGCGCGCTGTACTACCAGCTCGCGAACGAACTGGTGCGCGAACGCCTGGGCGGGCCGCACTCGGCCCGGCGTTCACCATGGAGCAGGAGTTCTACCGGGGCGCTAGTGGGGTAGGGCCCGTAGTTCGTAACCCTCGGGCGCGGTGACCAGGCGCCAGCCCAGCGCGGCCAGCTTGCTGTCCAGCGAGTCCAGGTACGGATCGAGAATCGTCGACGCGCCGCCGAAGTCGTAGTGCCACACGTGCTCGAAGAGGGCGGCCTTGCCCAGCACCAGTCCCGGGTGGTCCAGGAACGCCTCCGCCAGCCGGTACTCGATCGTGTTCAGCGTGGCCCGGCGGCCGTTGCTCATCAGCAGTTGACCGGTCGGGTCGAGGGCGAGGGCCGCGCTCGGTGCGGGGCGGCGCAGCAGCGCCCGTACGCGCGCGATGAGGTCCGGCAGCGCGAACGGTTTGACCAGGTAGTCGTCGGCGCCGGCGGCCAGGCCGGCCACCCGGTACGGCGCGCTGTCCCGTGCGGTCATCATGAGGACCGGTACTCCGTGGCCTTCGGCGCGCAGGGCGCAACAGGTCTCGATCCCGTCCATGCGGGGCATCATCACGTCCAGGACGATGGCGTCCGGCGGGTCAACGCGTACCAGGTCCAGCGCGGCGGAGCCGTCCTCGGCGGTCGCGACGTCGAGGCCAGCGAGGCGCAGCGCTCGCGACACCATCTCCCGTACGCTGGGCTCGTCGTCGACCACCAGGACCCGCATCGCTATTTGCCCTTGGTGACCTTCGTGGCGGTGACGACGCCGTCGCTGCTGGCCGCGCCCTCGACGCTGACCTGGGCGCCGGGGGTCAGATCGGTCAGCGCGCCGCTGACCTGTACGGCGGTGGAGCCGTTGGTCCGTACGGTCACGACGTTGCCGTCGGCCGTCTGCACGTACACGGTGCCGCCGTCGACCAACTTCACGGTGCCGGTGGTGAGTTTCGAAGCGGCGCCCGACTGCTGGGTGGTGCCGCCCTGGCTGGTATCGCCCGGGCGCCCGCTGCCGACATTGCCGCTGCCGAAGTTGTTGCCGTTGAAGGTGCGCGTGGAACGGAGCTGAGTCGAGCCGGCGGCCGGCGTACCGAAGCGCTTCTGCACCTGCGCCCCGGCGAGGAACCCGCCGACGGCGAGGACCAGGCCGGCGAGCACCGCCGTGGTGCGCGTGGCGTACCGGCGCGGCGCCCGCGCGGCCAGCTCGGCGCTCAGGTCTTCGGCGAACGGGTTACTCAGCAGGTCGACCGGCTCAAGCTCCACCGTCTCGTGGTTCGTCACCTTGGGTCCTCACTCATAGCGGAGCGCCTCGATGGGGCGCAGGCCGGCCGCGCGGCTGGCGGGGTAGCTGCCGAAGAACAGTCCAATCGCGACGGACACGCCGAGGGCGAGCGCCACCGAGGCGGGCACGATGACCGGCTTGATACCGACGATGGTGAACTGGCTGCCGATCACGGCGGCGGCGACGCCGAGCAGCCCGCCGATGAGGCTCAGGACCGTCGCCTCGACCAGGAACTGGGTGAGGACGGTGCGCTTGGGTGCGCCCAGCGCCTTGCGGATGCCGATCTCGCGGGTGCGCTCGGTGACCGTCACCATCATGATGTTCGTGATGCCGATGCCGCCGACCAGCAGGCTGATCGCCGCGACCGCGCCGAGCAGGACGGTGAACGTCTTGGCGCTGTCCTGACGGGCCGACAGTAGCTGGGACTGGTTCAGGATTCGGTACGGCGGGCTCGCGGCGTTGGTCACGTGCAGCTTCTGGTTGAGGATCGCGGTCACCTCGGCCTGGGCGGCGTCCACCCGGTCCGGTCCGCCGGCCTGGATCAGCAACTGGTTGAGTGGGCCGTAGCCGGTGAGCGCCTCCTGGACGGCGGTGACCGGGGCGATCGCGATGTCGTTGGGGTCGTTGAACCCGGAGCCACCCTTGTCGGCGAGCACCCCGGTGACCGTGAAGAGAGTGCCGGCGACGGTGATCTGTTTGCCGACCGGATCGGCGCGGTCGAACAGCGCCTGGGCGGCTGTCGAGCCGAGGACCACGACGCGGCGGGACTCCTTGACGTCGTCGGCGGTGAACGCCGTCCCGTGGGCGACGGTGTCGTTCGCGGCGGGCAGGTAGGTCGGGGTCGTACCGATGAACTGCCCGAACGTGTGGTCGACCCCGTCGTAGGCGGCTGCGGGTGTACTGGTGACGACCGGCGAGACGCTCGTGACGTCGGGCGCGGCGTTCCGGTCGGCCAGCGCGTCGACCAGATCGGACGTCAGTGACGTGTTCTGGGTCGCGTTCGTGGACTGCCGGACGCCGCCGCTGCTCACGGTCAACGTGTTGGTCCCCAGCCGTTCGATGCTCTGCTGGATCGCCTTGGATGAGCCGTTGCCGACGGCCACCAGCAGGATCACCGCGGCGACACCGATCAGGATCCCGAGGACGGTGAGCCCGGAGCGCAGCTTGTTGGCCAGCACCCCGCGGATGGCGAACCGGATCGTCTCGAAGAGGCTCACGCGAGCACCGCCGCTGTCGTGCCTCCGCGCAGCACCTCGTCGTGGACGATCCGCCCGTCGACGAGCCGGATCAGCCGCTTGGCATGCCGGGCCACGTCGTCTTCGTGGGTGATGAGCACGATCGTCCGCCCGCTGTGGTTGAGCCGGTCCAGCACCGCGAGTACGTCCTCGGTGGACCGGGTGTCGAGGTTTCCGGTCGGCTCGTCGGCCAGTACCAGGGCCGGAGCGGTGACAAGCGCCCGCGCCACCGCGACCCGTTGCTGCTGCCCGCCGGACAGCTGGTTCGGTTCGTGGTCGGCACGGTCGGCCAGCCCGACCATGGCCAGCGCGGTGCGGGCCCGGCGGCGCCGCTCGGCGGCCTTCATTCCGGCGTACGCCAGCGGAAGCTCCACATTGGCCAGTGCGCTGGTGCGGGGAATCAGGTTGAACGCCTGGAACACGAAGCCGATGCGCCGGTTGCGGACCAGGGCGAGTTGGCGATCGTCGAGCCGGCTGACGTCCACCCCGTCGAGCAGGTACTGCCCGGAGGTGGGGGTGTCCAGGCAGCCGAGGATGTTCATGAGGGTCGACTTGCCGGAGCCCGACGAGCCCATGATCGCCACGTAGTCGCCGCGCTCCACGGTGACGCTGACCCCGCGCAGGGCGCGTACCTGCGCCTCGCCCTCACCGTAGACCTTCACGAGGTCACGGACGTCGAGTACCGGGTGGGTGGCGCTCATCCGCCGGCACCGCCCCTCGTACCGCCACCGCGATTGCCGCCGCCGCCGGAGAAGCCGCCACCGCCGCCGGGGAACCCGCCGCCACCGGGGAAGCCGCCGCCGGACCGGCCGTTGTTGCCGGTGCCCGTGCTGGTCTGAATGGTGATCGCGACCTGCTCGCCGGGGTCCAGTCCAGAGGCGATCTCCACGAACTGATCGCCCTGGACACCGACCTCGACCTGCCGGGTCTCGTGCTTGCCGTCGGCGGTCACCACGTCGACCGTGTGGCGCTGGCCGGTGCCGCGGACGGCGGCCGCGGGTACCCGTACCGCGTCGTCGACCTGGGCGACCGTCACCGTGACCGTCACGGTCTGGCCGATGCGCACCCCGTCGGGCAACGAGTCGAGGTCGACGGTCACCGGGTACGAGTTGACGTTGTTCTGGGGGGTCGCGGTGGGGGAGACGGTGGCGATTTTGCCGGTCACCCGGGCGCCGGACAGGGCCGCCCACGTCACGGTCGCCGCCTGGCCGACCTTCAGCTTGGTGGCGTCGGCCTCGGCGAAGGAGGCCGAGACCTGCATCTTCGACAGGTCGGCGATCCGAATGAAGCCGGTCGAGCCCGATCCGCTCGTCGTACCCCCGGACGTCGATCCGCCGCTGCTGGCGCCGCCGTTCGCGCCTCCGCCGTTCGAGCTGCCGCCGTTCGCGCCTCCGCCGTTCGAGCTGCCGCCGTTCGCGCCTCCGCCGTTCGCGCTCGCGCCGGAGGAGCCGCCCGACGAGCCGCCGACCGTACCGTTGATCGCGATCACCGTGCCGTCCATCGGGGCGGTGAGCGCCGTGCCGTCGACCGCCCGTTGGGCCGAGTTCACGCTGTTCTGGGCGTTGGTGACCTGTGCCTGGGCGGCGGCGGCCGTCGCCGCGTCCACCGTGGTCGCCGACTGGGCCCGGCTCAAACTCTGCTGGGCGGACGTCAGGTTGGCCCGGGCCGCGGCCAACTGCTCCTGCGCCGTCGTGGGGTTGACCCTCGCGAGTACCTGGCCGGCCTTGACCGCGTCACCCACCTTGACGTTGATCTCGGTGACCGTACCGGCGGTGGCGAAGTTCGCGGCCGCTGTCGACGCGCTCTGCACGCTGCCGCTGGCCGAAACGGACGAGATCACCTGTCCTTGCGTGACCGGGATCGCCCGGCTCGTCGTCGCCCCGCTCGACGACGACGCCGTGTTCGCGGTCGCCACGGTGCGGTAGGACAGGAACGCGCCGGAGGCCAGCAGCAGTGCCAGCACCGAGTTGACGACCAGGGCCGGCCGGCTGGGGTTCAGCCGCAGCAGGGCAGGCAGGAACGATGGACGTCGCCACAGGGACATGGCCGAGATCCTGCCTGCGCGCGCTCAGAGCAGGATTGACTTTCCCTCATAGTTTGCTGGGAGCGGCTGGCCTCCTCCTGCGAAACTTCGTCCCTTCCATGCCGAAGTGGCGGCGCGACGAGACGGGTCAGTTCGGCTGTACGGCGAAGGCGTCAGATCGCCGAGCAATACCCCACCCTCGGGCTGCGAGAGGGCGAGCCGCGCCCGCACGATGCGGGCCCCGGTCTGGGTCAGGCGACGCCGATGCGTTGGGCGAAGTCGCGGATGCCGGGCAGGGCGCCGCGGGTGTCGGCTGACATGAGCGCCTGGGTCAGGTTCTGTGCCCAGGGCCGATAGCGGAGCTCCTGGGGAGTGTCGCGCTCGGCAGCGAGCAGGGCTTGGAAGGCGCCGGTCGGCAGGCCGCGGCCGTGCAACGCCAGCGCGGTGTCTTCCCAATAGCGGGCGCGGCGCTCGGGGACGGTAATGCGGGTGGGATCAACCTGGCGGGCGTAGTCGACGGCGGCACCGTAGTCGCCGAGCACCCGGGCGATGCTGATCTTGTAGACGGCCAGGTCGAGCGCGTTGAGCGGGTCGGCATCGCCGGCGCCGACGCGATGGGCGGCGTCTTCGGCCTCGGCGAGTAAGGTCCAGGCGGTCTCGCGGTCGTCGCGGGCCGCCGCGGTGTAGGCGGCGACGGCGAGCAGTTGCCCGTACACGGCGGTCTGCCGGGGGTCTGTCAGTCCGGTGTCGGCGTCGAGCTGGTGGGCGGCTCGCAGCACGAGGCGCTGCGCGCCGTCGCGGTGGCGGCTGCGGCGCAACACGGTCGCGGCGAGGCGGGTGGCTTCGGCGGTGACCAGCGGGTCACCGCTGGCTCGGGCGTTCTGCACCGCGCGGTCGGAGGTGGACCAGGCCATGCCGTCGTCGTGCAATTTGATCAGCAGTTGGGTGGCCACGCAATACGCCTGGGCCAGACGTCCCGAGGCGGCTTCAACCTGATCGGATGGGGCCTGGTTGCGGCCGGCGGTGGCCTGGGCGAGCAGCCGGGGCAGCCGGCGGGCGAGCTGGCTGTAGCGGCAGGCGCGAAAGTCGGCCTTCGCGGCCGCGATCTGCGCGGCAAGCTGGCCATTGGGTAGCGGTTCGGCGGCGGCCCGGCCGAAGATCACATCCTCAATGGTGGAGACCGTGTTGGCGGCGGCGTCGGTGGGAAACAACCCGGCTCCGGCGGTCAGCCCGAGGGTTCCGGCGATCAGGTCGCGTCGACGCATCCGGTTACCTCCACCGTCGGACGGGGCTTCGACCACCCTAGCCGGGGTGGGCGTTCCAGGTGGAGAGGATGTGGCCAGCCCGAGCAAGTGCGGCGGAATCCCGTACACCTCCGCCAGCCGGCGCAACTCGGCAATGGTCCAGTCGCGACGGCGGCCGGTCTCGAACCGCGACATCGTCGCGGCGGAGTAGCCGGCGAGCCGACCAGCTTCTTCGAGGGTGAGCCCGGCGGCGGTGCGGGCGAGGCGCAGCAGCGCCCCGATGTCGCCGGACGCGGCGGACGCGGCTACGGCGGGTACCGCCGTCCAAGCGGGCTCGGCCTGCACCACCCACCCCCTCACAACGACGGGCATTTTGAGGATGACCGATGAGTTGCGGGCAGTGCAATCGGCTTGCAGATGGTGCGTCGTGGTCTGCTGACCGGCCTGCTACCCCGGCTGAACTGTAGGCCGGCAGCGTCCCGCATCCGGGCGGGTGCGCCGCCGGTGACACGAGGGAGCGGCCATGATGCACACAACCACCACCATGGACAGTGCGGTCACCGCGGTGGACCTGGTCCAGTCCGGTTTGCTGGAGCTTGGCGACGGCTGTCGGATCCACCCGACTGCCGTGTTCGTACCGGCCGACATGCTTGGCACCCTGCGGCCCATCGTGCTGGGCGCCCGGGTCGTGCTCGGGGCGTTCACCGTGGTCCACGGTGGCACCAGGGTCGGTGACGACACCCATATCGGTCACCGGGCGATCGTCGGCGAGCCGGAGTACGGGTACGCGATGCGCCAGGTCTACCAGGGCGCTGGTGACACCACCGCGATCGGCTCCGGTGTGGTTGTACGGGCCGGCGCAGTCGTCTACGCCGGCGCACGGATCGGCAATGACACCACGATCGGCCATAACACCCTGCTGCGCACCAACGTCACAGTCGGCTCCGGCAGCCAGCTCGCGGCCAACCTGACGGCGGAACGCGGTACCCGCATCGGTGACGGGGTGCGCTGCTCGCCGGGGTCGCACCTGACCGCGGACACCGTCATCGCTGATCGCGTGTTCATCGGGGCTGGCGTGCGCACCGTCAACGACAAGCAGCTGATCTGGCGCGATCCCGATCAGGAGCAAATCCTTGACCCACCGGTGTTCGAATACGGCTGCAAGATCGGATCCGGCGCGGTCCTGCTCGCCGGGGTCACCGTCGGCGTCCGGGCACTGGTCGGCGCCGGCTCGGTCGTCACCCGCGATGTCCCCGCCGACGCGGTCGTCTACGGGTCACCCGCCCGCCAGCACGGGCAGGTGACCCGGTGACCGCGGCGCTGACCTGGCTGGAGCCGCTGCGCTCCAGCCTCCCCGAACTGGACCTCCCGGCATGGAATGGGTTGCGCGACCTGTCGACGGCGCTCGCCGAGCTGGTCGGCGCCGCGCCCTCGGTCTCTGACCGGGCGGCCCGCACCCGGTGGCTACTGCAGTTGCGCCGGCACCTGGCCGAACACGACCACCACACGCCTGCAGACCCAGTGACGGCGGCGATGTGGCAGACCCTCGCCCAGTTCTGCGCCGGCACCCACGACCTGGACCTGCGTGACGTGACCGGGCCCGGACACGGGGCGATGATCCTCACCGACGCCGCCCCGGCTGCCGCCGAGACTTGGCGGGCGCGACTCGCGCGTGGCGACCTGGTGGGCATCGCCGCGACCGAACGGCACGGCGGATCCCGCATCCAGGAGATCACCACCCGAGCGCGTCTGCACCGCGACGGCCGGTGGCGCCTGTGCGGAGAGAAGTGCTGGGTGTCGAGGCTGGTCGAGGCGGCCGGGTTCGTGGTGTTCTTCCGCGACCCCGACGGCCGGATCGCCGCCGCGGTCGTTGACGCCGCTGACCGCGGGCTGGACCGGGAGGTGATCGAACCGTCCGGGCTGGACGGCTGGTCCTGGGGCGTGCTGAGGCTGCGGGACGTCGCCGTGGACCCGGCATCTGACCTGGTCGGGCCGGATGGCGGGGGCCTGGCCGTGTTCCGGCAGCACTTCACCCGGTTCCGGCCCCTGGTCACCGCCACCGCGCTCGGCGCCGCCGCTGGCGTGCACGCCCTCGTCGCCGACGCCCTCGCCGCCCGGCACAAGGCCGGCGTCCTGCCCCGGATTCGCGATAATGCGCTGATCACGCTTGGCCGCACGCACGCCGAGATCACCGCCGCGCTGCTCGCGGCGATCACCGCCAGCCGGCTCGCCGCGACCGGCCACCCGTACGCCGACCTGGCTGCCCGCATTGGCAAGGCCGCCGGCGTCGACACCGCTGCCCGGGCCGTGACCGACCTTGCGCCCCTGCTGGGCGCGTCCGGCTTCCGGCAGGCCAGCCCTGTAGCGAAGGCCCGTGCCGACCTGACAGGTCTGCTGTACGCAGACGGCATCCACGACAGCCTGTACCGTTCCGGCGGCATCAGCCTCCTCCGCCGGTCCGCTGCGGGCAGCGCGCAACCGGTCACCGGCCATCGGCGGGTAGCGCCGGCGATCACCTCATGACCACCTCGCCCGCTCCGATGGTCCGGCCGATTACCTTGCGGCCGGGCCATCGGCCAGCAAGGGCTCAGACGATTCGGTTGCCGTCTTCCAGGTAGACGGTTCCTCCGCTGCTCACAGCCTCGGTCGCGACCACGGCGCGGCGGGCTAGCAGCGGCGATAGCCGCTGCCGCGCCTCGGCCAGCGTCGACCACGCCCAGCCGCGCAGTTCATCGGCGGGCAGGCGGATCGCGTTGGTAGTCGCCTCGTCCAACACACCGCCGTCGAAGACGAACATGACCCCCTCGGTATGCCCGGCACGCGGCGGCACCCAGTCGACCACCAGCAGCCGGCCCAGCGTCAGCGCCAAGCCGAGTTCTTCCTTCAATTCGCGAGCCACGGCGTCATACGGCGACTCGTCGCCGTCGACGGCACCGCCGGGCAGCTCCCAGTAGTCCTTGTACGTCGGCTCGACCAGCAAGATCCGGCCGTCGCGGTCGCGCAACAACGCAGCCGACCCCATCCGCTTGCGCGGCAGCGTCGCGGTGTAGTCACTAGCGGGCATCGTCACCAGGGGAGGCTATCCCGGGACGGAACGCCCCGCGCCGCACTCCAGTCGCCGAGATCGATGTAGATGCCGCGGTATGCGGCGAGGCGTGAAGGCTCCTCGGTGACGGTCCTGCGAAAGTCCATTACGTGGCGCCGGTCAACCATCGCCGTGTGTTACGCATCGCCGGCCTCGACCGTACCGGGCAGCAGCACCCGGAACCGGGCGCCGGCGCCGGCGGCGGTGTACAGCTCGACGCGACCGCCGTGGGCCTGCACGATCGCCGCGACGATCGCCAGGCCCAGTCCGGCGCCGCCGTGGCGGCGGGATCGGCTGGGGTCGGCGCGGTACAGCCGCTCGAAGACGTGCCGCGCGTCGTCGGCGGCCATGCCGGGGCCGGTGTCGGTGACCTCGACGACCGCCGCGGGCGTGCCGGCCGGCAACTCGGCGCCGACCACGGCGATGGGTTCGGTTTCCAGGACGGCGCCGTCTGACCGGCCCACCCGGATCGTCACCGCCGCGTCCTCGGGGGTGTGCTGGAGCGCGTTGGCCAGCAGGTTGGTGACGACCTGCCGGATGCGTGGTTCGTCGCCGTACACGGTGACGGCTTCGAAGGCCTCGCTGTCGTCGTCGAGGGCGGCGAGCTGGACGAAGCGTGAGGGTACGCGTACGTGTGCGTCGCGGACGGCGTCGGCGGCCACGGCCAGCAGGTCGACCGGGTGGCGTTCCAGGGGCCGTTCCTCGTCGAGGCGGGCGAGTAGCAGCAGGTCGTTGACGAGTAGTCGCATCCGGCCTACCTCCGCCTCGATGCGGCCCATCGCCTCGTCGAGGGCGGGGCCGGGTGGGGCGCCGCCACGGCGGTACAGCTCGGCGAAGCCCTGGATCGAGGTCAGTGGGGTGCGTAGTTCGTGCGACGCGTCGGCGAGGAACTGGCGCAGGCGTCGTTCGGAGGCGGTGCGGTCGGCCAGCGCCGCTTCGATGCGTACGAGCATCGTGTTGAGCGCGGTACCCAGGCGACCCGACTCGGTGTGCGGGTCGGTGTCGGGGACCCGTCGGGACAGGTCACCACCGGCGATCTCGGTGGCGATCTTCTCCATGCTGGTCAGCGGGCGGAGTCCGATGCGTACGACCGACGCGGCGGCCAGCGCGATCAGCAGCAGGACCAGCACGGTCACCGCGGCGTCCACGAGGATCAGCGTCTGCTCGGTGACCTGGATCGCGTGCAGTGCGACGGCGTGTACGGCGTACTCCTGGTCGTTCGGCGCCGCCGCCGTGACCTTAACCCGCCAGGAGCCGGCGGTGCCGTCAACGGTGAAGGGGTGGGCACCGGCCCGGGCCTTCAGCGCGGTGAACGCGCCCAGCAGGGGCTCGTCGCTGCTCGTGGCGGGCGAGGCGTAGAGCCGGGTGCCGTCGGCGGCGTACAGGTAGACCCTCGAGCCACCGCCGAAGCCCGGCCCGGGGCGGGGCTGCCGGTTGCCGTCCGGTAGGTGCTGGGCTATCCGGGACAAGCCGCGCGCCTGCCCCTCGAGCTGGGCGTCCACCCTGCCGACCAGCTGTGAGTGCAGCAGGGTCAGGCCCGCGACGTCGGCGACGACCAGGGCGACCGCGGCGAGGACGGCGGTGGTGACGACCATCCGCCGCCGCAGGGTCCAGCGCCGCCAGGGACGGAGCGGGAAACTACGCCTCATCAGATCGGGGGAGGCGCAGCGAGTACCCGACGCCGCGGACGGTGTGGATCAACGGCGGGCCGACCGTGTCGATCTTGCGCCGAAGGTAGTAGACGTACGACTCGACGATCCGGCCGTCACCGCCGAAGTCGTAGCTCCACACGCGGTCCAGGATCTGCGCCTTGCTGACCACCCGACCGGCGTTCGTCATCAGGTACCGCAGCAGGTTGAACTCGGTGGGGGACAGCTCGATCAGCTTGCCGGCCCGCCGTACCTCGTGCGCCTCGTCGTCCAGTTCGAGATCGGCGTAGCGGAGGCCGTTGGTGTCGGAGCCCTGCGAGCCCACGCCGCTGCGCCGGAGGATCGCCCGGATCCGCAGCACGACCTCTTCCAGGTTGAACGGCTTGGTGACGTAGTCGTCGCCACCGACCGCCAGGCCCGAGATCCGGTCCTCCACCGCGTCGCGCGCCGTCAGGAACAGTACGGGTACCGGCTGGCCCGCGGCCCGCAGTCGCTGGGCCACCTCGAAACCGTCGAGGTCGGGCAGCATCACGTCGAGGACGACGAGGTCCGGCTCGAACTCGGCGGAGGCCAGGAGCGCCTCGTGCCCGCCGGCCGCGACCCGTACGTCGTAGCCGGTCAGTCGCAAGGTCGCCGACAGTAACGCGCAGATGTTGGGCTCGTCGTCGACCACGAGCACCCGGCCCGCGTGATCTGTCAATGTTGCTGGCACCTGGCAGTTCTATCGATACGACCTGGACGGTCGCTGACAGCAAACTGGGAAACTCCTGATCGTCTGCGTGTCAACGGGAGCCGGGGAGCACCAGTTCATCGCCTCCCTGGAGACCTTCGAGGACCTGCGTGTACTGGTCGCCGCGCAGCCCCACCCGTACCGTCCGGTGCTGGTCACGCCCGGTCGAGCGGACGGTGACGGCGCCGTTGTCTCCGGTCACCGAAGTCACCGCCGCCGATGGGACGTAGAGGACGTTGGGGGCCGATGCTGTCACCACCGTCACATTGGCGCTCTGGCCGAGAAGCAGATCGGCGGGTACCTCGTCGAAGCTCACGAGTACGCCGTAGCGCACGAGCCGGCCCGAGGTCGTGCCGGCCGGATCGATCTGGGAGACCTTGCCCTTGACCTGGGCGCCGTCCCGGTTGGGCAGGGTGATCGTGGCGGTCTGGCCGACGGCGAGGTGGGCGACGTCGGCCTCGGAGAACTCGGCCCGGACGCCGGTGTCGGTGACCCCGCCCAGGACGATGAAGCCGCTGCTGGCCGGGGTCTCCTGGCTGCCGACCGTACCGGCGACCGAGAGCACCTTGCCGGCGACCGGCGCGGTGATGGTCGTACCCGCGAGCCTGTCCTGCGCGAGCTGCAGCGCGAGTTGGGCGTTGGTGAGTTGCTGCTCCGCCGACATCAGGCTGTCGCCGGAGCCGGATCGGCCGCTGGTTGATCCACCGGCTGATCCACCGGCTGAGCCGCCGGTTGCGCAGCCGCCGGGAGGCGTCTCGCTCGTCCGGCCGCTCGTCTGTCCCGACCCCGACCCCGGCCCCTGTCGGGACGGCGACGCGGAGGGACTCGGCATGTCGGACGGCGACGGGTCGGGCGAGGAGGACGGCGACGCTGACGCGGACGTCGACGGGCTGGCGCTCCCGGCGACGACGTAGGCGACGGGCGCCGCCCGGACGGCCGTGTTCTGGCAGGTGGACGGCGATGGGGTAGTGGTCTGCTGGGCGCGGGCCAAGGCGTTCGTGGCCGAGTTGACGCTCGCCTGCGCCGTGTTGACGTCGTCCTGCGCCGCCGAGCTGTCGATCCGGGCGAGCACCTGCCCCGCCGCCACCGAATCGCCCGGCTTCACCTCGACCTCGGTCACGGTGCCGCCGGTACTGAAGCTCAGTCCGCGACTCTGCATGGCCTGTACGGTGCCGGCCGCGGACGAGGTCAGCTCGACCACGCCGCGCTGTACCCGTACCGTCGCCGGACCGGCCGCCGCCGGCGCGCCACCACCCGCGTACGCGATGGCGGTGACCGCGGTCGCGCCGACGGCCGCCGTGCCCAGCGTCAGCCACAGCGCGGGTCCGCGCCCACGCAGGTGCGCCGGTAGCCGGAGTGTCATGGTGGGCCAGTGTGGTCATCCCGGCTCCCTGTTGCCTTGGGCGTAGCTGGGAGAAAGCTCAAAATCCGATCTCCCAGCGGATTCCGAGGTTCGTCTGACGCAACATCCAGCAGCCGTCGGTTTGATGCGGTCGTGGCTTGGACGACAGTGCGAAACCGGGTACGTGTCACCGCTGCGTTGCTGGGGCTGGTCGCCGCAGCGGGGGCGGTCACCGCGTGTGGGTCCTCGTCGTCTGCGAGTTCGAGCGCCCCGAGCAGCGCGCCGGGCCAGGCGGGAGTGCAGGCGTACACGACCTGCCTGTCCCAGCACGGCGTGACGCTGCCCTCGCGCGGGCCCCGGCCGAGCGGGAGGCCGACGGACTGGCCGAGTGGCCGGCCGACCGCCCGCCCGTCCGACGGCGCCGGCGGCCGGTTCGGCTTCGGCAATCAGCCGCCGCCCGGCGTCGACGCCACGACGTGGCAGAACGCGCAGCAGGCATGCGCGTCGCTGCGGCCGGGTGGCGGCCCGCGTAACGGCGGCAACCGCAACGGTGCCTTCACCGCGTACCGCAACTGCCTCGCCGACCACGGCGTGACCATGTCGGGCGGCCCGAACGGACTCGACACAGGCGATCCGAAGGTCGCG
Source organism: Planosporangium flavigriseum (assembly GCF_011947225.1). Taxonomy (GTDB): domain Bacteria; phylum Actinomycetota; class Actinomycetes; order Mycobacteriales; family Micromonosporaceae; genus Planosporangium; species Planosporangium flavigriseum. Next base: position 90,550 of record NZ_JAATVW010000013.1, on the reverse strand, counting down.
GCGGCGATGAAGGTCTGCGAGCCGCTGCGCCCGAGCACCCGCCCGACGCCGCGCCCGTCCGCCTGACCCGCCGTCAGCCCTTCGCGACCAGTCACGAACGGGCCGCCGCTCCACGTCGTCGCCGGGCTCGTGGTCGACACCGTGGCGGTGTAGCAGTCGCGCCGGTCGGCTTCGGGGCCCTCACCCGAACGGGTGGATGGATAGGCTGTGGCCATGGCGACAGTGCTCTCGGTAAATCTGGCCGTGCCTCGACCGAGCGCCGTCACGACGCCCGGCGTCACCGGGATCGACAAGCGGCCGGCGGCCCGACCGGTACGGGTGAGCGCGCCGGGACCGAAGGGCAACGGGTTGACCGGACTGGAGGGCGACCGGGTCTTCGACACGGCCTACCACGGCGGTGACGACCAGGCCGTCTACGCGTACGCCCGGGAGGACCTGGACGCCTGGGCGGTCGAGCTGGGGCGGGACCTGCCCAGCGGGTGCTTCGGCGAGAACCTCACCACCTCCGGGCTGGACGTCACCGGCGCGCTGATCGGGGAGCGGTGGCGCGTCGGCGATGAGGTCGTCCTCGAGATCGCGGACGTGCGGATCCCGTGCCGCACCTTCGCCGAGTGGATGTCCGAACAGGGGTGGGTCAAGCGGTTCACCGCCCGAGCCGTGCCCGGCGCGTACCTGCGGGTCGTCGTACCGGGCGAGATACGTGCGGGCGATCCGGTCGTCGTGCTCAGCCGTCCCGAGCACGACGTGACGGTAGGCGTAACGTTTCGGGCGCTGACCCGCGAATCGGAACTGCTGCCCAGGCTGCTCGCCGCCGACGCCCTCCCGCGGGGCGTCAAGGAGACGGTTAAGAAGCGGGTCGCCGAGGCGCCGGCGGAGTGACAAACGCTCCAGTGGGTAAGTGAACGCCTCGAACGCGTCGCAGAAGGAGCTTTCATGCAGACCCGCTACCTCGGTCCTGACCGCCTCGCCGTCTCCGCCATCGGACTCGGCTGCATGGGCATGAGCGAGTTCTACGGTGAAGGTGACGAGCGGGAGTCGATCGCGGTCATCCACCGGGCGCTCGACCTCGGGGTCAACTTCCTCGACACCGCCGACATGTACGGGCCGTTCACCAACGAGCGGCTGGTCGGTCGGGCGATCGCCGGCCGCCGCGACGAGGTCGTACTCGCCACGAAGTTCGGCAACGAGCGGCGTGAGGACGGCTCGTGGGTGGGCATCAACGGCCGGCCCGAGTACGTGCGCGCGGCCTGTGAGGCGAGCCTGAAGCGGCTGGGCTCCGACCACATCGACCTGTACTACCAGCACCGCGTCGACCCTACGGTCCCCATCGAGGAGACGGTCGGCGCCATGGCGGAGCTGAAGCGGGAAGGCAAGATCCGGCACCTGGGCCTGTCCGAGGCCGCGCCCGCCACGATCCGGCGCGCGCACGCCACGCACCCGATCACGGCGCTGCAGACCGAGTACAGCCTGTGGTCGCGCGACCCGGAGGACGAGATCCTGCCGACCGTCCGCGAGCTGGGCATCGGGTTCGTCGCCTACAGCCCGCTCGGCCGTGGCTTCCTGACCGGCAGCATCCAGCACCCCGAGGACCTCCCGGAAGACGACTTCCGTCGCAACCACCCGCGGTTCCAGGGCGAGAACTTCCAGCGCAACCTGGACGTGGTCGCCCAGGTGCGCGAGATCGCGGCGGAGAAGGGCTGCACGCCTGCCCAGTTGGCGCTGGCCTGGGTGCTGGCGCAGGGCGAGGACATCGTGCCGATCCCGGGTACCAAGCGGATCAAGTACCTGGAGGAGAACGTGGGCGCCCTCGACGTCAGGCTCACGCCGGAGGATCTGGCCCGCATCGAGAAGGTCGCGCCGAAGGGCTTCACCGCCGGCAACCGCTACGCCGACATGAGCACCGTCAATCGCTAGCTCTCATGGAAGAGCACCGGCATGGGAGGCGAGCCGGTACGTATTGGCGTCAGCGTCTCGTCGCCGCTGCTGCCCGAGGTGATCGCGGCGCTGTCCGGCGTGCCGCCGGAAACAGCCGTCCTGGTCGTCGGCGCGCCGCCGGGCACGTCTTCCGCGCAGGTGGACGAGGCGCTAATGCCCCTGCGGGCCGAACTGGCCGGCAGCCAGGTGGAGTCGCTCAGCTGTCGCAACCTGCGCGACCTGTGGGCGGCCTGCGACGTCGTCGCGGCGATCAACCCGCCGAAGCGCTACGACCCCACCCGGCACGCCCGTCCGCTGCCACCCGGCCCGCTGGCCTCGTCGCTGCGCGGGCTGGTGACCGGCGAGCCGTCGAGCACCGATAACCCCGGTCCGGTGACCGTGCGCGGATCTGAACCGGTGATTCCGCGCGTGTTCCACCGCATCTGGCTCGGTGGTCCGCTGCCCGAGCGGGAGCGCCGGTTCGGCGAGACCTGGGCCGAGCGCCACCCGGGCTGGGAGATGCGGCTCTGGCACGAGGGCAACCTGCCGCCGCTGGTCAACCGGGCGGAGTTCGCCGCCGCCACCTCACCCGCGCAGAAGGCCGACATCCTGCGGTACGAACTGCTGCTGACGTACGGCGGCGTCTACCTCGACACCGACTTCGAGTGCTACCGCTGCATCGAGCCGCTGCTGGCCGGCGTACGCGCGTTCGCTGCCCGGGAGGACGCCTGCTGGGTCGCCATTGGCGTACTCGGCTGCGTGCCCAGGCACCCGTTCTTCGCCGCGGTGGTCGCGGCGCTGCCCGACGCGGTCGCCTGGCGGCCGGGTCGACCGCCGAATGAGCAGACCGGGCCGGAGTTCTTCAGTCGGGTACTGGTCGAGCAGGAGGCGCTGGGCCGGGAAGTGCCGACCGTCTTCGGTCCGGAACTGTTCTACCCGTACCGTCCGACCGAGCCGCACCGGGCCGGCGAGCACTTTCCGCAGGCGTACGCGGCCCATCACTGGGCCAGGTCCTGGGTCGGGTCCACCGGGATCTGAGCAACGTCCTACTCATCCGTTGAGCCTGATCACCGCCGCAGACTCGCCCGGCAGCTCCACCGCGCTCGAGCTCAGCGTCACGCCGGCCTCGGTCGCGAGCAATACCGTCGCCGCCCGTCCCGGCAGCGAGATCCGCTGGCGGTCACCCGCGAGGTTCGCCACCACCACGCAGCTGCCCCGCTGCACGGTCACGAACTGGTCCCCGTGCGCGACCTTGACCCGGTCCAACCACGGATCGGACAGATCAGGGACGGCCTTGCGCAGCGTGATCAGCCGCCGGTAGAGGTCGAGCATCTCGGCGTGCGCGGGCTTGTCCAGCTCCGACCAGTCCAGTTTGGAGTCCCGGAACGTCTCGGGCGCCTGCGGGTCCGGCACGTCGCCCGCCGGCCAGCCGTGCTCGGCGAACTCGCGCCGCCGCCCACCGGCGACCGCCGCGGCGAGATCGGGCTCCGGGTGGCTGGTGAAGAACTGCCAGGGAGTACCCGCGGACCACTCCTCACCCATGAACAGCATCGGCGTGAACGGGCCGGTCATCAACAGCGTGGCACCGATCCGCAGCAGCCCGCTCGACACGGTCGCCGGCAGCCGGTCGCCCTGCGCCCGGTTGCCGATCTGGTCGTGGTTCTGCAGGTACGCGACGAACCGGTGGCCGGGCAGGCGGGACCGGTCCACCGGGCGGCCGTGGCGGCGCCCCCGGAAGCTGGACCAGGTACCGGCGTGGAAGAACGCGCCCTCCAGGACGGTCTCGAGGCACTCCAGCGAGCCGAAGTCGGAGTAGTAGCCCTGCCGCTCACCGGTGAGCAGCGCGTGTAGCGCGTGGTGGACGTCGTCGTCCCACTGGGCGTGCAGGCCGTGCCCGCCGGCCTCACGGGGGGTCACGATCTGCGGGTCGTTCAGGTCGGACTCGGCGATCAGCGTCAGCGGCCGGCCGAGGTGGGTGGCGAGCGACTCGACCTCGATCGCGAGCTGTTCGAGCAGGTGGACCGCGCCGTGGTCGACGAGCGCGTGCACGGCGTCCAGGCGCAGCCCGTCGGCGTGGTAGTCGCGCAGCCACATCAGGGCGCTGTCGATGATGTACCGGCGGACCTCTTCGCTGTCCGGACCGTCGAGGTTGAGCGACGCGCCCCACGTGTTGGCCCCCGCACCGAGGTACGGGCCGAACATCGGGGCGTAGGCGCCGGACGGGCCGAAGTGGTTGTAGACCGCGTCGATGATCACGCCGAGGCCACGCGCGTGGCAGGCGTCGACGAACCGCTTCAGGCCGTCGGGGCCGCCGTACGGCTCGTGCGGGGCGTACCAGCACACGCCGTCGTAGCCCCAGTTGTGCTCGCCGTTGAACGCGTTCACCGGCAGCAGTTCGACCAGGTCGACGCCGAGTTCGACGAGGTGGTCGAGGCGATCGATGGCGGCGTCGAACGTGCCCTCCGGTGTGAACGTGCCGATGTGCAGTTCGTAGAGGACGCTGCCGGGCAGCGCCCGTCCGGTCCAGTCGGCGTCGGTCCATCCGAACGCGCCGTGGTCGTACAGTCGGCTCGGGCCGTGTACGCCCGCCGGCTGCCACGCGGAGCGGGGGTCGGGCAGCGGCTCGTCAGCGTCGTCGAGCAGGTACGCGAAGTCGGTGCCCGGGCCGGCGCCGGCCACCTCGGCCCGCCACCAGCCCCGCCCCTCGGCCCGCATGTCGTGGTCGCCGCCGCACGCGCGCAGGCGTACCCGGGACGCCTGCGGCGCCCACACTCGGAACTCGGTCATCGTGGTGCTCCTCAGGACAGCGCGACCGGGGCCAGCAGCGCGACGGGGTATCGGTCCAGCAGAGCGGCGAGCGGCACGGCCCCGCCGGGGAAGCGCCGGCCGGTGAGGACGTCGGTCAGCTCACCCGGCAGTGGCAGCCGGGTCTCGCCCCAGCCGCCGCGCCGGTGCAGGGCATGCGGCAGTCGGGTCGCCACGGTGATCGCCCCGCCGCGGTCAAACGCCACGACATGCGAAGCGGCCGGACCCTCGGCAACCACCGGCCGGTACCCGGTGAACAGCTCGGGATGATCGCGCCGCAGCCGCAGGGCCCGGCTGGTCACCAGCAGCTTCGCGGCGCCGCTCGCGTCCACGTCCGGCTGCCATCCGCCGTCGAGGCGGGTGAGCAGGTCGCGGCGGGCGGCGAAGTCGACCGGCCGCCGGTTGTCCGGGTCGACCAGGGAGAAGTCCCAGAGCTCGGTGCCCTGGTACACGTCCGGGACGCCGGGCATGGTCAGCTGCACGAGCTTCTGGCCGAGCGAGTTGGACCAGCCGGCCGCGGTGATCGAGTCGACGAACGCGGAGATCTCCGCGTTCAGCGCCGGGTCGTCGTAGACGGCGTCCACGACCGCGTGCATGGCCCGCTCGAACTCGGCGTCCGGGTCCGCCCAGGACGTCGACGTCGACGCCTCGCGCGCGGCCTTCTCCGCGTACGCGTGCAGGCGTTCCCGCTCGATCGGCCAGGCGCCGACCACCGCCTGCCACAGCAGGTGCGCGAAGGCGGCGTCGGGAAGGGGAGCGCGGGCCATCCACCGATGAACGGCGGTGGCCCACTCGTCGGGGAGTTCGGAGAGCACGGCCAGCCGCGCGCGTACGTCCTCCGACCGCTTTGTGTCGTGTGTGGACAGTGTGGTCATCCCGGACGGCCAACGGGCCTGCCGGGCCTGCGTCGCCTCGTGGAACTCGGCCGGAGGCACGCCGAAGTGGCCCGGGTCGCCGCCGACCTCGTTGAGGGCGGTGAACCGGCTGTACCGGTAGAACGCCGTGTCCTCCACGCCCTTGGCCATGACCGCGCCGGTGTACTGCTGGAAGCGGACGGCCAGTTCGTCGTCGGGGTGGGAAAGGCGGGGCCCCAGCGCCTCGAGCGCCCCGGCCAGGTCGGGACGGTTGCGCTCGGCCGCGGTGCGGGCCTGCTGCAGGTGCTCCGCGCCGACCGGCAGGTACGAGCGGTACACCGGGAAGTTCGCGGCGATCTCGGCGAGCGCGTCTTCGGCGTCGGGCACGTCGGGGGCCATCCGGGCGAGCCGCTTCAGCTCCGCGGCGAGCAGCTTCGTGGCCGCCGCGCGCTTGCCCTGGTGGACCTGCGCCGCCCAATCGGAAGCGGGGAACGCCGCTTCGGCCGACGGGTCGACGAACAGGCCGGAGACCTCGCGCAGCGCGTCGTAGCCGGTCGTGCCGGCGACCGGCCAGTCCGGCAGCTCCTCGCCGACCTCGAGGATCTTCTCCACGACCAGCCAGGCGCCGGGCGCGGCCTCGGCCAGGCGACGCAGGTACGCGGCCGGGTCGCGCAGTCCGTCCGGGTGGTCGACGCGGATGCCGTCCAGCTCGCCGGCCGCGTGCCAGCGCAGCAACTCCCGGTGGGTCGCCTCGAAGACGGCCGGGTCTTCGACCCGGAGGCCGGCCAGCTCCGGGATGGCGAAGAACCGCCGGTAGTTGATCTCAGAGTTGCCCCGCCGCCACGACACCAGCTCGTAGTGCTGGCGGTCGTGCACCTCCTGCGGGCTGCCCGACTCCGTGCCGGGTTGAAGAGGGAAGCGGTGGTCGTAGTAGTGCAGCTCGTCGCCTACGACCTTGAGCTTCTCGATCTCGTCGGGCCCGTCGCCCAGCACCGGCAGAAGGATCCGCGGGCGCGTCCAGTCGATGTCGAACCAGCCGGCGTATCGCGATTCCCGCCCGTGCCGCAGCACGTCCCACCACGCGGGGCTGGCGGCCGGGACCGCCACTCCGACGTGGTTGGGCACGATGTCCACGACGAGGCCGAGTCCGGCCGCGCGCAGCGCGGACACCAGCCGGCGCCGCCCCTCCTCGCCGCCGAGCTGCGGGTTCACCCGGGAGGGGTCCACGACGTCGTACCCGTGCTCCGAGCCGGGGGTCGCGGCGAGCAGGGGAGCGGTGTACAGGTGGCTGACCCCGAGCGCGGCGAGGTAGTCGGCGAGCCCGGCGGTGGCGGCCAGGTCGAAGCCCGGCCGCACCTGCACCCGGTAGGTCGATACGGGTTTCATCAGACCGTCCGCTTCAGCACGCAGAACGAGCGGTCGCGTACGAAGAGCTTGCCGCTCGCCTCGACCACCCGGCCGTTCTTGACGCCGGCGCTCGGGAACTCGCCGGTGTCGATGACCAGCTCCCACTTCTGCCCGAACTCGGACGGTGGCAGCACGAACTCCAGCCAGTCGTGGTGGGCGTTGAAGCACAGGACGAACGAGTCGTCGACCAACCGCTCGCCGCGGGGGCCGGTCTCCCGGATCCCCTCGCCGTTGAGGAACAGCATCACCGCGCGCCCGAGGTCGAAGTCCCAGTCCTCCTCGGTCATCTCCCGGCCGTCGGGGGTGAACCACTCCATGTCCCGGACCGGGGTGCCGCTGACCCGGCGTACCGGCCGGCCGGTGAAGAAGCGGCGCCGCCGGAACACCGGGTGCTTGGACCGGAACTCGATCAGCGTGCGGGCGAACTTCAGCAGCTGCTCGTCGGTGTTGGCCCAGTCCACCCAGCTCAGCTTGTTGTCCTGGCAGTACACGTTGTTGTTGCCCTGCTGCGTGCGCCCGAGCTCGTCGCCGTGGCCGATCAGCGGTACGCCCTGCGACAGCAGGACCGTGGCGAGCAGGTTGCGCCGCTGCCGCGCCCGCAGTTCGAGGATCTCTTTGTCCTCGGTCGGCCCTTCGACGCCGCAGTTCCACGAGCGGTTGTGGCTCTCGCCGTCGCGGTTGTCCTCGCCGTTCGCCTCGTTGTGCTTCTCGTTGTACGAGACCAGGTCGGCCAGGGTGAACCCGTCGTGCACGGTGACGAAGTTGACGCTGGCTAGCGGTCGCCGCCCGTCGTCGGCGTACAGGTCGGCGGAGCCGGAGATCCGGCTGGCGAACTCGCCGAGCGTCGCCGGCTCGCCGCGCCAGAAGTCGCGTACGGTGTCGCGGAACTTGCCGTTCCACTCCGTCCACAGTGGTGGGAAGTTGCCGACCTGGTAGCCGCCGGGGCCGACGTCCCACGGCTCGGCGATCAGCTTGACGTTGCCGACGATCGGATCCTGCTGCACCACCTCGAAGAACGTCGACAGCCGGTCGACCTCGTAGAACTCGCGGGCCAGCGTGGCCGCGAGGTCGAAGCGGAAGCCGTCGACGTGCATCTCCTGCACCCAGTACCGCAGCGAGTCCATGATGAGCTGCAGGGTGTGCGGGCTGCGGACGTTGAGGCTGTTGCCGCAGCCGGTGTAGTCCATGTAGTACTGCGGGTCGTCGTCGACGAGGCGGTAGTACGAGGCGTTGTCGATGCCGCGGAAGCTCAGCATCGGGCCGAGGTGGTTGCCCTCGGCGGTGTGGTTGTAGACGACGTCGAGGATGACCTCGATGCCGGCCTCGTGCAGGGCCTTGACCATGGCCCGGAACTCCTGCACCTGCTGGCCGGCGCGGCCCATGGACGAGTACGCGTAGTGCGGCGCGAAGTACCCGATCGTGTTGTAGCCCCAGTAGTTGGACAGGTCCTTGTCGGCGAGGTGGTGGTCGTTGACGAACTGGTGCACCGGCATCAGTTCGATCGCCGTGATGCCCAGCCGCTGGAGGTGCTCGATCATCGCGGGGTGCGCGATGCCGGCATAGGTGCCGCGCAGGTCCTTGGGGATGTCCGGGTGCTGCCCGGTCAGCCCCTTCACGTGCGCCTCGTAGAACACCGTCTCGTGGTACGGGATCCGCGGCGGCCGGTCGTTGCCCCAGTCGAAGTACGGGTTGACCACGACGGCCTTCGGGATGAACGGGGCGGAGTCGGCCTCTGACACGCGGTCCGGGTCGCCGAACTCGTACGGGTAGACGGCCGGATCCCACGCCACGTCGCCGCCGATCGCCTTCGCGTACGGGTCGATTAGGAGCTTGTTGGGGTTGCAGCGCAGGCCGCGGGTCGGGTCGTACGGGCCGTGCACCCGGTAGCCGTAGCGCTGTCCGGGCTCGATGCCGGGCAGGTAGCCGTGCCAGACGAAGCCGTCGACCTCGGTCAACTCCACGCGGGTCTCGTTGTCATCGGCGTCGAACAGGCACAGTTCGACGCGCTCGGCGACCTCGGAGAAGAGCGCGAAGTTGGTGCCCGCGCCGTCGTAGCTGGCGCCGAGCGGGTAGCGGCGCCCCGGCCATAGCTGCATGTGTCGCTCCTGCTCTGTGCCGTCTGCGTCGGGCTGGATCACCCGAACTGACCCTCCGTTTGCCCGGGCGGGGCCAGTCGTAATCGCGATGGTGGTCGTCCGTAAGGGGGAGTGGCGACTGGCCAATAGGACTATATCGCGATGCGCCGAACCGGCGGCGCATCGCGATTGCGATAAAAGCGGCTAAACCGTTATAACTCCTTAAATATGATGCGCGCTCGGTCGTCGCCGTGGACGCCGGTCAGGCTCGCCGCTCTGCGCCGGACGCGGACGGCGTCGACGTGCACCCCGTCCCACCCGCGCGGCATCGTGACCGGCCGCCCGCACCACAGCTCAGGCGGGCCGGGGCCCAGGCGCAGGCCGGTCAGGCCGTACAGGCAGCCCGTGAGGAACCCGCCCAGGTTGGCGGTGAAGGGTCCGGCGACCGGCTGGTCCGGGTACACCGTCGGGCTCCACTCCGTGGTGATCCGGAACGGCTCCACGACGAAGTCGGCGTAACCGCGCTCGAACAGATCCAGCGCGGCGTCCCGGTCGCCGACCCGCGCGGCGTACACGCCGAGTAGCGACGACAGCATGGGCGCGCCGACGTACTCGTGGGCGAACCGCAGGTAGTGCTCGAACGTGCGCCGCTCGGTCCCGGCATCGGTGTCGTACCCCAGCGGGAAGAGGCCGGCCGGCGCCTCCGGTGTCACGCCCATCTTCTCGCCGGGGTCGTAACCGTCGTGATTGAGGATGATGCCCCGATCCCGGTCGACCGGGATCACGATCTCGGCGGCCATCCGCTCCCAGTCGTCCGGGAAGCCCCGCCCGAGGACGCGGCCGAGCGTCGCTGCTTCCCGGAGGGTGACGACCGCGGCCATGTTGACGAAGGCGTTGTTGTCCACCGGCGTCTCCGTCTCCGCGATGCCGATGACGCGCCGGATCTCGTAGCCGCGCGCCGTGCGCTCGACCCGGCTGTTCAGCCACTCCGCCACCCCGGACATGACCGGCCACGCCTCGTCGGTGGCGAACTCGCGGTCGCCGGTCGCGTGGACGTACCGGGCGAAGGCGATGGCCACGTCCAGGCTGACGTGCTGCTCGACGGCGGCTGTCGAGGCATCGACCGGGGTCGCCTCCTGGCCGTAGCGCAGGCTGCTCTCCCACGGGTACTGCAGCCCCAGCCGGCCGGTGGCCGCGGCGTTGGCGCGGGCGCCCCCCATCCGGGTACGCCGGAAGTCCAGGAGGGCGCGCGCGGCGTCGGGGTTCGTGAGGGTCAGCGTGGGCATCGCGAAGGTGTCGATGTCCCACATGATGTGGCCGCGGTAGTAGTGGTAGTTCGGCCAGAAGGCCAGCCCGAACAGCGAGGTGCTGCTAGGGGAGGAGGGGTGGGCCGAGGTGTGCAGGTAGAAGTACGCCGCGTCGGCGAGGGCCTGCCAGCGCGTCGGCGCGCCGAGCAGCACCACGCGACCCTTCCAGAGCTCTCGCCAGGCCGCGCGGTTGTCCGCGCGCAGGTCGTCGAAGCCACGCATCCGCCCCGCCTGCAGCATCCGGACCGCGTGGACGTGCGGCTCGTCGTGCAGCGCCTGGGGCAGCAGGCTGACGATCCGCCGCATCCGGTAGCGGCGGCCGGGCTCGGCCCGGAACGAGTAGGTGGTGCTCAACGGCGCGATCCGGCTGCGGTCGAACGTCCGGTCGACGTCGCGGGCACCGGTCAGCTCGGTGGCGTAGGCGGCTCCACACGCGCTCAGATCGCCGAAGCTGCTCCAGCGCAGCATTCCGTCGACCGGCTGGGCGGCCAGGGTGCCGGACGAGTCAACCTCGCGGTCGACCCAGCTGCCGGGTACGCCCCGGGTGTCGATGACCGCCGCCAGGGTCAGGTCGCAGTCGTGGTCGACCCGTACCGTGATCTCCTGCAACACCAGGGTCGGCTGGGTGCGACTGCAGAAGTCGAGGATCTCCACCTCCGCGCGCGCGTTCTCCCCGCGGAAGTCGAAACGCGCCGACAGCTCGCCACAGGAGAAGTCGTAGCGCTCCTCGTGCAGCACGCAGCGCTCGGGGTTGGCCGACAGCGTGGCCCCGTCGACGCCCAGATCCCCGCCCAGCGGGTACGGGGCACGGGCGAACGCCTCCACCTCGTAGGTCGGGTCCAGCCCCTCGAACCCGCTGAGGATGGTCACCCCGTTGGCCATGGGCACCTTGCCCACGCGCATCCCCACCACACCGTTGGAGATGTACGCGGGCAGGTAGTGCGGGTGCCACTCGCGAACCGGGTCCGGGCTGATGACATCGGTGCTCACATCGCCAACTCCCAGCTTGCGGAGTCCTCGTAGCGGACGCGTTCGGGGCGGCCCGGTACCCGCACGACGACCCGGCGCCTTCCCGGCGCGTAGCCCCCGCTGCGCCGCGCGGTCACCGTCCCGTCGCGGTACTCGTAACGGGTAGTCGAAGCCGCGCCGTCAACGCTGATCCCGTCGTCCTCGTACAGCGCGCCGCCGGCCCGGTCGTGCCGATCCGGGTACACCGCGAGCGTCAGCGGGTCGAGGGTGCGTTCGTCGACGAAAGCCTGGTCGGGCCCGAACGGGATGATCGCGCCGCCCCGCGCGTACACCGGGATCTCGGCGTCCAGCGGCGCGTCGGTCAGCACGTCGGCGGGCCCGTCGGCCACGGCGCCGGTACGCAGGTCGTACCAGCGGCCCTCCGGCAGGTACACGTCCCGGGCTGTCCGTCCGGGGCGCAGGACCGGCGCGATCATCAGGTCGGCGCCGACGAGCGCCTGGTCGTGGCGCAACCGGGCCGAGGAGTCGTCGCCGTAGTGGTACAGCAGCGGCCGGAGCACCGGCGACCCGGTCCGCGCCGCCTCTTCGAAGACCGTGTACAGGTACGGCAGCAGCCGGTACCGCAGTTCGAGCGCGCGCCGGCACACCGCCTCGATCCGCTCGCCCCAGACCCACGGCTCCTGGTCCGCGCAGCCTTTGTTGTTGTTGGCGCGGGCGAGGGGGTAGAAAGCCCCGAGCTGGTACCAGCGGGCGAGCAGTTCCGGGCCGGCGTCGGCGAAGAAGCCGCCGATGTCGGCGCCGACGAACGCCAGCCCGCACAGGCCGAGGTTCAGCACTTGTGGCACCGACATCTCCAGGTGCTCCCAGAAGCTGGCGTTGTCGCCGGTCCAGGAGGCCGCGTGGCGCTGCAGGCCGGCGAAGCCGGCGCGGCTGAGCAGCAGCGGCCGCTCGCCCGGTCGGTTGCGGCGCAACGCTTCGCTCGTCGCGAGGTTCTCGGCGTTGGCGTAGATGTTGTGCACCTCGGCGTGCGTCGCCCGCTCGTGCGGCGGGCCGTGCGGCGTCTCCGGCGGCGGGTCGACCCGCCGAGCCTGCGGATCCCAGATCGGCCGGTCGCGCATGGACGGCTCGTTCATGTCGTTTTCCAGGCCCCGGACGCCGCTCGCGATCAGGCCGTCGTGCCAGCCGGCCCACCAGTCGCGGACGTCGTCACGCAGGAAGTCGGGGAAGGCGCACAGCCCGGGCCAGACGTAGCGCAGGAGCAGGTGGTCGCCCTCGCACAGGAAGTACCCGCGCTGCTCGCCTTCGGTGAAGACGTCGTAGCCGCCCTCCGGCTGGTACGCGACCCCGGGGTCGATGACCAGCACCGTCTTGAAACCCTGCTCCCGCAAGGCACGGATCAGGCCGGCCGGGTCCGGAAAGCGCTCGGGGTCCCAGGTGAAGTCGCGGTGGGAGTGCAGGACGTCGATGTCGAGGTAGAGCACGTCGGTAGGGATGAGATCGGCGCGCAGGCGCGCCGCGACCCGGCGGAACCGCTCCGCGCTGTCGTAGCCGAACCGGCTGTGGTGGTAGCCGAGCGCCCACCGGGGCGGCAGCGACATCCGCCCGGTCAGGGCGGTGTACCGGGCGACGACGTCGGCCGGCCGGGGGCCGGCGAGGATGTACTGGTCCAGCTCACCGCCGTCGACGGTGATCGCCAGCCGCTCGCCCCGCTCGTCGGTCAGGTCGAACACCGTCCGGTGGGTGTTGTTGAGGTACACCCCGTGGCAGCGGCCGGCGCCGTCCATCGCCAGGTAGAACGGGATGGACTTGTACAGCTCGTCGGTGCCGGGGCCGGTGCCCTCGAACCGGTCGGTGTTCCAGAAGGTGTGCCGGCGGCCCCGCTTGTCCAGCAGGTCGGTGCGCTCGCCCAGCCCGAAGTAGTGCACCTCCGGCGGCATCCGTCGCGTCCAGGTCGCGGCCCCGGTCGCGGGGTCCCAGGCGGGGCCGCCGTCGGCGCCGTCCGATACCAGCACCTGCCCGCTGGCGCGGTCGAGCACCGTGACCCGGCCGGCGTCCCGCTCCGCCCGTACCGTCAACTGGTCTGAGCTGACCTCAACGGAGCCGTCCCCGCTTGCGACCGTGGCCGGCGGCCGGTCGAACGCGTCGTCCGGCGCTACGGGGGACCAGGAGCGGCGGGGCGCGAACGCGCCGGTGGGCGCGAACCGGATCCGCGCGATGCCCGGCTCCAGCAGCGTGACGGCCAGCGCCGGGCCGCCGTAGTTGGACAGCAGCGTGCGCCCGATCATCCAGTGCTCTCGGAGCGTCCCCGGGCGGCGCACGGATACCTCTCACCGGAGCTTGGGCAGGATCTCGCGTTCGTAGCACATGCGCCGACACTCCCGTGAGCTGGCGGGACGAATGAGGGCCCTGGCTAGCTACCCGGCTGACCGGGAGCAAACCAGGGCCCTCGTTGGCCGTACGTCAGTAGGTGAACACCTGCACGATGCCGTTGAGCTTGCTCGACAGCTGCGACAGGTCCTCGGCCGCCTGGCCGCTGGCGCGGGCGCTGTCGGCGGTGGCGTCGGCGACGTGGGCGACGCTGCCGACCGCCTGCGTCACCTCGGAGCTGCCCTTGGCGGCGTCGGCGATGGCGCGGGTCATCTCGTTGGTGGTCGCGGACTGTTCCTCCACCGCCGAGGCGATCGTGGTGCTGAACTCGCTGATCTGCTCGATGACCTCGCGGATGCGCCCGACCGCGGTGGCCGCCCCGGTGCTGCTGTTCTGGATGGCGCTGATGCGGCCGGTGATGTCCTCGGTGGCCTTCGCGGTGGCCTGGGCGAGATCCTTGACCTCGCTCGCGACGACCGCGAAGCCCTTGCCGGCGTCGCCGGCGCGGGCGGCCTCGATCGTCGCGTTGAGCGCCAGCAGGTTGGTCTGCTCGGCGATCGAGGTGATCAGCTTGACGACGTCGCCGATCTCCGCGCTGGCGGTCCCCAGTTCGGCGATCTGCTCGTTGGTGGAGTCGGCGATCTGCATCGACTCCTTGGTGACGTGGGCGGCCTTCGTCGCGTTGCTCGCGATCTCCTTGATGGACGCCGACATCTGCTCGGCGCCGGCCATCACCGTCTGGACGCCGCTGTTGACCTGGTCGGCCGCTGCCGCGGCGGAGCCGGCCTTCGACGAGGCGTCGGACGCGCCGCTGCTGAGCTGGGTGCTGACCGCCGACAGTTCCTCGGCGGCGGACGCCAGGGAGGTGCCGGTCTCGGCCAACTCCTCGACGGTCCCGCGCAGGGCGCCGACCGCGGTGTCAAGGTCACGGCTCATGACACCGAACTCGTCCTTGCTGGTCAGCCCGGCGGAGGCGGTGAGGTCCCGGCGAGCCAGGTCGCCCAGGGCCGCCGACACCCGGCGCAGGCCGGCGGTGATCGTACGGGTGATGAGCAGGGCAACGGCGAGCGCGACGACGAGCCCGACCGCCAACAGGGCGATCATCGTCGTGCGGGCCGTCGTGTACGCGTTGGCGGCGAGGTCGAAGCGCTGCTTGGCGTCCGCGTCCTCCGCCTTCATCAGCTCCTCGATGGTGGCCGTGGCCTTGTTGCCCGCGGGGATCAGGACCGTGTCGCGGACCTTGTCGAGCGCCGGGCCGTCGTTGCGCAGCGCGGCGGGCATCCAGAGCTCGTCGCGGGCCTTCTGGTACGCAGCCCAGTCCGCCCGCAGCTGGCCCACCAGCGCCGGGTTCGCGGGGTCGTGGGACGCGTAATCGTCGAGGGCGGTGGCGAACGCCGCGTCGTCCTTCTTGAGCGCCTCCACCATCTTCTGCTTGCCGGCCGGCTGCGAGATGGCGTACGCGTTGACCACGTCGAGCCGGGTCTGCTTCATGATGTCGGCGACCCTGGCGATGTTGCGCACCGGCACCACACCGCCGTTGTAGAGGCTGTCGGCGCTGTCTTTCATGGCACCCAGTCGCACGATCCCGAGCGAGCCGACCGCGACGGCGACGATGGCCATCACCCCGACCGCGCTGAAGATCTTGGTACGTACGCGGAGGTCGCCGAGCCAGCGGGTGACGGCGTTCCCGCGCCGGGCGCCCTGGGGCTCGTAGGTGGTGGTCATCGCGTCCTGCTTTCTGGCTATTGTGCTCGATCCGGTCCGTGTTTTTCGTTACCGTGCGTATCGCCAGGTGCCGGCCGGCGCATGAGCCAAATGCGCGGAGTACAACAATGCACGGCGCGCATCTCCGTTGACCCGAACGTGATCACCAAGCGTTTGCGGTGCTGCAGCGCCGCGAACTCTCGGTGATCATGGACAACCTGTTTGCTGGTAGCTGGGTGGGTAGTCGACGAGGTCTGGACCTGCAGCGAGGTGATGATCAAGTGCCACTCCCACTGAACCTCGAGGCCGGCAACCAGGGATGAGCACGGAGGAGGCGTTGTGTCCGAGGAAGAGAACATCCGGATTCACGACCCGGCCAGCGGCGCGACGCAGAAGGAGTACGACGCGTCGGACCTCGAGTCGGTGCTGCGCGTGCGGGAGTGGCGCAACTGGGACGAAGTCATTCAGTGGCTGCGCACCGAGGGCGACAACCACCGGCGGCTGACGCCCGGCGAGGTCCGGAACATGGTTGCGGACATGGAGCGAGCCCGGCAGCGCGGCGTCCAGTTCAAGCCCGACGCCCAGTACCTGTGGCGCGAGCTCAAGCAGACGGTCCCGGGGTAGGGCGGCGATCGGCACGGCCGCCTCGTCGGCAGGCCGCAGCGCCAGCACGTCCCTGATCTCGCTCGGCGGGTGGATCGTGAGCGACTCGCGCACCTCGGCCGGTACGCCGTCGAGGTCGACGGCGTAGCCATGTGTGATCGGCTTCGCATCAGCGGTGGCGCTCTCGGTGGACCTAGAAGATCACCAATGTGACGGATCTGAGTTTTCGCGGTTGGTGAGGAACATGGCGCAGGTCGCCGCGTGCCGACGCGACGCCCGTGAGGCTCTCCCGATGGCTAGCCGACCGAGTTCTTGAAGGTGTCGATGACTGTCGGGCTGAGCGTGATCCCCGGGTGGGCGAGGGTGGCCCGCCACCGGCGCATCCATCGGTTGGGGCTCGGTCAGGGGACGGCGCTGTTTGCCGGTGCGGTGCTCGGGCCGGGCGTGCTCGCGCTGCCCCGGCTCGCGGCGGACGCGGCCGGCCCGGCGTCGATCGTCACCTGGGCCGTGCTGCTGGCGCTGAGCGTGCCCGTCGCGCTCACCTTCGCCGCCCTCGGCGCGCGCTTTCCCGGCAACGGCGGGGTTGCGACGTTCGCCGGTTCGGCGTTCGGCCCGCACCTCGCCGCGGTCGTCGGTTGGTGGTTCTTTCTCGCCCTCCCGATCGGGATACCGGCCGGCGCGTGGATCGGTGGCGAGTACGTGGCGGCCGCCCTAGGGTTCGGCGGGTCGGCGACCGCGCAGGTGGCGTGCGGGCTGGTGATCGCCGCGTTCGTCGCCAACCACATCGGTCTGCGCCTGTCCGGCTCGGTGCAGCTCCTGCTCGGGGTGCTGCTCGTCGGGCTGCTCGTCGCGGCCGTCGTCGCAGCCGTACCGCACGTCCAGACCGGCAACTTCGTGCCGTTCACGCCGCACGGCTGGACCGGGGTCGCCCACGCGGCAGGGGTGCTGTTCTTCGCCTTCGCCGGCTGGGAAGCCGCCAGCAACCTGTCGGCGGAGTTCGCCAACCCGCGCCGCCACCTGCCCTGGGCCACCGTGCTGGCCCTCATCGTCGTCGGAGTCCTCTATCTCGGCCTGGCTGTCACGACGGTGGGCGTGCTCGGCGACCGGGCGGCCACCTCGGCGGTGCCGCTGACCCTGCTGCTGGAGCACGGGATCGGGGGAGCGGCCCGGGCCATCACCGCCGCCGCGGCGGTCTTCCTGAGCTTCGGCGCGATCAACACGTACATCGCGGGTGGCGCCCGGCTCGGCGCGGCCCTCGCCGACCAGGGCGCCCTGCCACAGCTGTTCGCGAAGGGTGGCGGAGCCGGGGAGGTGCCGCGGCGCAGCCTCGGCCTCCTGGCCGCGCTGACCGGTCTCGTCACCGTGGGGACCGTGGCCTTCGCGGTCGATCTCGACGCGTTGCTGCGGGCGACCTCCGCCTGCCTGGCGGCGGTCACCGTCGTCGGCACCGCCGCGGCGGTACGGGTACTGCCGCCGCGCAGCGCCGGGCGCCGGCTCGCGATGGTGGCGACCGCGTTCGCCGTGGCGGTACTCGCCTCGTGCGGCGTGTTCCTGCTCGTCCCCGCCGGCATCGGTCTGGTCGCGGTCGGGGTCTCGGCGCGGGCCGGTGCCGCCCGGCGCGCCACCCTCGGGCGGAGTGAGGTGCCGCAGGAGGTGCCCGTCTGACGGCGGGGTAGCGCTGCGTATAGCAGACCGTCCTTTGCGGACGTAACAACGGCTACGCGCCGTACATGGGGCCGCACTGGGTGCAATTTTCGCGTATCGTCCGCTACTGTGGAGCGAAGTTCATCGATCAACCCGCTCGGTGTCGATCCGCTCAGGGTCGATCCGCGAAGTGTCGACGCCGCTGCGCAGTTGGCCGCGCAGTTCGAGGAGGAGAAGCCGGGGCGGGTCCTGACCGGCAGGCTCGCGCTGCTGGTCAGCGCCGTCGCCGTCGCCGTCGGGCTGCTCGTGCTGTGGCAACTGTTCCGGCCGCTGGCGCAGGGCAGTCAGTACTACCTGGTCCTCTTTCTCGGCGGCGTGCTGCCCCTGGTGTTTCTCTCGTACGGTGCCGGATCCCGGCGGACGGACCGTCCGACCCCCGTCGACTGGGTGCTGGCCGTCGTGGCGCTGGTGGTGTGCCTGTACCCGGTCCTGCCGATCGGCGGCGGGTACAACGCGTTCCTCAATCGTCAGGGGCTGCTCAGCCCGGTCGACACCGTGATGGGCGCGATCCTGCTGCTGCTCATCCTGGAGGGGTGCCGCAGGACCACCGGATGGGTGCTGCCGGGGGTCTGTGTGGGGTTCCTCGGCTACGCCTACTACGGCGGTTACCTGCCGCAGGGCTGGTCGATCGCGCACGCCGGGTTCGACTTCGACCAGATCGTCGACGCGCTCTACAACTCCGGCAGCGGCTTCTACGGCACGCCGCTGGACGTGGCCGCCACGTACATCGTGTTGTTCACGATCTACGGCGCGGTCCTCGAACTCTCCGGTGCCGGAGCGTTCTTCGTGGACCTGTCGGTCGCCGCGTTCCGCTCGTCGCGCGGTGCGGCCGGGCGTACCGCGGTCGCGTCGGGCTTCCTGCTCGGCACCGTCTCCGGCTCGGGGGCGGCGACCACGGTCAGTGTGGGCGCGGTGACCTGGCCGATCCTGCGCCGGGCGGGCTACCCGGCCGAACGGGCGGGCGGGATGCTCGCCGCCGCGGGGGTCGGTGCCATCCTGTCACCGCCTACGCTCGGCGCCGCGGCGTTCATCATCGCCGAGTACCTCGACGTGTCGTATCTGCAGGTGCTCATCTGGGCGACCGTGCCCACGCTGCTGTACTACCTCGGGATCCTGCTCTCTGTGGAGATCGACGCCCGACGCTTCGGCGTCCGCCCGGTGCCCATCGAGGCGCGCTCTCCCTGGCGGTTGCTGGGGCGGTTCGGCTACCACTTCGGCTCGCTCATCGTGATCATCGTGCTGCTGGCGCTGGGGCAGTCGGCGCCCAGGGCGGTGGTGTACGCCACGGCGCTCGCCGCCGTACTGTCCTATCTGGAGCGTAAATACCGGATGACTCCGCGTCGGTTGGTCGAGGCGCTCGCCACCGGCGTCCGTGGCGTGCTGCCGGTCGCCGCGGTCTGCGCGGCCGCGGGGGTCATCACCGCGGTCACCACCAAGACGGGTCTCGGTCCGCAGGCCGCGGCGCTGCTGGTGGACGGGGCCAGGGCGGCGTCAGACAACGCGACGGTGGTCGCGGTGCTGACCGCCCTGTTCGCGGCCGTGGCCCTCACCCTGCTGGGGCTGGCGGTGCCGGTCACCGCCTCGTTCATCATCGGCTGGGTGGTCGTCGGCCCGGCGCTGATGCAGTTGGGGGTCAGCGCGCCGGCGGCGGCGATGTTCGTCTTCTACTTCGCGGTGCTGTCGGAGGTGACCCCGCCGACGGCGCTCGCCGCCGTCGCCGCTGCCGCGGTCACCGGCGGCCGGATCATCCCGACGATGTGGCAGACCCTGCGGTACGCCCTGCCGGCCTACCTGGTGCCCCTGGCCTTCGTGTTGACGCCGGCCGGCGAGGGGCTGCTCGGCCGGGGCGGCGCTGACCGGGTCGCGTACGCCATGGCGGCGTCGGCGTTCGGGGTCGCGGCGCTGGCCGTCGCTGCCGGGGGGTGGCTACCCGGAGCCGGTCCGGCCGGGCCGGCGGAGCGGGTGCTCGCGGCGGCCGCGGGGCTGTCCCTGCTCTGGCTCGATCCGGTCACCACCGCCGTCGGCGCCGCGCTGGCTGGTGCGGCCGTGGCCGTGTGCGTCGTTCGCCGGTTGGCCGTGGTTGGTGGTTCGCCGGCTGGTGGTTCGGCGGCTGGTGGTTCGGCGGCTGGTGGTTCGGCGGCTGGTGGTTCGGCGCAGCAGATATCGAGGGAGGAGATGGAGTGAAGTCCAGGACTCGACGGATGGCTGTCGGTGTCACCCTGCTCGCCGTCACCGTGGCGGGGAGCGCGGCCTGCGGTGGCCGTCGCTCCGGCGCGACGGCGGAGGGTGGGGGCGGCGCGATCACGTGCCGGGTCGACAAGGAGACCCGGCTGGCGATGGCGACCGGCAACGCGACCGGCGTGTACTACGCGTTGGGTAATGCGTACGCGCTGCAGGTGAAGTCCAACAGCGCCAACAAGATCCAGGCGACGGCGGCCGAGACGGGCGCGTCGGTGCAGAACATCCAGCAGCTCGTCGCGGGGGAGTACCAGGTCGCGTTTTCGCTGTTCGACACCGCGATCGACGCGGTGCAGGGCAAGGGCTCCTTCGACGGTAAGAAGCAGTCGATCCAGGCCTTGGCCCGAATTTACGATAACTACACCCATGTGATCGTACGGGCTGATTCTGGCATCAACTCCATGGCTGATATGAAAGGAAAACGAATCTCCACGGGTTCGCCGAAATCAGGCACCGAAGTGATCGCGTGGCGGCTTCTCAAGGCGGCCGGCGTCGATCCGGAGAAGGACATCACCCCGCAGCGGCTCGATCTGGCCAAGAGTGTTGACGGGATGAAGGATGGCAGCATCGACGGTTTGGTCTGGTCAGGTGGCCTTCCGACCCCTGGTATCACGGATCTCTTTACGACCCTTGGGGACAAGGTTAAATTTGTCGAAGTTACTGGGCTGTTAACCAAGCTGCGGGAGAGCAATCAGGCATATCAGGCTGCATCAATCCCAGCATCGACTTATCGGACCAGAGTCGACATTCCGACGATAGTGGTTCCGAATGTGTTGCTGGCGAAGGGGGACCTCGATGGCAACGTCGCCTGCGTGTTGGTCAGGACGTTGTTCGATAGGCACGACGAACTGATCAAGGCTAATGCCGCGGCAAAGGGCATCAGCCTGGAAACGGCCCGGAAGACCGACCCCGTCCCGCTGCACCGCGGCGCGCAAGAGGCTCTCGACAAACTCGGCGCCAAGTAGCAGTTGACCCGGCTGCCGGGCCCGCCACGAGCGGGCCCGGTCGCTTCTGCGCAGGAGAGCAATGGCGATCGCAACAGTCTCCAATCCGCCACCAGCGGATGACCAGCGCCGCACGGTCATGGTCGACCCGTCGGTGGCCGGTCACCTGCGAGGCGGGGTAGCGCGGTTGTGGTCGGTGCGTACTCAACTGCTCGCCCCGATCCTCGTCGCCATGCTGGGCCTCGGGGTGTTGGGCAGCGTCCAGACGGCAGACAGCGTCGCCAGCGCCCGGGACGCCACACGCGCACAGGTCGTCGCGTCCACCGCGACCGCCACGGTCCGGTTGACCCACGAGCTGGAGCGCGAGCTCGCCGAGATGGTCGCGCTGCGCCAGCGCGGCGGGCGGGCGGGCGTCCAGCTCGTCGTCGCGCAGCGCGTCCGTACCGATGGAGCGATCAAGCGGTACCGGGACACGCTGGAAGCCGCGATGCGCACCGCTCCCGCGCTGGAAGCGCAGCTGACCGCCGCGGACGTCCAACTCGACCGGCTCATCGTCGCCCGGTCGCTGAGCAACCCCGGCAGCCCGTCCGACAGCCTGCCGGACCCGATCTTCCACGACATCACCAGCGCGCTGCTCGCGGTCGCGGACGCGCTCCCGTCCCAGCTGCGCGACCCCGACCTGGCGGCCGCCGCGCGGGAGGTCGCTGCCCTCGCCGCCGTCGAGCACTTCCACGCGCTCGAGCGTGACCTGCTGCGTACGGTCTTCAGCCGCGGCTCGCTCCAGGGCAACGACCTGATCGAGCTGGCCAGGATCGACTCCGCCAGGCAGCAGCGCGAGGCGGAGTTCGCGCGCGTGTCCGAATCCGGAGCGCGGGAACGCTACCGCCGGGTGGTGACGGGGGCCGACGTCGAGCGGGCGGCGCAGCGGCGCGACGCGGTGTTCACCGGCGATCCCGCCGCGCTGAAAGTCGACGCCGATGCGTGGTACGTGGCGCAGAGCGGCACGATCCGCAAAGTAAACCTGGTCGGCCTGGCCCTGGCCGACCAGCTCGACCGCCGTGCCGCCGACATCGCCGCGTCCGCCACCCGCCGCGCCTGGCTCACCGCGACCGGCACCATCAGCCTCGGACTTGTCGCGCTGGCCGCCGCGGTGGTGTTGGCGGTGCGTACCAGCCGCCGGCTGCGGCGCCTGCGGGCCGCCGCGCTGACTGTCGCCCGGCACGAGCTGCCGGACACGATCGCCAAGGTGATGGCCGGCGCGTCCGTCGAGGAGACCTTCACCCGGGACTCCGAGGCCGCCGACATCACCCGCCGTATCGCGGCCAGCGAGGACGAGGTCGGCGAGGTCGCCGACGCGTTCTCGTCGGTGCACCACACCGCGCTGCGGCTGGCGAGCGACCAGGCCGAGCTGCGTCTCGACATGGCGCGGATGGCAGAGACGTTCGCCCGTCGTATCCGTACCCTCGTCACCCGGCAGCTGCGGCTGCTCGACGAGTTCGAACGGGACGAGACCGACCCGGAGGCGCTGTCGCGGTTCTTCGCGTTGGACCACCTCGCCACCCGCCTGCGCCGCAACGGCGAGAACCTGCTCGTCCTCGCCGGTGGCGAACCGGGCCGCCAGGTCACCGGCGCGTTCCCGCTCACGGCCGTCATCACCGCCGCGGCATCCGAGATCGAGAACTTCGCCCGGGTCGAGGCGCAGGCGATGGACGCCGCGGTCGTCGGCCCGGTCGTCGGCGACCTGGTACACCTGCTCGCCGAACTGCTGGAGAACGCGACGTCGTTCTCCCCGCCCGACAAACCCGTACGGGTGGACGCCCGGCACACCATCGACGGCATGGTGCTGCGGGTACACGACAGCGGGATCGGCCTGACGCCGGCGCGCCTGGCGGAGGTCAACGCGCGCCTGTCCGAGCGGGCCGCGCGGCTGTCCAGCGCCGCGGCCGGCACCATGGGGCTCTACGTCGTGGCCCGCCTGGCGGCCCGGCACGGCATCACGGTCGAGTTGCACGCGACCGCCTCCGGCACCGTGGCCTATGTGCGGTTGCCGCTGGACGTCCTCGCCCCGTTGCAGGCGGTGCAGGGCGTCGACGGGATGCCGCGCGCGAGCACCGGGGCCGTGCGCTCCGAAGCTGCGGTCCAGCGGATCGGTACCGGAGCATCGCCCACCGGCAAGTCGCAGGCGGGGAGTGGTGGCCTCAGGGTTCCCGCGTCGGTGGCGGCGGCGACATCGCTGGGCGCACCGTTCCCGGCGCCGGCTGCGCCGGCTGCGCCGGGAGCCCCCTCGGCATCGGAGGTCCCCGCGCCGGCGATCCCCGCGATCGTCCGGGGGTCTGCGAGTCTGCATGAAGGACTGCCGCGGCGTCGCCCGGGCGCCCAGCTCGGGGGCGAGCCGCTGACGGTGCCCATGCCGGCGCCCCGGGCTCCCATCGACCCAGAGACCGTCCGGACCCGACTGTCCGCGCTGGCCGAAGGTGTGTCCGCCGCGATGCGCCAGAACAGCGAACCACGTACCGCCGCAGAATCACCTACCGCCGCAAGGGATCGATGAACCATATGCAACAACAGCAGCAGACCGCCGGCCTCGACTGGTTGCTGGCAAGCTTCGCCCGGCAGGTGCCGGACGTGGCCCATGCCGTGGCCGTGTCCGACGACGGGCTGCGCCTGGCCACCTCCGCTGACCTCCCGGTCGACATGGCCGACCAGCTTTCGGCAGTGATCAGTGGGCTGGCCAGTCTCTGTACCGGCACCGCCCGGCTCATGTCGGCGGGCAGCGTACGCCAGACGATCGTGGACATGGACGGTGGCGTCATGCTGGTCATGACGGTCGGGGACCGGGCGCTGATCGGGGTGCTGGCCGCGCCAGGATGCGACCTGGGGCAGGTCGGGTACGAGACGGCGATGCTGGTACGCCGGGTCGCCGACGCGCTCGAACCGGGCCCACGCCAGGCCGGGAGGTCCACGTGAGAGTGCGCGCCCTGGTCTGCACACTGGTCGTCGCGGTCGCGCTGACCGGCTGCGCGAACGCCGCCGCCGCCCCTCGGCGCTGGCACGAGGGCCGGCTCTTCCTCGCCACCGGCAACACCAGCGGCACGTTCTACCAGTTGGGCGGCGGCTATGCCGACCTGGTCAGCACGTACCTTCCGGGGTACGAGGTGCGGGCCGAACCCAGCGGCGCATCGGGCGACAACGTGGATCGGCTGGCCAGCGGAGACATGGAACTGGCGCTGTGCAGCGGTGACACGGCGGCCGACGCTGCCGAGGGGCGCGGCCCGTACGCCGGCAAGCCACAGCCGATCCGGGCGCTCGCCCGGCTGTACCGCAACACGATGAATGTGGTCGTCCGCACCGACGCGAAGATCCGCAAAGTCGCCGACCTGCGCGGCAGGCGGGTCTCCACCGGCACGCTCAACTCGAGTACCGACCTGCTGGCCGGGCGCATGCTGGAGGCTGCCGGGCTCAATCCGGACACCGACATCCAGCGGCTACGGACGTCACTGCCTGACACGGTCAACGGGATGCGGGCCGGCAGCGTCGACGCGCTCTTCTTCACCGGCGGTCTGCCCACGCCGGGGATCACCGACCTGCTCGACAGCGCGCCCGGCAAGTTCGCGCTGCTGCCCGCCGGCGACGTGGTCGAGCCATTGGCGGCCAAGTACGGGTCGGTGTACTCGAAGGCGACCATTTCCAAGGACGTCTACCACACCGAGGCGGACGTCGAGGCGATCGTGCTGCCGACCCTGCTGCTGGTCCCCGCCGACATGCCCGACGACCTGGCGTACAACCTGACCAAGGTGCTCTTCGAGCACCAGGCCGAGCTGGCCAAGGTGCACCCCGAGGGCGCCAACTTCGACCGTGCCTCCGGGGCGCAGACCCAGCCGGTGCCGCTGCACCCCGGTGCCCGGCGGTACTACCAGGGTCGCTGAGCGATCTATGCTTCAACGTCGGCCGGCCGGGGATACCTCCGGCGCCGCCGACCGATAGGAGCTGTTCGTGGCTGTCCATGACCGCCTCACCACCGCGCCCGGCCTTGCCCCCGGCCCCGGATTCGCGCACGCCGTAACCGTTTCCGGCCGCGTGGCGTTCGTCTCCGGCCAGGTCTCGGTGGATGCCGAGGGGCGGGTCGTCGGCGCCGGTGACCTGGCGGCGCAGACCAGGCAGGCCCTCACCAACATGTACGCGGTGCTGCGCGAACTGGGCGCGGACTGGTCCGACGTCGCGAAGCTCGGCTGGTACCTGCTGGACGTGACCCAGGTGCAGACGATTCGCGACGTACGCGACGAGCTCATCCGTCCCGCGCTCGGCGAGCTGCCCAACCCGGCGAGCACTCTGGTGCAGGTTCCGGCGCTCGTCCGACCGGAGTTTCTCGTCGAGGTGGACGCGGTCGTCGCCCTGCCTAGCTGAAAGGCCCTGCCCAACCGGCATCGTTTTACACCTGCTCGCCTGCATCGATTCGACGCCGGTTTTGCCGTTCCGGGTGAACGGCCTCCTAGCCGGTGACAGAGATCGATATCCCGGTTACGCTCGGCGGTGTTTCGCGGTTTGATCGCGCGGCGCCTGGGGCACGCGCGGACAGCGAAGCTCGCCGATCCTCAGGAGCGCGTATGCGAATTCGCAGGATGACCGCCTTGGCCGCCCTCACGCTGTCGATCCCACTGTTCGTCCCCGTGACGCCGGCTCATGCCGGCGCCAATGTGGACGCTTCCCGGCCGGGCAAGGCGTCATCGGTGGCGGAGGGGTACGGCGGTGCCATTTCCACAGTGGACCCCACCGCCACCAGCGTCGGGCTCGACGTCCTCCGCCGGGGTGGCAACGCCGTCGACGCGGCCGTCGCGGCCGCCGCCACCCTCGGCGTCACCGAACCGTTCTCGGCGGGTATCGGGGGCGGCGGCTTCTTCGTCTATTACGACGCCCGCAAGCGCGCCGTCTACACGATCGACGGCCGGGAGGCCGCGCCGATGACGATGCGGGAGGACGCCTTCGTCAATCCGGCCACCGGCGAGGCGTACAAGTTTCCGGAGGCCCGGGTCAGCGGCGTCTCCGTCGGCGTGCCCGGCACGCTGATGACCTGGCAGGAGGCGCTGCGCCGCTGGGGTACCCGTACGCTTGCGGCGTCGCTGGCCCCGGCGGCAGGGGTCGCCGAGCGAGGATTCCCCGTCGACGCCACCTTCTCCAGCCAGGTAGCCGAGAACCAGGCGGCGTTCGGCCAGTTCGGTTCGACCAGCGCGCTGTACCTGCCGGGCGGGCAGCCGCCGGCGGTCGGTTCGACGCACCGCAACCCGGACCTGGCGGCCACGTACCGGCTGATCTCCCGAAATGGCGTCGACGAGTTCTACCGGGGCGTGGTGGCCCGTGACATCGTCGCCACCGTGCAGCACCCGCCGGTCGCGCAGCAGCGGATCGGGAAGTGGGACTACGAGATCCGGCCCGGCACCATGGCCATGTCCGACCTGGCGCGCTACCGGGTCCGGACCCCGGAGCCGACCCACTCCCAGTACCGTGGCCTCGACGTGTACGGCATGGCCACGCCCTCCAGCGGCGGCACGGCGGTCGGGGAGGCGCTCAACATCCTCGAAGGATCGAATCTGCGCGCGCTGCCCAAGGCGCAGGCTCTGCACCGCTACCTGGAGGCCAGCGCGCTGGCGTTCGCCGACCGTAACCGGTACGTCGGCGACTACACCTCGCGCGGCACGTTGGAGCAGTTGCTCAGCGACGGGTTCGCGGCGGAGCGGGCCTGCCTTGTCGATCCGGCGCACGCGCTGCCCAAGCCGGTCGCACCCGGAGTGCCGGACGGCTCGTACGGTGGCTGCAGTCGGGCGGCGGCGGGGGAGGCCAACACACAGGGCACGCACACCACCAACCTCACGGTCGCCGACCGGTGGGGCAATGTTGTGGAGTACACCCTGACCATCGAGCAGACCGGCGGCAACGCGATGGTCGTGCCCGGGCGGGGCTTCCTGCTCAACAACGAGTTGACGGACTTCAACTTCACCAACACGCAGGCGCCCGCAGCGGACCCGAACCTGCCCGGGCCGGGCAAGCGGCCGCGCAGCTCGATGTCGCCGACGATCGTGTTGGCGCACGGCAAGCCGTACCTCGCGGTGGGCTCGCCCGGTGGTTCGACGATCATCACGACCGTCCTGCAGATCCTGATCGGCCGGTTGGACCTCGGCCTGACGTTGCCGGACGCGATCGCCGCGCCGCGGGCCACGCAGCGCAACACCGCGAGCGTGCAGGCTGAGCCGGCGTTCTTGAATTCACCGGAAGCCAAGGAATTGGAGCGGATGGGCCACGCCTTCGCCGCGAATCCGGAGATCGGGGCGGCGACCGGAATCGAGTTCCGGCGCGACGGTCGCATGCTGGCAGCGGCCGAGCCGACCCGCCGAGGCGGTGGCGCCGCCGCGGTCGTTTCCCCATGATCATGGAAGATTCGGGGTGCCCCAGCGCCCCGAATCTTTCATGATCATGGAAAGTGGGTGGGTCAGCCGAGACGGCCGAAGATCGGGTGCGGGCTCAGCCTGACACGCGGAGCGGGCTTGCCATTCCACGGCGCCTCGCGGATCGCCTTCATCGCGGCCTTGCGGCGCTCGGTGTCCATCCGGTCGATGAAGAGGATGCCGTCGAGGTGGTCGGTCTCGTGCTGCCGCCTTGCTGGCGCTGATCGGGGAGCGGGGCACCCTGACCTCCACCCAGGCAGCCCGTGAGCTCGGTGGTAACTCCGGGCTGTACTCGTTCCACCTGCGACAACTGGCTCGGTACGGTCTGATCGAGGAGGCTCCGGCCGGCCGCGGCCGGGTACGGCCCTGGCGGCTGGCCACCTCCGCGCCGGCGCCGAGCGCGGACCCGGCATCCCAGCCCACGACCGATCTGGACGGTCTGGCCAGGGGACTGGAGGACGAGAGCTACCAGCGCTGGCTCGTTCAGCGCGACACCGCACCCGCCCGCTGGCAGCGGGACGAGGCGTTCAGCCAGATCCTCTACCTCACGCCGCGCGAACTGACCGAGATGGGCAGCGCGATCCGGGAGCTCATCGCCCGGTACCGGCAGCGCGAGGAGCGCCCGGCGACCAGACCACCGGGGGCTGCCCCGGTAGCCGTCGTGGCCCGCCTGTTCCCGTTGATCGAGCCCGAGTAGTCACGCCCGTCCGGCAGCCAGCGGCTGCTGCACCCGCGCCGCCACCTGCAGCGGCCGGCGTGGCTGTTCCAGCTCGCCGCTGGCGACGATGTCGCGGGGGAACACCGAGTCCAGGGTCCAGCCGGCGAGTACCCGCGCCTTCCGGACCGGGCTCGGCAGCAATGCCCAGTGGTACCCGCGGTGCAGCAGCCAGGCCGGTAGCCCGCGCATTCGTACGTGGTAAACCTCGGCCACGCCCTGGAACCGCCCGAGCCCCGCGACGGAGCCGGCGTGCCGGTGCCGGAACGGCTGAGGTGGGTGGCCGTGCGGGCCACGCAGGTCGGAGATGAGGTTGTCGGCGAGCCGGCGGGCCTGCCGGACCGCGTGCTGAGCGGTCGGCGGGCACAGCGCGTTGGGATCACGGCCGGTCAGGTCGGGCACCGCGGCGCAGTCGCCGCCGGCCCACGCGCCCGGCATCCCGCGTACCCGCAGGTACGCGTCGGCGACGACCCGCCCCTTGTCGTCGCGGGGTAGGTCGGTCTTGTCGAGCATCGGGTTGGGACGGACACCGGCTGTCCAGATCAGCGTGTTGGATTCGATGATCTCGTCGGCGTACAGGCCGGCACCGAACCTGATCCGGCCGCCGACGCACGACGATATCGTGGTGTGGAGGCGAATCTCCACGCCGCGCCGGCGCAGCACGTTCGCCGTGTACTCGCTGAGCTCCGGGCTGACCTCCGGCATGATCCGGCCGGCCGCTTCGACGAGGATCCAGCGCAGCTCCTCGCGGCGCAGGCCGAACGCGTCGACCACGGCGTACGACATGTCCGACAGCTCACCGAGCGCCTCGACACCGGCGTAGCCACCGCCGGCGAGCACGAACGTCAGCGCCCGGCGCTTCACTCGGGGGTCGAACGTGGAGGCCGCCAGCCCGAGCTGGGTGAGTACCTGATTTCGCAGGTAAACGGCCTCCGCGAGGGTCTTGAAACCGACCGCCAGCTCGGGGAGTCCGGGCACCGGCAGCGTTCGCACGACCGAGCCGGGGCCGACCACTACATGGTCGTACTGGAGGTCGTGCTCTTCGCCGTCCACCAGCCGGAGCCGCGCCCTGCGTTCGGCGTGCCGCAGTTCGACGACCTCCGCGTTCAACACGCGGAACCGGGGCAGGACCCGGCGCAGCGGGATGACGATGTTGCGCGGCTCGATGTTGCCGCCGGCGACCTCCGGCAGCAGCGGTTGGTAGGTCATGTGCGACCGGGGGTCGGCGAGGATCAGCTCCGCCTCGCCCGGCCGCAGGTGTTTCTGCAGGTGCCGGGCGGCGTACAGGCCGAGGTGACCGCCGCCGACGATGAGTACGCGAGGAGTGGCATCTCTGGTCATCGCGGTTCCCCACTTCGCAGCGTGTTGTCGACGGCCGCCGTGACCGTGCCGTACGCCAGGTGCGGTACCACGTCGGCGACCCAGTCCACGGCGCTCCACCGGCGCGGATCGGTCACTCTGAGCACGGTCATCGGGGCGTTCGACGCGACCATGGCCATGGCCATCAGGGTGCCGGCCGCTCGCGGCCACGGCCGTGGCCCGCGTGCCGCACCCACGTAGGCGAGGGCCACGACCAGCCCGGTCGCGTACCCGAGCAGCGCCCCGATGCCGGCACTGCGGTTCTCGGCCCGCTCGCCCTCGCCCAGGTCGACGCCGACGATCTCGGCCAGGCGCCGCACTGTCCGCTGCGGGGTCGTACTGGCGGGACGACCGCGGATCGCCATGTCCAGGTAGGTGACCATGTCGAGCGCTACCGTGCCGGCCGCGCCCGCGATCAAACCCCGGTACAGGGTGCGCACCAGGGGCGGCTACCCGGGGCGGCGCTGGCTACACCGACACCGATGGCGTTACGGCAGTTCCCAGACTGTGGTGGGTTTGGTGTCGGCGCTTTCGAGCGCCTGTGTCACCGGGATGTCGTACTTGGCGACCGTGGTGAACAGCGCCCGGGGCAGATAGGCCCGGCCGGGGTCGCCGACCAGGACGCGGGCGCCGCCAGCCCGGGCGCGCTGCAGGAAGGGCAGCACCCGCTCGGTCATGGGCCGGCTGTAGAAGACGTCGCCGGCGAGCACGACCTCGGCGCCCGCGGCGTCGCCGTCGAGGATGTCGCCGAGCGTCACCGTCACGTCGACGCCGTTGGCCGCCGTGTTGACCGCGATCGCGGCCGTGGCCAGCGGGTCGATCTCGACTGCGGTCACCCGCGCGGCACCGGCCCTGGCTGCCGCGATCGCCACCAGGCCGGAGCCGGCGGCGAGATCGCACACCACGCGGCCGCGAACCAGTTCGGGGTGGTCGAGCACGTACCGGGCCAGCGCCTGCCCGCCGGCCCACGCGAACGCCCAGAAGGGTGGCGGAAGCTGGTCGCCGCGCTCCTGCTCGGTGCGTTCCCAGAGCTCGATCGGCTCGTCGGCGAGGTGGAGGAGAAGCTCGGGGACCGCTGACGGGGTGTTCAGGCGAGTGTGTGAGCGGATGAAGTCGGAGGTCTTGACATCCGAGGTCACGCCCGGTTCAGCGGGTGGTTGCACGCGAGCACTGTACGCGGCGGTCCGTATGCCGGGCGAGCTGTGCATGGCAACCGATCGGCACCCGTGGGGATACCCGCGCCGCACCGGCCATCCCGTTACCTGAGTCATGGCACGAAGTGGCCCACAGGGGGATGCCATGACAGTAAACGTGGAGGCGGTCCGCGCCGAGGCGCTCTTCGTCTCGTCGCTTCAGTTGTCCGACCGGCCTGCTCCCGATGAGGTCCTGCGAGCAGTCGCCACCACGCTGCGCCGGTTCGGCATGCGCGGCTGCGCGGTCCGCGTCGCCGGTGAGTTCGGCGAGCACCCGGAGACCGCGGTCGGCCGGATGGAGTGGGCGCTCGAGATGATCCGTACCGCGTACCCGACGCCGGCGAAGCCGGCGGCGCTGCGCCCCTCGCAGCCGCAGCCGCTCGCGCTCGCGGGCTGATTCTTCGGGCCTTCCCCCTTTGGCCCCCGCCGCCATCGGTCGGCGCTTCGCTCGCCTCTGGTGGCGCTTCGCTCGCCTCTGGTTGGCGCTTCGGTTGACGCGTTGCGGAATTCCCGCTGTCGGATGTCCACATCCGACGGGACGCCCGCGCGTTAGTGGCGCAGCTCACCGCAGTGGCGCATTGGACGGGACTTTCGAGCTTAACGACCGTTAGTCCAATTCGTCTAGACTCGTCGTTGCTTCTGGAACGTCTTTGTTAAGACCCCGTCAACTCGTGCAAAAACAACGGCGTGCCGTCGCTTTCGCACGAAACACTGCACATGCGAGGTTGGAGAGGTCCCGGCGACCGAGGAGGACGTCGTGCTGATCAAGACGACAAGCTGTGATGCGGGTGTTCGTGTCGACCTGTGGTGCGACTCCTGCGACGTGTTGTTTTCACCGGGGGCCAGCACTCCGCAGATTCTTTCCGCGGTCTGGGCGGCGGCGAAGGCGCGCGGGTGGTCCACGAAAGGGCTAGGCCCGGCGGGTCGGCACTTCTGCCCGTCTTGCGCGGATCCCCGGGGTGACGAGCGGTTGGTGCACGTGGTGCCGAGTACGAGTTGATCGGCATGACGATCGATGTTGATCGGCTGGGCAAATTGTCGGAAGTTGCGCAGTTTTAAAGGTATGCGGTCAGCGGGGCGGGGTATCCGGCCCGTGTGACGCAGCCTGAGCCGCTGCCCGAGTACGAGCAGCGAACCGACGTACACCCGATCGAGGAGCGCCCGGACGTCCTCGAGGCGGTCGAGGATGACACGACGGCACCGGGGTTCCCGGTGCCAGAGGCCGGTCCGGACGACCTGACGCCACGGTTCCGCGAGCCGCTGTAGGTCGGGTCGGGGAGTGAGCGTGGCGGGCCGGGCGCGCTCCCGCCGCGAGGGTGCCTTGCGCCCATAGGCGCCGCACGTCGCGCCGTGCCTCGGCGCTGCTCGCCGCTGGGGTCGATCCGGCGCGAGGTCGCTCTGTTCGGCTCGCCTTCGCGCACGATGATGTCGGCGGTGTCGAGGAAGTTCACGCCGAGGGGTGAGACCGCCGGTCCGTTGGTACCGAGAACGCGGTGCTTCATAGGTGCTTTCCGTCCGCTGTGGGGATTCGCGTCGCACCCACCCTCGCCGTTCGAGCGCGCTCGAAGTCAAGTCACGCAGATGTGATCCAGTGCTGTGATCCGGCCTAAACACGGGGTAACTCGGTCGGAAACGTCATGTGGATGGCGCAGGATGGGCGGCATGCGTCTCGAGCCGTACCGTCACGTCTTCGCCCTTCCCGGAGTGCTGCGCCTGCTGGCGGTCGCGCTGCTGGCTCGGGTGCCGGCGACGGCGGTCGGCATCACGCTCACCCTGCACGTCGTGGGCAATCTGCACCGGGGGTACGGGGCGGCCGGCCTGGTAGGCGCCGTGTCGACGATCGGGATGGCGCTCGGCGGACCGGTGTTGGGAAGGCTCGTCGACCGGCGCGGGCTGCGGCCGATGCTGCTTCTCACGACCGCGGGTTCAGCGGTCTTCTGGGCGGTCGCACCGGTGTTGCCCTATCCGGTGCTGCTGCCCGTGGCGTTCCTCGGCGGGGCGCTTACCCTGCCGGTGTTCTCGGTGATCCGGCAGTCGCTGGCCGCGCTGGTCCCCCAGCAGCACCGCCGCGCCGCGTACTCCATCGACTCGATGTCGGTGGAGCTCTCCTTCATGGCCGGGCCGGCGCTGGCCGTGGTGATTCTGACGAACACCTCCGCGCCCGCCACGATGTGGGGAGTGGGCGTCGCCCTGACGCTCGCCGGGATCGGGCTCTACGCGTTCAACCCACCCGTCCACAGCGCGGAGGAGCATGCGGCTGCCGGGGCCCCGGCCGGGCGCCATCGCGTGCTCACCCCGCGGTTGGTGCTCGTGCTGGTGGCGGTCGCCGGGGCGACTTTCGTGCTCGCCGGCACCGATGTCGGCATCGTCGCCGTGCTGCGCGAGGCCAACCAGCTGAGCTGGAGCGGGGTCGTGTTCATCGCCTGGGGTGCGTACTCGCTGGTGGGTGGCTTCGTCTACGGCGCCCTGCCCCGGCCGTGGTCGCCCCTGGTGCTCATGACGCTGCTCGGGCTCTGCACGATGCCGGTGGGGCTCGCCGGTGAGTGGCACTGGCTGTGCCTGCTGATCGCGCCGGCCGGGTTCCTGTGCGCCCCGGTGATCGCGTCGAGCTCCGACACGATCAGCCGGATGGTGCCGGCCTCGGTGCGGGGAGAGGCCATGGGGTGGCACGGGTCGGCGCTCACCACGGGTACCTCCCTGGGGGCGCCGGCGGTGGGGTTCGTCCTCGACCGGTACGGGGCCAGCTGGGGGTTTGCGCTGGCCGGGATCGTGGGAGTGGTGGTGTCGCTGCTCGCCATCGTCGTGGTTCGACACCGCTCGGGTGGCGCCACGCCGCCCGGCGGACCGGCCGACCCGGCACCGGCCGCGATCGCTGTCGCCGCCCCGGCAGCCGCCCCAGCCGTCGCCCAGTGATCGTGGAGACTCTTCCGCGTCAGGGCACGGAAAAGTCTCCACGATCATGCAGGGGAGCCGGGGTCAGTCGTCGTTGACGATCGTGCCGGTGGGCTACCTGCGGGGCGCGGGTGTACACGTTCGAGCCGTCCACGCCGGTCGACGTGTCCACGTCGGCGGGCAGCACCGCGTTGAGCGACTTCGGGTTCTGCACGTCGGCGTTGTAGGACAGGCCGGGGGAACGGAACTGAACGGTCGGCGAGGAGCCGAGGATCGGGTCGGCCGCGCTCGGAGCCGGCAGGGACAGCCGATCGGTCCGTAGTTGTGGCAACAAAAAAAACAGGTGTGACCGAAGCACACTGCGAGGGCGTGATAGCGCCTAGTTGCAGTCGATCGGTGTGAGTGCACCTGGTTTTGCGCACTTGGACAACCCTTTCCGAAGCAGTCTCATATCGATATTGCACTATCCCTCGGGAGCGGGCATGGTGCACACGGCCCAGTGACGGCAGCGATGCACCGAAGGCTCCGCCAGCTCGCGATTGGACCGTCGCGACGTGGGACTGGGCTTCCCCGGTCTGAGGCGAAGGAAGGGAATCCGCGCGTGGGACGGACAAGCGCACGCAAGTGGGGCCGGCTCGGGGCTGCCGTGGTGCTCGGCGGCCTCCTGTCGTTCACGGCCGCCGGTGTCGCCGCGGCAGCTGACGCACCGGCGCCGGTCACCGGCGTGGCCGGCGATGCAGGCAGCGGCCACAAGGTGTACACGAACGATGATGACTTCGGCGTCGGCCTCAAGACTCTCAAGATCGGCGACCAGACCGTCGCGGCCTACTGCATCGACCTGAAGCACGGTCTCGAGGAGGGCGGCAGCTACCAGGAGACCGCGTGGGAGCCGTCGCGGGTCAACAACCTGGACAACGTGCAGTGGATCCTGACCCACAGCTGGCCCAAGGTCGACGACGTCACGAAGGTGCTGGCCGCCGCGCACGTCACCACCGAGGGGATCGACGCCGAGGAACTGCGGACGCTGGTGTACGTCGGCACCCAGGGCGCGATCTGGCACTTCAGTGACGACATCAACGTCACCACCCCCGCGGCCAAGGCGGGCGACAAGAAATACGGCGTGATCAAGGCCGTGTACGACTACCTCGTCGCGGGCGCCGACAAGGCGAAGAACGTGAAGGAGCCGGGGCCGAACCTGACCATCACCCCGGACAGTGCGACGGGCGAGGTCGGCTCGAAGCTGGGTCCGTACGCGGTCAACTCCTCGAGCGAGGCCAAGTTGACCGCCAGCGGCGGCAAGATCGTCGACGCCAACGGTGCTCCGGTGCCCGCCGTCCCGGCCGGTGGAAAGTTCTGGCTGACCAGCGACGCGGCCGGAAAGGTCACCGTCGACGCGACGGCCGAGGGCAGGGTGCCCACCGGCCGGGTGTTCACCTCCAAGACGGGCCCCGACCAGCACCAGAAGATCATTCTGGCCGGCGAGGCGAAGGCCGAGTCGGTCGCGCACGCCATCGGTACCTTCACGCCGAAGGCCGCGCCGACGCTGCCGGTCACCGGCGCTTCGGCCGTCGGTGCCGCCGTCGGCGGTGTCGTGCTGCTCGGTGGCGGAGGCGTACTCGTGGCGATGCTCCGGCGCCGCCGCGTCACGTTCACGGCCTGACCTGACCGCAGCACGGTAGCGGTGTCCGGATCGGCCGGGCACCGCCACCGTTTCATTGCCGTCCGACTCTGTCGGTTCCCGATGGGATTCTGTCGGCTCCCGATGGTAGGAAGTCCCGTATGAGGCGCATCGGGATCGATGAGCGGCGCGTACGGCTCGGCGTCCGGCACCGGTTGGCCGCCGCGGCGATGGCGTCGACTCCGGCGGAGGCGGCTGACGGGGTGCTCGCGTTGCACGCCACCGACCCGGCGTCGGTGTTCCTTTCCATTCAGGCCCGGACGGTGGGCGTGGACGTCGAGGCGATCGAGCGTGCGCTGTACGACGAACGGACGCTCATCCGGATGCTCGGCATGCGCCGAACGATGTTCGTGGTGCCGGTCGAGTTCGCTCCGGTGATACAGGCCGCCTGCACCGAGGCGATCGCTGTGGTGCAGCGACGGAAGTACACGCAGCTCATCAGCGAAGGCGGCCTCGGCGACGCCGACTGGCTGGCCGAGGTGGAGGATTCGACCGCCAGGGCGCTCGCCGTCCGGGGCGAGGCGACCGGGGCCCAGTTGTCCAGCGCCGAGCCGCGCCTCCGCAGCCAGGTGATGATGGCCGAAGGCAAGTCGTACGGGGGCAGGCAGAGCATCACCACCTGGGTCCTGTTCCTGCTCGCCGCGGATGGTCGGATCGTCCGCGGCCGGCCGAGCGGCTCCTGGACGAGCACCCAGTGGCGATGGTCGCCGGTCGAGAGATGGCTGCCGGGCGGCATGGCCGAGGTGCCGGTCGAGGCGGCCCGGGTGGAGTTGGTCCGCCGGTGGTTACGGGCGCTCGGTCCGGGCACCGTCGCCGATCTGAAATGGTGGACCGGGTGGTCGGCTGGCCACGTCAAGCAGGCGCTGAGCGCGATCGGGCCGGTGGAGGTCGACCTCGACGGTTCCACGGGGCTGGTGCTGGCTGACGACATGGAGCCCGAGGTCGAGCCGGAGCCCTGGGTCGCGCTGCTTCCCGCGCTCGATCCGACGGCGATGGGCTGGTCGGAACGTTCGTGGTACCTCGGCGCGCACGGCCCGGCGCTGTTCGACCGGTCCGGCAACATCGGGCCGACGGTGTGGAGCGACGGCCGGATCGTCGGCGGCTGGGCGCAGCGGGCGGACGGTGAGGTCGTGTACCGGTTGCTCGAAGACGTCGGCAGCGATACCGCCGCGGCGGTGGAGGCGACCGCGGGCCGGCTCACCAAATCGATCGGGGCGATCCGCGTGATCCCGCGTTTCCGTACGCCGCTGGAGCGGGAGCTGGCCGCCTAAGCTGCGGTGAGCGCGCGGTACTCCTCGGAGATCAGGAACGTCGGCACCACCCGGTCGACGCCGCTGGCCAGGGGCAGTTCGAGGGCCTCGGCCGGCGCGAAGAACCGCAGCGCCGCCCCCTCGCCGAGGACCACGTCCTCCTGCCGGGCGAGCGTTGCGCCGCAGTACACATGCCAGTCGATGCGCATCCCAGGGGTGAGGCGGGAAGGGAAGTTCTCGTGCAGGAAGAGCGAGAGATCGCCGCGTGCCCGTAGTCCGGTCTCCTCGCGCAGTTCGCGCTGCGCCGCGACGGCCGGGTCCTCGCCCGGCTCCACGTGCCCGCCGGGCAGGCCCCACCGGTCGGGGTCCATCCGGGCGTCGGGCTCGCGCAACTGCAGCAGGATCGCGCCGTCCTGGTTGACCAGTAGGACGCTGGCCAGGCGCAAGGCGGCAGATGACATGTGATCACTGTAGGGGTGGCCGGGGTGCTGCAGCCGCGATTGGTCCGGTATGCGACGCGCGTCCCCGGTACGCGTACCTTGACGAGTGGTGCCAGAACGGGCTGGACTGATCTTTTTATCGTCCGGAATGGATCTTTCTTGTCGGTGCGCGCGACGGCAGAATGGCGCCGTGGCCTCTTTGATTCGTGCCGCCAAGGCACCTGCGAGCACACCGCCCCCGCTGGTGGGGGAGTGGGCGGCCGTCGACACCAGGCTTGACCGGCTTCAACGCTTTGCGCTGCCCGGTGGGCATGGGCCCGAGGACATCGTTGTCGACCTCGAAGGCCGGCTGATCACCGGAGCCGAGGACGGTCGGATCTGGCGCTGGCCATCCGGCGCGGTGAGCGCCAAGGACGACGCAGATGCGGATGGCGCTGCTCCACCAGAGCTGGTCGCGGACACGGGTGGGCGGCCGTTGGGCATCGAGTTCGACCCGCGCGACGGCAGCCTCGTGGTGTGCGACGCCCACCGGGGGCTGCTGCGGGTCACTGGCGACGGGGCCGTCACGCTGCTGACCGACCACGCGGCCGGCAAACCGATCCGGCTCTGCGACAACGCCGCGGTCGCGCGGGACGGCACGGTGTACTTTTCGGACAGCTCCGACCGCTACGGCATCGAGGACTGGCGCCTCGACATGCTGGAGCACCGCCCCAACGGCCGGCTGCTGCGCTACGACCCGGGCACCGGGCAGACGGACGTGGTCGCCGCCGGGCTGTACTTCCCGAACGGCGTCGCGCTCACCCCCGATGAGTCGGCGCTGCTGTTCGTCGAGACGACCACCCACCGGCTGATGCGGATGTCGCTCGACGGCGGGTCGCCGGTCCAGCTCGCCGACCTTCCCGCGTACCCGGACAACATGGCGCCGGTGGGGGACGGCACGTACTGGATCGCGCTGCCCAGCCCCCGGGTGGCGTCCCTGGAACGGCTGCTGCCGTACCCGCGGATCCGCCAGCTTGTGGCCAGGGTGCCGGAGCGGCTGCAGCCACAGCCCAAGCGGTACGGCCTAGCGGCGCTCGTCGACGGTGACGGGCGGGTGCTGCGCAGCCTCCACGGACCAGCCGGCCGTTACCTGTTCATCACGGGAGTCCGCCAGCACGGGTCGGACCTGTGGCTGGGCAGCCTGATGGAGAGCGCCGTCGCGCGGGTGAGCCTGGCCGAGTCCGCGGGTTAGCCCCCCGGTTGCCGGGGTAGCCGAGCGGCGACCCTACTTGTCGGGAGGCTGCTGTGAGCGCGCCGCAGGACCGCGGCGAGGACCTCGTGGATGTGCTCATTCACGATCACCGCGAGATCGAAGAGCTGTTCGGGGAGTTGCAGACCGGTGACCCGGGCGCGGAGGAGCGCCGCCGGATCGCCGACGAGGTCGTGGCCGAGTTGGTGCGCCACTCGGTCGTGGAGGAGCAGTACCTCTACCCGACGCTGCGCAGGGTGCTCCCCGAGGGGGACCGGATCGCCGACCACGAGATCCAGGATCACTCCGAGGCCGAGGTCGACATGAAGCGGCTGGAGCGCCTGGAGGCGACCGACCCGGACTTCGAGTTCGTGCTGAGCCGGCTGATGGCCGCGATGCGCCAGCACTTCCTCGAGGAGGAGGTCGAGGTCTTCCCGCGGCTGCGGATGGCGACCGACCCGGACGAACTGCGGGAGCTGGCCGACCGGGCGCAGCAGGCCAAGAAGTTCGCGCCGACCCGTCCGCACCCGGCGGTGCCCGCCAACCAGCCGGTGAGCCGGCTGCTCTATCCGGCGCTCGGCCTCGTCGACCGCATCCGCGACGCGCTGCGGCGGGCCTGACACGCGACGCGCGTCAGGCGGCGCGGATGGGCTCAGCCCGTGTACAGCGGCACCGTCCGGCCCTCACCGCGCCAGTAGGTGTCCTGCCGGGCCAGATCCTTGCTCGTGCCGCCCCGGCGCTGCCGGATCAGCACGTCGTAGACGCCGTACCCGGGGCCCATCGTCGCGAACGACAGCGCCATCGACGCGTCGTCGAGGCACTCGAAGGCCACGGCGTTCCCGCTCGGCGCCTCGTACACGGCACCGCCGAGCACCTCGGTACGGGCGCCGCGCTCGGTACGCAGCAGCGGCCCGCTCCGCTCCGTCTCCAGGCCGAGCACCCATACCGTCGCCCCGGCGTTGACCAGTAGCGGCGAGCGATTCTCGGTGGCGGTGTCGCGGTCGACGTGGTTGAACTGGCGCGCCCACACCTGTTGCGGCTGGTCGAACTGCCAACCGGAGGCGGAGACGTTCTCCAGGTACAGGGGCCCCACACCGGGCGCGGCCTGGTAACTCGTCGTAGCGTCCGCGCAGTCGATGTCCTTGAGGATCAGCGGGCGGGTGGTGCGCTGGGCGAATGCGACCAGGCCGGTGACGGGTGGGGAGGACTTCTCGGCGCGGGCGATGCGCAGCCCGGTGATCGTGACGTCCCGGGCGGTGCCGTCGCCGACCTCGATGAGGGCGGCCGGCGCCGCGGCGTTGCCCCACGCCGCCCCGGTCGGGGTCAGCGTCGACGCGAAGCCGACGATCTGCCGCACCGCACCGGTGATGCGCACCGGCTTGGAGATGACGTACCGGCCGGTGGGGAGGTAGACCACGGGCTTGCCGGCGTCCAGGGCCTTCTGGAAGGCGGCGGTGTCGTCTTCGCCGTCGTCGGGTTTCGCCCCGTACGCCGCGACGCTGGCCCAGTCCGCCGCCTGGGTCGGGAAGTAGTCGGGGGTCTCGCGTACCGGGAGGTCGACGGCGGGGCTCTGGGTCTCGGGGAACGGCGTGAACGCGGACTTCGACACGTACTGCGCCAGCTCGGTGCCCGCGATGATCCGCCCGCTCTGGGTGATCGCCGACCGGTATCCGGCGGTGCTGACCCGGCGGGTCATGAGCTCGCCGTTGCTCTGGATCGCGCTGAAGTCGACGGTGCCGCCGGTGAGCTTCGCGTCGACGAGGGAGATGAAGCCACCGCGGTCGCCGTTGCGGATCGCCGGCACGGCGTTGACGCTCGTCAGATCGCGGATGGCGAGGATGTTGCCGGCGTTGTCGAGTCCGGCGATCTTCTGCTCGGACAGGTGCAGGTGCTCCAGCGTCAGCCCGTACTGCCCCTGCGCGATCCTGATGCCGTAGTCGAAGCCCTTTACCGTCACCCGGGAGATCAGCGCCGGGCCGGGCAGGCCCTGGGTGATGGACAGGCCGACCGGTCCCTTGCCGGTGACCGTGAGCCGGCGGATCGATGCGACGGTACTGCCGGTGTAGTCGATGCCGGTGGCGCCGGGGTTGTCGCCGGTGTCGACGGTGAGGTTCTCCAGATGGTTCCCGTACCCGATGGCTTCGC
This sequence comes from Planosporangium flavigriseum, assembly GCF_011947225.1. Taxonomy (GTDB): domain Bacteria; phylum Actinomycetota; class Actinomycetes; order Mycobacteriales; family Micromonosporaceae; genus Planosporangium; species Planosporangium flavigriseum. The sequence goes on along the minus strand of NZ_JAATVW010000013.1, from coordinate 50,322 downwards.
CGGGCCGGCCGATGCCGTCGGTGGTCGAGGCGCCCGCCCGCAGGAACGGTCGCGGGCTCCAGTGGTTACCGAAGCCGGCGGTGTGGTCCTTCAGCTTGATGATCGTGTTGTTGCGTTCCTCGCCGACCAGCCGGAGGCCGGACTGCCAGCGCCCTTGCTGGTCCCGTGCCTCCAGGGCCTTGCTGACCAGGTACGTGCCTGCCGGCAGGTACAGCGTGCGGCCCGGGTTCTCGGTGATCGCCTTCTGCAGGGCGGCGGTGTCGTCGGCGCTGCCGTCGCCCTTGGCCCGGTAGGACGACTTCACGTCCACCACGGCGTCGGTCGGGAACAGCAGCCGAGGGTTGTCCGCCGCGGGGTCGTCGGCCGTCGTCGTTTCGGGAGTAGGTACGGCCGGCGCGGGGGCAGGGGCCGTGCTGACCACGGGCGCCTGAGGATTCGCGGCGGCGACGTCCTTCGCCGGCCGGACGCCAACACCGGCGGTGCAGGCCACCGCCAATCCGCCAACCAGGCTCATCATGGTCAGTGCGGCCGTTGCCACCGTCTCCGACGATGGTCGTTTCTTGGTCATATGCTCCCTCGGACGAACCGGTGGCAGGCGGGCATCACCCTACTCAACCGTCGATGGACTTCACACCCCCATGGTCGTGGTCAGTTCACCACGTCACCTGGTATTTGCCCTAAAACTGGCATATCGCCATCGGCATATGGATCCCGCCGAGACCGGGCGTGCTCGGCGGGAGCGGTGCCCGGAGGAGTCGGGCGGGTACGCTCGCATGCGTGGCCCGGTTTCTGACGCCCTGGTGGTTGGTGCGTCACCTGCTGATGGTGGTGCTGGTCACCACGTTTCTTCTGCTTGGCTGGTGGCAGGTCGGCAGGGCCCGCGGCGGCAACATGCTCAGCTTCGGGTACGCGCTTGAATGGCCGCTCTTCGCGGCCTTCGTCGTGTTCGTGTGGATCAAAGAGATCCGCGCTGAGCTGCGCAAAGGGCAGCCGGTTCCGGAGAGCGTGCCCAGCGTGGCGGTCCCGGCGGAACTGGCCCGGCAGCCCGGGTACGTGCCGTTCCAGGCCGCGCCGGTGCGGCGGGAGCGGGTGTCCGACGATGGCGACCCGGACCTGGTGGCGTACAACCGGTACCTTGAGTGGCTGACCGCCAACCCCGGTCGCCGGCCCAGTGAATACCGGCCCAGTGAATACCGGCCTGGTGAATACCGGCCCAGTGAATACCCGAGATCGGAAGGATGACCGGAGTGGAGTCCGCACTCAAGCGTTTCCGCGTGGCTGCTTACGTCGTCGGGGTCTTCCTGTTGCTTCTCACGCTGGTGGCGATGCCGCTGAAGTACCTGGCCCACGACGAGACGGTGATCGCCATTGTCGGGCCGATGCACGGCTTCCTCTACATGGTCTACCTGGTGATCACTTTCCAGCTGGCGGTGCGCGCCCGCTGGCGGTTTCTCTACACGCTGGGCATCCTGCTCGCGGGTACGATCCCGTTCCTGTCGTTCGTCGCTGAGCGCAAGGTGACCCACCGCGTGCGGGCGGCTCAGGCCGCCGCCGAAGCGGAGCCGATCACTTCAGCTGTGTGAGGAGGGACTGCGGCTCCCACTCGAGCTTCTTCTCGAAGTGCATGATCGTTCCGCGCTTCGGGTGGTGGGCCAGCATGACGTTCTCCGTCAGCATGCGGATCAGGTGTAGCCCGCGGCCCTCTTCGGCGTTGGGGTGCGGCATCGATGCCTGGAGCGCCTCCTCGTCGTAGCCGTGGCCGCTGTCGATCACGTCAATGCTGCAGGTGGCGCCCTGGATCGCGATGGTCACCTCGTACTCGTCGGAGTAGGCCGCGTGCTGCACGACGTTCGCGCAGGCCTCGGTCAGGGCCAGCTCGACGTCGTAGCGGATGTCCTCGACGACGCCCAGGGCATTGAGCGCCGACCGCACCACCCGGCGGCTGATCGAGACGCTGGACGTGTCTCTGGGTAAACAAAGTTTGACGGTCACCTGTACCATGTGGCCCCTCGCGATCGGCCGCTACCGGCCAGACATCGACCGATGGTGCGACAGAAGAGGTTAGTCGCTTCACGTTACACGGCTCTATCTAGTAGTGCCCCCGCGCGGTCCACAACAAACCGCGCGTGGGTGGCGGAAGGGGTGGATTCCCCTGACTCGGGTGGCGTCGCGCAAGGCCGTCGCCGTTTGGAACTTCTCAACTCCGGTCGGCGGCCGCCGATGCTTGTCTTGCCGGACCCCACCGTCTGCCGGACCGCTCGCCGTAAGGACTGGGGTCCGGCTTCCATATCTCCGTCGCTTCGTCCGACGCCGCTCCGCGTGATGCTCACAACAGGGAGCCGGACGTCTCGAACTGTTCCATCTCGCGGCCACTCGTGAACGTCTCCTCGCCGACTGTGCCACCCTCGTCGGAGTCGTAGTCCAGGGCAATCCGCCAGACGCCATTGCGTTTGCGGCAGATCGTGTGGAACATCCCGTACCACACGTTTTCGTCGGTATCGGGATAGGTCAGAGTGAGCCGGTAGACGCCGCGTTCGGACGAGGCGTCATCGCCGGTGTGCCGCTCCAGGAAGCGGAATTGGATCTCGAGCTGGCCCTCCTGCACCGCGACCCATTGGAACCACTCACGGAGGCGCCCCGAGTACTCTTCGAAGCCGCCGATCCAGCCGCCGTTGCCCTCCACCCGGATCACCTCGGGGGAGTGCAGTGCGATGAAGGCTTCCGGGTCGCCGGCCGCGTACGCGGTGGAGAACGGGATCCATATGTCCCGATTGATCTGAGTGAGCACATCCGCATTGGCCAACCGGATCGCTCCTTCTTTGGCGCGCCCCACCGACACTCGCGGCCGTACGTTAACACCGTCTACCGAGGACTGTTAAGGGGTTGTGCACCCGCACGAAACCCGCCCCTGTTCGTGCGGAGGGCGCCCGGCTCACGGGACAGACCGTAGGCGGGGCGCCCTCCTCGGAAACAGGGGCGGATCACCGACGCGGCAGCGGGTGGAGAGTCACGTCCGTCAGCGCGCCGTCGTGGATCTCCGCGGTCAGGTACGTCGCGACCGGCTGGCGCCGTCGGTCGGTCGGCGACCCGGGGTTGAGCAGCCGGAGGCCGCCGGGCGCGACGGTGTCCCACGGGATGTGGCTGTGGCCGAAGACGAGCACGTCGACGTCTCCGAAGCGCTCGGCGCAGCGGCGTTCGCGGCCGGTGGCCGGGCCGGTCTCGTGGATCACGGCGAGCCGGAGCCCGCCCAACTCCGCCCGGGCCACCTCGGGCAGCCGGGCGCGCAAGGCCGGGCCGTCGTTGTTTCCGTACACCCCGACGAGCCGGGCGGCCCGGGACTCCATCCGGTCGAGCAGCGCGACGTCGACCCAGTCGCCGGCGTGCACCACGACATCGGCCGCGTCGATGGCGCGCCAGAGCGGCTCGGGAAGGTCGCGGGCCCGCTTCGGTACGTGCGTGTCGGCGGTCAGGACGAGCTTCATGGCCTCAGTACTGTTCACGGATGGCCCGCCAACGCGGTCCCATCCGGGCGCCGAGGTCGGCCAGGAACGCCTGCGACAGCGGTGGCCAGTTGTTGAACCGTACGGCGAGCTCGCCGACCACGTAACCGTCCGGCCATTCGCCGAGCAGTCGGGCGGTGCCGCAGCCGGCGCAGTCCACCCTCGGCTCGGGGCCGTCCAGCCACGGCCGGATCATCGCCTCAAGGGTCGCCTCGGCCAGTTCGTACCCGCACTCGGGGCAGCTCGGGGCCTTGTGCGGAGAGGTGTCGCGGTACAGCTCGCGCTCGACGAGGATCTCCACGCCGTTGTTGGCGAGGGTGTAGTCGGTGTCCCCGAATCCGGGCGCCGCGGCCGGCGCCTGCGGGCCCGGCAGGTACCCGCTGGGCTGCCAGGTGTTGCCGCGCTGGGGGTTGGGCACGATCACTCCGGTGTCGAGGAGCCACTGGATGACGGCGTCGGCCCGATCGGCGGCCTCCAGCGCTCCGGTCGACATCTCCACGACTGTGACGCATTCGTCACCCACGGTTCACCAGCCTAGGTGACCTACCGGTATCGAGCGACCCCTCACTCAAGTGACGTCAGGGGCCGGCGACCACGAGGGCGTCCGCGTCGGCGCGCCTGGCGGCCTCGACGCTTTGGTAGGTCGGGAACGTGTCGAGCAGGCCGACGACGGCGAGGACCCGGGCGACGTGGCGGCTGGGTGCGGCCAGCCGCAGGTAGCCGCCCTGCAGGAGGCAGTCGTTGTTGGCGCGTACCAGCGTGCCGATGCCCGTCGAATCGCAGAAGGCCAGGCCGGCGAGGTCGACGACGAGACGGGTACGCCCGGCGTCGATCAGGCTGCGGATGCGCTCCGCCAGCGGAGGGGCGGAGGCTATGTCCAACTCACCGGTCAGCGAGACGACCACCGGATCCGTGTCGGCCACGGTTGTGATGCCCAGGTCCATTGCTCGCCCTCCCGACGCGTTCGCGTGAGCATACGTGCCCGCGATGCGGGCACGTTCAAGCACCGCGCTGGTAGAGGCGCAGTTGCGGGCGGCTCAAGCGGATCGACTGCCGATCGCGTTGACCAGCCGGTCGGCCACGTCGTGCAGCGGTACGTGCAGGTTCATCGACGCCTGTCGCAGCACCTGGAGGGCCTCTTCGGCGCGGCAACCCCGCTGCGCCATCACGATGCCGATCGCCCGGTTGACGGTATCCCCGCTCGCGAGCGCCTCGGAGAGGTCGGCCGCGAGCCCGGCCAGTCGACCGCGGTCGAGCACGGCCGCGAGCAGCAATCCGGCGTGCTCGGCCACCAGCATCGCAGCCAGTTGGACGTCTGGGGAGAACGCGTTCGACTCGCTCGTGTACAGGTTCAGTGCCCCGATCACATGGTCGTCGATGTCGAGCGGCATCGACAGTACGCCCGAGATCCCGTCGTCGGCCGCGGCCTCACGCCACTGCGGCCACCGGGCCTCGCCTGCAAGGTCGCCGACGACGACCATCTCCCGGGTGCGGATGGCGGTGAGCGCCGGGCCATCGCCGATCTTGTACTGGATGTCGTCGACCCTGGCCGTCAACGGGCTCGATGCGGCCTGCGTGGTGGGTGCGCCGGCCCTGATCAGGGTGATTCCGCACCACGATTCGCCCGGCACTGCCTGCGCGGTCGTCGCAACCAGCACCTCCATTGCCTCGTCGAGGTCATCGCTCGCGATGAGGCCGGCGGTCAGTTCCCGCAGCAACGAGGCGATCTCGACCACGTGAAGCTGACCCGTTCGCTCACCCATACCTGTTTTCTCCCCTCAGGGCGCGCCAGCACGCCGGCACCTGCCTACCCCACGGGGCTGTCGGAAACACCTACGTGACAGCCGGATCGGTTCGAGCGGGTCCTCACGTGAATCCCGCCGAGACCCTAGCCCACACCACTTTTCCGTTTCCTACACATGTCATTCCCCAGTCCTTACACAGGGCGTCCACCATGAACAGCCCCCGCCCGTGCTCGTCTGCGGGGGAGGCCGTCCGCTGGCGTGGCAGCGCAGGGCTGTCGTCGCCAACCGAGATCTGGAGGTCGCCCTGGCGCAGCGAAACGGTGAGTACCACCCGGCTGCCGGCGTGCCGGACCGCGTTGGCTACCAGTTCGGTGGCGACCAGTTCCGCGGGTTCGAGGAGTTCCTGCACCGACCAGGACCGGCACGCCCGGCCGAGCAGCCGTCGGGCCGCCGGCGCGGCGACCGGCGAGGCGGGCAGCGCCTCGCGCAGCCGGTACCGGGACCCGCCGCTGGCGACCCTGTCCCGCGCGGCGTCCACGGAGGGGTACGACGCGATTTCCTTGCCCCTGCGGCGGACCGCGGCGACGAGGGCCGGTGGCGCGCAGGCGAAGACGACGGGGCTGCCGGGCCAGGTCATCGCCTCGCAGGAGAGGGACACGAAGGCAGTTGCGCACTCGTCGGCGGTGACGGTCAGGTCGGCCACCTCCAGGACGACGGCCTCCGGCTCCGCCGCCAGGCAGCAGTGGAGGCAGGTCTGCAGTTCGGGTAATCCGGTCGGGTCCAGCCGCCCGACGATGTGGATCACCGCCACCGGGTACTCCGACTCGACGGTGCAGCTCAGGGCCGCGTCGCCGGGCGCGCTTCCCACGTCGGTCCGTCGATCCATGCCCCAGTGCTACCCGGTGCCACGAGATCCAATCGTCGCGTCTGAATCGCCACACCGTAGTGGCACGGCCGTTTCGGTCACAGGCCGGCTGGGTAGGCAACTACGGACCGTAATGGAAGGTGATCTCCGATGAGCGCACCCGCACCCGGACCCCAGGACAAGAATGCGAGCGCAGCGCAGGGCGACGCACCGCGCGACGACACTCACAAAGACAAGATCAGCGCGCCGCGCGAGGGGCACGTGAGCGCACCTCGCGGTGAGGGTGTCTGGCGGGACCCGAACGAACTGCCGATCGGTGAGCTCACCAAGGCGATGGCGCAGTACTCCTACGACGGTCAGATCGACGACCCGACCGGCGGAGACGCCGGGTCGGAGCAGGCGTTCGGCGACGAACTGCGGTTCGCGAAGTGGTACACCGGGCCGGACCCGGACGCCGACACCGAGGAGGGGCGCAAGCTGCGCCCGAGGCCCGAGGGCCAGTCCGGCCCGGGCTGAGCCGCACCGAGTCGCGAGCTCCTGGAGCTTCGGCAGCAGCCACGGCGCGAGGCCGCCGCGGACGAAAGTACCGCTGAGCGGCTCACCGCGCACGCGATGAGCGGGATGGTTCGCCGGCGCGGGACGGGGTATCCCCGGCGGGACATGCGCCGACGACAGGAGGGCGTCGATGACGCTGACCGACCTACCCGCACGGTGGCGAGGCGCCACCGTGCTCGTCGTGGGGGACGCCATGCTCGACGGTTGGCTCGCGGGTTCGCCTCGACGCCTCTGCCGGGAGGCGCCCGCGCCGGTACTCGAGGTGGAGCGCATCACGTACGCGGGCGGCGGGGCCGCCAACACCGCGGCCAACATCGCGGCACTGGGTGGGCGGGCCATGCTGGTGTCCCCGATCGGGGAGGACCCGGACGGCGGCCGGCTGCGCCGCCGGCTGGACGCCGCCGGAGTCGACCACCGGCTCGTACCGGTACGGGGTAGGCGCACGCTCGCGAAGCGACGGCTGGTGGCCGACGAGCAGATCGTGCTGCGCTTCGACGAGGGCGACACCGGGGCGCTCCCGGCCAAGTCCGAGGCGGCCCTGGTCGACGTGGCCGCCACCGCGCTGGACTCCGGCGTCGATGCGGTGGTCGTCGGCGACTACGGAGGGGGCGGGGCCGCCGAATCCGTACGGGCGTTACTGGCCCAGCGGCGGGACGACATCCCGCTGCTGGTTGTCGACGCGCACGATCCGCGACCGTGGGCCGGCGTCCGCCCGGATCTCGTCACGCCGAGCTTCGCCGAAGCATGCCGGCTGCTGGAGTGCGATCCAGTCGCGGTCGGCACGCGCCGCGCCGAGTGGGTGATCGAGGCGACCGACCGCCTGCTGGCGCTCGCCGGGGCGCCCACGGTGGCGGTGACGCTCGACATCGACGGATCCGTCGTGCTGACCGCGGAGGTCGAACCGGTGCGCACGCATGCGCTGCCGGCGCCCACCAGCCTTACCGTCGGCGCCGGTGACGCGTACGTCGCGGCGTTCACGCTGGCGCTCGCCGCGAAGGTGCCGCTCGCCGACGCGGCGCACGTGGCGCAGCTGGCCGCGACGGCGGCCACCCGGGGCCACGTGCCGGGTACCGCGGTCTGCGACACGCACGGGCTGCTGGAGATCGGCGGAGAGGGCGACCAGGTGGAGATCGGCGCCGCCGACCTCGTCGCCGCGGTCGCGGCGTACCGCAAGCGGGGAAAGCGGATCGTGTTCACCAACGGCTGCTTCGACGTGCTGCACCGGGGCCACGTCGGGTACCTCAACCAGGCCCGGCGCCTCGGTGACGTCCTCATCGTCGCGGTCAACTCCGACGACTCGGTACGCCGCCTGAAGGGCCCCGAACGCCCGGTCAACTCTGTCGAGGACCGCGTTGCCGTGCTCGCGGCGTTATCCAGCGTCGACCACGTCGTGGTCTTCGAGGAGGACACCCCGGCCAACCTCATCGCGCTGGTCCGGCCGGACCTGTACGTCAAGGGCGGCGACTACCGCCCGGAGATGATCCCGGAGGCGTCGCTCGTACGCGAACTCGGCGGTGAGGTGCTGACGCTGGACTACCTGCCGGACCGCTCCACGACGAAGTTGATCGGCCGTATCCGCGCCGGCACCGCCCGGTCCGCCGCTCACTCCGCGAAGCAGGCACACCCACAGCAGGGACACCCACAGCAGGGGCATCCGCTCGACCCGGCTCGGGGTCGGCGTACCCGGTCCTGAATGTTGGTTTTCCGCGCCGGTGCGGGGTAGCACCGTTCACGGATGACCGATTAGGGGAGCGTCATGACCAACATCCAGCAGCCGGAGATGCGCCGCAGCGAGCATGACCCGCTGGTGACCGACCATGCGGAGGAGACCGCGCAGAACGCCCTGCCGCCGGGCAAGGACGACCGGGCGCTGCACAAGGTGCCGGAGGACCAGCGGACGCCGTACGAACCGCCGCCGAAGGAGTGAGCCGGCCGCTCGAGACGGGTGACCCGTACGCGTTCGCGCACGAGCGCGACCTGGACGTGCTGGTACCCACGCGCAACCGGCCGGTCGAACTGGCCGTCGCCCTCGCCGGGTTGGCCGCCCAGGACGTCGGGTTCGGCGTCGTGGTCAGTGATCAGTCCGACGCCGAACCGGCCTGGTGCCATCCCGCCGTCGCCGGCGTGGTGCGCGCGTTACGCCACTTCGGCCATCCTGTTCTGCTCGGCCAGCACCTGCCGCGGCGCGGGCTCGCCGAGCACCGCGGCTACCTGCTGTCGTGCTCCCGCGCCCGGTACGTCCTCTTCCTCGACGACGACATCTGGCTCGAACCCGGCAGCGTCGCTCGGATGCTCACCGCCATCAGGCAACTGGGCTGTGGCTTCGTCGGCAACGCGCCGCACGGTGTCTCATACGTCGATGACCACCGGCCGGCCGAGGAGTCGTCCTTCGAGGAGTGGGACGGCCCGGTGCGACCGGAGCGCCTGGACGTGCGGGGTTCGCAGTGGAGCCGGCATACCGTCCACAGCGCCGCGAACCTGCTGCACATCACCGACCGGCTGGGGTTGGCACCGGGGGAGTGGCGGGCGTACAAGGTCGCCTGGATCGGCGCGTGCGTCCTGTACGACCGGGCGAAACTGGTGGCCGTCGGCGGGTACGGCTTCTGGACCGAGGTGCCTGCGGTGCACGCCGGCGAGGACGTGGTGGTCCAACTTCGGGTGCAGGCGGCGTACGGGGGAGCTGGCGTCGTGCCCAGTGGCGCCTACCACCTGGAGTCGCCGACCACGGTCCCGGACCGCGAAGTCCAGTGCTTCGATGTGGTCGGGGTGGCGGGCGATCCGGTCGGTTGACCGGCTCAGAGGTGACGAGTCGATACGTCGGCGTAGCGCAGCAGCGCGCCCACTCCGCCGCCCTGGTCGAACTCGTCGGGTGTGACGAGGACCAGGTCCGCGTCGGTCGCGGCGAGCGCGCGCAGCAGGGCCGCGTCCGCGCGTACGCGCTGGGGATTTTCGGCGCCGAGAGCGAGGGCCCCGTCCTTGGTGAGCGCGACCTCGTTCGGCCGATCGCCGACCCACAGCTGAAGTGGGGAGGACAGGTCGTTGACCAGCAGGGCGGTCTTGACCTGGCAGCGCTGCAGCGCCGTCACCAGCGCCGGCAGCCCGACCTCGGCGGCCGCGTTGTGAGCCTGCTGGATCTTGAATCGCTCCAGGACGTCGGCGATGTGCTCGTCCGCCAGGCGGGCGATGGACCGGAGCGTGAAGTCGTCCAGCGGCTCGGGGTCGGCGCCGGGAGCGCGCGAGCCGACGTCGCTTTCGACGTACCGCTTCTGCCACCACTCCGGCAGGTGGTCGATGAGCAGGCGGCGGGTCTGCGGGTCGCCCGCGACGATGAGGATCTCGGCGCCCATCTCGGTGGCCATTCGGCCGACGGCGTCGGCGATCTCCTGCGCGTTGCGCTGCCAGGTCATCTGCGCTGCGCGCCAGTAATGGGAGTAGGACCAGCCGCCCGCCTTGACGCGGTGGATGGGGAAGTCGTTGTGCCCGTTTATCTGACCGCGGCGGGGGCTGCCACCCAGGGTGGCGCCTTCGAAGTCGGCACCGATGCGGTTGACGACGATCCGCAGCCAGGCGACCTGCTCGCCGTAGCCGGCGATCATCGGCATGGCGTGCGGCAGCGGTCCCCAGGCCGCGACGTGGTCCCGGGGAGTGGCGACGATCGGCATGGCCAGCACCACCTCGCCCTGCGTGGCGAAGGCGGCCAACCAGTAACGCCCGGGTACGGGCTGATGATTCAGAACGGTATTTTCGAGGGCTGCCAGCGTGGGCTCGTCAGCCCCCTGCGCCGCCAGCTCCTCGCGGGCGGCCCGCCAGCGTAGTTCGATGGCCTTGGTGGCGTCCTCGGTCTCGTGCGAGGCGTCGAGCACGATCGAAGCCCACGGGCCGGGGTGCTCGGACAGCGGACGAAGCACGGAAAGATGCATCACGTACCCCCCGGATCGGGTCCTTCGCTCTTACCCTCATTAGGCTTGTTGTCACGCAATCCGGGTACTACAGGCGACTTACGTGATCCAAACGGGGACGATGTATCCGTGCAGGAGCCATCCGAGAGACCGGTAGCCGAGCGACCAGCAGCCAACAGGCCCGTAGCCGTATTCGACGTGGACGGCACGGTCGCCGATGTCCGTCACCGGCTGCACCACGTGGCCCGCCGGCCCAAGAACTGGCGGCGGTTCTTCGCGGGCGCCGACGCCGACGACCCGCTGGCTCCGGGCGTGGAGCTTGCCCGCGAGTACGCCCGGGACCATCGCCTGGTCTGGTTGACCGGGCGCCCGGAGTACCTGCGCGAGGTCACCGAGCGGTGGTTGGCCCGGCACGGCCTGCCGGTCGACGAGCTGCTGATGCGGCCGACGTCGGACCATCGGCCGGCGCGGGAGTTCAAGGCGGAGCAGCTGCGCCGCCTGGGCAAGAACGGTGAGGTCGCGATCGTGGTCGACGACGACCCGGCGGTGGTGGCGAAGCTGTCGGAAGCGGGCTGGCCGGTACGGCTCGCCGACTGGGTGCCGTACGCGGAGTCGTTGAAAGAGGCGCAGGAGCGCGAGGGTAGAACTTAACGATCTTGGACAATTGGCGGGTCCGTAGCGCCGCCAATTGTCCAAGATCGCCCCCGACAGGTTCAGGTGGTCGTCATTTCCCGGAGGAGCGTTGCGGCCTCTTCGCCGCGCGGTGAGTCGGGCCGCAGCGGGTCATGGCCGAGCGTCAGCAGGGTGTCGCGCCAGGGTTCGTTGACCGCTTCCTCCGGTGGTGCGTTCATCAGCCGGCCCACCACCAGTTCCGTCACGAGTTCCATTGTGGCGACGTCGTCGTCGGTGAGGTCGACGCGTCGCTTCTCCAGGATCCGCAAGACTCGCCCGCCGAGCTCGTGGATGTCGATGTCGGGCTCCGGTGCGTATGCGGCCGCGCCGTCCGGGGTGGACAGCAGCCAGTCGCGCAGCTCCGGGGATGGCATGTTCACCACCCGGTGGAAGACGTCCCACCTCTGCTCGATCGCGGGGTTGCTACGAGTCATTTCGATCACCTCCTAGGCTGTCCTACTTACCCCGGGCCATGGCGGGTGAATCGTCGGGAAGGCGAGCCCGATGGCGGCAGGCCCTGATATGTCCTGCTCACCCTGTTATGCCGGAATTTGCCGATATAGTGCACTTCATGGGTATCAGTCGTCGGGGCGATGCCGACCGGTCCGGCTCCGTAACGACCGGGCGACCCGACCGGACGCAGCGCCTGCTCAGCGTGGCCGCCGCGGTCCTACTGGCCGGCGGCCTGGCCCTCGTCGGCGGGACCGGTTGGAACTGGTGGTCGCGGATCAACCAGATCCAGACCAACCAGGCCGGCCTGGAACGGGCGGTCGACGCCGCATGGGCCCGGCCGGTCGAGCGCCAGCAGGCGGCGCGGGCAGATGGTGCGGCGCCAGCTCCGGCGGTACGGGGCGCAGCGGGTCAAGCCGGGCAGGGCACGGCGGCTCAGGCGGCGCAGGGAGCCGGTGCCCAGGAACCGCAGGGCGGTCCCGTGCCGGGCGCGAGCCCGTCGCCGTCCGGCGCCATCGCCCGGCTCCACATCCCGCGGCTGCGGCTGGACCTCGTCGTCGTCGAGGGCGCCAGAGACGAGGACCTGCTGCGCGGGCCCGGCCACATCCCCGACACGCCGTCGTTCGGGCAGCCGGGCAATGTGGGGATCGGCGGTCACCGGTACCCGGGCGTCTTCTGGGACCTGGACCGGCTCCACGAGGGTGACCCGGTGGTCGTGGAGACTGATTCGACGTGGTACATCTACCGGGTCAGCCGGGAGATGATCGTCGGCCCGTCCGACGTCCAGGTGCTGGCCCCGCGCCCCGCCGGTGCGCCCGCCGGTGCGCGCGACTTTCTTACCCTGGTCACCTGCGACCCGGTCTTCACCACCCTGCGCCGGCTGGTCCGGCAGGCGGTTCTGGTGCGGGCGACCCCCCGGTCAGCTGGCGCGCCACCGGAGTTGACGGGGAACTGAGGTGATGGCTGCTGTGTTTTGACCAAATTCTCAGTTGCGCCCGGGCCTTGCCGATTGTGTGCCTCGTAGAGAAGGAGGCGGCGTTGGACGAGCTCGGCGACATCGTGCAGGAATTCCTCGTGGAAAGCCACGAGAACCTGGACCAGCTGGACCGGGACCTGGTGGCTCTCGAACAGGAGCCAGGTTCACGGGAACTGCTGTCAAGCATTTTCCGTACCATTCACACCATCAAGGGCACGAGCGGCTTCCTGGCCTTCAACAGGCTGGAGCGCGTGACGCACGTCGGCGAGAACCTTCTCGCCCGGCTGCGCGACGGCACCCAGGTGATGACCCCGGAGACGACCAACACGCTGCTGCGGATGGTCGACGTCGTCCGGACCCTGCTGACCGCGATCGAGGAGAGCGGCGCCGAGGGTGACGTGGACGTCGAAGGCGTCATCGAGGCCGTGACCCGCTGCATCGAGAGCGCCAACGCGCCCGCCGAGCCAGCCCCCGCCGCGAGTGCGTCTGCGCCCGCCGAGGTTAAGGCCGCCCCGACCCCTGTCGAGACCGAGGCTCCGGCCGCTGCCGAAGCTACTGACGCGACCCCCGAGCCGGTACCCGCCGCGGCGCCGGCCGTGGAGGCCGATGTCGACACCGTACTCACCGCCGCGGTCGCGGCTGCCGCGTCGGCTTCGTCGGCCGACGAGGAGCACGCCAGTGGCGAAACCGCCGCCGCGCAGGCTCGGCGCAGCATCGCCGACAGCTCGATCCGCGTCGACGTCGACCTGCTCGACAAGCTGATGAACCTCGTCGGTGAGCTGGTGCTCACCCGCAACCAGATGCTGCGCGCGGTCACCGCGACGTCGGACGCCAACCTTGCCCGTACCGGTCAGCGGCTCAACCTGATCACCAGTGAGCTGCAGGAAAGCGTCATGAAGACGCGGATGCAGGCGATCGACCACCTGTGGTCGAAGCTGCCCCGGGTGGTGCGGGACCTGTCCGGTTCGGTGGGCAAGCAGGTCCGCCTGGCGATGGAGGGTCGCGAGACCGAGCTGGACCGCAGCCTGTTGGAGGCGGTCAAGGACCCGTTGACGCACCTGGTGCGTAACGCCGTCGACCACGGCATCGAGGCGCCGGCTGACCGTCGGGCTGCGGGTAAGCCGGCCGAGGGGGTGCTGACCCTGCGCGCGTACCACGAGGGTGGGCACGTGATCGTCGAGGTCGCCGACGACGGTAAGGGCATGGACCCCAACAAGATCGCCGACGTGGCGGTCCAGCGTGGTCTGCTGACGCGGGATCAGGTGGCGCACATGGAGCGCCGGGAGATTCTGAACCTGGTGTTCCGGGCCGGTTTCTCGACCGCGGAGAAGGTCACCAACGTCTCCGGGCGTGGCGTGGGCATGGACGTGGTCAAGACCAACATCGAGCGGATCGGTGGCGCGGTCGATGTCGACTCGACCCTCGGGGAGGGCACGACGTGGCGGTTGACGATCCCGTTGACGTTGGCGATCATCCAGGCGTTGACGGTGGAGTGCGGCCCTGAGCGGTACGCGATCCCGCAGGTCGCGGTGCATGAGCTGGTGTACCTGGACGGGCAGAACGGTCGGGTCATCGAGCACGCGATGGGTGCGCAGGTCTACCGGCTGCGCGGCAAGCTGCTGCCGCTGGTGCGCCTGGACGAGACGCTCGGTCTGCCCATGTCCTCGGGCGACCGGGACGTCTACGTCGCCGTGCTGCAGGCCGAGGGCCGCAAGTTCGGCCTGGTGGTCGACCGGGTGCTCAACACCGAGGAGGTCGTGGTCAAGGCGCTGTCGTCGCGGTTCAAGGAGATCGGCATGTACGCCGGGGCCACCCTGCTCGGCGACGGCCGGGTCGCGCTGATCCTCGACGTGCCGTCGCTGGCCCGGCGGGCGCACCTGAACATGGGGGCGGTCGAACGCGCCCAGCAGGAGCTGGATGCGGTCACAGGCACCCACGACAACGTCGACCGGCTGCTGATCGCCGGCGTCGGCGAGCGGCGGGTGGCGATCCCGCTGGACATGGTCACCCGGCTGGAGGAGTTCCCGCTGGAGCGCTTCGAGCGGGTCGGCGCCCGGGAGGTCGTGCAGTACCGCGACCAGATCCTGCCGGTGCTGCGCCTGGCCCAGATGCTCGGGGTGTACTCCGAGGGCGAGCAGGCGTCGTCGGTGCCGGTGGTCGTCTACACCGAGCGCGGCCGCAGCGTCGCGCTGGCCGTCGACCGGATCGTCGACATCGTCGAGGACGTGGTGGGGGCCGAGCGGGACTTCGGTGACGACGGGCTGAAGGGTTCGGCGGTCATCCAGCAGCGGGTCACCGAACTGCTCGACGTCCGTCGGGCGATCATGGCCGCCGACCCGCGCTTCGACGCCGATCTCGACACCGAAGCCGGCGCCGGTTACGACAGCGACTCGTTGATGGTGGGGGCATAACAAGATGGCAAGTCGTCAGTACGCCACCTTCGAGGTGGCCGACCAGCTGTTCGGGCTGGACGTGGCCAAGGTCCAGGAGGTGCTGTCGTTTCACGAGTACACCCCGGTGCCACTGGGGCCGCGCTCGATCGGCGGGCTGTTCAACCTGCGCGGCCAGGTCATCGCCGCGGTCGATCTGCGCGTGCAGTTGGGCCTGGCCGCCCGTGACTTCGACGGCCCGGCGATGAACGTGATCGTGCGTACCGAGGAGGAGTCGGTCAGCCTGCTGGTCGACCGCATCGGTGAGGTCGTCGAGCTCGACGACGACACCGTCGAACCCCCGCCGGACACGCTGACCGGGCCCAGCCGGGAGCTGATCACCGGCGCGTTCAAGCTCGACGGCCGGCTCATGCTCGCCCTCGACACCAACCGCGCGGTGCAGACCACCACCGGTAACGGAATCGACGAGTAGAAACTGGAAGAACCCGAAAACAGGGTGCCCCTACAGCGCGATATGGTGCTGTAGGGGCACCCTGTTTTCGTATGTACAGAGAGTTACATAGTTAGCCAATCGGGGGACAGCGCGGGGAGCGCGTTGGTTGCAGACTGGGTGCATGTACAGCCTCGTCAGCGCTCCCGTTCTCGGATTTGACCTGTCCCGCCTCCCCGGTGGATCGGCAACCGCTGATGTGCTCCTCCGTAGCCTCTCGCTTACTGAGAGTGACCTTGAGGTCATCGCGAACTTCCGGATGGAGGACTGGGACCGGCTGACGCTCTGGCAGGACGTGGATGAGGCGGCCCGCCAGCGACAGACCATCCGAGACCTGTCGGTGGAGCCGAGCGACGCGCACCAGACGCTCGCCCTGCTGGAACAGGCCCCGATCGGCACCGTCGACGGGCTGCTGCAGTGCCTACGCCAGGACGTCCTGGACTGGACCTGGACGTCCACCGGCGGTTCCCCGGCCGCGCAGAGCGTGGTGGCCGCCCAGGCCACCTCGGTGATCTGCGACGCGGTGGTCGCCGCGTACCTGCGCGACCTGTTGTCCGTGCCGTCGCGCCGCACCCTCGCCGCCGGGTGGCTCTCCGCCACGCGGTGGCTGCCGGTACGCCCGGTCCACCTCGGACCGCAGCATGATGACATTTCCGCCCTGCTGAGCCGGGTGCGCGTGCTGAGTCCGGCCCAGCTTGCGCGACTGGCCGCCGCCGCTGACGCGACCCGCCGCGGCGCCAGCGGGTGGGCACCGGCCGTGCACGCCGCCTCGTGGGCGGTCTACGTATCCGGGCGGGTACGGGCCGCGGCCGCGGCCCAGCTGATGCTCGTGCGGGCCGTCGACGACGCGGGCATCCCGCTGGCCGACCGTGCGGGTGGTACCTGGAACCTGCTCAGCGGTGCCGTGCAGGCGATGGCGGCCCGGGACCTGCTGGCAGTCGAGACGCATGGGCGGCTCGTCGACCCGCTCCTGGCCGCGCTCGACCCGCCGGAGACGCCCGGGGGAGCAGGCGCCTGAGGCGCAGCGCTGGCCACTGTGGTTCACGCCACCAAGCAATGTCTATTCCGGATAGTTCCCTGAAAAGCCCTAAATAGGGCTGGTTCATCCGTACGCACTTTTCTCATCCGGTACCCGTTCGCGCCGATATGGCCGTTGAACGGATGGCCGGGCGGTGGTCATCCTCTGCGCCGGGGAGGCCGCTGCGTGATCAATGTATTAGTCGTGGACGACTCAGTCGTCATCCGACGTCTGGTCACGGACGCCTTGGCCGAGGATCCGGAGATCAGGGTGGTGGGCACCGCCCCCAATGGGCGGGTCGCGCTGGCGAAGATCGAGCAGCTCAACCCCGACCTGGTCACCCTCGACATCGAGATGCCCGTCCTCGACGGCCTCAGCACCCTTCGCGAACTACGTCCCCGCTACCCGCGGCTGCCGGTGATCATGTTCAGCACGCTGACCGCCGCCGGGGCGAGCGCGACGCTCGACGCGCTCTCGGCCGGCGCCAGCGACTACGTCACCAAGCCCTCCAACGTGGGCAGCTTCGAGGAGTCTAAGCGCAGCGTCCGCGAGCAGATCATTCCGCGGATCCACGCGCTGTGCGAGGGTGGCTCGGGCCGCCGGCCGCGTCGTACCTCGACGGATCGGCCGGGTGGCGCATCCAGCGGATTCACGTTCCCGCCGGCAGTGCCCGGTCTGGCCGGCGTGCCGCGTACCGGGAAGCAGCCGGCGACCTCGACCCCCGCAGTGCGGCGCTCGCGTACCGACCTGGTGGACGTGCTCGCGGTCGGCTGCTCGACCGGTGGCCCGGACGCCCTCTCCAAGGTGCTCCAGGCGATGCCCGCCAGCCTGCCGGTCCCGATCGTGGTCGTCCAGCACATGCCTCCGGTCTTCACGAAGATGTTCGCCGAGCGCCTCAATCGGTCCTGCGCCCTCGAAGTGGTCGAGGCGGCAGGGGAGGAGCAGCTACGCCCCGGAACGGTCTACATCGCACCGGGCGACTTCCACTTGGAGGTCGTCCGCTCCGGTACGGCCGTGATGACCAAGTTGCAGAGCGGTCCGCCGGAGAACTTCTGCCGTCCCGCTGTGGACGTGCTGTTCCGTTCCGTCGCGCAGGTCTACGGCGGGAAGGTCCTGGCTACCGTGCTGACCGGCATGGGCCAGGACGGTAAGCGCGGTGCCGAGGTGCTGTACGCCGAGGGCGCCGAGATCGTTGCCCAGGACGAAGCGACATCCGTGGTCTGGGGCATGCCGGGCGCCATCACGCAGGCCGGTCTCACCGACGCGGTACTCCCGCTGCCCGACATCGCAAACTATCTCGTCTCGCGTATCTCCGCCGGGCGCCGAGTGCGGACGCAGGAGGTGGCCTGATGAGCCTGACCGCTCAAGAATTCACGTACGTCAGTGACCTGGTGCGCCGACACTCCGCCATCGTGCTCGAGACCGGTAAGGAGTACCTGGTGGAGGCCAGGCTGCTCCCGCTCGCGCGCGAGGCTGGTCTGTCCTCCGTCTCCGAGTTCGTCAGCCGGGCGCAGCAGCTGCCGGGGCCGGACACGCACGAGAAGATCGTGGACGCGCTGACGACGAACGAGACGTCGTGGTTCCGGGACAACGAGCCGTTCCAGGCGCTGACCACCAAGGTGCTGCCCGACCTGCTGCCGACCCGGTCGGCCAACCGAACCCTTCGTATCTGGTCGGCTGCGTGCTCGAGCGGGCAGGAGCCGTACAGCCTCGCCATGGTCCTGCAGGAGTCCCTGCCGGCCGGGTGGAGCTACGAGATCCTGGCCACCGACCTCTCCCAGGAGATGCTTGCCCGGGCCCAGGCCGGGCGCTTCACGCAGCTTGAGGTCAACCGCGGGTTGCCGGCGAACATGTTGGTGCGGCACTTCGAGCGGGACGGCACCAACTGGAAGGTGACGCCCGGCCTGCGCAAGAACATCACGTTCCGGCGCCTCAACCTGGCTGCTCCGCTGCCGCCGCTGCCGCAGTTCGACGTCGTCTTCCTGCGCAACGTGCTGATCTACTTCGACGTCGAGACCAAGCGACAGGTGCTGGGCCGAGTGAGCGCCACGATGCGCCCCGACGCGTGGCTGTTCCTTGGCTCCGCGGAGACGACCATCGGCATCGACGAGCGGTTCGAAAGGATAGCCGCTGGTCGCAGCTCCGCCTACCGCCTCCGTGGCGGTAAAACCACGCAGCCCGTCGGCTTCTCCGGAAAGGGGTGATCACCGATGGTTGCATTGGTGATCGATGACTCGCGAGCGATGCGGATGATCCTCAGTCGGATCACCGCCCAACTCGGATTTGAAGTCTGGGAGGCGGGCAATGGTCGGGAGGCGATGGATCTGCTCGCCGCCGCAGAAACGGTCCCCAAGGTGGCGCTTGTGGACTGGAACATGCCGGAGATGAACGGACTGGAGTTCATTACCGCAGTCCGCGCTGATCCGAAATACCGTGCCATGTCATTGATGATGGTCACCACCGAGGGCGAACAGAGCCAGATCGTACGAGCTTTGGCGGCTGGTGCGCACGAGTACGTGATCAAGCCTTTTACCCCTGACGCCATCCAAGAAAAGCTGGCGCTGCTGGGAGTGCTAACGAATGGAGCCCCGGAATGACCACTAGTGCCACGCTCACGGACACGGATCTCTTCGCGATCGCGGAGCAGATCTGGGCCTCGTACCTCGACGTCGAGGGCACGAGCCCGCTTCTCGAGGCGCCACGTACCGCGCCGTCGTCCGATGTCTGCGCGTCGGTCTCCGTGACCGGTGCCTGGGTCGGTCACATCGTCGTGAGCTGCTCCATGCCGGCGGCCCGGAACGTGGCGGCTGCGCTGCTGGGCATCGACCTCGACGGCGTCGCGCGTGAGGACGTCACGGACGCGCTCGGCGAGCTGGCCAACATCATCGGGGGCAACGTCAAGAGCCTCATGCCGGAGCCGTCCGCGCTGTCGCTGCCGATCGTTCTGATCGACGGCAACACCGGCTGGCCGTCGGCCAGCGAGGTTTCCCGGCTCAGCGGCGAGTGGCTGGGTGAGCCGATCTCCGTACAGGTTCTAGAGAGCAGTGTCGAGAAGGAAGCGTGACCGTAGCAATGAAGATTCTGATCGCGGATGACAGCCGAGTGATGCGTCAGATCGTCACCCGTACCCTGCGTCAGGCGGGGTACGACGGCCATGAGCTCGTCGAAGCCGCGGACGGCCAGGAGGCCTTCGACAAGGTGATGAACGAGGGCCCCGATCTGG
Organism: Planosporangium flavigriseum; assembly: GCF_011947225.1. Classification (GTDB taxonomy): domain Bacteria; phylum Actinomycetota; class Actinomycetes; order Mycobacteriales; family Micromonosporaceae; genus Planosporangium; species Planosporangium flavigriseum. The sequence continues at coordinate 30,539 of NZ_JAATVW010000013.1, read as the reverse complement.
TGCTGTCGGACTGGAACATGCCCGAGATGACGGGCATCGAGGTGCTGCGCATGCTGCGCGCCAACGGCGTAGAGGTGCCGTTCGGGTTTGTTACCTCGGAAGGCACTGAAGAGATGCGTAATACCGCGGAGTCGGCGGGCGCGCTCTTCCTGGTTACAAAGCCGTTCACGGCCGATGCGTTTCGTGATGTTTTGGATCCAATCCTAGGATAAAGTGAGCTATGTCGAGCCTGCTGCCCGTACCTAAAGAGGTTCGTGACCTCTTCGAGGACCTTCTCGGACGTCCTATCACCGTTGGCGACGCCAAGCCGGTCCTCGCGGAGGACCTGAAGACGACGCTTGTGAGCCTGTACGCCGACGACAAGAGCAAGCTCTGGGCCGTCGTTGGCATGGACCTGCCGCTGACGGTGTACTCCGGTGCGGCGATCGGCCTGCTTCCGCCCGGAGGCGCCCAGGACTGCGTCGCCGACGGCGTCGTCACCGAGACGGTCGCCGAGAACGTCCGCGAGGTCTGCAACATCATGACCGGCCTGCTGAACCGTGAAGATGGGCCGCACCTGAAGCTTTACCAGGTGTTCCTGCCCGGTGAGCAGGTACCCAGCGACGCCGGTGCGATCCTGCTGGCGCTCGGTCGCCGCATCGACCTGACGGTCCAGGTCGGTGGTTACGGCTCGGGCAGGGTATCCGTCGCGCTGGCCGAGTAGGTCGTCGCACGAACGAGAACTCCCCGCGCGACAACGGTGTCGCGCGGGGAGTTCTCTTTTTGCTGTACGGGTTTTGCTGTACGGGATTGAGCAGATCGGTAAGGAGCCGGGGACCGGGTGCCTGGTGTGCTACTCGGCGACCTCGTCGGCCGACTGCTGGCCGTCGGTGCCGCGGCGCGCCTGCGCGATCAGGGCGGGGTTGGCGCGCGCGGCTTCCAGGGCCTCCATGGCCCTGTCCTGGGCCGCCTCGCGGCTGGCCGCCAGGGCCTCCATCTCGGCCTCCCGGGCGGCCTCCCGGGCCTCGGCCTCGTTGGCGCGACGGTACCCGTTCATCAGTCCCCGCAGCAGCGCCAGCATGATCGCTGCCACGACGACCGCGATCAGGTACCGGACCAGGGCGGTCGTGTGGTCCATGTCGCCTACCACGAACGCGTGGTACAGCGCCGGGCTGTCCAGCAGCGCGGCGAGCAGGAGGGTCGATAACTTGGCCATGCTCTGCGCAAGCCTCTCGATCAGTAATCCGCGTCGGCGGCGGTTCGCCGAGCGAGGATCTGCTGGCGCATCACGTACCGGCGGACCATCTCCGCCTGGCGCTCGACCAGGTTCAGCGTCACGATCATGTCGACCGTGCTCGTGATGTGGTCCTCGATGGTGCGCAGAACCCAGCCGTCGGCGTCGAGCATTTCCTCATCGAGATGGACGACAACGGTCACGGCCTCATCGTCGTTGAGCCGGACCCACGTCTCATCGCCCGGCTTGACGCCCGAGACATGGAACCGCACGCCGCCCTCACTGATGTCGTTGGCTGAACCGGAGAGCATCACGTCACGCTCGGTCGAGCGTACGCCGACCGACTCGCCGCCGCCCGCGCGCACGTACCGGCGCCTCTGCTGCAGGACCGGCTCGGACAAGACGGTCAGGGTCCAGCACCGCGTCGGTACGCCCTCGACCCGCGAGGTCGACACTAGCTTGGTGTCCACGGCGTACCGTCCGCGCGGCCCGGCGCTCCAGCTCAGCGACACGGCGGATCCGATCTCCGGGACCTCCACCGTCTGGTGCATCGGCGCCGTCACGACCAGTTTGTTTCCCTCGATCATTTCGATCCGGGACTCGTGCTCGGACCCATCGACCGTGATGCTGACCGCCGAACGGATCTCCGGCATCGGCTCGGTCATTCCATTACCTCTTCTAAACGGCGACACAGCAGTTCAGCCCACAGGTTCGGGGTGGCGAGGCGGCCGTCGATCAACGCTACGGGGATGCCAAGTTGCAGGACCGTGGCCGGGTCGTCCGTCTCCCCACAGCCGTATGCGGCGATCGCGTCTACACGGCCGATATCGGCCAGCCGACGCGCACTATCCGCAGTCTTACGTGTGGCGTCCATCACACCCCAGACGCATGTGGCGTCGACGCTCTCGATGACCGAGCGGGCCCACTTGACACCGCCGCCGTCGGCTGCGCGGGAGGCGGGCGTGCTGTCGACGACGACCACGAGCGGCAGGTCGGTGTCGCGGCGAAGCGTCGCGACGCGCTTGGCGGCCTGCTCCGCATCGGCCAGGCGCCGGCTGGCGTGAACGCCGGTACCCGCGCAGCTCGTAGCCGCAAGCAGAATGCGCGACGACGGCAGGTTCAGCAGGTAGCCCACCCTGTCGGCGGCCGCCAACGCGTCGCGCAGCCCGCCGACGATCACAAGGACCTCACCGGCTCGCGCCGGCATCTTCGGCGCCTCGGGCAGGAGCTTGACGATGCGGCTGATCTCACGGTAGGAGTCGGTTCCGCTGACCAGATCGACCAGCTCGGCCGGCAGGCCCAGGTGGGCCAGCGCGGTCGATAGCGGAGTGTCGGCGCCGAGTCGCGCGGGCTCGTAGCGCGGGATCGCCACGGTACGGAGCGTGGACTGCTCGGCCGTCGCCGCCGCCGTCGGGGTCGGGATCGGGGTCGGCGTCGCCGTCGCCGTCGCCGTCGCCGTCGCCGTCGCGACAGCTGTCGCCTCGGCCGGCTTCGGGTCCATCGCCGTCGAGTAGCTCCGCGTCGGCTCAGCGGGGGCAAGCTCGGACAGGATGTCCGCGGCCAACGATGTGGTGATCGGTGTGGTCGCCTTCCACGCGGCGGCGAACCAGTCGGAGAGCTCCGGCTCGGCCGTCTCCGGCTCCATGGTGGCCGTCTCCGGCTCCATGGTGGTGGACGGCGCCATGGCCGTGAACTCCTCCGAGGTCGTGAACGGCTCCGAGGTCGTGCTCGACCCGGCAGGGACCTGCTGGGCCGGTACGCCGTAGTCCGCCAGGACGTCGGCGAAGGCCGCGGTGCTGGCGCTGATCTCCTGAGCCGCCTGCATGGCGCTGTCGGCCGAGGTCGACTCGTCCGGGTCCACGTAAGGCGTCAGTCCACGCTCCTGCGACTCGACCAGCGCGACGAGCACATCGGCTGGGATGGCGACGTCCACTGTGGTGGTGGCGGGTCGGGACGGCGTGGTGGTGGTGGCGGGTCGGGACGGCGTGGCAGTGGTGGCGGGTCGGGACGGCGTGGCGGGCCGGGAAGCGGCAGCGGCGGTGGCGACGGCGGCCCGGGACGGTGCAGTGGCGTCGGCCGGCGCCGGCGCGTCCGGCTTGTCGCCGCCGGCGACCCCGTCGGCCACCTCGACGGTCAGCTCGTACCGCTGGCGGGCGAACAGGCCGGCGACGCCGGCGGTGCGGACGCGGTCGGCTGCCACGATCTTGGCTGCGGGGCCGTGCTCAGCGCGTACCTGCGCGAGCAACTGCTGAATATCGGTCCCCTCAAGCAGCAATCGAGTAGACACCGTTCACCACTCCTATGGTCTCGATGCGCAGGGCGCACCGGGCAATCTCGGCGTACGACAGGACGGGCATCCGCGGTATGGCCATCTGGAGCAGGCGACGCAGTGCCAATCGGAGCTGAGGAGAGCAAACCACTACGGGGTTGGCTCCGCGTTGCTCCGCGGTTTCAGCAAGGTGGTTCAGCTCTTCGGCCATGGCCTCCGCGCGGCCGGTGTCGATGAGCAACTGCAGGCCGCTGTCGGTCGGGCGCAGCGACTCCAGCAGCGACTGCTCCAGGCGGGGGTCGAGCGTGATGGCCGTGAGCGCGCCGTCGGTGGCGTACCGGGCGGCGATGGCCGGCCCGAGCGCGGCCCGGGCGGCTTCCAGCAGGGTGTCGTGGTCGGTGGAGGCCTTCGCGGTGAGCGAGAGCGCTTCGAAGATGCGGACGAGGTCCCGGATCGGTACGTCCTCGTCGAGCAGACCCTGCAGCACCTTCTGCACCTGGCCGAGGCTGAGCAGGGCCGGGGTGAGCTCCTCGACGACGACCGGGTTGGTCTGCTTGACGATGTCGGTGAGCGCCCGTACGTCCTCACGGCCGAGCAGGCGGCTGGAGTTGGCGCGGACGACCTCGGCGAGGTGCGTGATGACCACCGAAGCACGGTCGACGACGGTCGCGCCGGACAGGTCGGCCTGGTGGCGCAGCTCGGCCGGCACCCACTTGCCGGGCAGGCCGAAGACCGGCTCGACACCGGCGCGGCCGGGCAGGAACTCCAGGTTCTCGCCGATCGCGAGGACCGTGCCGGGAGGTGCCTGGCCCTGGGCGACGTCGACGCCGCTGATCCGGATCGCGTACGTGGAGAGCGGCAGGTCCAGGTCGTCGCGGGTGCGTACCGGCGGCATCACGATGCCCAGGTCGAGGGCGACCTTGCGGCGCAGCGACCGTACCCGGTCGAGCAGGTCCCCACCGGCGCCGTCGACGAGGTCGACGAGGTCGGGGGCGAGCGCCAGCTCGAGCGGGTCGACCCGCATCTCGCTGAGCAGGGACTCGGTCGCGTCGAGAGGGGCGGGCGCGTCGGCCTGCTCCTGCTCGGCCTTGTCCGCCGTGGTGGTGGGCATCTTCTGTGCGGCGAACAGCGCGGCGCCGCCGACCAGGAGGAACGGGAGCTTCGGCAGGCCCGGGATCAGGCACAGTACGAGGGCGGCGCCGCCGGCGATCCGCAGGGCGTTGCGGTGCTGGCCGAGCTGCTGGGCGACGTTGGTGCCCATGTCGCCGTCGGTGGCCGAGCGGGTCACGATCAAACCGGTCGCGACCGACAGCAGCAACGCCGGGATCTGCGAGACCAGGCCGTCACCGACGCTCAGGAGGCTGTACTTCTGGACGGCCTCCATCGGCGTCAGGCCCTTCTGGACCATGCCGATGATGAAACCGCCGATCAGGTTGATCAGCGTGATGACGATGGCGGCGATCGCGTCGCCCTTGACGAACTTGGAGGCACCGTCCATCGCGCCGTAGAAGTCCGCCTCGGCGGCGACCTCGGAGCGGCGCTTGCGGGCCTCGATCTCGTCGATCAGGCCGGCGTTGAGGTCGGCGTCGATCGCCATCTGCTTGCCGGGCATGGCGTCGAGGGTGAAGCGCGCCCCGACCTCGGCCACCCGCTCGGCACCCTTGGTGATCACCAGGAACTGGATCACTACCAGGATGATGAAGATGACGAGGCCGATCACGAGCTGGCCGCCGACCACGAAGTGGCCGAACGCGTCGATGACCTTGCCGGCGAAGCCGTCCAGGAGGACCAGGCGGGTGGCGCTGATGTTGAGCGCCAACCGGAACAGCGTCATGATCAGCAGCAGTGACGGGAAGGCTGAGAAGTCCAGCGGGCGCCTGACGTACATGCTGACCAGGACGATCAGCAGGGCGCCGGTGATGTTCAGCGCGATGAGCAGGTCGATGAGCATGGTGGGCAGTGGGACGACCATCATGATGATGATCAGAACCACGCCAACAGGAACGGCGAACTGGCTCAACCGGCGACCGGACACGACACCTTCTACTGTGCGTCTAAAGCAACTGAGCCCGTTCCGTGGCCGTACCGATGCCTTCCTGGCACCGAACTCATCGGCCGACTTTTCCGTCGGGTGAGGTTTTTTCCCTCAGTAAAGGTTTCCGGTTGCCGATCGGTGCGACATGTCCGCCTCAGAAGCCTCCGCTGGGCAGATCGTCCACGTCGGACGCCAGCCGCTGTACAACCCAGCGGGTGACGTCGTCGGGTACGAGCTGCTCTTTCGTGGCGGCGGTGCCGAGGTAGCGGCGTCCCGCCGCAACGCCTACGCCACCAGCCAGGTGATCGTGAACGCGTTCACCGAGTTCGGGCTGCGCGAGCTGGTCGGCAACCACACCTGCTTCATCAACCTCACGCGCGAGTTCATCGTGGGGGAGTTGGCGCTGCCGTTCGAACCCGGCCAGGTCGTCCTGGAGGTGCTCGAGACCGTCGAGATGGACGACGAGGCGATCGCCGGCGCGGCCCGGCTGGTGGAGCAGGGGTATCCGATCGCCCTCGACGACTTCGTCTTCGGCCTGGGCCACGAGCGACTGCTGGACATCGCCTCGTACGTGAAGATCGACGTCCTTGACGGGGACGTCACACGGATCACGTCCGTTGCGGAGGAGTGCCGGCGGTACCCCCACATCAAGCTGGTCGCCGAGAAGGTGGAGGCGCCCCAGCACCTCATGCTCGCCCAGGAACTCGGGTTCGAGCTCTACCAGGGGTACGCGCTGAGTCGCACCCAGGTGGTGTCGATCGCCACGCTCGCGCCGTCGCGCCTGCGCCGACTGGAGTTGCTGGCCGCGCTGACCGGCGCGGAGACCGATCTCGACCATGTCGTGTCGATCGTGATCAGCGACCCGGGCCTGTCGTTCCGCGTACTGCGGGCGACGAACGCCGCTGCCGGCGGTCTGGCCCGTCGGGTCTCGTCCGTCCACGAGGCGGTCGTCATGCTCGGCGGTCGCCGGATCCGCGAGTGGGTCACGCTGATGCTGGTGTCCGACATCGCCGAGGTGGCGGAGGACCACCTGTCGACGGCCATGGCACGGGCGAAGCTGTGCCAGACGATCGCTCCCAGACTGGACGCCTCCGCCGATTCGGCGTTCGTCGTCGGTCTGCTGTGGGGCGTCGCGGACGTGCTCGGCGTTCCGGTGTCGGACCTCGTCGCGTCGCTGCCGCTCGCGGACGATGTGACCGCCGCTCTGGTCCACGGCGCCGGCCCGCTGGGCGAGGTGCTGGAGACGGCTCGCGGCTACGAGGGCGCTGACGCGTCGATTCTCAGCCACTCCAAGGTGTCGCCGGCCGAACTGGCCAAGGCGTACCTGAGCGCGGTGGGCTGGTCCGTGCGGACCGTGCGGGGCGTTCTCGGCCCGACCCACTCTTCATGATCGTAGGCGTCCTGGCAGAGATCATCCGGCCGCGGTCATCGGCGCCGTAGCCCGCCGCGTCTGATCCCGTACACCATCAGTTCGTGAGCGCCGGCGCGCGGTGCAGACCCGCCGCCGAGCCACGCGTCTTGAGCGTCATCACGAAGGCAAGCACCCGCGCGACCGCGCTGTACAACTCCGGCGGGATCTCGCTGCCCAGATCGCAGGCCTTGTACAGGGCGCGGGCCAGCGGTACGTCCTGCACCATCGGGATGCGCTTCTCGGCCGCCACCTCACGGATGCGGGCCGCGATCGCGCCCGCGCCCTTGGCCACCACCCGGGGTGCGCCCTTGCTCGGGTCGTAGCGCAGCGCGACCGCGACGTGGGTCGGGTTCACCAGCACGACGTCGGCCTTCGCGAGGTCGCTCATCATCCGCTGGCGGCTCATCGCCATCTGCCGTGACCGGATCGCGCCCTTGAGCAGCGGGTCGCCCTCCTGCTGTTTGTGCTCCTGCTTGACTTCGTGCTTGCTCATCTTGAGCTGCTTGTTGGTACGCCGGCGGGACATCGCGTAGTCAGCTACCGCGATCACGAGGCCCGCCGCGGCGGCGGTCCGGAACAGGGCGAGGATCGCGTCGGCGATCAGCTTGAGCAGCGCTGGCAGCGGCATTGAGGCGGCTGTGACCAGGCCGGGCAGCATCGTTCGAAGCTGCAGATACAGCACGGTACCGAGGACCGCCGTCTTGGCGGTCACCTTGACCGCTTCCCAGAGCGCCTGCGGGCCGAACGTCTTCTTGATGCCGGTGAACGGGTTGAGTCGCTTGACGTCCGGCTTGAGCAGCTTGGAAGAGGGGCGGAGGGCACCCTGCGCCGCGGCGGCGATGATCGCGGTGGCCATCATGGCGAACGCGAGCGGCGCCACGGTCATCGCGCCGTCCGTCAGCCCTGTGACCAGGAGCTTCATCGCCTTGCCCGGATCGGGATCGCTGATCACGGCGGTGCACTGGACGAACAGCTTCTCCGTGGTGTCCATGATGTTGCGCACCAGCATCGGCAACAGCATGCTCGCGACGAGCAGGCCACCCCACGACCCCAGGTCGGGGGTACGCGCGATCTGTCCCTCTTTGCGCGCTTCCCGCTTCTTCTTCTCGGTAGGCTTCTCTGTCTTCTCGCCGCTCACGACACCCCCTCCGAGCCAGGTGCGCCGCAAGATCCGCGCAATGTCGCACACATTGCTGCTTCAGGGCGCGAGATAGCAGCAAAGAGTGACACATTGCGCGGATCATGGAGGTGCGACGGGTGCGACGACCACAGGTGACCGCTCATGATCCGATCGCCTGCATCACGGCCTTGACGGCCTTGTCGACGAGGTTCTCGACGGCGAGCGGAAGCATCGTCATCGCCAGGCCGACCCCGGTCAGGGTCAGCAGGATCTTCACCGGAAAGCCGAGCGAGAACGCGTTGAGCGCGGGCGCCACCCGGGACAGCAGGCCGAGCCCGATGTCGGCGCAGAAGAGCACGGCGATCAGCGGGCCGGCGATCTGGAGCGAGGCGGCGAACATCTCGACGATGCCGTCGGTGAGCAGGTGCTGAAGGTTGGAAAGGGACAGCGTGCCGTTCAGCGGCAGCACGTTGTACGAGGTGGTGAAGCCGCGTAGGACAAGCTGGTGGCCGTCGGTGGCGAACAGTAGCGTGATCGCCACGAGGTTGTAGAACCGGCCGAAGACACCGCTACCGCCGTTGCCGGTGGCGCCCATCGGGTCGAACGCGAACGCCAGCGAGAAGCCGCCGAACAGGTCGATCAGGCTGCCGGCGGCCTGCACCGCGGCGAACAGCAAGGCCGTCAGGAAGCCCAGCGCGGTGCCCAGGACGACCTGTTCCGCGAGGCTGACCACCATCGCGGCGGTGTCGAGGGCGGGTACCTTGCCGACGATGGACGGCACGACCGGCAGCGCGATCGCCACCGACAGCAGCGCCTTGATCTGGGCCGGGATCACGTTCGTGTTGAACGGCGGCGAGATCATCAGCCACGCGGCGGCCCGTACCGACGCCAGCAGCAGCGCGGTCAGCTCCGCCACCGGCAGAGACAGATTCATGCGCTCCCCAGCAGGGTCGGAATCTGGGCGAACAGCATCTTGGTGAACGTGATCATCTCGTGCAGCATCCAGTTGCCCGTCACCAGCAGCGCTATCCCGCAGCCGATCGCCTTCGGTACGAAGGACAGGGTGGCCTCCTGGATCTGGGTCACCGACTGGAAGAGCGAGACGGCGAAGCCGATGAGCAGTGCGGTGAGCAGTACGGGAGCAGCGAGCTTCGCCGAGACCGTCATGGTCTGCAGGCCGATGTGGACGATCTGGGTGTCGGTCATGAGCGCAGGCCCTCAGTGGTAGCTGGCGACCAGGGCGGTGATGACCAGCCCCCAGCCGTTGACGAGTACGAAAAGCAGCATCTTGAACGGCAGGGACACGGTGACCGGCGGCAGCATCATCATGCCGAGGCTCATCAGTGACGCCGCGACGATCATGTCGATGACCAGGAACGGAATGTAGATGACGAAGCCGATGATGAACGCGGCCCGCAGTTCGGACAGCGCGAACGCCGGCACGATCGTCGACAGTGGAACGTCATCCCGGTTCTTCGGCATGGGACGGTTGGCGACCTTGGTGAAGAGCGCCAACTCGTCCTTGCGGGTGTGGTTGAGCATGAACTCCCGCAGCGGCTTCACGCCGTCGGTGAACGCCACGCTCTGGGTCTTCTCGCCCTTGAGGTAAGGCTGCACGCCGTCGCGGTTCATGTCCGACATGACGGGGCCCATGATGAACAGGCTGAGGAACAGGGCCAGACCGGCGAGGACCTGGTTGGGTGGGACGGTCGTCAGGCCGAGCGCGTTGCGGGTGATGCTCAGAACCACGAAAATCTTCGTGAAGCTGGTGCACAGCAGCATTAGAGCCGGTGCCACCGACAGTACGGTGAGCGCGATCAGGATGACGATCGACTGGCTCGGCTTGCCGTTGCCTACGTTGACGCTGACCGTTCCCTGTGGCTCCGTCGGCGGGGCGGGCGGCTGAGGCGGCACCGGCGCGGTGACCGGAGAGAACGCCAGCGGCGACACGGCGAGCGGCGAGTGCGCGACCGGCACGGCGAGCGCGGCGGACGCGGTCGCCGGCGCTGCTGCCGCGGGCGCCGCGGGCGTACCGAGCAGCAGCGCCACACCGATGCCGGCGGTGGCGAGGATCGAGCGGATCCGGTGCTTCACGGCTTGCGCACCGTCCGTTCGCGCAGGAACTGCATGGTCTGCTTCCACATGTCAGGCGACAGCACCGAACCGTTCAGCGGTCCGATCGCGCGGGCGCCGGCGGGGGTGGTCGCGGAGTCGAGCGATTCCAGGGAGAGCGGTTCGCGCTTGACCGGCGCCTCCGGCTGGTACTCCTCGATCGTGGCCAGGTCGGCCTCGCTGATCAGGCTCACCTGGCCGTCGGTGACGCCGAGCACCATCGCCTTGTCGGCGACCCGTACCACGGCGACCGAGGCGCTGCGACTGAGCTGCTGGCGACCCAGGACTTCGATGAGGCCACCACCGCGGCGTATCCCGAGCGGCTTGCGCGCCAGCTTGGCCATTCCCCACATGAGGGCGACGACCACGAGCAGCGAGAAGACGATCCGGATGGTCAGCTCGATCACGGCTACCTCTCAGGACCGCTGCTCGGACGGCGAGATGATCTCCGTGACCCGGATACCGAAGTTCTCGTCGATCACGACGACCTCGCCGCGGGCGATCAGCCGGCCGTTGACCAGCAGGTCGGCCGGAGCGCCGGCGGCGCGGTCCAGTTCGACCACGTTGCCGGGGGTCAGCGCGAGCAGTTCGCGCACGCTCATGCGGGTACGCCCGAGCTCGGCGGTGACCTCCATCTCCACGTCGTGGAGCAGGTCCAGGCCGGTACGCGGAGCGGGCTTGTCCGGCGCGGACGTCACCGACGGTGCGGGCGGCGTCGCGGCGCCCGTGGCGTCGACCTTCACCTGCAGGCCGACCACGCCGCGGACGTCGGTGCCGTCCGTCAGCGGTACGAGCACCCCACCCTCGGCGACGAGGGAAGCGAGCGCGTCGGCGGGGTCGGTTACGTTGCCCGGGTCGACGACGACCGGGCCGAGGGTGCCGGCGGCGGCCTCGATGGCCGGGCGCACGGCCTGGGTCACGTCGAGCGAGCCGAGCGGGGTCTCACTGAGCGCGTCGACGAGGTCCTGGGCGACCATGACGAGGATCTCGCCCTGGGCGGCACCGGCGAAGCGGGCCCGGATGACCTGGCCCGCGAGCGTGATCTCGGTCGGGTCCTGCGTCGGCTCACCGGGCGAGAGCGGGCTGCTCGCCGGCAGCAGGGCGACCGCGGCCTGGGCCGCCGCGAGCGCTCGGCCCAGGTCTTGCGATGTTGCGGTGGGAGCGGTCATCAGCGGTCTTCCTCCTTGGCGGGTGCCACGATCAGGCAGGCCAGGCGAGTGCCATGGCTGCCGGGTACGGCGTGAGCGAATGTCATGCCCGCGGTGGTGACCGCGAGTGGTTGCGTCGACGGGTGATTGAGGGTGACGACGTCACCGAGGCGCAGGTTGATCAGTTCTTCGGGTCGCATCCGCACCGGCTGGAACCGGACGCTGACGTCGAGCGGGACGCTCTCCATGCCGGCGACCAGGTTGCGGTGCGCCGCCTCGCGGGCAGCGCGCTGAGCGGCGCTGAGCTGGACGTCGGTCCGATCGCCCTGCAGCTTCGGAAAGATCATGCCGAGCGGCATGCAGACGGTGGCGACGCCCTCCGAGGCGCCGACCTTCATCTCGAAGGAGGCGACGATCACCGGGTCGGAGGCGCCACCGGCCTGCACGAACTGCGGGTTGTACTCGATGCCGATGAGCTCGGGCCGCACCGAGGCAATGCCTTCGAGGGCGTAGCGCAGCTCACCGAGTACGCGGCCGAAGAGGCCCTGCAGCAGCGGCGTCTCGATGTCGGTCAGCGGCCGCTGGGGCTGAGGGCCACCGGAGCCGCCGAGCATGTGGTCGATCGAGGTCATCGCGATGTCCAGGGAGAACTCGACGATCGCGGTGCCGGGGAGCGGCTCCATGCTGACCTTGGCCACGACGGTCGGGCTCTCCAGCGAGGCGATGTACTCGTCGTAGGTGAACTGCTCGATAGACAGCAGCGTGACCTGCGAAACCGCGCGCAGGCTCGTCGTCAGGACCGTGGTGAACTGGCGCGCGAACGTCTCGTACGCGATCTGCAGCGTGCGGATGTGTTCACGGGACAGCTTCGTTGGGCGTCGGAAGTCGTACGGTAACGGCCCGGCGCCCTTCGAGCGGCGGTTGATACGGCCTGCGGGGCGGTTCGAGCCGGCCATGGACGACGCTTGAGTCACGTCGAAACCATCGGCCGGCCCGAGCCTGGCTTGAGGAATCCTTGTCGGGTGATTGGGTGATGTCGGGTGCCCGGTAGGCGGGCGACCCGACGGTCCTACTACTGCATCACGAACTCGGTGAAGTACACGTCCATGACGTGGCCTTCGTACGCCTCGTTGATCTTCTTGCGCAGCTCGGCCTTGGCCTTGTCCCGGGCCGCGTTGGAGGACAGCTCGGCGACCGGCCGGTTGCTGAACTCGGAGATGGCGATGTCCAGCGCCTTGCTGCCGTCCGGCTCCTCGGCGGCGTCCGCGGTCGCCTGCAGGGAGAGCTTCAGCTTGAGGAAGTGCCCGTCGGCCAGGTTGAGGGTGATCGCCTCCAGCGCGACGACCTTGCCCGGCGTCGGCGGCTTGGGGGTACTCGGCCCGCTGAAGAACGCGAAGTACCCGCCGGCGCCGCCGCCGAGCAGCACCACCACGGCAGCCACGATGATGAGGAGCTTCTTCTTCGACTTCTTTGGCGCCTCTTCGGCGGCCTTCTCTTCCTTAGCCATGATCTTTCCTTTTCTCGCGCCGCAGGGGCGGGTCAGACAGGGCCCGCCGCCGACGGCAGCAGGGCGCGCTCCGCGGGGGGCAGCGTGGACAGGACGATGATCTCGACGCGCCGGTTCAGCTCCGGCGCCTTCGGGTCGTTCGGCGGGTACAGCGGCTTCTGGCCGGCGAAGCCGGCCGCGAACATCCGCTCGGCCGGCACATGCCCCTTGTCGATCAGGTACCGCACGACCGTCGAGGCGCGGGCCGTGGACAGCTCCCACGCGCTGGGGTAGTACCTCGTCGGTACCGGAAGCTGGTTGGTGTGCCCGTCCACCTCGATGTGGTTGGGCAGCGGCGTCAGCGCGGGCGCCACCGCGTCCAGGATCTTCTGGCCGGGTGGGAGCAGTTCGGCGCGGTCACCGGCGAAGACCACCTCGCTGGTGACGACCGTGACGACCAGACCGCGCTCGTCGATGGTGAAGCGGAGCTGGCCCTCTACGCCCTGTTGCTTGGCCGCCTCGAGGATCTGTTTTCTGATCTCGTCGAGGTTCTGGGCCTCCTGCTGGGCGTTGGCCTGCATGCGCTGCTGGCGCGCCCGGTCGGCATCCTGCACGGCCTTCTGCAGCGCCGGGTCCTGGGCCTGGGTCTGCGGCTTGTCCGGCATCTCGCCGACCCCGGCGGCGACGTCGATCGCGCTCTGCGAGCCGCCCGCGGTCTGGACCGAGTTGTTGGTGCCCGACATGATCGCCGGCGCGCCGAAGCCCTTGGCCAGGCCGTCGCGCAGTGCGGTGAACTTCTTGGCGTCGACCGAGCTCATCGCGAACAGCACGACGAACAGAACCATGAGCAGCGTCAGCATGTCCGCGTACGTGACGAGCCACCGCTCGTGGTTCTCGTGCTCCTCCTCGTGCGCGCCGCCGTGCTTCTTGCCGCGACCCGCCTTGTGGTTGCTCATGACGGCGCCCTGTGTCGGGCGCGGGCGGCGCTCATCAGGCCGCCTTCTTCTTGGACTCGGAGCCCGGCGGCATCATGCTGCGCAGCTTCTGCGCCACCAGACGCGGGTTGGCGCCGGCCTGGATGTTGATGATGCCGGCGATCACCAGGTCCATCTGGCCGCACTCGACCTCGGACACCCGCTTGAGCCGGTTGCCGATCGGCAGCCACATCACGTTGGCGGCCAGGATGCCCCACAGCGTCGCGACGAACGCCGCGGCGATCATGTGGCCGAGCTGTTCCGGCTGGCTCAGGTTGGACAGCACGTGGACCAGGCCGACGACGGTACCGATGATGCCGATGGTGGGTGCGAAGCCGCCCATGTCGGTGAAGATCTTCGCGCCGGCCTTGTCGGCCTTGCGCTTCGCGTCGACCTCGCCCTCGAGGATCTCGCGGAGCTCCTCGGAGTCGGTGCCGTCGATGGCCAGCTGCAGGCCGCGCTTGAGGAACTCGTTCTCGACGTCCTTCATGGCGTCCTCGAGGGCCAGCAGGCCCTCGCGGCGGGCCTTCTCGGCCAGCTTGACCATCGCCTCGACCAGCTCGTCGGGCTTGCCGGGCTTGGCCAGGAACGCCTTCTTGAGCTGGGTGACGAAGCCGGTGGTGTCCCGCATGATGCCGCTGGCCATGCCGACGCCGAACGTGCCGACGAACACCAGGATCAGCGGCGCCGGCAGCAGGATGTGCATGATCGGCGTGCCCTCGAGGGTCATCGCCATGAAGATGGCGCCGAAAGCGACCGCGACGCCGATTAGGGTTGCCGGATCCATCAGCGCTCCCTGCGGTGAAACTGGACGACGTTGGCGCTGTCGGCGGAGTTCTCGCCGTCGCCGTCGCCGTCGTGCGGTACGGGCTCGCGGCGCGGCTCGTGGGGCTGGGCGACCATCTGCTGGGCCTCCGCGACCACGGACGCCCGATACCGCCTGATCAGCGCGACGAGCTCGGCCAGCGACTCGCCCACGACGTACTTCGTGCCGTCCACCAGGGTGATGACGGTGTCGGGAGTGGAGTCGGCGCGCTCGACCAGGTCAGGGTTGAGCGCGAAGACCGGGCCGTTGAGGCGCGTCAGGAGTATCACGGTGGCCGTCCTTGGTGCAGGTGGTGGGGCGATCGTCGAGCCGGGGCTCGTGGCCGCGGCGGGGACGGTGCTGGCAGACCCGTCCTTGGGCCCGCCTTTACATCGGCGGGGATCAGCGAGTGTTGAGGTTTTGTCGGGTGATACGGCGCACGGGTGGCAAACCGGCTGACGCGGCAGCCGGTTCACCACCCGTGGTCGCCTCGGGTGGTCTCAGGCTTAGCGCTTGAGGTTCACCAGGTCGTTCAGTAGCTCGTCGGAGGTGCTGATGACCTTGGTGTTCGCCTGGAAACCGCGCTGGGCGATGATCAGGTTGGTGAACTCCTGAGCCAGGTCCACGTTGGACATTTCCAGGGAGCTGCCCTGCAGCCCGCCCCGCCCACCGGTGCCGGCGGTGCCGAGCTGCGCGAGACCGGAGTTGACCGTCGAGCGGTACATCGAGCCGCCGGTCTTCTCCAGGCCGGGCGGGTTGTTGAACGTCGCCATGGCGATCTGCGCCAGCGCCTGCTTCTTCCCGTTGGAGAACACGCCGACGAGGGTGCCGTCCGGGGAGATCGTGAACGACTGCAGCGAGCCGATGCCGGAGCCGTTCTGGCTCTGGATGCCCACCGACGACGCGCCGGCGTAGCTGGTGAGCTTCGTCAGGTCGATGGCGATGCCGGGCGCGGTGAACGCGGCGTTCGTGTACGAGATGCTGGTCGGCGCGGGTGGCCCACTGCCGTCGGCGGCAAAGTTGATGGTCGTGGCCGCGGTCGGCGTCGTTCCGTCGGTGGCGGTCACGCTCCAGCTCGTGGCGCTCAGCTTGGTGAACGACACGCTCAGCTGGACCTTGTTGCCCTGTGCGTCGTAGACCGTCTCCGACATCGTGATCGGCGTCGTGCCCGCAGTCGTGGAGTCGGCGGGCAGGTTGCCGCCCAGGGTCATGTTGTCGGTGTTGGTCGGCGCCAGCAGCGTGCCCACGGCGAGCTTGACGTCGCCCACCGCAGCGTTGGTGTTGATGGCTCCGGTGGGGTCAGCCATCCAGCCCTGGACGACCGCGCCGCCCGGACCGGCCAGGATGCCGGTCGCGTCGAAGTTGAACGCGCCGGACCGGGTGTACATGGCCTCGCCGCCGTTGCGGACCACGAAGAAGCCGTCACCGTTGATCATCAGGTCGGTGGTGCGGCCGGTGTTCTGGGTACCGCCCTGGGTGAAGTTGGTGTTGATGCCCGCGAGGCGGACACCGAGGCCGACCTGGGCGGGGTTGGTGCCGCCGGCGCCATTCTGGGGCGCGCCCGCGGCCTTGAGCATCTGACTCAGGGTGTCCTCGAACACGCTCTGCGAGGTCTTGAAGCCCGCGGTGTTGACGTTGGAGATGTTGTTGCCGGTCACGTCCATCATCGTCTGGTGGACGCGCAGGCCGCTGATACCGCTGAACAGGGAACGGAGCATGGTGCCTTCCTCGGTAAGGTATGCCGGTCAGCCGGCGGTGCTGCTGCGGACTTCCTTGACGGAGGACAGCGGTACGTCCGTGTTCCCGACCTTGACGGTCGGGTTGCTGCCCGTGAACGTGGCCGCGGAGACGACTCCGGTCTTCTCCGCGCCGTCGGCGTCGACATAGCTGACGGTCTTGCCGATGAGGTTGCTCGCGCCGAACTGGAGCTGGGCCGCGACCAACTGCTGCTGCGCGTCGGCCAGGTTGGTCAGCTTCTCGAGCATGGTGAACTGGGCCGTCTGCGCCATGAACGCGCTCGGGTCGCTCGGGCTGCTCGGGTCCTGGAAGCGCAGTTGGGCGACGAGCAGCTTCATGAAGTCGTCCTTGCCCAGCTCCCCGCCGGTCTTACGAGCCGGCGTGGACACCGGCATGGCGCCACTGTTCTTGAGAACGTCGCTGATTGGGCTGGTCACGGGGCTCCTTAGGTCTTAAACGTGCAGGTCGAGGCCGGCGCGGCCGAGGCGCGGGGCACGTTCGCCCGTCGAGCCCCGGTATCGCTCCGCGCGCTCCTCGCGCTCCTCGCGGCGAGCGTCGGTACGAGCCTGCGGCTGGTGCTCGCGGGCCTGCCGGCCCGGCGCGCCGCCGTTGCCGGGCGCGTCGCGTGACACGTCCAGCGAGCTCGATCCGAACCCGGATCCCTGCAGTTCCTTTCGCAGCTCGGGAAGTGCCGCACGCAGCGCTTCCCGGGCAGCGTCCGTCGCGCCGGCGAGGTGGACATGGATGTCCCCGCCGCGGACTTCCGCCGTTACACTGATCGGCCCGAGATCCACCGGGTTGAGGTGGATTGTCAAACGATGTACGCCGTCCGGCCCCTTTCGTAGCGGTGCCAGGCGCTCGGCGAGCTGCGCGGCGTGTGTTGCGGGGGTCGCGGGCGCACCCGTGACGGGCGCCTGAACCGGCTGGGCCGCCGTCGGGGCCGGGGCCAGAGTGGCCGCGGTCGCCGCGGTCGCCGCGGTCGCCGTGGCCGGATCGGCCGAGACGGTCGCCGTCGCGCTGGTGCCGGTGTCGTCCCCCCGGCGCGTACGGTCGGTCGCCTTGGCGTCCGCCGAGGCAGCTGGCGTGGTCACCGGAGCCTGCGGCGCCGGCGCGTCGGCTGCCTTGTTGGCCGCGGGCTGGCCCGCGGTCGCGCCGTCGGCGATCGGCTGGACGGCCGGCGGGTTGCCGGCGGGCGCCGCCGGCTGCGCCGTGGCGCCGGCCGGCTGCGTGGACGCGCCGGCGGCGCTGGCCGGGACGGCCGTCGGCTGGGTGGTCGCGGCCGTGCCCGCTGACGACTCAGGAGTGCGGGGCGCGGCTGGCAGGGGGGTGGCAACGGCCTGCGCTGGACCGTTGGGCGTACCTGCTGGCACGCCGGCCTGGCCGGGTACCGCTCCGGTCTGACCGGCGGCCGTCGCCGGCTCGCCGGTGGCCGGTGCCACGCCCGCCGCGGTCGCGCCCGCAGCCGCCGCCGTGATGCCCGGGCCGGTGCCGGCCACGCCGGTCAGCCCAGGAACGCCGCTCGCACCGGGCACGCCCGGAGCACTGTCCGTAACCGGTACGGCTGCGGTGAGCCACCCGGCGGTCGACACGGCGGCAGCGCTCGCGGCCTCCGCAGCCGCGGCGCTCGCGGCCTCCGCCGCAGCGGTGGCCTTGGCCGCGGCGTCTCCGGCGGTGGCGTCGTCGTCCTTGCCGGTGGCCGCCTTGCCCTGCAGGCGGTTGCTGGTGGCGTTGTCGGCGCTGGCTTCGGGCGCGTCGCGCTCCGGCGTCCGGGCGTCGGAAGCCCTGGCGCCGTCCTTAGCCCTGGCGCCGTCCTTAGCCCTGGCACCGTCCTTAGCCCTGGCGCCGTCCTTAGCCCTGCCGCCGTCCGTGCCGTTGTCGGCAGCGACCTGACGCGAGGCCGGGTCGTCGCCGCCAACCAGCGCCGAGAGGACCGCGCCGAACGCGTCGTGCCCGGTCGGAGCGTCGTTTCCGCTCCGCGCGGGTGTCCGCGTGGCCGGGGGGCTCACGGGGAGAACCGTCGTCACCACGATCTCTTTCCTTGCAGGGCGGCCATCGCCGCTTGAACCTTGGGTACGTACGCCTGGGTCTCGGCGTACGGCGGGATGCCGCCGTACTTGCGGACCGCTCCGCCGCCGGCGTTGTAAGCGGCCAGGGCGAGCGGTACCGAACCGAACTCGTGCAGGTTGTTCGACAGCAGCCGGGCGGCACCGTCGATGGCCTGGGCCGGGTCGAACGGGTTCACCCCGAGCCCGCGGGCGGTCTCCGGCATGATCTGCATCAGGCCCTGCGCCCCGGCCGGGCTCACCGCCTGCGGGTTGTAGCTGGACTCGACCTTCGCCACGGCGGCGAGCAGATTCTGCGGCAGGCCGTACTTCACGGTTGCGCCCGCGAAGGCGTCGGCGTACGGGACGCCCTGCGCGGCGCCGGCACTTGACAACGCCGACGGTCGGAGCGCCGGCAGGATCGACGGGGAGGTGTCGGGCAGGATGCGCCGGATCGCGGACGGCGTCTTGTACACGTCCTGGATCTTGACCACGTCACCGGTCTGCGGCGCGGCGATCATCTTGCCGTCGCCGATGTAGATGGCGATGTGGTCGACGGGGGAGTTGAAGGCGAGCAGGTCGCCGGGCTTGGCCTGGGCGAGGCTGGCCACCGGCTGGCCTTCGCGCGCCTGGTCGGCGGCGATGCGTGGCAGCGTGATGCCGAGGTCGCCATAGGCCCGCTGGACCAGCGACGAGCAGTCCAGGCCCTTGGCCGGGTCGTTCCCGCCGAAGACGTACGGGACCCCGAGATACTTGCGGGCCGAGGCGACGACGGCCTCCCCGGACGCGTCGGTGCTTCCGTCGAGGCCCAGGGAGGACTGGGCCGAGCCGAGGGCGCGGGCGAACGCGGCGCCGTTGGTGGCCACGACGGGCTTGTCGAGGCCGAGCTGGGAACGGATCTGCTGGATCCGGTCGGTGATGTCGACGAACGTCATGAGGCGTCGTCACCCCCTCGGTGCCGGCTCGCCGCGAGGTCGTCGAGCTCCAGTTGGGCGGCCGCGTCCTCGGCGGCCCGCTCGGCCTCGGCGTGGCGGTCACGGAGCTTCTCGACGATCCGGTGGCGGGTTGCTGCCGCTGTCAGGTCCGTGACGCGTTCGTCCACCACGGCTTCCGCTTCGGCCGCGGCGGTGACGGCCATGGACAGCTCGCCGGCCATGGCCTGCCGGGCCCACATGGTGGCGGCGAATGCGAGACCACTGGGCGAGTCGGGCTTGGGGCGCGCGTCGATCGCGGCGTTCATCCGGCGTACCCGCTCCGCGGCCTCCTCCGCTTCCTGGCGGGCGCGCAGCAGCTTGCCGCGCGCCGAGTTCTCCTGTGCGTACCGGGCGCGCAGCACGGTAGCCAACCGGAAGCCCCTCATGCTTCGCTGCCGTTCAGGACGGCGGCAAGGGCGTTCCAGGCGGTTTCGGCCGTGGTCTGGTCTTCCAGGTCCTGGCGCAGGAACGCGTTGATCGCCGGCATGAGTTCGCGGGCCCGGTCGGCGTCGGGGTTGGTACCCGGCACGTAGGCGCCGATCTCGACCAGCTCGCGGATGTCGCGGTAGGCCGCGAGCATGCGGCGCAGCTCGGTGGCTGCGGCGCGCTCGTCCCGGCTGGTGACCGCGCCGGCGACCCGGGAGATCGACTCCAGCACGTCGATGCTGGGGAAGTGGCCGGCAGTGGCCAACTTGCGGTCGAGCACGATGTGACCGTCCAGAATGGAGCGTGCGGAGTCGGCGATCGGCTCGTTGTGGTCGTCACCCTCGACCAGGACGGTGTACAGGCCGGTGATGCTGCCGACCTCGCCGGGCCCGGCCCGCTCCAGCAGCCGGGGGAGAAGGGCGAAGACCGACGGCGGGTACCCGCGGGTGGCCGGCGGCTCGCCGACGGACAGGCCGACCTCGCGCTGCGCCATCGCGGCGCGGGTGAGGCTGTCCATCAGCAGCAGCACGTCCTTGCCCTGGTCCCGGAACCACTCGGCGATGCGGGTGGCCACGAAGCAGGCGCGCAGACGTACCAGTGGGGGCTGGTCGGAGGTGGCGACCACGACCACCGAGCGGGCGAGGCCCTCGGGGCCCAGGTCGTTCTCGATGAACTCGCGCACCTCACGGCCGCGCTCGCCGACCAGCGCGATCACGCTGATCTCGGCGTCGGTACCGCGGGTGATCATCGAAAGCAGGCTGGACTTGCCGACGCCGGAGCCGGCGAAGATGCCCATCCGCTGGCCACGTCCGGCCGGGGTCAGGGTGTCGAGCGCGCGTACGCCCAGCGACAGCTGCTCGGTCACGCGCCCGCGGGCCAGCGCGTTCGGGGCGGCGTTGTCCACGCCGACCAGTTCGCCGCCGAGCAGTCCCGGGCCGCCGTCCATCGGCCGGCCGAGCCCGTCGAGGACCCGCCCGCGCAGGTGGTCGCCGACGGTGATCCGCATTGGACCGCCGGTCGTGACGACCGGGGTGCCGGCGCCGATGCCGTCCAGGGAGCCCAGCGGCAGGCAGGTGAGCTGGTCGCCGCTCAGCGCGACGACCTCGGCGAGCACAGGGCCATGGTCGGAATCGATCGACAGGAGGTCGCCGACCCGGCCGGGGATGCCGCGGACCGCGACCGACAGGCCGAGCACGCTGCTGACCTGTCCGGCCAGGAGTGGCTTGGCGGCGCTGGCGGCGGTGTCGAGGCGTCGCTGCAGGGCGCTGTTCGGCGTGAACGTCGCCGTCATACTCCCAGTACCTCCCGTACCCGGGCCAACGCCGGCCCGATCCGGGCGTCGATGGTGGTGGCGTCACACTCGGCGACCGCGTCCCCCGGTTGGAGGCTCGGATCGGCGAGGAGGGTGATCGTGCGCCCTTCTATTTCGACAGGCCCGGGTTGCCCGGCCGTCACCGTCGCGTGATCAGCCGGGTGCAGCCGTACCGTGACCGGCCGGCCGGTGGGGGCCAGCTTGAACACGCGGGCCACCGCGTCACGGCCGGAGATCGGCGAGCTCTCCACCTCCCGCCCGACGACCGCCTCCGCGATCGCATACGCCGTGCTCAGGATGAGGTCCTCGAACTCCTCGGCGATTGGCACCATCCACTGCTCCAGGTCGGCCACGGCCCGGCTGATGGTGAGCAGGGCCTGCTCGACGCGGAGAGCTTCGAGCTCCTCCGCCTCGCGGGCCCGCGCCGCAGCCTCTTCCCGGGCGGCCTCGGCGGCCACCTCGGCCTCCCGGCGGCCCTGCGCCCAGCCGGCGGCGTAGCCGGTGGCCTGCGCCTCGGCGCGCAGCCGGTTGGTGATGTCGTTGGGCAGCGTGGGCTGTTCGCGCAGGTCGACGTCGAAGCGGACGGCGGTCGTCGCGCGCTCCCCGCGCACGACCGTCTCAGGCAACAAACTCATCGTCGTCACCCCGCCTGATCATGATCTGGCCCGACTCCTCGAGCGCGCGGATGACCTGGACGATCTTGGCCTGGGACTCCTCGACCTGGCGCAGCCGGACCGCACCGAGCATGTCGATCTCCTCGACGAGGTTCTCGGCGGCGCGGGCGGACAGGTTGCGGGTGACCTTCTCGCGCACGTCCTCGCGGACGCCCTTGAGGGCGGTCGCCAGGTCGTTCGTCTCCACCTGCCGCAGCACGAGCTGGACCGCGCGGTCGTCGAGGCCGGTGATGTCTTCGAACATGAACATCTTCGACCGGACTTCCTCGGCGAGCTCGGGATCGCGGGCCGCGAGGCCCTCCATGATGAGCCGCTCGGTGGCGCGGTCGGCGCGGTTGATGATGTCGACCAGCGGCTGCAGGCCGCCGACAGCGGACAGGTCGCTGGGCTGGAGCACCGACGAGAGCTTGCGCTCCAGGGTGGACTCGACCTGCCGGATGATGTCGGGGGAGGTGCGGTCCATGATGGCGATGCGGTGGGCGACGTCGGCCTGCAGCTCACCGGCGAGGCCGGAGAGGATCTGCGAGGCCATCGCGGCCGGCATGTGCGCCAGGACCAGCGCGATCGTCTGCGGGTGCTCCTCCTGTACGAACGAGAGCACCTGTCGCGGGTCGGCCTTCTGCAGGAAGGCGAACGGCATCTCCACGAAGGCCGCGGACAGCCGGTTGACCACGGCCTCGGCGGCCTCCCGGCCGAGCGACGCCTCCAGCAGTTCCTTGGCGTAGTCCAGGCCGCCCTGGTGGGCGTACCTGTTGGCCACGGCCATGTTGTGGAACTCGTCGAGAACTTCCTCGGCGATGTTCCCGTCGATGGTGCCCAGCCGCATGATCTCGGCGGTGAGCTCCTCGACCTCGGACTCGCGCATCTGCCCGAGGACCTTCGCCGACTGTTCCTTGCCCATCTGGACGAGCATGATCGCAGCCTTGCGCAGGCCGGACAGCTGCGTGGCGGTCTCGGCCATCGTCAGCCCCTCCGATCCGCGAGCCAGCCGCGCAGGACCATCGCGACCTCTTCAGGCTGCTGCTCGACCAGGCTGGTGATCTCCCGCTGCCGCTCCTCGCGCTCTGCGGCTGCGTCGTCGTCGGGGCCGCCGCCCGCGATCGCGAGCCGTGCCTCCGCGTTGGCCTCGGCCTCGAGCGCCGCGCGGGCCTCGGCCAGTTCGAGCTGCAGCCGCTCCTCGTTGGCCCGGGCGATCTCGGCCTGCAGGGAGCGCAGGCCCTTGTTCCGCCGCCGGGTGCGCAGCCAGGCGATGAGCCCGAGCAGGAGGATCGCACCGACGACAGCGCCGGTCTTGAGCATCGAGTACAGCTGGGCCTGCTGTTCGGCCTTCTTGGCGTCGGCGAGCGCGGTGGCGTTCGCCTTCGCGGCGGACTTGTCGAACGGGATCGTGCTCACCGCGATGGAGTCACCGCGGTTGGGGTCCAGCCCGACCGCCGAGGACACCAACTGCTGCAGCTGGCCCTGGTCGACGCCGCCGGCGGTGGCGCTGTCGAGCATGACCGCGACCGAGAGCCGGCGGACCGAGCCGGGTGCGGACTTGCGGGTCTCGGTCACCATCCCGACCGCGTTGTTGCGGGTCAGGGACTCCGACGAGTACCCGCTCGAGGGGTTGACCCCGGTGGGCACCTGGATGTTGTCCGGGCCGAGCACGCCGGCGCCGAGCGCCCCGCTTCCGCTGTACAGCTCGGTCTTCTTGCTCTCCGCCAGCGGCGGGGTGCTCGGGTCCGCGATGTACTTCTGGGTCTTGGTCTCGGTCTGGTCGTAGTCGAGGTCGGCGGTGATCTTGACGGCCGCGTGTCCGGTGCCCACGACCTGGTCGAGCATCTGCTGCAGCGAGCCGGTCATGCGCTGCTCGAACGCCAGCGTCTGCTGGCTGCGGGAGTCCGCGGCGCCGCTCGCGCCGGCGCTGTCCTCGGTGGACAGCACCTTGCCGTCGGCGCCGACGAGGGTCACCTTGCTGGCCTCCAGGCCGGGCACGCTCGACGCGACGAGGTGGACGATCGACTGCGCCTGGGCGGAGCTCAGCTTCGCGCTCGGCGCGGTCTGCACGAGCACCGACGCGGTCGGCTTCTGCTGGTTGTCGGCGAACACGTCCTTGGTCGGGATCGCCAGATGCACGGCCGCGTTCTGCACGCCGCTGATCGACTTGATCGTCTTGTTCAGCTCGCCCTCGAGCGCCCGCTGGTAGCCGACCTGCTGCATGAAGTCGCTGGTCATCACGCCCTGCTTGTCCAGCAGCGCGTAGCCGGTGTCCGCCTGGGCCGGCAGTCCCTGGCCGCTGAGCTTGATGCGCTCGGCGTACACCTGGTCCTGCGGCACCATGATGGTCTGGCCGCCGTTGGTGAGCTGGTAGGGGACACCGTCCGCGGTCAGCTTGTCGACGATCGCGCTCGCGTCGGCGGGGGCGAGGTTGGAGAACAGGGGACTGTACGTGGGTTGGGCCACCCACGTGGAGAAGAAGTATCCACCGATGGCGAGCGCGATCACCGCGAATACGCTCATGGCCTTCTGGCCAGGCGTGAACGACTGGAAGGTCTCGGTGATCCGGCGCAGAACGGCGGTAACGCGGTCGCGCATCAGGCCTGCAACCTCATGATCTCGTTAAACGCCTCGATCGCCTTGTTGCGCACAGCCACCGTCAACTGGGTGGCCAGCGACGCCTGAGAGCTGGCGATCATGTACTCGGCCGGGTCCGCGAGGGTCCCTGCGGCCGCCTGCACGGCGAGGTCGTCCGCCTTGCTCTGCACGGACTGCAGCTGCTCCAGGCCACGGCCGAGCGTGGCGGCGAAGCTGGCGCCGGTGTCGGCCGGCTGGGCAGTGCCCGCGTCGAGCGCAGGGGGAGTCGGCAGTATCGGCAGCGCGCCGCCGATCGCGCCGATCGCGTCGATGCTCATGCGCTCCTCCCGAGCTGCAGAGCCGCCTCGTACGAGGTCTTGGCCCGCTCGACCACAGCGAGGTTCGCCTGGTAACCGCGCTGCGCCATGATCATCTGCGCCATCTGGCTACCGAGGTCGATGTCCGGGTAGCGGACCATTCCGTCCTTGTCGGCGAGCGGGTTGTTCGGCTCGTACACCAGCCGCCCCTCGGGGTTCCCGCTCAGCGCGATGCCACCGACCGCGACGCCGGCGCCCTGGCCGGTCATACCGTCGGTCTGGGCCTGGGCCAGCACGTAGCGCGCCTGGAACGCCTGCCCGCTGGTGGGGCTGGCGTTGTTCATGTTCGTGATGTTGTCGGAGACCGCGTCGAGCCACTTGCGGTACACGGTGAGGCCGGTGCCCGCGATGCCGATCGTGCCGAAGGTGGGGAGGGCCATGTTACGCAACTCCCTTGATGACGCTGCTCAGGCCGTTGATCTTGTTGTTCAGTGCCGTCAACGCCAGCTGGTACCGCAGACCCGCGTCGATGCTGGAGATCGTCTCCTCGTCGAGGTTGACGTTGTTGCCATCCAGTCGGGTGGGCTCCAGCGACCGGGCGATGGTCGGTGACACGTCCGCCGGGTTGCCGCCGCTCGCGATCGCGGCGCCCAGGGCCTTCTCGAAGGAGACCTTGCGGGCGTGGAAGTTGGGGGTCTCAATGTTCGCGATGTTGTCGGCGATCACTCGCTGTCTCAGATGAAGACCGGACAGCGCAGTGTGCAGCGCGACGGACGTGACGTCGTCCAGCATCGGAGGACGCTCCCTTCGGCGACGGTGGTACGTATCGCCGATCCATGGCGACCCAGTTGAGCGCTCCGTGCTCATGGTTCTCATCGGCAGGGAGCTGGGGGCTTGAACGGCTTTGTCGGTTGCCAATCACCGGCTTGGCGGTTGCCAAACGGGTACCGTCTCGGCGCCCCCGGTGCTGCTCGCTCAGCGAATGAGCAGGATGTTGTCGAACCAGCCCACGGTGAGCACGGTGGCCACGTCGATCGGGATGGGCGTGCCGTCGGCGGCCGCGCCAGTCGGTACCAGAGCTCCGCGTCCTCGATGACGCGGGGAGCCTGCGCCATCCAGCCGGCGGCCAAGACCGCGTCGGAGGCCGGAGCGTTCGGCGCGCATACCAGCTCCGCGAGCTCCAGCAGTCACGCAACAGCCGTCGATCTGCCGGTCGACAAGCAACTGGGCGACGAGCTGTTCGGCGGCCGTACAGCCGAAGAAGCCGCTGTCCGTGCCCACCGGTACGTCCAGGACGTACCGGTGTACCCCCGCTCATGGCCGGCGTCGTGCAGCGCGGCCGTCTCAGCCGGCGGCGGCGGGCGCGATGGCCGCGGCGATTCCGGGCGCGAGCAGCCGCAGTTCGTCGAGCACGGCGTCGGTCTCGTCGTCCGGTACGGCTTCGAGTGTCTTCTCCAGCAGCGGCATCGCGCGCTCGTCGGAGAACAGTTCCAGCGCGATCGCGGTGGCCAGTACGCGGTCGCGAGACCTCCGCGTCTCATTCGCGGCCAGCGCCAGCAGCGTGCAGTGCTCCGAGAATCCGTGCTGGCGCAGGCGGGCGGCCCACTCCATCGCACGCATGACCGGCAGTCCGCCACCGAGCCGGGCCGCGGCCGCCAGCAGGGCCGCCGAGCCGGCGTGCCGCTGCCAGAGCGCCTCCAGCACCTCGTCGACCTGGTCGACCGGGGCTTCGGTCGTCAGGAACAGCAGGGCGCGGAGGGCGGGCGCCGGGACCAGGTCCGCGAGCTCGTCAATCCCCGAACCGGCGGCCTTGAGCACCGCCGCCATCTGGGGAAGGTTCAGGGGCAACGTCTGTGCCCGAACGCACTCGCGCAGCCGCTCCGCCGCCTCGCGGTGGCGCTGGAGCCGGAACAGGCTGAGAATCTCGATTTCGGCGAGGCGATCCCGGCTGATAAAGGTGAACTGGTCGTCCATCACGGACTCCGGAAACGCCCGGACGGCCGCCAGGGCGCCCTCGAGGTCCCCGTCCTTGTAACGGATGCGCGCCTCGAACTCATCTGCCACGGCGGCGCTGGACAGCTGACGAATTTCCGCGATCGCCGCACGGGCTACATCGAGCTTTCCCAGGGCCTCGCAAGCGTGGATCAAGGGCCGGAGGAATCCCAGCCGGACGACCGCCTCGGTGCTGGTGGCCAGCCCCTCCTGGCACGTCTCGAACGCCTCTTCGACCTTGCCCGCCATGAGCTGGGAGCGCGCGAGGTCGATCAGATGATGGCCGCCGGCCGTCGAGTCCTCGACCGACAACTCGGCCAGTCGAAGGTTGCGCTCACCCTTGTTCTTGACGGTGGCGCGGACGGTCGTGTAGCCGGAGTGGCGAAGACTCACGCCGGGTAGCGGCACGGAGCGTACCGGACGACCGACGATCCGGTCGCTCACCTGCTCGTGGAGGCGGCGGATGTACCGGCCGCGGTTGGGCCGGAAGAACCGGACGGACAGCATCCGCCCGTACGTCGCGGTGCCATGGCCGGTCAGGCTCTCCACCTCGGCGAGCAGGGCCGGCCTGTCGGCGGTGGCCAGCGCCGCACGCACCTGGGCGGGATCACCGGTCATGATCTCGTCCGCGTCCACGACGACGACCCACTGCCCCGTACAGTTCTCGATCGACCGGTTTCGCGCGTCACCGAAATGATCGTTCCAATAGCCTTCGATGACCCGGGCGCCGTGCTCGCGGGCGATCTCCCGGGATCGGTCGGTGGAGCCGGTGTCGTATACGACGATCTCGTCGACGAAGTCCCGCAGCGCGGTCAGGCACTCGGCGAGGATCTCCTCCTCGTCCTTCACGATCAGGCTCGCGGACAGCAGGGGAGCGTCGGTGGAGATGTCGGGCACGCGCAGGGAGCACTGCTCCGAACCCACGTGTGCGACGAGCGCGCTGTGCGCGACGACGATCCGGCCTTTCCTGCGCAACTGCTCGTACGGCATGTCGAGGGTCGGCCCGCCGACCCGGCTGAGCGCGTCGCGCCGGAAGGCGGCGCAGACCGGCCCCAGCCGGTCGACCTCGCTGAAACTGCCGGTGTGCTCCTGTCGCCACTGCCGGGCGTACGACTTGAAGGCAGGAACGTTGACCAACGCCTCGTCGGGCAGATCGACGCCCTGCGGGCCGATGGTGAGGTGGCACCGCGGACCGGCGGCGACGACGCCCGGTTCGGTCAACGCCTCGACGACCGGGTCCAGCCAGTGTGGAGAGACGAGGACGTCGCCGTCGAGAAAGACGATGAGGGAGTGCCGGGTGGCGGCACACCCGGCCGCCCAGCGGGTGGCCGGGTCCGCGGACTCCACATCGAGCACCGTGAGCCACGTTCTGCCGTTGAGCTCGTCGCGCAGGTCTGCCCGGTCGGTCGGCACGACGCAGACGACCTCGTCTCGTATACCGAGGGTCGGGCGCAGACACTCCAGACTCGCGTGGAAGTCATCAAGGCTGCCGCTGGCGGTAACGACGATCGAGACAGGAAGTCGGCTCACACGATATGTATCGGCACCGGCGGGCCGGTCCTGAGACCTACGTAAATCGGGCATCACTCGAAAGGGTGACCGCTGATGCGGGGGCGCGCCGGACGCGTGGTCAGATGGCGCAGTCGAGGTAGGCCGGCCGACGGGGCTCGTCGCCCGCCTCGATGCGCGCGGCCATCTCGCTCTGGCGGCGGTTCGCCACCATCGCGAGCGCGAGCGCCTGGGCTGCGGCGAGCTGCCGGTTGAGGATGGCGTCCGCGCGTGGGCGCAGGTCCAACGGCAGCTCGCCGAGCCCCTCCGGCGGTGACCACGGGGTGGCCAAGGGCAGGTCCCGAGCTCGGTGGTCCTCGGCGAGCAGCGCCTCCACCCGCTCCACGTCGACCTCGAGCGCGTCCAGCGCATCCGTCCAGGCGCGCCGCCAGCCGCTGGTCACGGCCGTCACGCGACCCGCGCCGGGACGGCTCCCGCCGCCGAGGCGGCGGCCGCCTGCGTCGTCTGGAGCGCCTCCCGCCACGCGTCGCGCAGCGGCTCCACCATGCGGCGGCAGGCACCAGCCAGGTCCGCGTCGCCGCGGACGTTGGCCTTGATCAGTTCAGTCAGCAGGAACCGGTAGATCCGGGCCAGGTCCGCGGCGCCCTCCCAGACGGAGAGGTCCAAGGTGGAGTGAAGTTCCGCCACGATTTCCTGGGCGTGCATCAGCCGGGCCGAACCGGTTTCGCGGTCGCCGGCTCGCAGCGCCTCCTCGGCCTGCGTCAGGTCGACGACCAGCCGGTCGTACAGCATCACCAGCAGCTGTCCGGGGGACGCGGTGGCGATCGACTGGGCCAGGTACCGGGCGCGAAGTGCGGGATTGCTCATCGGGGTCCTCAATTACCGCTCGAATTACCGCTGGGCAGGCCACCGATCTGACCTGCCAGCCAGCTGGACTGGTTCTTCAGCTGTCCGAGCGCGGCCTCCATAGCGGCGAACTGCCGCTTGAGCGCGGTCTGTCGCATCTGCAGGCGGCTGTCCCAGTCGGCGATCCGGTTGTTCAGGTCCTTGACCTGGTCCTGGCCGCTCTGAATCGCTGTCGTCAGGGTGCCGCTGACGAAGTCGGTCGCGTCCTTGGCGATCTTGCTCAGGCTCGTGGCGACGCCGTTGCTCACGCCGTTCTGCACGCTGGCTGGATTCGCGTTGTAGGCGACGATAAAGGCGCTGCGATCGAAGGTCAGCTTGCCGGTCTTGTCCAGGTCGACACCGACCTGCTTGTAGCTGCCGTACCCGGCAAGTCCGTTGCTGACCGCCGACAGGATGTTGTCCCGTAGCAGGCGCACGGTGTAGTCGCCGGTCAGGACCCCACCGGACTTGGCGGTCGAGTTGTACGTGGTGTAGGTGCCGACCTGGGCCAGGGCGGAATTGGCGGCATCGACCAGCGCCTGCATCTTGTCCGCGATCGACTCCGGGTCGGCGGCGACGGTCATGGTAACGCCGGTCTCCAGCTTCGACACGTTCACGGTCACGTTGTTCATCAGGTTCGTGAACGAGTTGGTGGCGCTGGTGACGACGTAGCCGCCGGAGGCCGGGTCGCCTACGGTGATCTGGGCGTCGGAAGCCGTGACGATGTTGGTGGTGGCCGCGGAGAGCCCGGTGATGCTGAAAGAGTTCGCCGCGCCGGTCTTGTCGCCGGTGAGCTGCAGGACGGTGCCTGTAGTCGTGGTGACGACGGCGGCGGTCACGCCGGTCTTGGCCGCGTTGATCGCGCTGGCCACGCCCTGTACGGAGGTGTCCGTGAGGTTGATCGTAGTGGTCGTGCCGGCGACCGTGAGGTCGACGGAGCTGCCGGTCGTGGCGGTTGCGGTGGCCGAGGCGTAGCTCGCGGTCGTCACCTGAGCCTTCGCCAGCGCCGTCACGTCGAAGGTGAGGCTGACGGGGGACGCGCCGGTCGTCGCTGTCGCGGTCACCGACGTGGCGGACGAGGTCGCCTTGACCGCCTGCCAGGTCGGGTTCGTCGGAGTCAGCGCGTTCGGTGCGGTGAATGCCTCGGCCGCGGTCTTCAGCGCGGCCATCTTGCTGTTCACCGCCTGGTACGCGGCGACGATCAGGTTCTCCTTCGAGACCTTCGCCTTCAACATGGTCTGCGGCCTGGCCTCGAGCTGCATCAACTGGTCGATGACCTGCGACGTGTTCATGCCGCTGATAAGGCCATCGACTGCGCCAATACTGACCACTGTGCTCCTCCGTCCCGACCGAACGCGGGGTTACTGCGTACACCGCCGAAAGGGGTGGCCAGCGGTCTGCGCGGGCCACCCCTTCCGGATAGCTGTGAAGTTGTTATTCAGTTAGCGCCTAACCGGCTCAGCCGAGCAGCTTGAGCACGCCCTGGCTGGCCTGGTTGGCCTGGGCCAGCATCGCGGTACCGGCCTGGGTCAGGATCTGCGA